>NZ_JBIVRU010000015.1:0-103132 GCF_044755845.1 Lysinibacillus sp. NPDC092081
TTATTATCAGTCTCCATAGATTTAGCTATATCATAGGAACTTTCCTTTCCATTTAAGTAACGCTCAACAGCTTGTAATTTATCTTTGGCAGTATACTTTTTGACCATACAAAAACTGCACCTCCAATTGTTAGATGTGTCTAACAATTGGGGCGCAGTTCAAGAACACAAGGTTTTTTATTATGTACCAATAACGTATAAGGGAGTAGATTAATGTATGATTTATGAGGTAAAAGGGCCAGTAGTAGAAAACGTAACTAAGATATTTGAAAACATAGGGGATACATTAGTTCAGTCGTATTTACAGGGGTATATGGGAACTGCTTATGTTGATAGTTTAGAAAATCCGAAGGCAGCTCAAATTATCGTAGGTATATTTGTTTTTTATGCAGGAGATGCAGGTGTACCAGGTACCCAGGAATTACTACGCAATTTACCGGACTATCCATTAGTTATTGTGAATACGGATGAATGGAAAAATAGTATTGAACTTGAATACAAAGAACAGGCACATAAATTTAAGCGCTATCGATTTAAAAGAGACATGACTCATTTTAATCAAGAGAAATTAACACAATTAATTAATGATTTACCAGAAGATTATAAGCTACAAAAAATAAATGCTACAATTATCAATCACTCTGCATTTTCAACACTTTCTGAAGATTTTTTCAGTCAGTTTAAGTCACATGATGATTTTTTGGCGCGTGGCATTGGCTATTGTGTTACGTATAAAGATGTTCCAGTTTGTGGTGCAACTTCTTTTAGTATATACGATGCTGGCATTGAAATTGAAATTGCAACTGACGAAAGAAACCAGCGTAAAGGTTTAGCGGCGTTAACAGCTGCATCGCTAATTTTAGACTGTATAGAGCAACGAATTTACCCAAACTGGGATGGGGCAAATTCTCCATCAGTTAAGTTAGCTGAAAAGTTAGGTTATGTGTTGAAAGAAGAGTACGATACGTATTTTATAGAAAAATAAAGTGCTATAAAATATCCATCTAAAAGGCAGAAGGTTGAAAGTAATGAGTAAAAATGCATTGTGACTTGAAAGCTAAATGAATCAGAAGGCACTCTCGATGCCATTTGTCTAGTAAAACAAACATACATTATAAGATCAAAAAATAGAGAATTTCATGATTTGTTCAGAATTTGTTGAGAATGATGTGGTAACCTAGTTATGTCATGGTTAACAAATGAACACGCATAAAAACGGCTAGGTATTCACAAATTTTTTGTGAGCCTAGCTTTTTTTTGATGAATGGAGCTTTATAAAAGCTGTATCGCTGTAACCTTTTGGAAATAGTTTTCTAAAAGGGTTTCATAGAGAAAATAAAGAGTATCTTGACAAATTATGTTTTTTAATTAAAATTAAATATGTTTAAAAATTTAAACATAGGGATGGGAATTATGGAAAATTTTAATTGCAATAACAAAGAACAAGTTTTAGAAAAATTTAAATTATCAACCCCCATTTTCCAAGCACTTGGTGATGTTAATCGTCAACAAATCATCATGCTTTTACTGACACATGATAGCTTAAATGTAAATCAATTAACAGAAAGAATTGAGCTTTCTAGACCAGCTGTTTCCCATCATTTGAAAATTTTAAGACAAGCAGGTTTGATTACTTTTAATCGAAATGGGAATGAAAAATACTATTCATTGAGTTCTAATGAGTTTCTAAAACAAATCAAAGAGCTAATTCAAACTATTGAGCAAAGCTATTGATTTGTTCTTTTTTACAAATAACGTTCATATGTTTAAACTTTTAAACGTATGAACGTTATTCGGAAGATTAGGAGGATTAAATAATGGAGAATAAGAACAAAAATCAATCAAGAAACATGTATTTATTAATGCTGCTCGTTCCTTTGTTTTGGGGTGGTGCATTTGCGACAGCGAAGCATGTTATTACGGAAGTTCCGCCACTTGTTGCAGCTACACTACGTTTTGGCATAACTGGAATAATACTCTTTACAATCATAACAATTCAGAAAGAATGGCAGTGGCAAGTAATCAGAAATCGATGGAAAGGTTTATTATTTATTGGCTTTATCGGAATTTTCGGTTACAATGCTTTCTTTTTTACGGCATTGAAGTATACTTCTGCGACTAACGGTGCGTTAATAATAGCTGCGATGCCTGTATTCACTATGCTAGGGGCTGTCATATTAGCTAAAGAAAAATGGAACAATAAAGCTGGAGTAGGTTTAGCTATATCGATGATTGGGGTAATTATTGTTATTGTCAAAGGATCATTTTCTGTTTTGTTTTCTCTTTCTTTTAACTTAGGAGATTTGCTTTTTGTTGGGGCACTTTTGTGCGGAGTTATTTATGCATTAATGGGTGAATCCATGATTAAAGGTATACCAGTGATGTTATCGAATACTATCATGATGTTATCTGGTGCTGTGTTCCTAGCGATTAGTACGGTATTTGAAGGCGGTTGGGGTCAAATAGTCAATATGTCAGTTCAAAGTTGGATTGAAATGTTTTATATGGTTGTATGTGGGACATTGATTGGCTATGTTATTTTTAACAAGGGTGTAGAGAGCTTAGGAGGTAGTAAAGCGAGCTTGTATTTAAACTTGACGCCTATTGTCGCAACATTACTTGCAGTTATTGCGTATGGCAGCTCAATTACATTGATACAAATCGTTGGGATGATAATGGTGCTGGTAGGTGTTTATATTGCTACTAATAAAACAAACTAAAGTAATTCAGTACGCAGTCAGGTAAAAGCATTATAGAGAATACATAATCATTTTAAATAGGTAAAGAAACATAATACTTCTGGATTAACAAATAACCCGACTCCAAATGCTTTATATTTAGAACGATGTGGTATTCAATAAATGTAAACTTTTCAATGTCATAAGGTAAACTGATCTAAAGAAACCAGGTACTCATTAATTTGAGCCTGGTATTTTTTGTTTAGATAATTTCTCTCGTTTTAAAATGAATCATATTTTTACAATTAATAAATTTGTAAGGAATGAGTAAGAAAAAAGAGATGATCGATTCGTACAATTAAAGTACATGAAAGGGACTGTTTCAGATATAAATCATGTATGTGGAGAAAGGTGAAATTCTATTGTTTTTTTGGATCAAGAGTGCTGAAAGGATATCAATTAATGTCAACTACTCTGAAAAAACATAGCTCTTTAGAGGAGTATTTCTTAATTAAACGAACGGAGAGAGAATCCATGCTTAAACTGATGGAACTAGGATGGAAAAAATATCATTTATCTAAATATTTTACAGGAATAATCATTTTTATTGTGGCAACCTATCTTCCGGTTAATCTTGTACCGTTTGGATTAAAAGTTGTAAGCGGACTGATGTTCTCAGAGTATATAGGACAAATGCCAATATTGAATATTCTTTTTAAAACAATATTGACGATTATTTTAGCTATTATTTTATTACGTTTAATAATTGATGAATACAAGAATAGTTATAGGCTATCAATATTCAACATAATGAGTATTGTTTATATTTTCATGCAATAACAAACTGAAGGGGAGAGGTGGTTCTATGCTACATCTACTAAAGCTGGAATTGAAGAAATTTAACTTAGGTTGGTATGTAAAAGGTGCGATGATCGGAAACATTATTATAACTGCAGTAGTGTGTTCCGTAATTTATATAGCACAGAGAGAGGGGGATATACCTATCTCAACGTATCAAGATGTTTATGTACTGATTGGCGCAAGCGTAAGGGCAACGTTTATTGTGTTTGCCTCTGTATTAATAGCGAAACTAGTTATTGAAGAATATAAAAACAGAACAATATTGATTATGTTCTCTTATCCTGTTAGTCGAAAGAAACTGATTGCTAGTAAATTGACCTTGATCGCTTTATTAACATTCATGACTACGATATTGTCAAATATCGTTGTTGCTGGTCTATTTTCAATCATTAATAATTATTTTTCTATCGTTCCATTTACAATAACTGCAAACCAGTTCATAGGTGAAGTCATAGATATAGTACCTTTTGCTATTGCCACAACAGGAACAAGCTTAATTCCATTATATTTTGGAATGCGTAATTATTCTGTTCCGGCCACTATTGGTTCATCTCTACTTGTGGTGGCAATTGCTTGTGCTTATAACCCAGAAATATCATTGGTGACCTTCATACCACTGCAATTAGGGTTTGCAGCAGTTGGAGTAATAATTGCGTATCTAGGTATTCGTAATATTGAAAACGTAGATGTGATGTAATTTGGAGTACGGCAAAACAGAATCGAAAGACTAAGTGAAACGGAAGAGTTTTAGCAATAATTATGTAAAGAGAGAAGGAACAAGAAATGGGAATGATTATAGGCATTATTACAGGAGCAGTTTTGGGTGTCATTTTATTATTAATCAGCATAATATTAATTTGGATTAGCAAGAGAAAACAAGAAGAGAATCGCTATGCAATATGGAGTATGATTGCAGGCTTTCTAGCGTTAATTACATCTGGAAGCAACGCATTAAGGTATTTCTTATAAGGAATTATATTTAGACTCAAAACATTTTTGGGAGGAATTTTTGCAATGTTTAATGTTCTGTGTGATAAGTAAAAATTATGGATTTACATAAAAAATCATAAATTTCCTTTATGCTCGGTATTTGATAATGTAAAAGAAAGGAGGCGGGAAAGATGAGAATTTTTGATGCACACTTTCACATTATTGATTTTGATTTTCCGATTACCGAAAATCAAGGATATGTACCACCTAGTTATATTGTAGAAGATTACCAAAAAGAAACAGCGGCTTATCATATTGTCGGTGGGGCAATTGTATCAGGTTCTTTTCAAGGTTTTGACCAAGATTATTTAGTGAATGCTTTAGAAAAAATGGGATCTGCATATTGTGGTGTTACCCAACTACCATTTGCGGTGACAGATGATAAGATTATGGATTTACATAAAAAAGGTGTACGCGCACTACGATTCAATGTGAAGCGTGGCGGCTCCGAAGATTTAACGAAGCTCGATTATTTTGCTAGACGTGTTTATGATTTAGTTGGCTGGCATAGTGAATTATATATCGACGCAAAAGATTTGCCTGAAATTGCCCCAACGATTGAAAAATTACCAGCGATTTCAATTGATCATTTAGGGTTATCCGAGGAAGGCCTACCTCATTTGTTGCGCCTCGTAGAAAAAGGTATACGAGTAAAAGCGACAGGTTTTGGTCGTGTGGATCTCGATGTAGAACAAGCTTTGAAATCTATTCATGCTGTTAATCCTGATGCATTAATGTTTGGTACAGATTTGCCGTCCACACGAGCAAAAAGACCTTTTGCTTATGCAGATATTGAACTAATTCAAGAATTGTTTGATGCAACGTCAGTGGAGAAAATTCTTTATCAAAACGCGATGAATTTTTATTTCAAGTGAGTTTTTTGCTAGATATATTGTTTTTCTGCAATTCTAATGAAATTTTTAAAATCGCTAATTGCCTTTCACATCAATTGTGGAGGGTTTTTATTATGCTTTGTGAGATCAATCGAGAGTGTTATAATTCTCGAGGCTTTTGAAAGTTAATTAGAGCAAAAAGGTGTTATTACTGCAACATGTCCAACGATCAAACATCATCTACAAATGTTAGAAAATGCTTCTTAAAAAATGACAACAGGTATAGAACACCTGTTGTCAACAGTCTATAATGATTAATGGAGCAATTATTCAATCGAGACAGCTAGTTTGAACTCTCAGCATTGTTGTTTTCTTTCATAATATCTTCTTTCTTTATGTTCGAAATAAATACACCTACTAAAGTAATTAAGCCACCTGTTATGGCAGAAAAATGTGGAACCTCACCAAGCCAAACCCATGCGATAAGAAATGCGAAAACAGAGGTTAAATAAAGCGTACTTGTTGCTTCAGCTGCTCCTGTTCGTGAGGTAACATAGGCTAGCGTAAAATAAGGAATGATTGTTGGGAAAATTCCGAGATACAAAGTGACTAGCGTTGCATTGATCGGGGCATCCATAATTGCTTCACTTAGGCCAGGTGAGAAAAGTAACATAAAAATAGTACCTGACCAAATGGCATACATTGTGAAGGGAATAGCACCGTATTTTTCTAGATAATGATGTTGAAAAACAAAATAAATACTTTCTGAAAGGGATGCTACTAAAACTAGGATAATCCCAGTATTAAAAGAAAAACTTTCAGTTGAACCTCCTACAGAAATAAATGCTACACCACAAAAACCAACAAGTGAACCAAGCCATCCCCATAATCCAAGCTTCTCACGATAAAAGAATACAGCTAACAATGCAGTGAATATTGGGGTTGTGGAAACAAGTAAACTTGCAACGCCAGCACTAATCGTTTGCTCTCCATAATTTAGTGCTACTTGATACACGGTGAAACCTAAAAAGCCAAGTAATAAAATAATGGGGATATCTTTTAACGCAGGTAAAGGAGTTTTTATAATAACTGCTACGATTATTAATACGAATGAGCCGACTAATAATCGTAAAAGTGATATATGTTCAGGTGAATAGGCCGTCAATGCCACTCGTATTCCTGGAAAAGCTGATGCCCATAAAATGATTGTTATGAAATGAGCAGAAATAATCTTAAAATCTAATGTTTTTAACATGAATACACCTCGTTCGTTTTACTTTCTAATCCATCCAATTAAATTTATGTTTTTAATATTAATAGGATTTTGGTAAAATTTCTCCAACAGGTTATAATGAAAAAAACCAACCAGTTTAACTTCTTTCAGCGGGTATCCAAACATCCGCTGAAAGAAGAGGAACTCAGGCTAAGACCTTCACATCCTGTGAAAATGCCTGAGTGACCAACGTCGTGTTGGCCTAAAGCCTCCGGCGGATGTCGGAATCGGAAAGGAGTTCTTTGTGCTAGCACAAAGCCGATTCCGGACACAATTATGCCAAGGCATAATTGAACGAAATGAGAGCGTACTTATGAAAAAACCAAAATATCAATTGATTATTGATTTTATAAAAGAAAAAATTGCTAAAGGAGAGTGGGCTATCGGTAGTCCCATACCAAGTCAACGTAAACTGGCAAAACAGTTTGAGGTTAATCGTAGTACTGTCATAACAGCATTAGAGGAACTAATGGCGGAAGGCCTAATTGAAGGTAAAGCAGGGAAGGAAACAGTCGTCACCAATAATACTTGGACTTTGATGGGTGCAAAATCTTCGACTAACTGGAATGAAAATGTCACTGTAGGCATTCATAAACCCAGTGTTTCTATGGTGCAGGAGATTAACGAAGCGGAATCGAATACGAATCTTATTCAATTGAGTAAAGGGGAGTTATCACCTGAGATGTTCCCTTTAGATGAGATGAAAGTCATTGTTCAAAAAGTATCGAATCAATTAACTACTTTTGGCTATGAAGAGCCGAAAGGAAATATAATATTACGTCAAGCCATTAGTGACTATTTAAAAGTAAGAGGAATCGAAGCATCTCCGTCGTCCATTCTTGTCGTTTCTGGTGCGCTCCAAGCTTTACATCTAATTTCAATTGGACTCCTAAAAAGAGGTTCAACGATATTGCTAGAAATGCCGTCCTATCTTTACTCGTTGACTGTTTTTGAGTCTGCGGGGATGGAGTTGCAAGGATTAGCGATGGATAATGAGGGGATTATCATCGATTCAATTTATCCGATAAAGGAAAAAGGGAAGAATGTTTTATATACGATTCCAACCTTCCACAATCCAACAGGCGCCTTAATGCAAGAAGAGAGACGTGAAAAATTAATTGCCTATTGTGAAAGAGAGCAACTGCCAGTTATAGAAGATGATGTGTACCGTGATTTATGGATTGACAGCCCACCACCTAAACCACTAAAAGCCATGGATCATTACGGCAATGTATTGTATGTTGGAAGTTTATCGAAAACCCTTAGTCCAGGATTACGAATTGGTTGGATAGTTGGCTCGGAGTCAGTTATTAATCGATTAGCAGATTTAAAAATGCAATCCGATTATGGATCAAGTTCTCTTTCACAACTCGTTGCTGCAGAGTGGCTATCTAGTAATTTCTATGATGATCACCTTGATAAAGTAAGAGAACAACTTAGCATTCGTAGAAAAGTTGCTTTAGATGCAATGGACAAATATTTGAGTGATTACGCTACATGGGACATCCCGAAAGGCGGATTGTTCATATGGGTGAAAATAAAGCCTGAATTTAAAGTAAAAAGGCTATTTGAAAAAGCATTATCCAACAATATTCTTCTAAATCCCGGGAGTATTTATGCTGAAAAGTCAGGACAGTTTATACGAATCTCCTATGGGTATGCTTCACTCGATGAAATGAAAGAAGGAATTTTCCAATTAAGTGAAATTATTAAAAATCAATAGATCATAAAATTTTTGAATTAAATGGAGTGGTTAAATGAAAATACTAAACAAATTGCCAAAAAGTAACCCAAATTTACATGTAGACTTCATTAAAAATGGTTGGATTCCGATGAAAGAACCTAAGAATTTAATAAGTGCTATATTGTTATCTATCCCTTTAATGATTGTCGCTTCAATGATCTCTATTGGGGTAATAAATATTTTTTCTAGTATTTCTTTGAGAGATTTTGGATTTACATCTGGTGGAATATCAATAACCATTAACTTAAGCGTTATTTTGGGGATCGTCTTATTATTAATAATTCATGAATTACTTCATTTAGTGTTCATTCCTAATTTTATGAAGTCAGAAAAAATTTCTGTAGGGCTTACTCTGTTCGGGGGTTTTGTAATTTCGGAAGAAGAGATTCCAAAATCAAGATATATATTCATTACGATTGCACCTTTTATGATACTTTCAATAATTTTCCCACTAATTTTCAGTGCATTTGGACTCTTAACAACGACATTAAAGTTCTTGATCATTCTAAACGCGATGGGATCGTCAGTGGATTTACTAAATCTTCTTTTAATAATGAAACAAGTACCGAAAAATGCAACTTTAACAAGTAATGGACCAAACACTTATTGGAAAAACGCTCAGGCTGAACAAAAAGGGTAAAGATAACGAATAAAACAGTAATAGAAACATTGAAAGAGGAAGAAGAAATGAAATCAACCCGAATGTTTAGTATTTTAAATTTATTAGTTAATCATCAGAAAATCACAGCACAAGAATTGGCCGAAAAGCTTGAAGTGTCGAAACAAACTATTTATCGCGATATTGAATCACTGAATTTAGCGGGAATTCCTATAGTGAGTTATCCAGGTCAAGGTGGTGGATTAGGAATTTTAGCCAGCTATAAACTTGATAAAAAGTTTTTCTCTATTGATTTGTGTTAATTTCAGCTATCTGTGATGCAACTACGTTTTTAGCATATAACGGGTATTTAAATAAAGTAGAGCATACAGGCAACTCTCTTGAGTTTATTGCAAATAGTTGTCCAAATTATAGTGGAAGTGAATTTTATATAGAGAAGCAATGTGTCAACTCTGATGATTTCATAACAGCAAATGGAACTGCTACATTGGAGTTTGCAAAAGAAATTATGATTTCTCTTAAAGTACATTCAGAAGAGAAGATTCAAAAATGGTATGATTTCCATAAAAATGGCTTTTATGAAAAGTAATATATCATTTTTTTGCGATGAAGGACTTTTGTGAAATTGACTCATAATACATTTATCTGAAATTTCTGTCCCTTTGACATACAGCTGACACAATTCTCCGATAAAGTGTAGATACAGCTTAGTTTAATCTAAGCTTAGGGGTAAATACCTCGTTACACTAATTCAAGGAGTGAATAAAAATGAAAATAAGAACTAAGATTTCGACTTATGCTATGACAGGAGCTTTATCATTAGGGATATTTGGCGGTACAACTATTCCAACTTTTGCTGCTACAAATCAGAATGAGACAGTAAATGAAGAAAAACACACAAATCTAGATGCTGAAACACAACAAAAAGTTGATGAAATTTTAAACAACCTAAGGAATGAACTAGCAAACTTAGGGGTGTCATTATCTTCAAAACATAATGGAAAAGTCGATAAATTCGCGAATTTAGATGATGAAACAAAAACAAAAGTACAAAAAATTATGGAACAACTTAAAGATGGTTCCTTAACTCAAATGGAAGGAAATGCAAAAATGAAAGAACTTGGTGTGTCTCTTCCAACCCATATTGGAAAAGGCGATAAATTCGCGAATTTAGATGATGAAACAAAAACAAAAGTACAAGAAATAATGAAACAACTTAAAGATGATTCCTTAACTCAAGAGGAAGCAAATATACAACTGAAAGAACTTGGAGTATCTCTTCCAGCTCATATTGAAAAAGGCAATAATTTCGCAAAATTAGATGATGAAACAAAAACAAAGGTACAAGAAATAATGAAACAACTTAAAGATGATTCCTTAACTCAAGAGGAAGCGAATACACAACTGAAAGAACTTGGAGTATCTCTTCCACCCCATATTGGAAAAGGCGAAAGAATCACAAATTTAGATGATGAAACTAAAAAAGAGGCTACAAAATTAATTGAGAAAGCAAAAACACAAATGGAGGAATTAGGAGTTGATTTCCCTAAAGAGAAGTTTAATCAATTAATTGATTAAATGGATGCGAAAGGGAGGATTAATTTTAAAAAATATAGCGGTAACCATATACCATGATTAATAAAACGGTCCTAAAACCCCTTTTTCACAGGCTTTTAGGACCGTTATTACTTCTTTTTAGGCTAGACCTTTAATATATTTCGTAACATTACCTAAGCAACAACTACCTTGGGGATTGTTTACCTCGCAGCCACAGCGATTTTCTTTAATATTTGCACGAATATGTTCTAAGGGATTAGGAGTGAGTTCATTTTCAACATATTGTTTAATTTTTCCTTTAGTCCAATCAAAACAATAACATACCGGTGTACTGAATGAGTCATCCTTTTGATGCACAACTACCTTTATATTAGATAGAGTGTACTCTTTATTAAGCGTATCAAAATAAACGACATTACAATCTTTAGTAGAACAAAAATAGTGATTTTCCAAAGCATTTATTGATCCTAATACAGATGGTTTTATCATTGATTTAATTGTTATTAGTTGTACATTTTTAGCTTTATCTTTGCAAGAGGGACAAACAATAGTGTTTTCATTAGTATTTTTTTTTAGGTTGCTACAACAATTTTCCATCTTCATTTCACCTCGTACATTTTATTTTCAGTCGAAGAAGTATCAATAGTAGGACATTCGTGCTTTAAATTTTGGTTAGGACTCATAGTACTTCATACATAAAGTATAACCCATGTACGAAGGTAAAGGGGAAAAGGACACTTATTTACTTTATTAGTAGAGTCATAATATCAACAAGAAAGTGAACACGCAAAAAAAAGAAAGACCTCAAGTGAAAATTGGAAATCTATTTTGTAAATTATCAAACTTTATTTTACAATGAAATTAATTCCAAAAGAGGAAAGAGAACTTTTATAAACAAATAAACTAGGCGTTTATAAAATGAACTCATCCCAATCGTTAGTAGGTCTAACAACTGGGATGCAGTTCAAATTATTGTCTTAGTCATATAAAAGAAAATACTTAAAGGTGATACATATTATGTTTTTAGGATTTGAATGGTTCCCTAAAAAATGGGGGAAAAGAAAGGTTTCGGAACGTTTTTTTTAAGCAAAATTTACTGAAAAAGGTAAAGGGGTTATGATTACTACATATGCTATAGATTTATATTTACTATCTATTCCTTTAGAAGTGAAAAAATATAATTCACTTTAATTTCGCTAAAGTGTCAACTAATTGTGTTGACATTTTTTTAATTTAGCTACATTTAGATAAAAATACTAATTTCTTAACTTGTAAGGGAGGTATTTAAAAAAGTTGCTTTATTTTTAAAATGTGAAAATAAATAACATCCAATAATAACAATTAATCCGCCAATTCCTTGTTTCCAAGAGATACTCTCTCCTAAAAATAAAAACGCTAAAAGTGCCGTGAAAATCGGATTGAAATTAAGGAAAACACCGGATGTTGTAGCTCCTAGTTTTTGAATACCAATGCTCCAAAGTACCATACAAACGACAGTGGAGATTAACCCCGTATATAAAAGCGATAGAATAAAAGAGTGATTAACATTGGAAATTGAAAAATCCTTAAGGTTAAACGGTAATAGTACAAGAAGACCAAATATTCCTGAATACAAATTAGACATTAGTGGAGAGGTAGTTTTCATTGCCCATTTACTACAAACGGAATAAACTCCCCATACACATACAGCTGCAATCATCCATAAATCACCCACATTAAAATGAAAAGACAATAATAAGTTGATATTCCCTTTTGAAAGTACGAGAAAAACACCAAATAACGAAAGAAGCATTGAAAGAGCTTGAAAAATATTAATCTTCTCTTTTAGAAAAACAAATGAAAAAAACGCAATAGAAATTGTATTTAATGTTGAAATAAGGCCAACATTCGTCGATGTTGTTCTTTCCAATGCTAAAAATTGAAAGATATTGAACAATACCACACCTGTAACGCCCATTAAAAATAAAGGGAGAAGGGCATCTCGAGAGGGAAGCAATCTTTTTTCTTTCCACCAAACCATTGGAAGAAGTGCAACGACGGCAATGAGCCATCTTAAGCTTGTCAATGTTAACGGAGAGGCATGATCAACAAGGGATTTGGCAACTACAAAATTGCCTCCCCAAAGTAAACTAGTTAAAAGCATTAATAAAACATAGACATTCGGCAATTCACGATCTCTCCTTTGATTGTCGTATGTACAATCAAGTTATATTTAATAAAAGAATCATAACATTTTTGCTTTATTGGCAGTATAATATTTTGTAAGATGAATGAAAATCAAAATAATAGTAAGAAAAATAGAATTTTACAGAATAAAATTAATAATAGTTGTCGGATTTGGCTAAATTTTCGAATAAAAAAAGGAGAGAAAATTGCATGAGAGATGTTGAAAGAAAATTATTAGATAGTGTTGATACTCAAATACTAGATATTTTGCAGAGAGAAGTTCAAATAAGTAATGCGGAGATAGCAAGACGGGTGAATTTGTCGCCACCGGCAACCCATACAAGGATAAAACGTTTAGAAAGTGAAGGATTTATTGACAAACAAGTTGCCATTTTAAATCATGAGAAACTAGGATTCGATTTATTGTGCTACGTTTTCATGAGTACAAATATTCATCAATCAAAGGAATTAGAAGCTTTGGAAAATACCTTGAAAACAATGCCTGAAATATTAGAATGTCATTGTTTAACTGGAGAGTATGATTATCTTTTAAAGGTTATTATAAGAGATCGAAAAGAATTAGATAATTTTATAAGAAAATTAAATAGGCTGGGCATATCCCGCATTCAAACTAACTTATCTTTACGAGAAGTTAAATATTCTACAGTCTTACCGATATCAGAGGATGAACAGTAGAAGTTCTTTCGAGCAATATGGATTTTTAGCTTCGTCACATAAATGCTTTAGGTCAAAACCTCAAGCACTGAAAGTATGAAAATTATAGGAGGCACGTTATGAAAACATTCATATATATGGTACGACACGGTGATTCACCAAAAGACGGAAATGAGAGAACGAGAGAATTAACTGAAAAAGGTAGATTTGACGTTCAACGAATAACTGATATTCTACAAAAAGAGGGCATTGATACTGTTATTTCAAGCCCGTATAGTCGTTCAATCCTAACTGTTCAGAAAGTAGCTGAACAAATAAAAAAAGAAGTAATTGTATTTGAAGACCTTAAAGAGCAAATTTTTAGTGCTGAAGAAAAGCGAATCTCTGACAAGGAATTATTCCCTTTATTAGAAAAGTCATTTTCTGACCCAATCTATGCTTTAGAGGGAGGAGAGTCTAATGCTGACTGCCAGAAACGTGCTATAAAAGTTTTACAAGAATTATTAAACGCCTATCAAGGACAGAAAGTAGTAATTGGCACACATGGGGCTATTATGACTTTAATGATGGGGTTTTATGATAGTAAATATGATTTAAACTTTTTATTACATACAACAAAGCCAGACATATACAGAATGGAATTCGATGGGCAAGAATTGGTCGATGTAAAAAGATTATGGGAGATTTAAGGAAGAGTATTGAAAAACTTATGAATTGCTAAAAAATATAGTAACTTATTAATATAAAAAGTCGATTTGCACTGAAAATTTTGGTGTAAATCGACTTTTTTCAATGGTTTCGAATAAAGGGTCGGTGTTTTTTTATAAATGTTGTCTTATGAATAAAACGAACAAGTTTAAAGTTAGGTAATCTGTAAAGACTAGTAACATTTATAGCTTTTGGATAAGAGATAATGTACATTACACTAAAAGAACAAAATGATTCATAACTCTAGTAGAGGTGAAAATTACATGGAGGAAGAGCTAAATAAGAAGTATGAAATAAACAATTAGATTAAAAAACAAATTAATAAAAATAGTTATATTTTAGGTGTCGCTGCGGGTTCTGGAATGACAGCTAAATACGCAGACAACAAGGATGGCATAAGCTAAAAAAATTACTCAGTGTCCGTAAAGGATCATCGTGACAACGGAAAACGGTGGCGCTACGTGCTTTGGCAATGGATGTTTAGCAGCGAACTCCTAAATCTCTAATGAGACAAGGAAGACGTTCAACGACTATCTCCTTGAGGGAGAGTAAAACCGCAAGTGAATGGCGGAAGAAAAATGTGGCTCTTATTAGAAGATAAGATGAAGATATAGTCTGTGCTTATGTGAAAGCATAAGAGGTCTACTCGTGAGAGAAAGACTGCATGAAGGGTTGCTCCTTCGTGTGAACAAGAAAAATATATACAAATATAAAAATGTTAACAACCTCTCTAAATAGGGTAATGTGATTTTATCATAGTGAAAGAGAGGTGGTACGCATGGAATTAATGTCCATTGGAAAATTTGCTAAACGTGTTGGTGTAAATGTTGTAACTCATTGTCACGGTCTTTGCAAATAGATTATCCAGTCAACGGTCTAAGAAAGCTAAACGATTGATTGACGAGGTGAAAAACAATGATATTGGCGACAAAGATAAGATTAAAACCAACTAAAGAACAAGAGGTTTTGTTTTGGAAGTCTGCGGGGACTGCGAGATGGGCTTACAACTATTTCTTGGCTGAAAGTGAACGTATTTATAACGACGAGAAGCGTACCGTCAAAGAGGGCGAAGTTCGGAAGAAAATCAATAACGAACTGAAACCAACAACGAATAAATGGCTAAAAGAAGTCGGAAGCAATGTGATGAAACAGGCGGTAAAAGATGCCGATATGGCTAGAAAGCGTTGGTTCGAAGGCATGACTGAAAAGCCTAGGTTCAAAAGCAGACGAAGAAGTAAAGTTAGTTTTTATGTAAATTACGAAAGTTTAAAACGAACAAATGAAGGTTTTAGAGGTGAAAAGATTGGCAGTGTAAAAACTTGCATTGCGCTTCCTAAGCTTAAAAAAGGTCATAAATATTCGAATCCACGTATCTCTTTTGACGGGAGAAATTGGTTCTTATCAATTGGATATGAGCAAGAATTTGACCAATTTGATTTGACAGGCGAAAGTTTAGGGATTGATGTAGGAATCAATAAATTGGCAGTTTGTTCTGATGGTGAGTTCAAAAAGAACATCAACAAAACCGAAGAAGTCAAACGATTAGAGCGAAAGTTAAAACGAGAACAACGACAACTAGCTCGTAAGCTGGTAGCCAACACGAAAGAGTACACTAAAAACCGAAAGCCAATCTATAAAACACCTTTAAAGAATATGAAAAATATTCAAAAACAAAACACAGCAATCCGTAATTTATATAAGCGACTTAACGACATCCGAACAAATCATTTACATCAATGTTCTAATGAGATCGTGAAAACCAAGCCATCTCGTATTGTAATGGAACATTTAAATGTAAAAGGTATGATGAAAAATAAACATCTGGCAAAGGCGGTAGCCGGGCAAAAGCTACATGAGTTCAAACGGCAAATTCAATACAAATGTCAAAAATACGGAATTGAATTTGTTGAAGCTGACAGATGGTTTCCATCATCAAAAACTTGTTCTAGTTGTGGACAAATCAAAACCGATTTGAAACTGAAAAACAGATTATATATCTGCCCTTGTGGTTAAAGTTGGATAGAGATTCGAATGCAAGCATTATACTTAGCAAATTACTCAATCTAAGGGATTTAACTGACACTAAACCTTAGATGTGTACGCAACGATACTGCGGAATTTAAGCCTTTGGAGAGTCATACAAAATGGCAGTAGCTTTATGCGAAATCAGACTCGGAGAATAAGGAAGACACAAATACGAAAGTCGGAAGATATAAGTTGTGTCACAGTAGAGATGTCTACATTTTTTAAGAAATGTGTATGTTTTTCGTATCGGATTAACAACAAAAGGAACGATTGGTGCACAAACAGCATTAACTTTAGATGACTGTGTAGATCGAATCCAAAAAATTATTCATGCTGGTAAGTCTGTAAATCCTGATATTTTAGCAATTTGCCATGGAGGTCCAATTGCAGAACCGGAAGATGCTGCTTATATTATCGAAAGAGTAGATGGAATTGTTGGATTCTTTGGTGCATTTAGTATTGAGAGATTTGCCGCAGAAAAAGGAATTAAGGAGCAGACCGAAGCTTTTAAGGGTATAAACAATAGTAATTAACTTTCATATCGAAGACAATTTCCTTTCTCGAAAGTCTGAAAGAGACTGGGACATAAGTATATTTTCAAAGCAAAATTAAACAATTTCACATCATAAAAGCGCAAGAAATCAACGTTTCTAAAATTGATTTCTGCGCTTTTTTAATTAAGGTAAGCATAGCATTGATTGTTATAGATCTTGAAACGGCTAGAAATGTTGAATATTTGGGGGAAATTGTACATCAAATAATAATATAGAGTTAGATTTTAGTATTTTTCAATTCCATTAACAAAGCACTTTCATTATTAATTTTTTTAACTTTTGAAAACCCGCATTTTTCGTAACATCTAATAGCTCTTTCATTAGAAATTTCAGGGTCTAATATTATTATTTCAGCGTCAGTAATGTTCATAATGAGTTCAATAAATTTACTAACCATAATCGTTCCATAGCCTTTATTATACAGTTTAGGGATACCGATAAATTGGTCAATTCCAAAAATCACTTGATTATTTAAATATCCTAATTCTTTTTGTTCTTCTTCTTGAAGTTTATAGTATTGCATAAATCCTATTGGGGAACCGTCTAACTCAACTATGAAAGGAAAAACTGGGATTTCACCATGAACTCGTGGTTCATATTTTTTCCTTACTTGTTCTTTTGTAAATGGTGAATTAATATCCCCATAAAATTCTAAAACTTCTTTCGTACTTAACCATTTGGCCATTAAATCATAATCATTATCAGTCATATTCCTGATGGATAAATTGTTTGTATCCAAAATATGTACCCCTTTCAAAACTTTTTGTATATCATAATATACCAAAAATTATATGTATAATACAGGCAATTACTGAACGATATGAGGAAAGTAACTATAAAAGGGTCACCAGGCTGGTGGCGACCCTTAAATCGGAAATGTTAATACTCTCTATTCAGGAAAGTAGCTCCGATAATAATTAGAAGTATAAATAGAACAACAATTAAGGCAAATGATGAACCGCCACCATATCCGCCACCATAGTAGCCTCCATTATTTATACCACCAACGTTTCCGCAGTATCCCATAAAATATCCCTCCTTTCTACAATGTATTATATGTAAGCAGTAGAGAAGGGGTAGGGTGTTAAACCATTCAGCTGTAGGCATTAAGAAAGATATTTTTGTGAGATACGACAATAAAAAAGGGTCACTTGGGATAGGAGTGTCCCTTAGAAAAAAGTTTCGGAGGTGTAAGGCTAAATTAGCTTTACCTTACTATGATGTGATAGCTATGTTTGTATAGTGAATTGCCTGTGAAATAGCTTTAAAAATAAAAAAATGTAGCGTCGTCACATGCTACATTAAACTAGAGAACAAAATGAGAAAAAGTGCAGTAAAAGGAATGGATCAATAAGAAAACAGTCCCTTCAATTTGAAAGGACTGTTCAATAATAGTGAACTACTTTAAATTCAATATAACATTTTTAATAGGGGGCAATGTTATACAAATTTAATGAGGGGCTTTTGTTTGAAGCAACTTAATCCCCATACCAATAAATATCATTCCAGTTAACTTATTCAGGATCATCCCTACCTTTTGGTTTCCTCTTAGTTTTTTAGTAACGTACGAAGAGAAATAAGCAACAAATAAACACCATAGTAGTCCAGTCGCTGTAAAAGTAAGTCCTAAAATTAAAAAAGGAATAGGACCGGATGCTTTAACATCTATAAACTGTGGGAGAAACGCAATAAAAAATAAAGAAACTTTTGGATTCGTTAGACTTGTTAAAAGTCCCTGTATATAAATTTTTCTTAAGTTTAATATATTAGATGACGCTTCGAAACCTATGTTTGACTTATCCAGTATCATTTTAATCCCTAGATAAACGAGATAAATAACACCAATAATTTTAATGGTATTAAATAATACAATAGATTTTGTAAGAATGAGCGATAAGCCAAAAGAAACTAATAACGTATGAACTAAGGAACCAGTAATAATACCAAACACAGAATAAATACCAGCTCTTTTTTATCTTCACTTTTCATATTGAACCTCCAAATTCTAATTTGTCTTTCTATTCAACTGTATAATATCAATTTGTGAGAAAATTCACTTAAACTAACAGGGATTGTTCAATTAGAGCAATCGCTTTTACACTAACGGGCAGGTTAGTTGAAGATCAAACTTTCAGAATAATATAAAACTGCTAGAGAAGGATTACACTCTCTAGCGGTTTCTTGTTTCTAAGTCAATTCAATCATAGTATATTATTCCATAAATAATCAGTTTTTTCATCTTATTGTAATATGCGCGATAGAAAAGGAATAACAGGATATTGAAGAAATATTTTTGATTCACGAAATATCAAAACAATCTTTGAGGAAACAGCCTAAAACGAAAAGGATTAGATTATACTTACACCTTTAGCCCTATAACGGGGAATATCCGAGCTTACTAAGAGCTAATGCCATTTGATAGTATCCCCTACTATTAGGATGAACTCCTCCTGATGATAGTAAAGCTTTTTCATTTCCCTTAAATACACTATAGATATCAGCTACTTTAACATTCAATTCCCGACCAAAACTTTTAATCAATGAATTAAACGCTCTAATCCCCTCATCTGCTATAGGAATATCACTAAATGGATTGTATAAATTCTGTAACCGTAAAATATATTTATCTTGTTTGTCTAGATGGTGAATTCTTTCTAATATTTTTGAGATGTTATTTCCTGATTGTTTAATAGCACGAGATATACTTTCTTCGTTTTTATTGATTAGAAATTCTTTAGCAGCGTTTATTAAATCATCCCCTCCAGCTGTTATCGTGATGATATTTGCACACTTTACAGCTTCCGTAACAATCGGGGCATTGAGTATAGTTAAAACATCCGCTGTCGTTGCTCCTGACCGTGCATGTTTTTGATAAAAAATACGCTTTTTTAAAGCTTGCTGGCTTAGACATCTGTAATATTCAACAAATCCAGGATCCAAAAACGGAACACCGATACCCACAGTAAGGGAATCGCCTATCGCAAGATAACGTAAATGATTGAAATCCATATTTCACCTCAACTCATTATTTATATTCTTATAATATTCAAGTAAAAGATGAATGGAGAAGCATTAAAAGAATGGGAAAACGATGCCTAGACAAACTAGCAATTGTCGACACGAAGAATCGATAATAAAAGAATAATTACTTCTTAATTTATTTAAGCTGAAATATCCACAGCGTAATCAATTATCTTGTATAGTCCAGCTTTTTTAGACATCATAAAAAATCTCACTTACTTATGATAAGGTTCTCCGCAGTGTTAAGGATTGTCAGTACTAATTGTTGGAACTATATAGGTCTTGGTGGTTGGTACAGTGAGCTTTATACAGAATAACTACTGAACAATTAGAGGGAAATGTGGAGTAAAAAAACTGATTAGAATATTCAAATCAGCTTCTGGTTTTTAGCTTTTTTCCGTTTCATCTTTTTTACTTCTCAGTAGTAATGCCATGAATAAAAAACTTGCTACCCAAAAGGAAAAGAGAAAATTTTCAAGCAAAGGCAAATTACCGTTTTTAAAATAATCCCAAACAGTAGTAAATAAAAACAGTGTTACAAAGAAAGCGATATATAAGCATTTTCCGAATGTTGTCAATTAAAGCACCTCTATATGTAATAATGGTAAATTTTAAAGGGTCACGGATATGAAATGAATGAATACCCTAAGTAACAAATGGGGGAGGTCGTGACGGTCAACTAACGCCACAACCTAATAAGTGCGTGCGATACACTCAATATTAATTTGTGCAAATTGAGGATACCTATACATTAAAAAAGACGCAGCGTTTGTAGACGCTACAGCTTCGAATTGGTTTATGCCCTTTTATTTATTATTTAATCGACACTTATGGAATAGAAAAGTTTGAAAAGATATACAACGATAAGAATGTAGAAAAGAAAATAGAGGAAGTATACGGGAAAAATATTAGTGAGATAGAAAATGATTGGGTAGTTTTTATTAAAAATAGTCAGAAACCAAAACCAACATATGAAGATAAAATAAAAATGAGGAATTTTTCTGAATTAACTTCTTCACTTATTGTCAAATTAACCCGTAGTATTTTACAAAAGATTAGTTCTGATCAGATTCAATCAGATGGGAATAGCTCACAGCACGTGCGGTTGTGTTTCACTGTTTGCTATCCCTTATAAATTATATGTGAATGAGAGGATATCTTTTGGACATTGTGGTAACGATTCCTGAAGTAAAGTTATAATGAATATATAAGGGAATATACATATGAAAAAAGTATCATTTGTTTTATCAGCAACACTACGTATAAAGGTTGGTTTTCTGGACAATTTTCAGAGTAAGAAATAGTATTTTGAGACAGATGAAGAAGTAGTCGGAAGGCTTCTTCATTTTTAGTGGCCAAGGAATTTTATAGGCAATTGTAGAATATTTCTATTTACAAAAATTTGATAGGAGTGACTACAAATGCTTTTTGAAAATGATAAAATATATCCTTATTGCACATTTATTAGTAGAACGGTGGAAGTTGGTGGGCTTACTAAATCGGAGCTTATCCAGAAATTGCAACAATACTCTATCTTGATGAATGAGTATGGAGAGAGGCTATTTGCAGACGATAAATTTATGACTTCTGATACGAAGTACAGCATACAGACCGTTGAACTAACTGTTGAAGACCTTGGTTTTCCTGAAGGAGCTAATATGACTCAAATCTATAAAAGAGCTGGGGAACTTGGTTTGGAATTGTGCCCGCTTGAGTTAGGACCTCACCTAAGATTGGAGTACCTGGATCAGCTTGAAGGTTATTCCGGCAATCCTTTACAGCAACAACAAGCTCCTTCAGGTTCCATCACAATAGCATCGGAGATTCTAACTGAAGATGATGAATTTCCGAAAGGCTTTTACCTTAGACGAATTAACGGTGTTTTGTGGCTTCGTGGATACTGTGCTGATTATCTACACGTTTGGAACCCTAATGATCATTTTATATTTTGTCAAAAAACACTACAGGACAATTATAAAGAATTTGAAAATATGAATAAGGTGAATGCGTTATTCCAACAAAAGGAACAAATGTAACAGATGTAATAAAAAGAACAAATGTAAAACATGTAGCATATTTTGAAATAGAAAAAATATGATGTAAACTCGGAGGTAGGACGGCACGGTAAGGTTTTCCTCCCTTGGTATTTATAAAATCCTGAATATTAGAGAAAGACAGACCTGCGCTTGACAGGCTAGTCCGGAGCGCGACAAACATGGCCGGCCCATATTTTTTAAGAGTTGTGGAACGGATTCTTATTCAACTAAATCATCCTTGTAGACACCAAATTATTATTGGCGATTATTTAGATAGGGATGAATATACTGCTGTTTATGAAAGTAACGAGATAATTATCAAGAACTACTGGTGGCACTAAATACATTGATGCAACTGATTAATTTTGAACAACGACCTAAGTTAATAATTGATTTGGCAAAGGCCCTAAGAATCATGGATAGGGAAATTTCAGATCAATTGGCTAAAGATTTAGCTGAGAAGGTATATAGAAAATACAGATAGTATGTAAAGCACTTTAAAACAGTGCTTTTTTTTATATCAAGATATTATTATGGTTATTTGTTTTATATACAATAAATAGTATAAATGGAGGACATGGGAATGACGTATGAACGGGCATTTAATAAGGCGTAAATTGAGGTAAAGCACCTAGAGTTACAGTGCCATTTGTGAGCTGCGAGGATTGGAAAAAACAATTTAGTGGAGAGAGGTAAAAAGCAAAAGGTGATTAATCCTTTTGCTTGATTTCTAAAAATACTGAGAAACTAATTGCAATAAACATTACTATAGAAAAAATAATTGTAGTAGTGGATTTGATAGAGACTGATGTAATCAATAAAACAAGAGAACAAATGATAATTACTACACGTACTAAAATATTTGTTTTTTTACTAGGTTTAAAAAAATCTTCCAATATACCAAGTAAAAAACAAAATGCTATAAACACAAGATACTCATATAGAAGTATGGGTTCTAAATATTTTGACTGAACCTAGTTAACTGACTCGCAGAAATGAGCATAAGAATGTATTTTGTAAATTTTAAAATGCCTGACAAAGTATCACCTCATATTAATAATAGGTAACTAAATAATGTAAGTCCAGATGAAATTAGGAATAAATTGGTCGGGAATCACCTGTTTTGTACTGCACCCCAACTTGTACCCCAAATAAGTGGGGTACAACGGGTGAAAACGGAAACTAACATTTTTCACGAAATATTTTCCCTGAACTAAATTTCAAGTATTTATTATTTAATCTTTTTTTATTGATAGAGCAAAAACACCGCCAAATCAATATTTTTACGCTATAATGTAGGACGAGGTGAAGAAAATGTTTGTTAGTGAGAAACAAATCGAAATTCGATATGCTGAGACCGACCAAATGGGCGTGGTGTATCATGCGAACTACATCATTTGGATGGAAAGGAGAATAAAACGTTGATATATAAGGAAGGGGAGGGGCCCCGGTAAAAGTGAACCCCAAAAAGTACCCCAAATTGTTTAAATGTCGTTATTTTTTTGTATTTCATCCATTTGCAAATTGATTCATGTAATCAATAGATTTAATTTCATCCTTCTCAAATGAATGAACATATACTTTTAATATAGTGTTTGGATCATCCCCAAGTATTTTTGCTACTGTCACAAGCGTTTCGCCTCGAGCGAGTAAAATGGAAGCAACTGTATGTCTTAATCCGTGAGGTGATATTCTTCGTACTTCATACTTATTACAAATCATATCAATTGCATCCTCGACATAAGTTAAGCCGATTGGACGGCATCCTTGCCTAGAAATGAAAACAAAATCCTCATCTTTATGTTGCATGCTGTTTTCCCATTTCTTTTTTATACACCAGGCTTTATAAATTTTTAACTGAGCATATAATTCGTTATTCATGCTAATTTTCCGGTAACCATTATCGCTCTTCGGTGGCCCAAGTCCTGTTCTTGTACGAGCTTTGTTAATCGTAATAGACTTGGTTTTAAAATCAAGGTCTTTCCATGTTAACCCCATCATTTCACCTTTACGCA
Source organism: Lysinibacillus sp. NPDC092081 (assembly GCF_044755845.1). Lineage (NCBI taxonomy): Bacteria > Bacillati > Bacillota > Bacilli > Caryophanales > Bacillaceae > Lysinibacillus > Lysinibacillus sp. NPDC092081. The sequence goes on from NZ_JBIVRU010000015.1 coordinate 23,755, forward strand.
TACCCGTCATCGCTAAAGTAAGAATAACAGTATATCTAGTAGTAGGGTCATTTTCTTTTACACATGATAAAAATGTTTTCAGTTCTTCCTCAGTATAAAAATTCTCTTTATCACCAGTTGGTGCAGCACTAAAGTCCATTTTCTTAAAACGATCTTTCGGCAGGATTTCTTCCTCGACAGCATACGAAACAGCGGATTTGAAAACTCTAAAAACACCCTGAATGGTTGCACGTTTTAACTTATATGATACTAACTTATCAATCAATTCTCTTTGAAGAGTCATTTTAGTGATTTTTTGTATTTTGTAATGGCCAATAAGTGGTTTAATATGATTATTGTAAGATTCTTGATAATGTATATACGTGCCAGGACGCCATACATTTTTCTTCATTTCAAACCAAATTTCCATCCATTGTGCAACCGTTAAATTCGCATTTTCTACATATCTATCATTTCCATCTAATACATTTGCTTTTACTTCAATTAATGCACGCTCTGCTGCGTGTTCAGTATCAAAACCTTGTTGAGATTTTTCTTTTCGCTTCCCAAATCGATCATAGTACTTATAGCGAAATGCAAACTTCTTTTCATTTTCCGAATCTTTGTACCAGTAAATGCAATCCTTTTTTGTATTAAAAAATTGTTTTCTAACCAATGTGATTTCCTCCGATTAAGCACGAGCAGGTACAATGAAGAAAATCGTCAGCATCACTCCTTTCGAATTGGAATATATGTTCCCTTTTTCTGTATTAAAATAGCCCCTTATATTTCAATTTCACCAGTTCCACTGGGATTTGATGTAAGGAAGCTATTTCATATATTGTCATATTTTCAGCAAGATAATCTTGTGCAAGTTCATCGGTTATTAACATTTCAACCGCAAAACGATTTGCTTGATGTTCTATTTTATCTACCGAAAAAAAAGTATTACTTCTCATAAATGGGGTATTTAAATCAGGATGTAATACCACATGTCCAAGTTCGTGGACACGAACAAACTTCTTTTTATGTTCAGCAAGATTTGAATTTATAAAGATGTATTTATTTCTTCTAACATAACGATAGAAGCCATATATTTCTTCATTTAGATCATGCTCTACTATTTGAATATTCATCTGCTGAGCAATTACAGTAAAATCAGTTGTTTGATGCTGATTAATCAAGTCTTGAACGATGTTTTTAATCCACATACTCGTCAACCCCTTTATAACTAATCTTTTCTGTATTTTTTAGGGATATATTTTTTATTTGCGAGTGTGGCTAACCTTTCAGCATGCTCCAAGGCTTCTAAAAGTGACTCAATCGCCTCTTCACTCATTGGTTCACCCATAAAACTCAGTGCAGCTTGGTTGTCATCGCTACTTCCTTCTATTAGATCTTTTTTGATTTTCGCCATTCTCTTTCCGATATCACGTTCATCTTTTTCGGTTAATTGTGAACCATTAGTCGATTTATCTTCAGAAATATAATCTGTTGTAGTTTCTGTTTCAAGATATCCTGCAATTTTCATTAATTCTTCATACGGATAATTATAGGCACTAGCGAGTCTTTTTAAGGTATCCGGAGAAGGTTTTAACTGTTTTTTAGACCCTCTTCTATACCCCTTTTCAACATCTGATATGTAGGTATGACTTAATCCTGTTAATTCCCCAATTTCCCTTAAAGAATGATTTCCTCTAAGTTTAATTAATAAGTCACCTAGTTCGTTCTCGTTCATACTAACCCTCCTTTGTAAACTCTATTTACCATATTGTAAAACATATACTACAAAATATTAAGTAATTATCTTAATTTTTTTGTAGAACATAGTTGACAATGTGTTGTACGTAGTTTACTATGAAAATGTAAACAATGTACAACAACGGAAACGAGGTGAATTAAAATGTATAACGTTGTTAAGTATCTTCGCCTTAGTAAAGAATTTGATTTAACCCAAGAAGAACTTGCGATAGCTCTTGGTGTTTCAAGACACACCATTATCTCAATTGAAAAAGGAGGAAATACCACAGCAGAAATGGTTTTAAAGCTCGGGCATTTCTTTGATAAAGATCCAAGGGAGATTTTTTTTACCCATGATGTTGCACATAGTTTACATCGTGATAAAAGAAAAGTTATTTAAATATTTTCTAAATCGCCATCCAAAAGTTTGCTGATTGAAAGGACTTTAAAAAGGAGGTTTTATTATGAACCAATTACAAGTTATCCATGAACAAGCTGTATTAACAAAAAAATTCAAAGTATATGGAACACTAGAAAATCCATTATTTCTAGCAAAGGATGTTGCTAATTGGATTGAACATAGTGACACATCAAAAATGATTCGTTCAGTAGATGAAGATGAAAAGCTGATACGAACATTGTTCCTATCAGGTCAAAATCGTGAATCATGGTTCTTAACAGAAAACGGGTTATACGAAGTGTTAATGCAATCACGTAAACCTATCGCTAAACAATTCAAAAAACAGGTCAAAAACATCTTGAAAGAAATTCGCCTCAACGGTGGATACATCGCTACTGATGAAAATGACGATGAAGCATCAATCATGGCCAAAGCATTACTTATTGCAAATAAAACAATCGAAAACAACAAGAAAAAAATCGTTGAGCAACAACTAATAATTGAGGCTCAAAATCCAAAAGTAATATTCGCTGAAGCAGTACAAGCAAGCCATACATCAATTTTAATTGGTGAGTTTGCCAAAATCCTAAAACAAAACGGAGTAGATGTTGGGCAAAAACGTCTATTCGAATGGCTTAGAGATAATGGCTATTTAATCAAACGTAAAGGCTCTGATTATAACTCACCTACACAAAAGTCAATGGAACTAGGATTGTTTGAAATTAAAGAAACGCCAATTTACCACAATAGTGGAGAAATTAGTATTAACAGAACATCAAAAATCACCGGAAAAGGACAAGCCTATTTTATTAAAAAGTTCCTTACGAAGGTGGTCGCTATATGATTCAAGATCAAATCAAAGATGAAGTAACGCTTTTTTGGGATATAGATGACATCATTCGAGAAACACGATACAGAAAAACTTTCCTTGAAGCTAATCTACTGCGCGATCCAAGAATTAAACGCTATGAAAGAAAGCCAAAACCACGTAGTAAGAGGGTTTGGCTTGCAGAACCAACAAAAGAAACAATAAAAAATATCATTATGAATGAATGGTCTTAAAAATATATAAGCACGAGCAGGTGCAATTTAATAGGAGAGGCCAGGGCAAATGGCCTCGTCAAACTACCAATCTAGTAGAAATCTAAGAGGTAGGGGCAAATCTACCTCTTATCTTTATATTAAGTTAACTTGGTCGAAATTGGTATTCGATAAAGGAATATATTCGAAATTGGAATAAAGGGGCAAAAAGATATGGTTGCAGATTTTGCGAAAGTCGGAAAGATGTTAAAGAAATTCCGCATCGATGCAAATATTACTCAGGAAGAAATGGCGGAGCGATTAGATAGTACACAATCAGCTGTAAGTAAATTAGAAAGTGGCAGAAAGACAATAGATATTTTCACCTTCGCTTCATGGTTGAAAATTACTGATTCGGAGCTTGCTGGAACAGCTTTGATGTTCGGAATGGAAATGGCAAATATGCTTGCACACTTATCACAAACAGTTCCATCAATAGTAGGAGGGTTTATAAGTTGGATGCTTTAAAACTAATTAACAACCAAATTATAAAAGAGAAAGCATGTATCGAGGACCTAGTTAAAGAGGTAACAATCCATACGCAAGATGGTCGTTATCAACTAGCTGCAGATCGTGGTTGTGACATGCAAAATTCAATAGCTCGTATTCAGCATTTAGAACGACAAAAAGGGTTGTACTTAACAGCACTCAAGTTTGTAGACAAAGGAATTAACATAGAGGTGGTGAAGAAGGTTGCGCATCAAGCCTAGAGCATGGCGATACATGACATTAAAGCAGAGGTTAATATATGTGCATTTCTATTGTGATAAGAACATGCTGGAGAAGTTAAATGGCAATAAAAAAGCTGCTTAATCGCAGGAACGATTAAACAGCATGAAAATAATTATGAAATCTATTTTATTATAACACAGAAAAGGAGAAAGATATATTTTTAACCAATCATTGGGCTTAACAGTAAAAAAAGGCTGCCTAACAGTTTCCTGTTAAACAGCACATGGATATTGTAAATATAAAACAGAAAAAGTAAATAGTCAACAAAAATTACAGACGTTTGCGAGTGTTAACTCGCTCTCGTCAAGCAGTTCATAATCTTCTCGAATTGGTTGGTTAGCCAAACACATTATGAGCTGCTTGATGGGACTAGCAATCTATTTATAAAGCCTAGCACAGTACACCATGACCTGCTTTTAGGAGCGAGCGACAGCCAAACGGCCCCAGATGCGATGACAGTTTTGTAAGTAGATTGGTGGTTATCCATCAGAAAGAAGGTGAGAATATGAATCTACTAGTGGAAAATCCGATGGTGTTAGGAACAATTGAACCTATCAATAAGGTACCGACATTCCGATATGTCGAAAGAGATTTTCGTGATAAGTATGGTTCGTTAATAGTTAGTAACGATGACTACATGAGGTTTCCGAACGATGACATTGTTCATTTGGACAACTTACACACTTATGCAGAAGATTGCTTCGGAGCAGAATTTTGTACAAAAAAATAAACCACTACTCACAATAGTGGCTTAGAAAAACATTTATTAATCAGATTTTAGCACAGGAGGGCAAAAGAATGGAAGCAGTTTCTACATTAGAAATGGATCGCATCGAATGGCTACAGCTCCGTAAGAGTGGTATTGGTGGTTCTGATGCATCAGCAATTCTTGGTTTTAATCGTTGGAAATCAGCGTTTCAACTATACATTGAAAAGACATCGGATATTATCGACGAATCAGATAGCGAGGCTGCATACTGGGGCAATGTTCTTGAAGATGTTGTAGCTAGAGAGTTTGCAAAACGAACAGGCAAGAAAATTCGGAAGATCAATAGAATGCTGCGACATCCTAATCATTATTTTATGACAGCAAACTTAGATAGGGATGTTGTTGGTGAAAAAGCATTTTTGGAATGCAAAACAGCAAGTGAGTACTTGAAGGACAGTTGGAATGGTGAAGATGTTCCAGCAGCATACCTTTGTCAGTTGCAACATTATCTTGCGGTAACTGGCTACGAAAAAGCTTATATCGCTGTATTAATAGGTGGTAACAAGTTCGTTTGGAAAGAAGTTGCAAGGGATGATGAATTTATCGAGTTGATGATCCAACATGAGAAAGAGTTTTGGGAGAATCATGTATTAGCTAATGAGCCTCCGGTTATTGATGGTAGTACATCGGCTACAGAATTACTAGCCAAAATGTACCCACAAGATGATGGCTCAGCGATTATGTTGGACGAGCAATCCAACACATTAATAGAGGCAATCGAATCGATAAAAGTCGAGGAAAAGCAATTGGAAAAGCAACGTAAAGAATATGAAAATCAGCTCAAAATGACTCTTGGAGAGGCTGCCGAAGGGCACTCTAATCGCTTTAAAGTATCATATAAAACCATCTTCTCCAATCGATTTGATAGCAAAAGATTGAAAGATGAGAATCCTGACTTGTACAAAAAGTATTGCAAAGAATCACCATCAAGACGTTTAACAATTAAGGAGGCTAACTAACAATGGCAACTACAAATGATTTGAAAGCTCAAATGCAACAAGCACCATCTACTCAAGCAAAACCTAAAACAATTGATGATTACTTAAAACAAATGGCTCCAGCAATGGCACAAGCTTTACCAAAACACATGGATGTTGACCGTCTAATGCGACTAGCGATGACTACTATTCGTACAACTCCAGCGCTTAAGGATGCAGATGTTTCTAGTTTACTAGGTGCAGTTATGCAAGCTGCCCAACTAGGATTAGAACCTGGTTTAATGGGTCACTGCTACTTACTACCGTTCAAAAATAACAAAAAGGGCATTACTGAAGTTCAATTCATCATTGGATATAAAGGCATGATTGACCTTGCAAGACGTAGTGGTCATATACAGTCGATTTACGCTCATGCAGTGTACGAGAAAGATGAGTTTGAGTACGAACTAGGATTAGACCCTAAGTTAAAGCACAAGCCTTGTATGGACGTAGATAAAGGCAATTTTGTAGGTGCTTATTCAGTAGCTCATTTCAAGGATGGAGGCTATCAATTTGAGTTCATGTCAAAAGCCGATATCGAGAAGCGTAAAGGTCGCTCAAAGGCTGCCAATTCATCATATTCACCATGGGCTACAGATTACGAAGAGATGGCTAAAAAGACCGTTGTACGACACATGTGGAAGTACCTTCCGATTAGCGTGGAAATGCAACAACAGGTAGCTTATGACGAGGGTACAGCACCAAAACGTGAAATGAAAGACATCACTCCAGAAACAGAATTTTTCGTTGATGCACCTGAACTTGTAGTAGAAGAAGTGAATGAATAACGTACCACACAAAGTCCTTCTGCCTGCTTGGATATTTGAGCGGGCGAAGGATAACGATGAAATCAGACGTCTGGTGCTGCAATACATGACTAGATACCCAAACTATCGAGTTACCAAAGTGAGTGGTAGTTTCGCAGTTTGCGAGAGGCATGACGGGCTGTTATAAGAAATTTTTGCAACAGGGTGGTGACAAGTTGGAACTCAATAAAATATATCAAGGGCATTGTATAGATATACTTAAAACTTTACCTAACGAAACTGTAAATACAGTGGTTACAAGTCCACCTTACTGGGGGCTTCGTGATTATGGAGTAGAAGGTCAAATCGGGCTTGAAGAAACTCCAGAAAAATATGTTGAAAATATGGTTCAAGTGTTTCGTGAAATTAAAAGGATATTAAAAGATGATGGGACAGTTTGGTTGAATCTTGGCGATTGTTATTGGGCAAATAGAAGTAAGAACGGCTTAGAATATATCGGGAATACTGGGAAAAGTAAAGACTATATGTTAAGAGCTGGTGGAGGCTCTCATGAATATCTTAAATCGAAGGATCTAATAGGAATTCCTTGGCGAGTTGCATTCGCATTACAGCAAGACGGTTGGTACTTAAGACAAGATATAGTCTGGAGTAAACCAAATCCTATGCCAGAATCGGTTAAAGATAGACCAACTAAATCCCATGAATATATTTTTTTACTAAGCAAATCTCAACTTTATTATTACGATAATGAATCAATAAAAGAGCCAGCAATTTATGGGACACAAGATATTAAGGGATCTCGAGGAGCATTTGGACAACCTCAAAAAGCAAGGCGTACTAATAAGCCTAGAGGTTCCTTTGATGGTAAGTATGGTAACGAGGCTTTTAGAGCAATTCGAGAAAAAAGAAATAAACGCTCAGTGTGGACAGTTACAACAAAACCACTAAGAGAAGCTCATTTTGCCACCTTTCCGGAAGACTTAATAGAGCCGTGTGTTTTAGCAGGATGTCCAATGGATGGGGTTGTAATGGATCCATTCTTTGGGTCAGGAACTACAGGGTTGGTTTCTCTAAAACATGGCCGTAATTTTATTGGAATAGAACTTAATCCTGAATATATAAAAATTGCAGAAAAGCGATTAAGCGAAGTACAGCTGGAATTAATTCACGAATTAGGTTGCTGAACTAATGTGGATTTATAAACCTATGGTTAAAAATTCGAATATTGCGACATAAGGAGAGGTGATGGCAAATGACTGGAATATACAGAGAACGTAAACGAGCAATTTTCTCAGCTCTTTGTAGAGAGTTTGGGAAATCAGAAGCATATGACCAGTATTCTTGGGGCTTTAAAGATAAAAAGTGTACAGTGTGCGGTTCTGAAGTAGTTGATTATTCAGAGTGGCATGAAACGGGTTACGAAACCAAGCATTGCACAAATGGTTGTTGGTCAATTAAAACGTATGGGCTAACAACTGAGTTCAAAACAAAAGGTTTCCATCGAAGTGTTACAAGTAATCGTTCTTTGAATTATAAAGCGATCAACGGTATGTGGAATCACGCAGAAAATCACTTCAATCAAGCACTGCAGAAAGAACGAAGACGATTTAAACGAATGAAGCAATTAACACACCGTAAAAGCAAGTAGGAGAGGTGAGGGCAAATGGGTATCATCCGAGTGGCTAAGAACAGCAACTATGTAGTGATGAATCGAACGGCATTGAACGACAACCGGCTATCTTGGAAAGCTAAAGGCATAATGGCATACATGCTTTCAATGCCAGATGATTGGGTGTTTTATATGGACGAATTAATGACTCACTCAACAGATGGCAAGGCATCATTCAGAGCTGGTTTCAATGAGCTAAAGACATGCGGATACATCGAACGGAAACCTATTCGTGAAGGGCAAAGAATTAAAGAATGGGAAACGATCGTTCATGAAGTACCTATAAATTCTCTACTTACCGATTTTCAAGAAGTAGAAAAGCAAGAAGTAGAAAACCAAGAAGTAGGTTTTCAAGAAGTAGAAAATCGAACACTACTAAGTACTGATAATAACCAAGTATTGAATAAACCAAATACTGATAATAACCAAGTACTGACAGAGAGAGAAGAGAGTCGGTCGGTCAATCCGTTCTTGGAAATTAAAAATTGCTATGATTCAACAATTCGAATCAGTAACTTTACGGATCATCGAAAAATGGACATGCTCCTAGAACTGTATCCTGACTACTTACTCATTATCGAAGCCATCAAACTTACTGCAGACTTAGGTAAATCAAGTGTCGAGTATGTAAGAGGTATTCTTCATAATTGGTCCACTGAAAAAGGAGTTAAATCATACGCAGATTGGCAGGTGAAGATTGATGGAAAGAATGGGCGACCGAATGGCAGCAGTAATGGAGGAACTTCGAGCGAGAAGCCAGTTGTGTTCGGAGACTACAGTAGCTGAGGAACCTGATTACAACTGTCCTAGATGCAAAGATGCTGGCAGTTACTTAGTCCGCAAAAAGAACGGTTACTTTATCCGAGGGGTTGAAGTTGAACAAGACTATTACGTCGAGTGTGAGTGTAGCAAAATGCTCAAGATTAATAGACTCATTAAATCTAGTGCAATTACAGAAGAATTCCAGAAAATGAGTTTTAAAAACTTCTCGACTGATGGTGTACATCCAAAGATCGCTGAAATGAAAAGTAAGGCGAATCAATATTATGCAGCATTTGAGCAGATTAAAGGTTTTAGACAGAACAGCATCATGTTAATTGGACAACCTGGTTGCGGCAAAACACATTTGTTAACGGCTATCTCAAACTACCTGATTCATACAAAGCAAGTGCCTGTTCTCTATTTCCTTTACAAGGATGGGATGAACAATCTTGCTGCTAACAACTTTGAACGTAAAAACGAAATTATGGACCGTATGAAGGAAGTTGATGTTCTGTTTATCGATGACCTATTCAAGCCGATTGGAGGAAAGGTTGATGTAAAAGCTTGGCAGGCTGAATCCATCTTTGAAGTGGTTAACTATCGCTACCTTAACAACAAGCCGTTGCTTATATCCAGCGAATTATCATTAGATGACATGCTATACATCGATGAGGCGTTAACGAGTCGGTTGTTTGAAATGGCTCAAGATTTCACGGTAACTATTCCGAAGGATATGAAGGTGAATTATCGATTACGCAAGGTATTTGAAAATAGATAGAGGGGCGCAAAGCCCCTTGATTGGAGGGCGAAGGGATGAACCGCAATGATTTTCACAATAAGCTACATTCAAGCAAAGGCATGATGTTCATTGTTACTGGATTAACAGCCTTGGTTGAAGAAGAAGGCTACACGCCTCATGAAGCATTGGATATAGCTAAAACAGCTGGACAGGAGTGTTATTTTGCACTGAATGAAATCCATAAAGAGGCAAAGGTAGGTGCAATAAATGAACAGCTTTGGTTCATTTTCAGACTTTTTCTCAGTGGTAGCAAAAGCAATTGAAATTAATCGTGAAATAGAAATGGACGGCCTCATGATTGAAATTGAAGCATTTAACATCGCTAATGCCATCGACAAGGCTTTGGCTATTAGGGACCGTGAGGCTTTTAACAAATTATTGGGGAGTGAATGAGTGATGGATCAAAAACAGTTGAATGCCATTAAAGAACGTGTGGGGAATGCTACACCTGGAGAATGGAGAAGCATGGACACCGGTCACGTTAGAACACATTATTCGGTAGGAAATGAGGAAGAGTTCGTAGCACATACCTATGATGTTAACGATGCTGAATTTATAGCCAATGCTCATAAAGATGTGCCAGCGCTTGTTGCAGAGGTTGAGAGGTTGCAAAAAAGACTAGCGCAAACAGAAAAGTGTTATGAAATTATGGAAAAAGCAACGTTTAAAGCAACCGACAAAATTAACAGTTTTAAGAAAGCTCTTGAGTTTTATGCAAGTGAAAATAATCATTTCAGAGCTGATATGCATGCAGAATCACTTGTAATGCAAGATGCGGGTGAAAAAGCACGTCAGGCATTAGGCGGTGAATCTAAATGATTCCAACATTTTTAGGCTACGGTGTTACTCCATACGCAGTTATCATCTGGCGCGATGGTGATGAGGCCAAGTATCGAACAATTTGCAACGATGACGAGGACATCGAAAGAATGCTTGATCGTCATAAAGAGCCAAGCGATTTCTACCACAAATATGAGCCAAGGGTTTATTACACGGCTCAGAAAGAGGAGTTGATTGCGTGAGAAAACGTAACGGCATTCCAATAGATATTCCTGGTGCTCGTAATCAGGCACCAATGGTAAAAACTAAAAAACCTTCAGAATACAACCAGTACAACGTTTATGTGACTATGTACAAATGTGATGGCGGTCAAAAAATCTGGACCATGGTTCCGCTGATGCATCCGGATTTCAAAGAGCTGAAAAAAGCAGGCTATAGAATCACTGAGAAGTGGGATAAGAGGGAGGCAACGGCATGAGTAGAGAGATTAAGTTTCGTAGTTGGTTGAAAAACGAATGTGAAATGTTAACTAATTTCGGTTTCGTGACTAATGATGTTGTTAGTGAGACAGATGAACGCGTACTGATGCAATACACAGGCTTAAAGGACAAGAACTGCAAGGAGATTTATGAGGGGGATATATTAACTGCTGATAGTTATCCTTACCAAGATGAGGGTGAATACAATTATCACCTAGTAGTTGAGTACATTGAATATGGTTTTTGTGGAGTTATGCATTGTGTAGGTAAAGGAAAACGAGGCATTTCTCATGGAATTGCTGAAAACTTAGAGTTAGCTGAAGAATATGAAGTCATCGGCAACATCTACGAAAACCCTGAATTGTTGGAGGAAACAGCATGATTAACCGAGTCGTATTAGTTGGCCGACTTACAAAAGATCCTGAATTGCGCTATACACCAAATGGCGTTGCATCATGTCGGTTCACGGTTGCAGTTAATCGAACATTTCAAAACCAACAGGGTGATCGTGAGGCAGACTACATTAGCTGTCAAGCATGGCGGAAGCAAGCTGAGAATCTAGCCAACTTCATGAAGAAAGCTAGCCTAATAGGTTTGGAAGGGCGAATCCAAACAGGCAGCTATGAGGGGCAGGATGGCAAACGTGTATACACTACAGACATTGTTGCCGATAGCATTCAGTTTTTAGAGCCGAGAAACAGCACAGGAGGCTCACAGGGCACTTCAAACTACGAATCTAGTACAAATTATCACGGAGCAAATACAGGCGCTCCACAGGGTCAGAATTACGGTAATAATCAGCCGAATTATACAAGAGCAGATGAAGATCCGTTTGCTAATAGTAAGGGACCGATTGAGGTAAGTCAGGATGATTTGCCTTTCTAAATAAAAATATTCGAGGTGATAAATATGGCGCAACTAAAGAAAATCACCAAGGCTAGAACATCACAAGAATTAGATCGAATGATTGCTGATGATATGGAGAGAGGTTGAGAAGTAGCAAGTAGAGTTAATCATTTTCCTTATCACTCAAGACCATATCAAATATTAATGCAATTCGATACAGAAAGGGAACAGGTGAGTTTATGAATATAGCAGTTAAAACTTTTGAAAAACTATTAAACACTCAAAAAGAATTTGATAGCAGAGTGGTACTTGAAAATGAAAAGAGTACCAGGGTAGCGTACTTAGTGGAATTTATCGAGTGGATCAATACGCGTGAATTTTTCAAAGATTGGAAACAAAACAAAGGGAAGTCGCAAGAAAAGCAACTTGATGAATTAGCGGATTTATTGGCTTTTGGGTTAAGTATTGGATTGCAAGAAGGTGTTACTACTGACAACTTGGTTAATCTGCAGAATGATTATCAAAAACCAAACAAATATATCAATACAGATAATGTCTTGTTTATCATATCTGAGCTAAGTAGTGATTTGGCAAATAAAGAATTCGACGAATATTACTTAGTTATGCTGCCATTAATGCTTGCTGAAGATTTTTATACAGTAGACCAATTAGTTAACGCTTATTACAAGAAGATGCAAGTGAATCATAATCGCCAAAACAATAATTATTAACTAAATACACGCTGCTGGTAGAACGGCATTTGGTTGTTTTATCAGCAGACTTCTAAGAGCGCTAACAGGAGGGCAAACATGAACGTACTCAAAATTGAAATACCAGGTGATGTACAGGCACAGCAACGACCACGAGTGACACGAAACGGCACATTTGATCCAAAAGAATCTAAGGACTATAAATCATTCGTGAGGTTGGTAGCCTCACAGGTTGCGCCAGATACGCTTATTACCGAGGAAATAAGATTGAGCATTGATGTGTACCGTAAGATGCCAAAAGCTATCAGCAACAGTAAAAAGAAGCATCAGCAAGCCGTTGATGGCGTTTTAAGACCAACAACCAAACCAGACATCGACAATCTAGCAAAGGGCATTAAAGACGGTTTGAGCAAGGTTATATGGCATGACGATAGCCAAGTAACGGAGTTAGTTGCTCGTAAGTGGTATTCAGATAATCCTAGAGCCGAGGTGACGATTGAATGGGTAGAAAAGTAGATAGTAGGTACATCCTTTTTACAGGTGAAGTTCATGAAACGGTTAAGTTTGATTTTACAGTACAACAGATTGGAAACTTTATAGCCATGTGGAATTAAGGGCATTCAATCAACAAGATAGCTCAAAGGCTTAATACAAGTAAGGTGAGTGTGGCGTTGATTGCAATGGATTTAGAAATGACAGGAAAGATTAGGCCGCGAGCTGGTGGATTGCTAGGGAAACAGGTTAGTTGAAAATTAAAAATCCTCGAGAAAGGGAGTCCTAGCAAGACCTTCTCGAGGAAAAAATAAATATTATTAAGGATATCAATAGTGTAACTTTTCTGAAAACTTTCGTAAAGGTTAATAGAAAGAAATTGTTCAACAAATACAAATAAACAATTGGAGGTAACAAGTATGAAAACAATTGATAAACAAGCAATCTTAAATGTCCTAAACGGTTTAGAGGTAATCGAACAAAATGGTGGAGAAGATGCTTATATTCTTGTTGAAAATAATGCAGTTAATCACGAAAAGTTAAATGCAGTAGGTGTACCAAGTGAAGCAATTAATAAGTATGGTGACGAAGAAACATTCTGTATTTTAGCCTTAGCATTTAGTGAGGGCTATGCTAATGAATTAGAGTACAGCAAGTTAGTTCTTAGACCAGACAAGTTTGCTGTATATGATTCAACTTATAACGAATTTAACTTACATGATACTTATAAAGAGGCATTGAAGGATTATGAGGCTGCTAAGGAGTCAATCATGGAAGAGAGCTTGTCTGGAGATGAACATGTATATATTTTAGAGGTTAAAAAGGTAGCTTACATTGTTGAAGATAAGGATAGAGAAGATGATCCAACAGAAAAGGGTTTTGAAGCATGGTGTAAGTGGGAAGAAACTGATTTAGATAAATAGTGACTACTGCACAATATGAGGAAAATGTTATCTATCTTCCAATGTCAGAATCATTAATCTGAAAATGATGAATACCCCAAGGTAAGCACCAGTCACCAAGAAAACGGGATTTAAAAAGATGGCATGAATTGTAGTCATAAACACAGCATCATCGACAATGATTTGGTAAATTTTTGTGGACGCAATACTACCGAAAATTATTGTTGATATAACAGCAGCTATATTAAAAATCATCTTGAATTTATCGTTTTTATGTTGTAGATAAAGCATAACCACAGGCACAACTATGCTGGAGGAAACTAATAAGATTTTCAAAATATCACTCCTTTTTTTACACATTATACCCTTGAGGATTTGTAGATAAACAGAAAAGCCGCAGCGTGTTCAGACGCTACAGCTCAGAATTGGTTACCCTTTTGTGGTTTAGTCAGTAATAGCATTATACCACATAGGAGGGCAAAACTATGTTAACTAACCAATCTACAGCAAGAAAAATGGAAGAACAGGGTGATATGTTCAACATCATCACTCAAATGATTAAGGACTTCAAATGGATGCGTAACGAGGTCCAAAGGCTTCAAAAACTTTTATACGGACAAAGCTTACCTATTCAGAATTGGGGTGTAGCACAATATGGAGTTGAGGCAGCAATGCCAAGAGGTTCTAAGGGCAAAAGTATGGCAGAGATTAAACGCATTGAATCACTTGAGGAAAAACGCAATAACCGATTAAGACGTTACGAGACAGAGGTTTATCTACTAGAAACACTAGGTGATACGCTTCAAAACGAAACTCAAAAAGTTATTTATGATTGTTTACTGGAGGGAATGTCTTACAGAGAGATAGCTTTACACCTTATGATCTCTAAGGACAATGTACAAAGACAGAAGAAAGATATCATTCAACAGCTATTGGAAAATGAACAGATGGAAACGTTTTTGTTATATGGAGATTTAGATTAATTCCAAGACAAATGCGACAGATGAGACAAATGAGACAAAATCATGCATATTTGTTTCCAATAAAATACGAAGTGTAAAATGGAGGGGAGGTCGGACAGGTAAATGTTTCTTTCCTTGGTATTTATAAAATCCTAAATATTAGGGAAAGACAGACCGACGACCGACCTGCGCCTCATAAACTTGTTCGAGGCAAGACAAACACAGCCGGCCTATATTTTTTTAAGAGATATAGGGAAAAAAGCAAATAAAACTGAAGGAGTGGTTATTATGTGAACTTCGTCCACTTTCCATAATTCAGTCAAACTTACTAAAACAAACTTACTGAGCAACAAGTGCACGGAAATGCACTAACACAATTCGCTTTACAATAATAACGTGGTGCAGCTCTACCACGATGTCGAAAGTGAGCTAACTCGACAATTAAATATTATACCGCAGTAGACGAGCCTTACACCTAGCACGGTAAGGCTTTTTATTATGCTTAATGGAGGAATTAAGATGAATTTTGGTCAAGCAATTGAAGCTTTAAAATCGGGCGAGAAAGTAGCTCGAAAAGGTTGGAATGGCAAAGGTATTTTCGTGGAGTTGCAAGTGCCTGATACACATTCTAAAATGACGCATCATTACATCTACATTGATACGACAGGACTTCAAACGGACAATGAGAATGCTCCGAAAAGTCGTGTTCCTTGGTTAGCTTCACAAACAGATATGTTATCAGAGGACTGGGAGGTTGTTGAATAATGCTAAAGCCAGGAGATTACATTAACCCACAGATCGAGAATAACTTTAAGTATCATGCTCCAAAAGATGGGCAACCAGAAAAGTATGAGGCTATTCGCGAAAAGGCGAAAGAGCTAGCACACATGATTGACGAATTATGTCCAAACAGCCGTGAGAAGTCAGTTGCTATGACTAATTTAGAAACTGCTGTAATGTGGGCTAATGCTTCAATTGCACGTAATTAAGAGCCTTCTTCGAAGGCTTTTTCTTTTGCTTTGAAAACTGCATCAAACAGCCAAAACACTACGAGTTGAGAGGGCAGAGTTTGGTGTGGTTTTGAGAGCAAAAAGTTGTTACATATATTTCACCTTCTGGTTTATGATTGGGTTGGAGGTGAGATATATGGCTATTGAATTACCAAAAGGTAAGTCTATTTTTTTACTAAAGTTTATAAAACCAGAATTCGAAGATTCATTTGTTGATGGGAAACTTTATATGAATACATTAAAGTACTTCATTGATCTCGAAAAAGAAAGTGGTATCCGCGGCGTAGGTGACGCATACGAAGCATCTGCTGTATATTCAGAAGTGAGTGCGTCATTAATAAACCCTGATACAAATGAAGTCCTTGCTGATGGGAAAATAGCAAAACTAAATTTTCATTCAATTGAGAGAGTAAACACACCTGTTTTCTGTATGTTTGCAGTGGACAAGGATGTCCTAAAGGTTGTTTCTGAAGATGAGGATTATGTTTATACTATTGCGCATCTTGAAAAAAGCGAACTCGAAAAACTTATAAAGGATTTTGGGGATAACATGTATGTTCTCAATGCATACGAATTTGCATTAAGGGTAAAAAGGAAATGTGAAGATTTAAACATTAAATGCAAAATGAATAAAGTTGAGTATCTTGATTTTAGTAAAAATTATGAAAGCCGCATTAAAAAGTATCGGGATTTAGAAAGCCCTAATGTTTGTTTTATAAAAGACGATTTCTTCAAATGTCAAAACGAGTATCGAATATTACTAGATAACGTTTATTCTGAAACTCCATATGTATTAGATATAGGCGATATTTCTGATATCGCTACTAAATTTAAAATAACAGATTTTTTTAACGGCGAGCTTAGAATAGCACTTAACAGACGGAATTTAGACATCTGATTTAGGTGTCTTTTTTTATTTCACTAAGCAAATAGCATAATGGGGTGATTATAAAACAAACAAATAATGGAGGTGATGGTGTTGGAACGTGAATTCGATGAATTAATCAAGAAACGCGAAGAGCAACGAAAATTAGCTCAAGAAGCGTGGAATAACTTAAAAACCGAACTAATTAAAGCATTTAAAATATATGAAATAGTGAATTGGTTAGAAAAAAATCTAAGAAAAATAAAATGGTTAAAATGATAAGGTCGCTCAAACGAGTGGCTTTTTATTTTGTTCTGAAAAGTGAGTATCGAGCAGTCTCCCCCACTTTGACTGCTGGACAACGGTACTTACTTTTGAGAGCAAAAAAAACCACCAAAAAGGTGGTTAAAAGTTATACTGATTTCTTTTCTTTTTCAGGCCAATCTCTACCCCATCCTGTTCTACCACATGTTGTACAGATATAGTCACCTGTATGAGCGCCAAGCATGTATTCTTTTTGTAAACGAGGGTGATCACAAGGCTTATCACCCCATTTTTCGCTTAATTCATGTGCTTTATCGTGTTGCATAGAAATCACGCTCCTGAAAAGTATATTAGTAATGTTAATATTTACTATTTTAATTATATTGGAGGTAGGTGCTTAATGTAAAATGAAATGGATACAAATTAAAAATGAGTATGAGACAACTGATATAACGCTTAAAGCACTTGCTGAAAAGCATGATATAAAACTTGGTACATTGAAGAGTCGTAAGAGCCGTGAGAAATGGTCGAGGGATGCAACTGAAAAGGATGCAACCAAAATACAAAAGGTTGCAACCGTAAAAGAGGATGCAACTCTAATGAAAAGAGCCGTTGAATCAGAAGAGATTACCACTAACGAAAATGGTGATTTAACTGATAAGCAATGGCTTTTTTGTTTGTATTACACTAAGTATTGGAATGCTACAAAAGCTTATCAAAAAGCCTATGAAGTTCCTTACAATCAAGGTAGAGCAAATGGTGCAAGACTGATAGCAAATGATAGCATTAAAACCGAAATCAATCGTATGAAAGAAGATATAGCTAACGGCATTTTGATTGATGCCAGAGCTGTTCTTCAAAAGTACATCGACATAGCTTTTGCTGACATTACAGACTTTATTGACTTTACTCAAGTCGAGTCAGAAGCGACAGAAACATCAGTTGAATATAATCCTGATGGCTCAAAGAAGTCCGAGAAAACAGAAGTAGTACCATACACGTACACAAAATTCTCGATGCACCATTCAGAAGAGATTGATGGAACACTTATTACTGAATTATCTAAAGGTAAAGACGGAATGTTTAAAGTTAAGCTCGCTGATAAAATGACCGCGATGGCTTTCTTGGCTAAGTATACTGACTTGCTTAGTGAAAATGAGTTGAAGAAATTAAAAGAAGAAAAAATCAAAGTTGATATAGTGAAGACTCGTTCTGAAACAAAAGGTAATGGCAATGCAACTGTTAGTACAGTGGATTTAAGTAGTTTAACCACAGAGGAGTTGAGGGCACTTGCTGCAAGAAATAAGTGATGAGCAATTGGATGCGCTAGCCTATGAAGCAAGCAAAGAACTCGCTCGTCAGTTTTATCGTGATTATGTAGAGTTTGTTCATAATGGTCATTACGAGCACTACAGGCATACGGAGCTAATTTGTGAAGTACTACAACGTATTGCAAACGGTGAGCAACTTTCGATGTTAATAGAAATGCCTCCTCGTCACGGTAAATCAATGACAGTAACCGAATCCTTCCCTAGTTACTATTTAATGAAAAATCCTGATAAACGAGTAATTGCGGCAGCTTATTCTGATGGGTTAGCGAAAAAGTTCGGTAGATTGAACCGTAATAAGTTTAATGAATATGCTCACGAATTATTTGACGTTCATTTATCAGAAGCGAATGCAGCAGTTAAAGACTGGGGCGTTGAAGGTAAACAAGGTGGCATGATTGCTACGGGTATTGGCGGTTCTATTACAGGTCAAGGTGCCGATTTAATGATTATCGATGACCCTATTAAAAACATGAAAGAAGCAAGCTCACAAACTATCCGAGATAACATATGGGATGAATGGGAGGCTACTCTTTCTACTCGTTTACATGATGGTGCATCAGTTATTGTGATTATGACCCGTTGGCACGAAGATGATTTAATTGGTCGCTTACTTGCACGTAGTCCGCGTGATTGGGTTAGGTTACGATTGCCTGCTATTGCAGAGGATGAAGATGATTTATTAGGACGTGCACCAGGAGAGCCGTTATGTCGAGAGCTGGGGTTTAACGAAAAGTGGGCAGAAGATAAAAAATCTGAAGTCGGAAGCCGTACATGGAACGCATTATACCAACAAAGACCTTCTCCGGCAGGCGGTTCAATCTTTAAGCGTGAATGGATTCGTTATTATGTCCGCACTAAAGAGCAACATCGTGAATGGGGCTTAAGTGAAGATGTAGTAGTATTGCCGATTCATTTTGATAAAATGGCTCAATCATGGGATTGTACTTTTAAAGGTACCGATACTAGCGACTTTGTTGCTGGTGGCGTGTGGGGCCGTAAAAAAGCACAGTATTTCTTGTTCGATATTGACCATAGAAGAATGGGCTTTGCGGATACTATGAAAGCGATTCGCGCTATGTCCGACAAGTGGCCGAAAGCTAGAAGTAAATATATTGAGGATAAGGCAAACGGTACAGCTATCATCGAAATGTTAAAAGATGAGATTAGCGGTATTGTTCCAGTCGATCCAGATGGAGGAAAGGAGGCACGTGCTAATGCGGTGTCTCCTTTGTTTGAGGCTGGAAATGTATATTTACCTCATCCTAACATGTGTCCTTGGGTTGAGGACCTAATAGAGGAGCTCGTATCATTCCCTAACGCAGCACATGACGACTTGGTGGATATGACAACACAAGCATTGAATCAGCTATATACAAGCAATTCTAATCCATTAGATCGCTATAAAAACTTATTAGGAAAGTAGGTGAGGAAATGAAATTGCTAGATAGAGTAAAGGAAATGCGAAATGACTTTATGCAAGGTAACGGCAAGGCAAATAAAAAAGATAAACTGACCAGACAGGTCGCTGGTGTTGGTCGGAAGTTATCGCATGATGAAATAACGAACTTATATGGTGATAGCCGCATTGTTCAGAATATCATCGATATACCTGCAGAGGATATGACGCGTAACTGGTTTACTTTAAAGATGGAAGATGAGCAATTGGCCCGAAATATTATGAGTAAGCTTGCTGATCTTAATGCAAAGAAAGCATTTAAAGAAATGTTTACTTATGACCGTCTCCGTGGAGATGGTTTTATTAGTTTAGGAGTGACACAATTCCCAAAATTCGAGTTAGATAAAAAGTTAGAAATGGATAAATTGTATTCGGTTGATTATTTGCACGCTTTCAGTTCCATGAAAGTAAATGACTTCCTGATTAACGAGGACGTATTCGATGTTAAATATGGACAGTTGGAGCAATTATGTATTAATCGAGCATCTAGTCACGGTTTGCAGACACAAACAACGGAATCATCTGTACACATCTCTAGATTACTCCACAGCCAGACAAGGCGATTCGAAGGAGAAGCGCAAGGGCGCTCGCTTTTAGAACCGTTATACGACATTCTGACGGTTTTTGATACGTCTGTTTGGTCTGTTGGTCAGATTCTTCACGACTTCACTTTTAAAGTGTATAAATCGAAAGATATTGAAGAAATGAGTTCGCAGGACAAAAAAGAACTGTCAATGATTATGGATTTTATGTTCCGAACTGAGGCACTAGCTATGATTGCTGCAGATGAAGAGTTGAAAAAGGAAACAACATCCGTCGGCGGCATTAATTATCTACTAGACTATGTGTGGGATTTGTTAGCTAGTGCTTCACGAATGCCGAAAACAGTAATCAAAGGTCAAGAGTCGGGTACTATAGCAGGAGCGCAGTATGATGTGATGAACTATTATACTCGTATTGTTGCAGATCAAGAGAGTGAAATGAAGCCTCACTTAGAAAAGCTAATTCGTATGTTGTTGATGGCTGAAAAAGAGCTTGGAGGACGTATTGACCCTGAATCATTGGAATGGGAGATACAATTCAACCCTCTTTGGAATGTGGATGCTAAAACAGATGCTGAAATAAGAAAGATTGTAGCAGAGACGGATCAGATTTACTTACTCAACAATATCGTTACATCTGATGAAATCCGTGAGGCACGCTTCGGTCAGTTTGGTTTATCAGATACTCTTAAATTTAGTGGAGATGAAGCAGACCTCAAGAGCCTAGCTGATAGCGTGTACAAAGGATACAGTGAGCGCAATGGTTAAAAAAGTACCAATCACTCGTTTTCCAGATGCCGCAACAGTTACTTACAGTCGAGCTATAGAAAAGATGATTACAGCACTTGGTGCCGAAACATTAAAGCTATTCGATAAGCACGTTGTGCCTCAACTAACAACAAGGCAAGATGCTTATTATACTGAAGATGGCATATTAGATGGCTTAAAGAAAATGTTTCATTCTTTGAAAAATAAAGCGAGTAAAATTTTCACAACTACTCAAAGTGAACGTGCTGCATCGTCTTTCGTAAATAGTATCAATCGTTTTAATCGTCATAACTTTGAGCAACAGATGAGGGTTAAGGGAATTGATCTAGTAGCTACAGAACCATGGTTAAAAGATTTCATGCACAAGAAAATTTCAGACAATGTAGACTATATCAAAACAATACACGAGGACTATTTTAATCGCATTGAGAATGTTGTTAATGACGGTGTGAAAAGTGGTGCATCTATTAAATCGATGCGTGAACAACTTATGAATGAAGTAGGCATTTCGAAAAGTAGAGCTCAATTCATAGCTGTTGACCAAGCAGGTTCTATTTTGGGTCAAATGACTGCTGAAAGACACCAACAAATCGGCATAGATAAGTTTAAATGGCTTACATCTCAGGATGAGAGAGTTAGAGATTCGCATAAGGACCTTAGCGATAAACCATTTTCTTATGATGACCCACCTACTGTAAATGGTCGAGTGGTATTACCTGGCGAGGATTATCGTTGTAGATGTGTCGCTATACCAGTCTTTGATGATGATGAAGATTAGGAAGGAGGTGAAACATTGAAACTACAACGCTACGACACATCTTATATTAAAGATTACATGGAAACACCAGAAGGGTATTTAACGGTCAATGTACCGATTACTCGCCCTGGTGTTTTTCCGTATGCGCGCAAAGATGGCACAGTACAAATGGAGGCGAAGTTACCTGATGAAATCTTTAGTGACCGTACCATCTATTCAGCGCGATCTAAGCCTGTTACAGATGGTCATCCTAATGAACCTGTAACTATTGATAATTATCAATCTTACGCAAAAGGGATGAGCCACACAGATTCACGTGTGGAAGACTTTAAGCTTTATATCTCATTGACAGTGACAGATAAGGCACTCATTGAAAAAATACATGATGGGTACAACGAAATCAGCATTGGTTTCTTATCGGATGTTGTTGCAGAAAGTGGAACATACAACGGCGATCAGTACGAATATGTTCAGCGAAATGTTGAAATTAATCATATCGCGATTGTAGAAAAAGGTCGTGCAGGTCCAGAGGTTGCTATACGTTCCGATTCGGACGCATGGCAAATTGATGAAAAAGAAGGAGGAAACACCGAAATGGCAAAAATCAAAATTGAAGGTACAGAGTACGAGGTAGACCCAGCAGTAAAAGCACATATTGACGCTTTAAAAGCTAAGGAAGAAACAGCGAAGGTGAAAGGTGATAGTGCAGATGCATTACAAGGTCGCCTCGATGCGTTAGATGTGACATTAAAAGCAAAAGATCAAGAGATTGCAACTTTAAAAGAGAAATCTCTTTCTGCTGATGAGTTAGATAAGAAAGTAGAAGAACGAGTAGCTTTAATTAATGCGTCACAGCCGATTTTAGGCGATTCATTTGATTATACAGGCAAATCAGAGCGCGATATTAAAGAGGCTGTTATATCGACTGCTAAAGCAGAATTTAAAGGTGATGGTAAGTCAGATGACTATATCAACGCCTTTTTTGATGCAACTGTAGAACAGGTCCAATCAAATGGTTTCTCGAGCACTGGTCCTAATAGTGCATACACAGGTGATGTAGCTAACAATAAACAGTTAGAAGATCTTAAAAATAAACGCTTAAACATGCGTTCATAAGGAGGACATACACATGCCTATTACAAATTATCCTGATTATATGCAGCCGGCAGGTAAAGCTGGTCAATTATCTAGCTATCAAGATTACACAGCAGACACATATGCAGTAGAAGCGACAGTACCATATGGTGCAGCAGTTCAATTAAATTCCACTGGCACAGCAATTAAACCAATTGCAACTGGTGGTGCAGTTATTGGTATTGCTTTAGCTCAAAATATTCACGACTGGGTGGAAAAGAAGGACGACCAGAACTATCCTGTTGGTGAACCAGCAGCGATTGTTAAACGTGGTCGTATTTTTGTTGTTGCTGGCAGTGATGTTATCAACGGTCAAGCTGTTAAAGTAGACCCTGCTACCCAAAAGTTTACTGCAGATGGCGCAATCGCTATCAATGGTGCTGTATTCAAAGCGAACGCTACAGCAGATCAATTAGTAGAAATCGAAATTAACTTACCTTAAGGAGGAACCTTTACATGACAATTCCATCATATCGCGGAGATGCTTTAATTCGCCCGCAAGACTTAAACGCAATTGACAAGCGTGTGTACGAACCACACGCTTCAGAGTTAAAAGCACGATCTATTTTTAATTTAAAAACAGATATTCCAGCAGGAGCTAAAACTTACAGCTATGACGTAATGACTCGCTCAGGTGCTGCTAAAATCTTAGCTCCAGGTGCAACTGATGTGCCATTGGTAGACGCGGATTTAACGGAAGAAACAGTTAAAATTTATTCCATTGCTGCGGCATTTAATATTTCTGTTCAGGGAGTACGTGAGGCACAGATGTCAGGTCGTCCAATTGATGTTACTAAAGCTGATACTGTTCGCAAAGCAATCGCAGAAAAGGAAAATCAAATCGCCTTCTCAGGTGATAAAATTCATAGAATTAAAGGCTTAACGGATTCAGTTGGAATTCAGGTATATGCTACACCAAATAATGAGGGCGGCACTTCTACGAAATGGAAGGACAAGACAGGTAAAGAAATCGTTGCTGACATTCGTAAAGCAAAAAATATGATCAATAAATTGAATGGGCATGAAGCTGATACATTGTTATTAACTCCAGACTCATTTGAGGAGTTAGAAAAAACATTCAATGAGTACACACAACAATCTGTGTTGGAGTACATTAAATCTCAAAACTGGTTTAAACGTATTGAAACAGTAAACGATTTAGCTAAAAAAGGATTAGCTAATTCAGAATGCTTTGTTGTCCTTGATTCTTCACCGGACGTTGTAGAGCTTGGGATTCCATTAGATATTATGCGTCATCCACAAGAGTACGCATTCCCAAATACAAAAGTGCCGTTTGAAGAACGTACAACAGGCTTGATTATTCGATATCCTATGGCAATTTGCCGCGCAGATGGAATTTAAGGGGGATTAATCAATGTTAGTGCAAAACAAAGGTAATTACTCGTATACAGCAAATGATTTAACGCTAGTTCCAGGCACAAATAAAGTGGATGAGAAGGAATTTGAAAGTTTTCTGACTCATCCACTGATGAAACATCTCAATGACAAAGGCGAATTTGCCTATGACAGTGAGAAAACAAAGCCATCTGCAAAGGATGCAATCGCAATGATTGAAGATGCGTTTGATATTGACATGCTTGAAGCTTTGAAAGCTGAAGAGGACCGTAAAACAGTTCTGGATGCTATCGATAAACGCATTGAAGAATTGAAAAATCCCGAAAAATAAGGAGGATTCACATGCCATTAACGTCAATTGAACGTATTCGCATGCTTAGTGATGAATTTACTTCGGTTTCGGATGAACGATTAACGATGTACATTGAGGATGCTTCACTTGAAGTGTCCTCTTTAAATGCTCCTGAGTTATATCAAGAGCGATTAACACGTTATTTAGCTGCTCATTTAGCTATTTTAAGCGTTTCTAAAGATCAAACAGTAATTCGTGAGAAAATGGACATTATTGAGCGTCAATACAGCGACCCAAGTAAAAATATTGGACTTCTAGCAACAAGGTGGGGCCAAGAATATCAACGTATTTTAGATGAGTTGGATGAACAATTAACACCCAAAAAAACAATCAATTTGCTGGTGATGTAATATGGGCAATAACGTAAAAGTAAAAAATGTTACTAGGATTCCACAATTAAAACAAACCTTAAAGGAATTAAAAAGCTACGCTGTTGAGGTTGGTATATTCGGTGATGGAGAATACGTAATGATTGCTAGAGTTCATGAATTCGGTATGACAATTAGAACGAAAAAAGCGAATATCAATATTCCTGAACGCTCTTTCATGCGATCAACATTTGATGAAAAACAGGATTCGTGGACTAAATTTGTAAAGAAGCAATTACCACTTGTATTAGAATCAAAATTAGATGCTCGTACATTATGTGAACGTCTTGGAGCACTAATGGTTGGTGATATTCAAAAGAAAATAACTGATATCAAAAGTCCTCCAAATGCACCTTCAACTATTGCCCAAAAAGGCTCTAGTAATCCGCTAATTGAGTTAGGTGGATTACGTCAACGCATTACTTATAGGGTGGTGAGTCGATAATGCCAGAAAAAATGTTGTTCGGTGACATTATCCAGTCTCAAGGTGTCTCATTTATTGCTCATTTGCAGAGTGAAGGTGGTTATATTGATGGTGAATGGGTAGACGGTATACCTAAACCAGAAGAATTAATCGGTGTTATTTTACCACTTACAGCTGGAACAAAAAGTGTTGGTGAAGCGCTCAGTTATATGGAGAATGGCAAGTACACTACTAAAGAACGGAAATTGCTTACGACAACTGAAATACCTGAAGGTACTCTAGTTGAATACAAAGAGCAAAAGTACACTGTGCAAGCTTTTACCGATTTTACGGATTACACTGACGTTCACATCTACATCATGAGGTGGCGAAAAAAATGAATTTAGTAAAATTAATTCGAAATCAGTTAGCTACCGATACGGACATAACGATAATTCGAGCTGATCAACCAGGTGATTTACCGGAATTACCTTATGTGACATATAAGGTTATTGGAGATCGATTTGGTGTAGGTCAAGAAGATGTCTCATATGCTGATTTTCCTGATGCATTAGTAGAAACTCGAATACAAGAACGCAATTCAACCATATCGCTTAACATTTACGGAACTTCGTATGATAACGCTTTTGAAGTAGCTACAAAACTTCGGAAGTGGTTTGAATATCGAGGTTTTTTGTTTTTAGAAGAAATCAATGTTGCAATTGTAAGTATGTCAGATATAGATAATCGAACTACTTTTTTAGTCGATTCTTACGATGAAAAATGGGGTTTTGATGTAATTATTCGATACCTAGACATTGATGAAAAGGAAGTAGACTACTTCGACAAAGTAGAAGTAGAAATGAAATTAGGAAGGTGATTAAATGCGCTATGTTGATGTGCAAATT
Organism: Lysinibacillus sp. NPDC092081; assembly: GCF_044755845.1. Taxonomy (NCBI): domain Bacteria; kingdom Bacillati; phylum Bacillota; class Bacilli; order Caryophanales; family Bacillaceae; genus Lysinibacillus; species Lysinibacillus sp. NPDC092081. Next base: position 50,114 of record NZ_JBIVRU010000015.1, read on the forward strand.
TCAAGAGAAACAAAGCCAATTTCTGAAAAAGGCTTTGGATTACCTTTGTTATTAGCTACTAGTAAAGAAATGGATTACAAGGAATATACGGATATTGGTGATGTAGCTGCTGATTTTAAAGAAAATACAAGAGAATATAAATTACTGTCTCGAATGTTTGGTCAGGCTTTAAGACCTTCTGAAATAGCGGTATACGGATTTGCTTATGATGCAAAAGCAGATGGAGCGACAGCACTGACAGCAAAGATGAATGAATTAATTAAAACACATAACGATTTTTATTATGTTGTTTGTACTGAACAAGGCGATGAGGAGATTACCGCACTTGCAGAGTGGACCAATACACAAGACAAGTTATACGGAGTTACGACTTCGAATGTTGAATTGGCCGAAACGATAAAAGGACTGTACGATAATACATTTATCCTTGTACATGATAAACCAGATACGTATGTAGCTGAAGGATTAATAGGAACATGTGCACCGAAGAAAATAGGCGCTTATACATGGACATTTAAAAATGTACAGGGTGTGCCTGCAGTAAAGTATGACAATACAATGATTAATCGTATTCATGAGGCAAATGCATCGACGTACATCAATGAAGCAGGTCTGTTATTGAACTCGAAAGGGGTTACAACAAGTGGTGAATACATCGATGTGATTCAAGCAACACATTATCTTAAAGCACGTATTGCTGAAAGTGTATTCAGATTGCTTGCATTGAGAGACAAAGTTCCAGGTACTGATACTGGTATCGGTTTGGCTGTCGCTGAAGTAGAGGGTGTTCTAGCTTCGACAGTAGAAAACACAACAACTGGAGAAGGCATTATTGCACGCGATGAAGCAGGTAATCCAATGTATACAATTACTTTCCCAAGAAGAAAAGATATTCCTAAAAATACACTTGCTCAACGTATTCTTCCAGATATTCAATGGACTGCTACTATTTCAGGAGCATTCGAAAAAGTGCAAATCCGTGGTGTACTAACTGTTTAAGGAGGGTTATTAAATGTCAGAAACATTTAATTTTAAAGATACAGTTGCAATCGTTGGAGGAATTATTCTAACCGGATTTATGGACGGCACTCCAATTGAGGCAGAGAAAAACGAAGATAATTTTAGTCAACATGTTGGTGCTGATGGATCTGTTACTTATAACGAATCAGCAGATGAAACAGGCACCTTTACATTTACATTAAAACAAGACTCTAGCGTATTACCTATGCTAGATACTTTATTAAAATCAAAAGAATCATTTAATGTTTCGCTCAATGATTCTAAACGTAAGAAACGTGTGAATGGTTTGGATTGTCGTTTCGCGAAAAACCCAAACTTTTCACGTGGAGCTGAAGTTGATGGCGTTGAATACAAAATTTTAGCAGCACAATACAAGGAGGATTAATTCATATGGCATTTACAGCAAAAACAAAAGAATTTAAATCAAAAGCAGGCAATGAATATACTTTCCAAAACGTACCTAATTCGAAACAAGCTGAAATTATAGATAACGGAACCGGATTACACGGGAAAGTTCTGAATTCTAATATGATGCCTCAAATGCTAGAACATGTTGTAGTCGTACCAAATGGATTAACTATGGACGATTTTGACACATGGGAAGAGTTAGAGGAGGTCACTACCGAAGCCTTTAACTTTCTTCGAACAGGACAGTAATAAAATAAAATTTCTTTCAGGGGTGCAAAGCATCCCTTCTTTTTATGAAAAAAAGGCAAGTGAGAAGTGGTGGAAATACGTAATTGGTTTCCACTATAAAATTGATCCTCATTCTGTAGAACTATGGGATAACGATACAATTTTAGAAACACTTTCATCCTTAAAAATGCTAGGGGTGATTAAATGAGTAGCATGCGCGATATGTTCGTTGGCATTTACTTTCAAGACGAAGCATCTAAAGTTCTTGATCAAATTGATAAAAAGATGGATGAAGCCGAACGTACGGTAATGGGACTCGGAACAAAACTAGGCAAAACATCATCTGGTTTTAGTTCGATGGGGAAAGTTGGGGTGAGTTCGGCTGCATCTGTTAGTAAAGGTATGAACGATGGCGTACAAAGTGTCGGAAAACTCAACCAGAAAGTCGGAGAAACTGGACGGGGTTTTGCTAGTTTAAAAAGTACAATCATCGGTGTTGGAACGGCAGTTGGTGCAATCAAGGTTATTGATAAAGCTATGAGTATGGTTAAAGGTGCTGTGGATGGTGCAATCAATCGTGTTGATACATTAGCAGGATTCCCTGTGGTTATGGAGAAAATGGGCTTTACTAGTGAACAAGCAACAGGAGGTATTAACAAACTTGCTGATGGTATTCAAGGCCTACCAACGACACTAGATGGCATTGTAGGTAGTACGCAAACTATCTCTCTTATGACAGGTGACTTAGATAAAGCGACTGACACAGCTTTAACCTTAAATAACGCTTTTTTAGCATCTGGATCAGATGCTATGGATGCAGAACGTGGTCTTGATCAGTATGTAAAAATGTTGTCTAAAGGAAAAGTCGAGGCTGATAGTTGGAGTACGTTGCAAGAGACGATGGGGTTTGCGCTTAATAAAACAGCCTCAGCATTTGGTTTCACAGGAAAATCAGCACAACAAGATTTATATAAAGCCTTACAAAAAGGTAAAATCACGTTTGATCAATTTAATAATAAACTTATTGATTTGAATGGTGGTGTCGGTGGATTCGCCGAAATTGCTAAAGATGGTAGTGCTGGTATCGGTACATCATTCAGTAATATGAACACGGCAGTTACGCGTGGTGTTGCAGGTATCATCCAATCAATTCAAGAGGTACTCAAGGGAACACCATTAAAATCAATTGAGAATATATTTGGTTTAATAGGTAAAGGATTTAGTAAAACTTTAGGTCTTGTTGCTGAAAAAATAAAAGGTATCGACGGAAAACAGTTGGGAGATAAACTAACACAAGGATTTGAAACTGTTAAAAGTGTAGCAATACCAACATTAGAAGGATTTAAAACTGGTTTAAGTTGGATTAAAGACAATAAAGATACCGTAATAGCAGCTACAACAGGTATTGCAGGCGGCTTTGCTGTATTTAAAACTATCTCTACCGTAAAAACAGCATTAGATTTATTTAAAAACAGTACAATATTAACTACTATCGCTACACAAGGTTTTAATGCAGCATTACGTGCAAACCCTATCGGACTTGTCGCAACTGGCATAGGGTTATTAATTTCAGCTGGTATACTTTTATATCAAAATTGGGATATCGTGCGAACAAAAACAGGAGAGTTGTGGAATAAACTTGGTGCATTTAAAGGGGTAGCCACATTAGTGTTGGGTCCAATAGGGCAAATTATCCGAACAGCGGTCACTATGGCCGAACAATGGGATAGCACAAAAAGCGTTTGGGAAAACGTTTGGAACGGTATCAAGGTATCAGCAGCAAACGCCGTTAACGATGTTATTGGTAGTATCAACTGGTTAATTGAAAAGATTAATGCCATACCTGGCGTGAACGTCCCTATCATCCCCAAGGTGGAATGGGGAAATGTGAACAACGGACAAGGAAAAAAAGCAATCAATAAGGTGTCGGCTGGCGGATTAGTACCAGAGCATGCTACGGGGTTAGAACGGGTACCTTATGATGGGTATTTCGCCAAACTCCATAAAGACGAATCTGTATTGACAGCGCAACAATCCAACGCCCTAAGAAATGCAGGAATGTTATCTCAAAACTCAAATGGTACACCAGAGCTGAACATGGGAGGCGATGGCAGTGGCGGAGGTGCAAATCAGCAATCACCAAATGCAGGCGGTGGCGGTCATCAATTTATTTTCCATATTACAGGTGATAGTCCTCAAGATATAGCTCAAAAAGTTCGTGAGGTAATAAGCGATATGCTTGATTCTGAAATGCAAACAACGTAGGTGGTGAAGTAATGCCATACATTAAAGATGTATTAATCGATGTAATTACAGGTGTATCAGCGCCTGAATCCTCTACTACAACGGACCATGCTCTTGAAGATGGTGAGCAGATTACTGATCATGTGAAAAGTAATCCTATCACTATCTCGTTAACTGGCATTATGCTTGATGATACAGAGGCGAAAGTTTTGAAGTTACGTGAATACAGGGAAAAAGGCGAAATCATCGATTTTAATTATATGACAACCCTAAAACATGTTGTCATTACTGATTTTAATCGTGATTACGGAGCCAAAAACAAAGATGGTTATGCTTTTACAATGACACTAAAACAGATAAAAGTAGCTAAGGTTGCTAAGTTCGTGAGTGTGTCAGTACCAGTTAAGCAACAGACTAAACCAGTTAGTAAAAAGGGGCGTCAACAGACGAAAAAAACGCCAAAATCTACATCGAAATCTAGCAAAAAGAAATATACAACGCCACCAAAAAATAAATCGTCTAAAAAGGTGGGGCGTAAGTGAACGAGTATATTGAGTATATCGATATTGATAAAAATGAAATACCGTACTCTTTTGAAGTTGAGTTAGCAGGAGAAATTTTTGAGTTAGAAGTAAATTACAATCAAGCTCATGATTTTTTTACTGTTGATTTGTTCAAAGATGGTGGTGTACTAGTGATTGGCGAAAAGTTAATTCTTAATCGACCATTATTTCGAAACCATGTAAATATTGAATTGCCAAAAGTACAATTAATACCTAAAGACCGAGCTAATTCAGCTACTCGTATCGCCTACGAAAATCTGAATGAGACGGTCTTTTTATATGTAGGTGAAACAGATGAGTAATTTATACATGCGTAAAACTACATTTTTAGTAAGTGGCCGAGAAATTACGGATCCATTAACTATCAAATTTAATGTTCCGTTTGGTGACAACGAAAAGGTAGATACGATTGATATTCAAGTATATAACTTGAAAGATGAAACGATAAACGCTATTACTACCAATCAAGTAGCTATTTTAAGCGCTGGATATGTAGACGAGAGTGGTGTTATCTTCAGTGGCACACTTAAAAAGAAGGAAACGAAGTGGGAAGATCTAGATAAAATCACGACATTCAAGTGTATTGATTGTAGCTTGGACTATACACAAGGGATTATAAAGAGGACATACGGAAGGAATACTCATGCATCGCTCATTTTGCATGAACTAGCACGTGATGCAGGTCTTGCAATCGGAGACATTGATTTACCTGTTGACTTTATTTATCGTTCAGGCAAAGCGCTCAACGGCAAAATAAAGTTCCTTGTATCTGAAATTGCCAAGGATTGTAAGGCGAAGTTGCATATTAACAAAGGACGACTATTTGTCCGTGACAGTAAAAAAGGTGATAACTTAGGTCTTGATATATCAAAGGAAACTGGCTTGATAGATGAGCCAGAAGAAGTTGAGGAAGAAACAAAAGATGAAAAAGGCTCAAATTTGAAAAATGACAAGAAAAAAACTAAAGGTTACAAAATAAAAATGTTATTAAATCATCGAGTTACAACAGATGTCATTATTAAACTAACTTCTAGAAAGGTTAGCGGAGTGTTCCGTGTATCGAAAGGTGAGCATAAAGGAGATACGTCAGGAACAGAGTACTACACAGAATGCGAGGTGGTGCCATTATGACAAAAACATCAATGACTCAACTAGTAAGCAGTTCAATTGAGGAAAGCTTGATGAATATGAATACGTGCCTTATATGTGAAGTGATTGAAGTTGATATGAACCTTTATAAAGCTGATGTTCTACCTTTAAATGATTCAGAAGCAACACCTATTTTGGATGTACCAATTGTTTTTTGGCAGACAGAGCAATTTGTCATTCAAGTGCCCTTCAAAAAAGGAGATACTGTGCTAGTTGTCTGCTCTCAAGCTGACATAGATCCTCTATTGTTCGGTGGAGGAGAAGCTGCTAGTCGCTCGTTCAGTGCCAATGATGCTCTAATAGTTGGTGGTGTTAATCGTTTTACAAATCCAATTCAAAACGAGCATCCTGATGATGTGGTTATAGGCACTAAGGATTTTCAAACCAAAATTGTTTTAAATGATTCCGGAGAAATTAATGTAAAATCAACAAAATTTATAGTTGAAGCCGATGATATTCAATTTATCGGAGAAACTATCACAGCTAACGGTGAGGATTTGACCGTAGATTTAGTGTAGGAGGTAAGACATGCATACACTTAAATATGATGACAACGGTGATTGGATACTTAACGAGCTAGTACATGGTGATGAGCAACTTATTCAAAACTTGAAACAGTTGTTACGTACTCGAGTAGGTGAATGGTTATTTAATGATAATCACGGTTTCCGCAGATCAGTGATTGAACAGAAGCTACCCAACAAAAAGCAGATTGTTCAAGCTATGCATGACTGTTTGTATCAGGAGCCACGAGTAGCAGAAGTGCTAAGTGTAGATTACGAATTTAATCGCATTAAACGGTTTTTATCCATTAATTTTAGTGCTCGCACTACAAATGGTGACGAGGTAGGGGGTGAAGCTGTTGTTAACCAAATTTGGGTTTAAACGAATGCGTACAGTTGATTATTTACCAATCATTGAGGAACAAGCACGTGAGTTGTTTGGAGAGGATGCAGACTTATCAGATCGCACACCTTTAGGTAAATTCATTCATTTACAAGCGCAACAACGTGCTGAGGACAACGAAGGACTTGAACATGTATATAATGCACGATTTGTTGACACAAGTGAAGGATCTCCATTAGAAGCAAATGTTATGCGCGCATTAATTACACGTAAGCGTTGGCTTAAAGCAACTGGTGAAGTCATCGTTAATTTAGACAAAGGCGCAAAGATTAATATAGGTGATTTATTTAGAACACGTTACAACGTGTATTTTAAAGCGTTAGAGGCTGTTGATGCGGTAGAAGATGGAAACTATCGTTTGGATGTAGAAGCGCTTGAATATGGCGCTATTGGCAATGTAGAACCGGGAGATATTTCAATAATAGTTAATCCACAGAGTGGCATCAATTCAGTAATGAATCCAGATGCTTTTTTTAATGGGCAAGATGAGGAGACAGATGAAGAATTGCAGGATCGTTATTATGATTCCCTTGGTAAAGTAGGAGCAAGACGTGTCGAATCAATTGAAGCAAATGTGCTCGATGAAGTGGAAGGTGTACGTGCTGCCATTGCGATAGAAAATGACACGAACGTTGAAGATGCAGAAGGACGTCCACCTCATTCAGTCGAAACCGTTGTTTTAGGAGGCTTAGATGAAGATATAGCAATGGCTATCTTCAAGAAGAAAGGCGGAGGCATACAGGCTTACGGACAAAAGGTATATACCTATAAAGATAGTCGAGGAATTATACATGAAATTGGCTTTACAAGGGCAACAACAGTCAGAGTGTTTGTAAAAGTATATATCGAAAAGGGTAAACAGTATCCGTTAAATGGCGATGAATTGGTTATTGCTCAAGTAGTCAAATATATTGGTGGCACATACAATGACACACTTTATCCAGGTGTAGGAATGAGTAAAGATGTCGTTTGTACAAAAGCAGAGGCACGTGCTTTATCAATTGATGGTGTTGAGGATGTTAGGATTGAGTTTTCAACTGATGGATTTACTTTTGAACCGCATAACGTAACCATTGCTTTTCCTGAAGTAGCTGAAACTGATGAATCCAAAATCGAGGTGTTGAGCCTTGTCTAATCAACGATTACAAACATTATTGGACCGTATGCCTCGCCAGTACGCTAGAGATGAGGATAGTAATAACTATAGGCTCCTAAAAATCATTGCTGAAAATGGTGTAGAAAATCTTGCTATACAGCAAACGATTTTAAAGTATTGGGATGTGGATCAGGCTGAAGGATATGGCTTAGATCGTCTAGGGAAAGATGAAGGGATAGCACGTGATAGTTGGGATGATGAGGAATACCGCAAAATGATTAAAATCCAGTGCATCCTTAACCTTTCTGAAGGTGATTTAGACACGATGAATCTAATTATGGATGCCTATATGGATAATGATTTCATTGGGTTTGAGGAAGGTTGGAGAGAATTTGAACCAGCTACATTACTATTAAACATCAGATCTTCAGCTAAAAGCATCCCTGATACATTAATCAAAAGAATCAAGACAGCTGGTGTTGGTATATATATTTTCTTAAATGAATTAAATGAATTTTTAATACTACATGCCGGTACTTACGCATGGCAAATCAACTATAAAATATGCGGCCGTTTTAAAACTGCAAAAACTCACGGTGCGTTAGGAAATGAAATATTACGTATACCAAGCGAATCTTATGGTTTCATTATGAACAATCGAATTTGTGGCAGATTTAGAGCAGGAGGTGTGAGGAATTGAATGAAATACAACCGTTGATGATAGATTTAGTACAGCAATTTTTAAGTAATCTTGCAGTAGGTGCAAAGGTTACTATTGATGGTGTCGTTTATGACAAAGAAATCTATCATACTAGCACAAAATATGGACTAAGAAAGTATGTAAAATTGTCAATGGAACAAGGATTAGTAACACGTGCTGCTTTAGTCGATAGTTATGGGCGTGAATTGTATGTGAAAACAATGAACTATCAAAAAGGTTCGCAGGGATATGTAATTGCTTTTCCTCTGCAACTCGAGTCGAAGGAAGTGAAAGTAAGTGAATAAACTAATGAATGGTGAAATACCTTTAAATTTTAAAAAGAATCCGTATGAACGTACACAATGGCACGATGATGTTGAAGATCCTGTTACTGGTGAAGTCATCGATGATGGTACACCGTTCATGTCAGAATTCGCAAATAATTTCGAGTGGGGAATCTATAATGCGTATCGTTTTTTGATTGAAATATATCGACGACAGGAACGTATGCGTGTACAACTAGAGCTTGATGGTCGTGTCCCTGGTAACAGCGGTACATTTGCAGACACATTGGATGGCAGCACGAATAAAATTACATTAGACAAAGCCTTAACGGATATTATTGAGGCTGTTGCAATAGGAACAACTACTTTAAAAGTGGAGAGTGTAGAAGGATTTACAGCTTTTACACAAGTCACTATTTTTGATGATGTGGCTCATGAGGATGTTGTTATCACTGATGTAGGTAAAGATTTCATTAAAGTACAAGCACTGAAAAACGCTTATAAAAAAGGTGCTAAAGTGGCTCGTAGTAATGTCTTGATTGATATGGTCAACGCTGAAATGGGCGTAGGGAATTGGCAAACATTCAATGTTGAATTAGTGGAGGTGGTTTAAGGATGGCTTTATTTTATTATGACAAGTTTACAGCAATACAAAACACATATCCTGTTGTTAACGAATATACACAGAAATGGTCGAGTGAATCATATAGTGGTCAAAATTACATGGGGTCTGGCTACAGTTCGTATACATTCGACAAGACTACAGGTAAGTTTGCTGTTTCTGGTAGTTACATTACTATACAAGGTAGTTTTAATGCCGGAACTATATACAGCGTTAGTGGTAATACCCTTTATAGGGCAGTAGCTAGCCTAAGCGTAACAATGCTTGCAGAATCAACGTGTACAGCGGAACTTACACAAACAGGTGGCGGCGGCACATACTACACAAAAGGCTCGTTGGTACAAAGTGACATCATTGCAGAGGACGGCGCATATCCGGCAAACGGACGACATAGCGACGGTAGTTGGTATGTGAAGAAAACGGCAGTTGGAGCATTACCGCCAGGAACAGTAACAACGGAAACAAGTGCTAGAATAAGACCGAACAACGGCCGTAAATTAGTTATCCTGGATAACGGTTGGTGGGTTGCAGCAACCTATGTAACTGATTATTTCGCTAGGATTTGGGTATCTAAAGACGAAGGTGAAAATTGGGAACAAACAATATATGTTTCGTCGACTATAAAAAACGTCACTATAGCAGCTGTTGGGAACGATATAGCAATATTATATACGACAGCATCAACAGCGATGTATAGTTTATGGAATCCAATCAGTAAGACATGGACAGTTTTGAATAAACAAATTAACGGTAACGCAATGCAAGTAGACACAGCGCCGTCTATGGTGTACGACAAAGCTACTAACAAAGTGCATATCACAATGTCCGTTAAAAATCCAGGCGCTTCGTACAACATAGCGTATGTTTACTCATCTGATAAAGGGAATTCGTTCTCAGCAACTAAAATGTTAACAGGCGCTAACAGTTCAGGACTTGGTAGCTATTCACCTGATATGGTGGTATTAAATAATAAAGTTTATCTAGTATTTAGAGAGGTGTCAGGAGGAACAACTGTTTTACAGTTCATGTATAGCGCAGATGGTGGCGCTAATTTCAACAATACATTTAGAACAGTGTATAACAGCGGTGATAAATCAGTGGACATGCCTATTATCAGGGTGGATGATAAAGGTCGTATAAATATAGCGTTTCATTGTTCAACTACAGCAAATGCAACATCGCACTTAGACACTCGCTATTCTGACGATTTAGGTACTAATTGGAAAGTACCTAGTACACCTATCAATTTATATAACAATGCTTCATTTGCCGATATGACGATAGACAAAAACGGCACGATGATCGTGTTAGGGCAGACAGCTAAAGGTATCATTATGTTTGTTTCTAAAGATAGAGGCGATATATGGACTTCTATTAGCAGTGAAATTGCCCTAGGTGCATACGCACATGTTTTATATGATCCTGAACGTCGTTTTAAATTCGGTGAGAGTATAGAGTATCCACCGCCATTTATCCTAGAAACTACAAGCGGCATACAATTCAAAGGCAAAATAATAACAAACAACAACCCGACAATAGCAATTGCATCACCAACAGATAATCAAACATTATACGAAAATGATGTAATGAATATCTCAGGTGACATGTATGATCCTGACAAAGATCAGTCAGTAACTGCATATTACCAAATCAACAGTGAATCGCGAAAGGTTTTAGCGACTAACCTCAGCCAGACTCAAATACCTTTATCTAAGCAGCTTATGTTTAAAGGTGGAAAGCTATACGATGGAGACACGGCTATCACAGGAGCACTCGCAGAAGGCGTAGCGCACAAATTAAAAGTATGGGCGGTTGATAGCGAGAACGCAACGTCAACAGTAGTAGAGCGTTCATTCTACGTTGTGCCCAACCGAGCACCATTACTTTCAGTAGATACAGTTGTACCAAGTGGAATCATCGATTTAGACAAGTTTAAAGTCAGTGGTAAAGCGTGGGATGAAGATGCTAATTCAAGCGTTAAAGTAACTAGACGTATTAACGCTAATGATCCTGTAGAAATCTATAGTGGTACAGGTGGAGATTGGGAGTTTGAAGTTTCGCTTGCACAATTAGTCGTAGGTGAAAATACGATTGTTGTCGAGGTAATCGACAATTATGGCGCTAAAGCTAGCAAGACAATAAAACTTAATAAAAATGCTGTGAAAACGCCTGTTTTGCAATCTGTCGCTCGTTATAAAATCGAGCCACCTAAAGGTTCTGCAAGAGGCGTTTTATTGTGGGTTCAACGAGACGAGGAACTTGATTTAAAAGTTGAATTATCAATGACTTTAAAGGGAGAACAGGAGCAGTATTCATTACTCGAAGTAGACCCAAAAAACATCTTACCCGTTGCAGTTGGAATTGTAGAAGATGAATATTATCATGAAACTTTAGAACCAAAGGATAATATCATTCTTAAATTAACTACAACTAGGGCTAACGTTAACATTGATCATAAAATCTATTTAATCATGGGGGTAGTTGAATAATGCTTAGACGTAGAAGATTGCCTGATGGCTCTTGGAGTGAACTTGAAAAAGTTGGCTCGCTACCTACAGCCGAAGGTCAAGTCCTATCTTTGGGTGAAGAGTTGGCTCAAGAGAAAGTAAAAAATATTCAAAAAGACCTCTTAATTAATAGTCTTGGTTCACAATTAACACAATTAAAACTTGATATTATAACAATGAAAGGTGGTGGGGAATGATGGGGTTTTGGCAAATCGCATTTATCTCAAAATGGGTAACAGCAGAACAACTACGAATTGCTGTGAAAACTGAAGCTAATCCATTCGGTGAGATTTCACCAGAGGAGTACAAAGAAATTACAAAGCAAGATTTTGAAACGCAAGCTAAGGCTTAGTGTTATTTTTATTGTCTAAATCAGAAGGAAACCTTTCTGTTTTGTCGAATTAGGTAACCTTAAGGGAGATGATAAAATGAAAATATCAGTAAGGTATTTATATAACGAGAGAAGTAATTCTCCAATTGAAAATGGATTAGAAATAATGTATTTTGATGATTACTCTTATGAAGATATCGAAGATGGTACTTTGGAAGAAAGAGAATTAATCGATTTGATCATTAAATCATTAAAAGGACAATACGGATATTATAGCGTTAAAGTAACGAGTTTTTCAGAACTGTAGGCACTCTCAATTGAGGGTGTTTTTTTATGCGCTGTGAGAGCAATCGAGATGGGCAACAGTACACGTTACTGATTCTCGATGCTTCTCAAGGATTTTTATATTATTGAATTTTGGGCAGAGGTGAAGCTATGTGACATTAGCAGCAATCGTAGGGACTAAGTTGGCACAGGAAATGGCCACAAGTAGCAATCCTTGGGTATTTTTAGTTGGGTTGTTATTAATAGGATTAGCATTTGCAGCGAGACGTGTGTGGATGGATATGAAGGATGGTAGAAGTCGTCTAGAGTCTCTAGATCAAAAACATCGAGAAGAATCTCTTGAACGTGAAAAACGACTCAATGAACAGCTAGAAAAATCTATTGAGGCAAATGCATGTTTTGTAGATACACAAAAAGAAATGATAACTGCGCTAAATGGTGTGCAGAATAATTTACATTCGCTTAAAACAACTATGGGAAAACGAATCGATAATCTTGAAAAAATTGTACAAAAGGAAGGTGCGTAAGTATGGATTTAACAAACATTTTTATGATTGCAATGGTCATGGTGGCTATTGTTTTAGCAGTAGCAGAGGTTCTTAAAAGAACATTTAACATTAATACTCAATACATGCCAATCACTTCAGTTGTGATTGGTATTTTTATTGGCTTTGTATTCTGGCCGTTAGCAGATTATCCAGTGTATGTCATGGTGATCTCCGGATTTATTGCCGGGTTAACGGCATCAGGAACATTCGATGTATTAAAGGCTGCTAAAAAGGAAGGTGATTCAAATGAAAATTTCTAACACAGCAATTAATCTAATATCGAAATGGGAAGGGTTTTATGATAAAGCTTATCGTGATCCAGTGAACATATGGACAATTGGATACGGTACAACAAAATGGCCAAACGGACAGGCAGTAAAGCAAGGTGAAACAATCAGGAAAGTAGATGCACTTGAATTACTACGAAAACAAACACAAGAACATGCAGATACAATCGAACAGTATGTTAAAGTGTCTCTAAACCAAAATCAGTATGATGCGCTTGCTTCTTTCCAGTACAATCTTGGACGTAATATCTTGAGAAACAGTGCACTTTTAAATTACTTAAATGCTCGACAGTGGGATAAAGCGTGTGCTGAAATGTTGCTATATTGTAATGCCGGAGGTAAACCACTTCAAGGTCTAGTTAATCGCAGAAAAGATGAAGTCGCTTTATTTAAAAAGCCGACCGTTGATGTGAGTGTTGATGTTAGTAAGAAAATTGAATACCTTGAAATTGATAAAGAGCCAAAAAAGTTCCGCATTCTGAGTGGAAATTACGGAAATCGTGAGGCAATGATAGCAGCTATGAATGTGGCTGTACAACAAGGGTATTTAACTTATGCAGAGTCAGCGCAAGGCAATTCAATTGAAAATGGATGGCGCTTTATTTCTGGTTGGAGTAATACATTGTCAGAAGCCAAACGAATTGCCGAACGTGCTATTTTAGCAAATAAATTAAGTTATGCAACAATTCGTGGAACATCAAAGTAAAATGTTAATGACCAAGATAGCTAAATGCCATCTTGGTCTATTTTCATTTCATTTAACACTTGCTTACGCTCCAATATCAATTCCATAAACTCATCTAAATCTTCCTCTAAAGCGTGATTTTTTATAAAACTACGTGCTCTAGATCGTGCGCTAATGTACTTTGCACGTTCTTTATTCTTTTCCTGCCAGCGTTTATTTGCTTCTGTCTGAGAATTTTTTTCCAAACTTAACCCTTCCTTCTTTTGAAATACACTACGATGTTTAATATCACTAATATTAAACAAAGAGAATAAGTGACAATCATAAAGTAATCAAAAAACTTAGGTTCTTTCCAATTAACCATATCTGTCAAAATATAAATGGCGAATGCTAAAGCAGCAACATATCCAATGTTTTTCATAATGAGATGGATGTGATAAGATTATAGGGAAGGAGGCGTTAACCTCCTTCTACAAGTTATTTGCGACGTTTCTTCTTTGCGGGAGGGCGTCGCTTTTGTTTTTTCTTACTTTTCATATCGCTTATGTTTTTCGCTGTACTTGTTACCAAGTTTGCGATTGTTGCGATAGTTACTAGGTAAGCTAGAATCTTATCGTAATCCACTTTGTTCACCTCCTTTCTATACTTTAATTATACTAGTGCTAGTATAAAAAGTCAATACTTTCCTTCAATTATTTCCATTAAAATTAAATATTTTTATTGCTAAAACAGAACGCTAGTTCTATAATATGTACAAACAAACGTTCTGTTGAGGAGAGGTAATATGGCTGCTAAAACAAAAACACCAACAAAAAAGAAAGAACCAAAGCACCTAGACCGTGATGAATTTGACTTAGAAGAAATCGCATACACATTATCTGAAGCACATGAAGAAAATAAAACTAAAATATTCACCATCTATAAAAAGGATGAACCACTTACAGGTATGGTCACTAAAATGGATGCAAACACTAAATTAATACATATCAAAGATAAATATATGAACATTCATAAAGTACATTTCTTGGATATTCTGAGTGTCTCTGAATGTGATTATTAATGTTAATGGAGAGTGAATGTGATGTTAAAAGACCGTGGGAATATGAAGTGGACAGCGATGATGCTACCATAGCATTTGGTTGAGATTAGAAAATGGAAAGATGAACAATTTCATGATAAAAAGCGAGAATTAACTGAATGGGAACTTGAAGAGATTGAACAAACGATACAACGGGCCTTTAAATTACGACAACTAGTTACATTAACGCTGTGGCAACATCATAATTTACGTGATGAAACAGGTTTAGTCACTGGAATGGATCCGTATAAAAAGGAATTGTTGTTAGATACTGACGCAGCTATAAAACGTATCACATTTGATAAAATCCAAAATGCAAAGTTGGTTGACGACGATGATTAAAGCTGAGGACCGCAGCATATTGGCGTTTCGCATAAAGTGAATAGGATTAAAAAATTCTTATGCGTTAAAAGGTAATCAATAGTATAATGTGAATAGAAAACATTAATTGGAGGATTACTGAAAATGAAGAAATTAATAGCGTTGTTGGCATTTTTCTCTATATTGTTAACAGCATGCAACGGAACAGACAATACAGATAAAACAAAAGAGAAAGAAATTTCGATATCTAATAATATCAAAATCGATAAAGAACTTATATTCGTAAAGTACAAAGTAACAGTAAATAAAGCTAAGGTTTACGAGAAAAAAGGTAAACTGTTAGTTGATATTAAATTAGATTGGACAAACAAAGTGTTACCAGACAAGACATCATTTTTCGTTGCTAGTTTCTTAGATGTAAAACAAGGTGATAAAGAATTAGTTGAAATAAATGATGCTTGGAATCCAGAAAACAAACTAACGAGTGATGTATTTTTTCCAAATGCTTTAGGAGGTGAATGGTCAATCGATTTAACGTATGAGTTAGAAAATAAAGATACACCAATCGATTTAACATTTACACCAAAAACAGAAACAGAAGATAGCGAAACTGTAACAATTGACTTAACTAAATAGCAAATAATTAAAAGGACTTTTGGGAAGTCCTTTTTTAAGCACTTAAAACGGATACGGAAGAACTAATAATGGAACGCTTAAAGAATCACTCATTAGAAAAATAATGAGTGATTTTTTACTGTTCTCAGAGGATTAGATTTAATTATTTACACAAATACTAAAGCATGGACATTGAGACATTACACGCTATAGCAATTTACTACTTTGAAAAAATTAAAACTAATTGTGATTTTATAAAAATCATCCATTATAAAGAAGAGAAAGGAAATTATGTATTTTACGGCTTTTATAAATGTAAACGAGGGATAGGCTTAAAGAGAGTTATTTTAACTCATGACGGCGATTTAGTGGACATTTTCTCGCTTTAAAATGTGGGATTTTGTCGAAAAATGCAGATACTTCGACAAAATTTTTCAATTGGGCTTGTAAGCCATTCCATTCTTATGATTCCAGTGCTACCATAAAAATAACAAATGAAAACAAAAAACCACATCTCAAGGCGCAACTTGAGATGTGGTAATATTCGAGCGACATTCACTCATTAACCAACATTAATTATAATTCAAAACAATTGTTTTGTAAAAGTGAATGTCTTCATTTTAGGGAGGCAAATGATGGAAAACACAATTAAAGTAGCATTCGATGAAATTTTAGATGAACAAATTCATCAAATTGCGTACAGAAAATGCATTAATGATCATGAATACCGAATTGCTAATACAAAAGCAATTACTTTAATGGATATGTTAAAAAGAGCATTATCTAATGATGAACAAAGAATAATATTAAACGATTTAGAAAATGCATTTTACATAGCAGAATCAATCTTTTTGGAGTACTGTTATCGTCAAGGAATCGAAGATAGCCAAATGATTCATAAGAAACTTTCGGTTTTGATGTTACAAAAATAAGTATAAATACTATTTTATAGAATATTACCTTTTAAAAACACTCATTTAAGAAATAAAATGAGTGTTTTTATGATTGGATATTTTTTTAGTATCGTACCTGCTCAATGCTTTTATATTTATATTTAAAATAATGGTACCCCATGGTACCCCAGAAAGTACCCCAATTAAAAGATTTTATACGATGTTATATGAGGTAAAGGAAAATATAAAATAAATTTATTTTAAAATTAATTATTACTTTTAATTGAGTCATTATTTTCACCTCACAAAAATCAAAAAAACAAAAACCCCGCTAAATCAATATTTTTACGCTATAATGTAGGACGAGGTGAAGAAAATGTTTGTTAGTGAGAAACAAATCGAAATTCGATATGCTGAGACCGACCAAATGGGCGTGGTGTATCATGCGAACTACATCATTTGGATGGAAATAGGTCGCTCGCAGTTAGTAAATGATGCAGGCTTTGAGTATGCAGCATTAGAAAACGATGGTTATGTATCGCCGGTGATGGATTTATCCATTTCTTACAAGGCAGCTATGCATTATGGCCAAGTGGCAACGGTACGTACATGGGTGGAAAAACACGATCGTCTACGTACAACATATGGCTATGAAATTTTACATGAAAATGGCACGATTGCAGCGACTGCTCAGTCTGTACATATTCTAGCGCACAAAGAAACGTTACGCCCGGTATCTTTAAGTAAAATCGATCCGGCATGGGATGCGAAATACAAAGAAATCGCACGCGAGACGAAATAGGAGAATCATACATGGAACTTTTATTAGCGACAGGAGCAATTATGGCTTGTTTAGGTGTCGTGCTAGGCGCTTTTGGAGCACATGCACTAAAAGATAAATTTGCGTCACCACACTATGCAGCCATTTGGGAAACTGCGGTGCAATATCATATGTATCATGCATTAGGTTTACTAGGGCTCGGTATTTTATCGAGTGATGCCCTTTTAGGAGCTTCTAGTATGCTTTCTTGGGCAGGCTACTTCATGTTGGCAGGTATTGTGTTTTTCTCCGGTAGTTTATATGTATTGGCCGTTACAGGTGTGAAAAAGCTTGGAGCGATTACCCCAATCGGCGGTATGTTATTTATCGTTGCCTGGGTGCTTGTGGCTATTTCCGCATGTTCTTAAGAAACGCTAAGATCCACTAAAAAATGATATAGTACTTACAATACGAGAGAGGTAGTTCCTATGGAGCTATCTCTTTTTTATAAGGCTCTTTTCTTGAAAATTGTTGCTTTTTTGACCGAAGAAAGAACTAATAGCTGTATTTAACGGAACTGAAAACTAATATAAATATGCCCACAACCATTACAAAAAGGGAAATTTTCTGTAATAATGAAAAGTCTCGGAATTTTTTATTTTGAAAAGCAAGATCAGAAATTATGGAAAATAGAAAAGCTACTAAACAAACCTGCAAGACTCTATTAAGATATGAAGGATTGTATATAGCAATTACAATAATTGCTATAAATGAAAAGATAAACTGCCTAAAATATTTGCTTTTTAACAGCATTTCATCACCTCTTAATTCTCTTATTGGTACGCTTTTGGTTTTTTTATATAAAAATTTCCTCTTAGAATTGCCGTTTTAACATATGATCTACTACTCAATTTTATTCATCTTTAGCTTTTTTAACACTCAAGTCTCAAGTTGATGGGAAATTATCAACCAAGCATCCAGCAATTACTTTATTAACATTCTTAACTGAAAACGCTCATTCTATAATTTCTTTTACTGCCTCTGTTCCATATCCTTTATTTTGTACTGGAGGTATAAATAAGCCCAGTTGGTATACCTTCCGCTGAACTCTTCATATAAATATCTCCACATTAATAAACATCTGCATTAGATTTTATTCAACTTAATCAACGGAGCAACAATCTATACGAAAACAGCTTTTTATAAAGAAGTTTAAAAAAATGAAACAAATTGTCCTTTTTATGCGTACTACATATTGATTAGATTATTTTAACTTCATTCAGCGGGTTTCTAAACACCTACTGAAATAGATGAACTCAGTCTAAGAACGCCACGTCCTGTGGCAACGACTGAGTGACCAACATCACGTTGGCCCAAAGCCTCCGGCGGATGTCACGGAATCGGAAAGGAGTCCACATAGGATGTTAGCCTAAAGTCATCGCATCCATGCGATAACGGCTAACTGACCTGCATCGGTAAGAACGCCACGTCCTGTGGCATTACCGAAATGACCGACATCGTGTCGACCCTCGTGCAGGTCTAAGCACAAAGCCGATTCTGGACGCAATTATGCCGAGGCATAATTGATATGGTAAAATAAGAGTTAAGTATATAAGTTGAAGGTGGGAATAAATATGGGTTTATTAAAAGCAGGAGTTGGGGCATTAGCAGGTGTTCTAGAAGATCAATGGCGTGAATATTTCTATTGTGAGTCACTCTCAGCGGATGTTCTTGTGGAAAAGGGTCATAAACGTACGTCAAAACGAGGGTCCAATAAAGGCAATGACAACATTATTAGTAATGGCTCTATTATTGCTATCAATGAAGGGCAATGTATGATGATTGTCGAGCAAGGGAAAGTAGTGGAGTTCTCTGCGGAGTCTGGAGAGTATGTTTATGATACATCAACAGAGCCTTCGATTATGTATGGCAATGATTTGTCTGAAGGCATTATGGAAACATTCAAGCAGATTGGTAAACGCTTCACATTTGGAGGAGAACCTGCAAAGGATCAGCGTGTTTACTATTTTAATAAAAAAGAAATCGTAGGCAATAAATATGGGACACCGGCACCGGTTCCTTTCCGTGTTATCGACCGTAATATCGGCCTAGATATTGATATTGCAATTCGTTGTCATGGCGAATATTCATATAAAATTGTCGATCCATTATTATTCTATACAAATGTATGTGGAAACGTAGAGCGTGAATTTACAAGAGATGCAATCGATAGCCAATTAAAAACGGAGCTGATGACTGCGTTACAGCCGGCTTTCGCACATATTTCGGCAGGCGGGGTACGTTATAGCGAAATTCCTGCACATACGGTTGCTCTTGCAGATGCCCTTAATAAAGTGTTATCAGAGAAATGGCTAGCAACTCGTGGTTTAGCAGTTGTATCCTTTGGCATTAGCTCTTTAAAAGCATCTGAAGAAGATGAAGCAATGATTAAACAACTACAACGAAATGCAGTGATGCGTGATCCAGGTATGGCTGCGGCACAATTAACAGGTGCTCAGGCGGAAGCAATGATTGCAGCAGCTAATAATGATGGTGGAGCAATGGCAGGATTTATGGGCATGAACATGGCGACACAAGCAGGCGGTGTTAATGCAGGACAGCTTTACCAAATGAATGAGCAAAATAAACAGGCAGCCCAGCAAGGTCAACCGGCGACCAACTCGGGTGCATGGAAATGTGCATGTGGCAACGAAAACACGGGTAAATTCTGTTCAAATTGTGGGACGCCAAAACCTGCAGAAGAAGGATGGACTTGTACATGTGGTGCTGTCAACAAAGGCAAATTCTGTAGCGAATGTGGCGCTAAAAAACCTTCAGAAGCATTACAATACGTTTGCGATAAATGTGGTTGGCAGCCAGAAGATCCTGCAAATCCACCAAAATTCTGTCCAGAATGTGGCGATGTGTTTGATGAGAATGATGTTAAGTAAGGGGATGACTAATGATGCCAACGCAAGATGCTGAAAATGCTAAACAAGTAAAGCTTGATTTTGACGCTGAGTGTCCATCATGTAGTGCATCCATTGAATTTAACCCAGCAACTGGAAAGCTAACATGTCCTTATTGTGGCTATGAGACTGAAATTGCAGCCCCAGAAAAGCAAGAGGAAAAAGTAGCTCAGGAAATGGATTTTGCAATGGCTGAAGAACGTGGGAATTTTAACTGGGGTGTTGAGAAAAAAACAGTCATTTGTAAATCCTGTGCGGCAGAAACGATTTATGATGCATTACAGGTAGCTGATAGTTGCCCATACTGTGGTTCTAATCAGGTTATGGAGGCTAGTGCTGAAAATACACTAGCACCAAACGGGGTATGCGCATTTGAAATAACAGATAAGCAGGCCGGAGAGAACTTCCAAAGTTGGATTAAGGGAAAATGGTTTACACCGAGAGCAGCAAAAGATAGTGCAAAGCCAGATTCATTTAAAGGGGTTTATCTTCCTTATTGGACTTTTGACACGAAAACAAGCTCAAGGTATTCCGCAAGATACGGTAGACATCGCACAGTGACAGATAAAGAGGGGAATACTCGAACTGAAACAGATTGGTATTCTACAAGTGGTTTTTATCAGGAATTTATTGATGATCATTTAATAAGTGCAACAACCCGTTATGATCGTAATATGATGCGAAAAATAGAACCCTTTAATTTACTCAATAATAAAGCCTATAAACCAGAATATGTATCAGGATTTTTATCAGAACGCTACAGTATTGGATTACAGGACGGGTGGAGTCAGGCGAAGCGAGAAATTACTGATCATTTGAATGCACAAATTACTTCAAAAATACGTTGGGAACATAATGCGGATGTAGTATCCAATTTACATTTCTCAACAACACATGATGATATTACATACAAATATCTAATGTTACCAATTTGGCTTTCTTCATTCCGCTATAAAGAGAAAATTTATCGATTTATGGTAAATGGACAAACAGGTCGAGTAGGTGGGGATGCTCCAATTTCACCACTTCGTGTAACAATTGCTGTCATCTTATCATTAATTGCGATTGCGATTATTTGGTATTTCTTTATGTCAGAATAGTCATGAGCAGTATTCCTGTAGGGTAAAATCCATACTTTGGAATACTGTTTTTTTACTGGAATGGGTGAAAGGCTGAATAATTTTAGGGTATAGGATGAAAATCTTTAGTATCACGGCATTCGCTTTGGATTGTTGCATAATTTATAGAGATAAGGAATTCTGAGGGAGTTTTTTTATACAGCAATACATGAAAAGTTCAACAAATCCATGTTTTAGAATGAGGATAAACAAATAAATACGTATTTAAGCAACCTATTATATGGGAAAGTCGTTATTACTGATGAATTGTCAGAAAAATGGGCTTAAACATAACCATATGTTCTAATGTACTAGTGTGTTATCAAAAAAAGATTATTTTCATCCTTATTTAGTGTCCTAGAAGGATTGAGTAGAAAGCTTGTAATTTTATTAATAAATCAGTTAGGTAGAAGTTTGTTAAATTTCAGGACAGATTTATTCCATAAAATAACGTCATGTGAAGTTGCCAATTTACTTTAAACAAATTATTATACAGTCAGAGAGCTTTTTTTCATGTAATGAGCTGTGAATGTAATGTTATTCTTGGATAACATCGTGTATGGAGGTTTCGACAATGGATGCAATAGAAGTGTTAACAAATTTAGATCAAATACATGGGTATTTTCAACCTATATTTAGCGCGGATGCGCATACGGTGATTGCCTACGAAATTTCCGGACAGTTACAAATTGAGGGTCAACAAATTAATTTGAAAGATTTTGTGAATAACGAAGATATTCCAGAAGAATATCGTATTGACATGGAACATAAAATTTTACATGCTGCATTAGCCAAAGTAGAAGAAATCGGACAGGATATTGATATTTATATTCCAAGTAACCCGAACTTACTGATGCAGGATTTCGGTGAAAGTCATTTTAATATTATTCAACAATATATAAGTGAAGAGGATTTACATCGTATTGTATTAGTTGTTTCTGAGCATCGTTTTTTAGGCGACATTCATAAGTTGCACCATGCAGTACGATACTTTACGACTTTTGGTGTCAAAATTGCCGTTCAGGAAGTAGGAGCGGAGAGTCATTTAGAGCATATTGCTCTATTATCACCACAAATATTAAAGGTCAATATTCGAGACTTAAATTATGATTCTTGGTCTGCACAGTCAGATATGATATCCGCAATAGGTAGCCTCGCTTATAAAATTGGCGCAAATCTCTTATTTGAAGGAATCGAAACTGTTTATCAATTACAGTTTGCTTGGAAGAATGGAGGCCGATTTTATCAGGGGCGATACTTGGCAAACCCTGCATTAGCATTTGTAGAGAAGGATATTTTAAAGGAGCGTTTTAAGGAGGAGTGCCAGCAGTTTATTACCTCCGAAAAGAAGATATTAGAGGCGCAATATTTTGAGTTAAAGAAGTTGAGGGAGGAGCTAGAAGCGATTGTCCATCGTGTTAAACCTTCTAGTGACAACATCACACATTTAGAGCATTTAGCGCAGCTATTGGATACTTATTCGTTCCGAGTATATATTTGTAATGAAGATGGTTTCCAACTATCTCCAAACGTAATGCGTATAGATGGACAGTGGGAGTTGCAGCCAAGAGCCATCAATAAAAACTGGAGTTGGCGTCCGTACTTCTTACAAACAATCATAAAAATGCGCAACGATCAAAACGGAGAAATCTCAGAGCTTTATCGAGATATCGAGACAGGGGAAATTACAAGAACATTTTCAATTGCTATTAACGAGCATGAGTATTTGTTCGTCGATCTTTCGTATGATTACCTATATGAACATAATATATTTAGATAGTTCTATTAATGCTTATATTTCAATGTTTAATGGGTACAAGAGAAAAAACTTGTACCCAAAAATTGTGTAGAAATGATTAGTTCTATAGCTAAAAAATGAATACATCACGTTCCAACGCTGCTCGGCTAGTAATAACCGAATCAGCGTTTTTTAGTGCTTTTGCACAGCAGGGAATATTTAGTGTGAATTAGATGTTGAAAAGTACGAGATTATCGCTACTTTTGACAGGTCAGTTGCTACTGCAGTTCTACTTTGTCATTTGGTTCGGGGACAAGCGCTACGAATGTTGAAGGAGCAGGTAGTGGTGGTACCCCTCCACCTAAGTGTATTCCTGGCAAGCCATGTCCAATCCAATAGGTAATTAAATTGTGATATAAAAATTTTTAATGAGATACTTACCCTATCTAAGGGAATATCAAATAAAAACTTAATTTTTTCAAAGGACATAACTAGCTGATATCCAAGAAAAAAGAGAAATCGATGTCTTTCGAGTTCTCTTTTTTCTTGAATTCATTAAGTTACTCTATTTACTCTTTATTTACTCTTTATTTACTCTATCCTATTTTTCTGTTAATGGCCGTGTATTTACGAAGATGTCCTGCTCTTAACGCAAAGCCCAATTCGTTTTCTACCTTCGAACAATTTTCCTCGGACAGAAAATCGAGTAATCGAAAAACTGGTTCTACATCGATTTTTCGTTGTCGATAGATGGCACCCGTTTTTCTTCTGAAAGCTTTGTTCTTACACATAATATTACAGGGGTACAAAAATAATTTGTACCCCCGATTTGTTCTCTATTTATTATTTTAAAGGAATTCCAAGTCCTAAGGCAGAAGCGATGGATACAATAGAGCTAATAACACCTAGTATACTAGTTAATTTCTCTAATGGTTTTTTAGCTTTCTCTTTATCTCCATTTTCTATATGAGTTTGAAGAAGTTCAAAATTAGCTTCTGCAATATCACGTTGTTCATCTGATAGGTGTTGAATTTCTTCGTGAAGTTGTTGTAAAGCATTAATAATGTCATTAGGTAAGCTAGCTATCCCTTGATTGAGTGTACCATTGTTTTCAATAGTTATATTACCTTTGTTTTCTCCAAAAGTTAAACCACCATATTTACTAGAATCACCCATATAACCATCTCCTAAGATAATAGTAACTTTCCCAAGCTTTGATACTTTATCTAATAATTGATCAGAATTTTCTTTGGCTAAAATATCGATAATTTCTCTTAAACTCTCAGGTTTATTTTGATACCTTAACCCGACATTTTCTTTTTTGTTATTAATTTTTTTTTTGAAAAACTTTGTCTGAAATCATCACTTAATTCGATTATTGGAATAGCGTTTAAAGGATCAAAACAATTTTCCGTACCACAATACTTGCAGGGAATGGAATCAATATTTTCGAGTTCAGATTTATTAGCAGTTAAAATACTTCTACTACATTCCTCGCAGTGAAATTCTAATTTTATAACGAGCGCTTCTTTTTTTTCTAATTCCGATAATGTATCAATAACTACTCCAAGAGGTAAGTTAGTTATTTTTGCAATATAACTATGGTAAAATTTTCCTATTTTACTAATAGCAATTGCCTCAAGTGCATTATCTATTTTTTGAGAAATTTCCCATGGCTTTAAATTGCTCAATACTTTTACCTCGCAGAATAAATTTGGTAAATCAATTTTTCTCTAATATAATCCAATACAGGCTCAGACGCAAATACATTGAACTTAAATGTCTTTGTATTTACGCCGATTCGAATAGAATATTCTTGTTTCACACCATCAACACTATGTTCAAATAATATGGACCCTTTTTGTTTGGATAGATAAGGTTCTAAATAATTGTATAATGGTAAACCTCGTAGTTCTCTAATACTACCTAATCCTATTGTTTCAAGACCACTTAACAGTAACAAAGTAAAAGGTGTTGTTTCTAAAATGCCTGTAATATCTTCGCTATTTAAATTTTGCTCTAGAACTGATAATTCACCATTAGTATAGTATTCGTCAATTGCAGAAAGTATACTCACAATTGATTGACCCTGTGTTTCTTCAAATGTATTGACTGATCCTGATGGTCTACCTGTAGCATCAATAAGCCTTCCTTGAAGGGTATCAGCTAAAGACTCAAGTGTACCACCATATTTCTCTAACAAATCATACTGTTTGAATTCATATTTTTCATCGACAATTTTAGTTAACCAAGCAATAATTTTTTTGGCAACAGCTGAACTTGCTCGTACTTCAATTATTCCCATGTCTTCATCAATATAAACTGTTGTAATTTCGTGCTTAATGTATTCCCTTCGATTAGTTAAAAAGTAATCAACATTAACACCAGTTCTATGAATAAATCTTAAATAATAAGCTTGAGAACCTTCAATTTCAGCAGCAGCAATAATTGTAGGATCAATAGGGACACTTTCGCTAATTGGAGTAACTACTGTTTCGAACGGGTTAAATGGCATTGTACCAATAATACTCTGTTTAAATCCTATTAAACCAGTACTATTTGTCGCCTGGTACCAAGCTAAAGAAACTGCTCCAGAGAAAATATTATTGCTGATCATTTTAAGTACTTCGCCATCTATATGCTCAAAAGCGTCCCACACTCTACTTGCTAATTCATTTACATTGCCGGTAGATTCTAAAGTCATTTTATTACAAATCTCTTTGAGTTGAGTTTTGTTTAATTTATTCAAGTCTTGGGGGAAAATTAAAGATTTAATTGTATTCATTTAACACCCTCCAGAATTATATTCTGTATTCGAAGAAATTATGTCGTTTTATTAATAAATATAATAGTATATGTTTGTAATACCCAGAAAATAACATAAAAGTGTTGATTGACATGGAAGTATGAATGAATTGGAACTTATATGCGTCGAAATGAACAAAAAACAGTATAATTCTTTGTTCCTGTGTGTTGTCAACGGTTTTTGAAAGAAATATATACTACTTATTAGGGAGTATTGAGCTTTTATTAGGTATCATCTTCAATTCTTTTTGTGAAAAGTGAATAGAGCGGGGGGAATTATTAAATTGAGAAGTGTCTTGATCAGGAGAGAACAAAGAAATTGAATTAAGATCCTCAACTTGTTACTTAATTATTCAGCATTGTGTAAATGGGGATACAAAGGAGAAGTTTAATCTCAAATGTACCCCAGTTGATTTTCCTTTAAATACTTTAAATGAAGAAATGTAAGTAAAGATTTGTTCCTACTATTAAAGAATCTCTGTTAATTCTGAATTCACAAACCTTTGTGCAGTAATAAGAACTCCTGAAGCTGTTCTTCCGTATACACTATATAATCCGCCAGTTTGATTAGGAACGATTTCAACTTCATATTGAGCCGAATTTCCTACTTGGAGTTACAAAATTAGAGGCATTGGCATTTGCGCTAAATGCAGTTGGGATAGTAATTGTCTTGAACCGTTAAGTCTAAAAACTCTTACTACTCCAGTTAGTAAACCTCCAGTTAGATTGAGAATTTTGACATGAACGCTAGCTGCATTAGCTGGTGATTTCCTGTATTTTCAATTGGACCAGTATTTAAAGGCAATTAATATTCACCTCCTTCAAAGTAAAAGATTTATAATCTGCAGATAACACAAATGCTCTAAACGCTTTAATCAATTTTCTATAAAAATGTAGAAATTGATTAATAGAACTATTTAAAATATTTCTGCTTTAGCAAGCGATTGAACTATTACATTCAACCTTTCGGAGTATCTCCTATATTCTCTCTACTATTTTAATGATGGTGTATTATGGATATATTTGAAACTTCAAGAATAACTTCGCGTCTAAGGAAATATGGAGGTGAAAATATTTTGAGGAAGATAGTTACAATATTGTGTATATCCTTGATTTTGATAATGAGCGGATGTAATCATAATTCGATACCAAAAATTTCTGAAGAACAGGCAAAATCAGTTGTGTTAAAAAGCCACGCAAAAAACATTGGTAAAGTTGAAATTAAGTCAGTTAGTCATAAAGGAAACGAGTATATTGTTAAATGGGAAAATAAAGAAAACTGTGAGAACGGAACGGACTATATTAATGACGAAAACGGCAAAATAATAAATGGTGAAACCTCAATATGTTAATTTCACTTGAAATAGACCTCTTAGTTTAGGTCTAAGTTATTGCGAGTTATAAGAGTGACTGAAATCGATAACAATACGCGCAACACTTCTCGATGCTTTATTAAATTGGGCAGGAGTGATGATACCCAACGATCCTCTTATTGATAAGAGTTCCTATTCTGGTATAATTAGCTGAGAGAGAGGATGATCAGTATGAGCAAAAATATCGTTGTTATAACAGGGGCTGGCAGTGGTTTAGGTGCAGCACTTGCTAAAAAATATTCGTCTTTAGGCAATCACATTTGTTTACTCGGTCGAACGAAATCAAAGCTTGAGAATACGGCTAAAACTTTAACCAATGGCTATTCTATTTACGAGGTTGATGTTACTTCGAAACAAATGGTCGCTCAAGTAATTCATTCTATACACGAGGATTTTGGATCAATTCAGTTATTAATTAATAATGCAGGTGTCGGCTATTTTGAGAATGCTGAAAACTTGAATGAGGATTCAGTTCATCAAATGATTGACATTAACCTAAAGGGAACCATTTTTTGCACACAAGAAGTGCTAAACGGTATGAAAGAACGAAATGAAGGAACAATCGTCAATATCGTTTCTACAGCTGGTCTAGAAGGAAAAGTAACGGAGTCTGTTTATTGTGCTAGTAAATTTGGTGTACGAGGATTTACAGAGAGTCTAGCACTAGAATTAAGCGATACATCTATTAATGTATGTGCTGTATACATGGGTGGTATGAGCACAGAATTTTGGGACGGGATATTTACTGAGGAAAAAACTAAGACATTAATGGATCCTAATGACATTGCGGATATTATTATGAATAATATTAAACCAAGAAAAGCGTTAGCTGTAACTGAGGTTGTTATTAAAAATCGAAGATAAACGTTAACAAAGGGAGTTATAATAATGTTCATTGTTCTTGTAAAATATGTACAACCATTAAGTGTAGTAGATGCTTTTATGCAACAGCACATTGACTTTTTAGATAAACATTATAAAGAAGGCCATTTTATCTTTTCTGGACGTCGCGAGCCTAGAGTCGGTGGTGTTATTCTAGTAAATTGTCATGAAGAAGACACTGTAAAAGGAATCATAGAAGAAGATCCTTTTCATATAAATAAAATTGCTGAATACGAATTAATTAAGTTTTCACCAACTAAATTTGATGAGAAGTTTTCAACATTTATAAAAAATGTTCCAATTAATTAGAAAAAGTATAGATTTTTCATAAATATACTCCCATAAGGTGCGTTAATAGGCAATGACCAGATACTCAACTCGTTTTTGAGCCTGGTCATTTTTTATTGCATCAAAAACTTAGTTCATATTGGCCGAACATTGTCTTTTTCTCCGTGACAAAGTACATCTATAAAGAAAAATGAAATGCAATCCATATTTCGATGAAAATTGAAATATTTATCTTGTACTATAAAAATTGAAAGTACGGATAGGAGGAGACTAAATGACTCAAATTGCTAACACAGAAATGATTAATCCAAAAATTCTATACTACGGGACACCTGTGATTTTATTAACTACGCAAAATGAAGATGGCACAGTAAATATTAGTCCACTTTCATCATCATGGGCGTTAGGGGATTGTATTATATTAGGGATTGGGCTTGGGGGAAAGGCTATTGAAAATTTAGAACGACATCCTGAATGTGTAATCAATGTCCCAGGTCCTTCATTATGGGAGAATGTAGAAAAGTTAGCTCCTTTTACAGGAAAAAGCCCCGTCCCTGAATATAAGAGAGCAAATGGATTTACATTTGAAAAAGAAAAATATGAAATTAGTAATTTAACGCCAACCGAGTCTAAATCAGTAAAGCCTACAAGAATTGCAGAGTGTCCAATTCAACTTGAGGCAAGAGTAAAACATATTCGAATCCCTGAATATGCTCCCTTTTTTGCCATTGTTGAGACACAAGTAATACATGTACATGCTCATAAGGAAATTATAGTTGAAGAAAATTATATTGATCCAAATAAATGGAGCCCACTTATTTATAATTTCCGCCATTATTTTGGACTTGGACATCAACTGGGGAAAGCTTTTAGGGCAGAAATTTAATTTGCTATCTTTAACAAAGATCAGTTCTCTTTTTAGAATGGGAATCTGGTCTTTTTGTGTTTATTAAGATTCTAAGTTACAAAACTGTCATATTGAGCTGTTTTTATTAATGTAAAACGATGGTTGTGGTATTAATTCCTTGTTATAGTTAAATTAAGGAACTTAATAACCTTGTACCAGCTTAAAGGAGAAATGAAAATGAAGCCATCATTAAAAATCTATACGCTTCTAATTGCTATGATTGTTGCCTTTTATAGTTTAACGCCAACAATCGTACATGCAGACTCAAATGAAAAAATTCAAAAGATTGAACAATTTGTTAAAGAGCAAAAGGAGATTAGTAAAATTCCAGGAATATCGTTAGTAATTGTAGAAAAGGGGAAAACGGTTTATGAAAAAGGCTTTGGATACGCTGATGTTCAGTCAAAAACACCTGTTACCTCTAATACATTATTTGAACTAGGATCTACATCGAAAGCATTCACGGGACTAGCCATTCTAAAATTGGAGCGGGAAGGCTTACTAAAACGTTCTGATGATGTCCAAAAGTATATCCCATGGTTAAAGTTAAAATATAATGGGAAGCCTCAGTCAATTACTATTAATCAATTACTGTATCATACAAGTGGAATAGCTACTAACACAATATCTAATATCCCAAAAAGTAACGAACCGAATGCTCTTGAGTTAACTGTGAAAAAATTGCTTGATCAGCCATTAAATAGACAACCAGGTAGCTCATTTGAATACGCAACAGTCAATTATGATGTTTTGGGACTCGTTATTGAAAAGGTTTCAAAACAACCCTTTGATACGTATATCAAACAGCAAATATTAAAGCCACTCTCTATGAATGATACATTTGTTGGGATTCATCAAGTTAAATCTAATGAGATGGCCACGGGATATAAAATAGGACTGATGAGAGGGCAGGAATATACTCCACCGATCTACCGTGGAAATGTACCTGCGGGTTATGTAATAAGTAACACAAGCGATATAGCAAAATGGTTAAAGCTACAGTTAGGAACTAGCCAAATTGATTCGATTGATCATAAAATTATTCAAGAATCGCATATCCCAGATCAATCTGTAGAGCCTTTCGATAAGGACACATATTATGCAAGTGGATGGGGAGTTATGGGGAAAGAAGAACAATATATATCCCATGCTGGTGAAAATCCAACATTCTCATCTTATTTCATCATGCATCCCGATGAACAATTAGGAGTAGCCGTATTATCCAATATGAACTCGAGCTATACAACTGCGATAGGGCGAGGTGTGATAGATTTGTGGGAAGGGAAAACGGTAAATACTATTCATTCTGACATCTTTCAGAATTTGGATAAAATTATTTCACTTATATGTGTTATTGTTGTAGGCTTGGGGATGTTTTTAAGTATTCTATTGCTTACAACCTTAAGGGAAATTGTTAAAAAACAACGAATTAGAGTATCTTTAAATATAAAAAGAACTTTTTTATTAATCGTTCATTCTTTAAGTGTTGCAATAATTTTTGCACTTATCATTATGTTCCCGAAACTATTACCAGAGGAATCAAATTGGGAGTTTATTAAAGTATGGGGTCCAACCTCAATCACTGTGCTATTTTATAGTGTTATAGTGTCAGGTGTGATTTATTGTTTATTGGGATTAGTGAAGATATTAACCAAAAAAGGAAAAAGAAATAAAAATGTAGAGATTTGATTATTTTATGAAAAACATGGTAATACGAAAATAACTTTAGGTGAAAGGGGAGAATCCAAATGAAAAAAAGATCATTACGTTTTTTAAGTAGGGGTATTGGGTTCTCAACTGCTGTTTTTTTCTAAAATTAAGTTTATAGGGACGAGTCTGCCCTTTTTTAGAAAAATAAATAAAAACCTAGAGGAGATTAACCATGAACAATAAAATAACACGTAAAAATCCAATCCAAGTACCTAGCCCTGTTGGCAATTATAGCCATCTTACAATACTTCCAAAGGATGCAACAATATACGCATTATCTGGACAAATTGGAGTTGGGGTAAACGGGGAAATGCCATCATCACTTACAGAGCAGGTTAAGAATACTTTAAAAAATATCCAATTAATATTGGAGGCAGAGGGACTTAACGCAGACAATGTGGTGAAAGCTAATATTTGGGCAACTGAAGAAATAGATTGGGATGACTTCGATCAACAATGGGAAACGATGTTTGGAAATCCTTATCCTTCTATGACGATAGCTTATATTACTGCTTTAGGACTCCATGATATTAAATTGGAAATAGATATTTGGGCTGCTAAATAAGAGAGTAACCGACAAAATCTTAAATGATCTTGTCGTTTTTTTTATAAAGTAAATTTTAGGGTATATGATAAGAGAAAAATGGTCACTTTTCCTAAGCGGAAAGTGACCAAAAAATAAAGATTTAATGATGGGGGTGTGTTTCTTGCTCAAGGTATGAGCAAGCTGGAAGCGAATTGAGTACACTACTATTTTATGAAGGAAAAAAGCTTTTTGTTAGGTATTTGTCATTTTAAAGTTTTTTGGGTTAGGAACGTTCCTTAGAATTAGTAGAAGCTTTAAGCAATGAAGGTATAGTCCAATAAGTACCCATGCGCCACAACCATTCAAATGGTCCAAATTTAAAGAATTGCAGCCAAATCTTGCTAAACAGTAATTGGAAAATGTAAATGCCTATGCAAATCCAAAGAGATTGGATAAAACGAATATTGCCAATAAGGTCAAAGGCATTGCCAATTAGTAAGATTAGCGCTGTTTGCCCTAAATAATTTGTTAATGCCATTCGGCCATAGTCTTTTAATGGTGAAAGCAAGGCCTGGCATAAAGGATGTTTGAGTAATAACATTAATAAACCTACATAAAATGCAGATACAAATGGGCTAAATTGAAGCCCGATTAATGAAAATTTTTCAATGTTTGTCACATGTTCTGTAAATTCATCTTTTGTCATATTGTTAACGTTCGCCATTGCCTCTGGGACATAATGCCATTGATACAGCAAGCCCACTATGCTAAAAAAGAACATTATCACTGTAAAGATAAATATGTTTTTACGATTGTCATGGATCTTTTCGAAAATTCGATACTGCCCAGCAGCTAATCCTAGTAAAATAAGTGGAAACGGCATAGCAATTTTGATGCCATAATAAGCAGTTACCGCTAATAGTATAAGTCCTATAGTAACGTTTATTTCTTTTCGGACTTTGTAAAATGGTAAAGCAATTAGCCCGAAAATTGCATAGACGGTTAATGCTTCTCCAGGTTGGAAATAAAAATGTACAAGCCCGATTAACAATAAAATAATCATTCTTCTAATAAATAAAAGATAGGCGTTATTATTTTTAGCCATTGCACGGGAAATAAAAATATAAAAGCCTACACCGAATAAAAATGAAAAAATCGAGAAAAACTTACCTTCCACAAATAATATTAAAAATCTATTGTATGCAATATCTATAGATGTGTCCGGTGTATTTATCCATAATAATGCCGGAATATTTACTAAAATAATTCCTAATAAAGCAAATCCTCTTAAATAATCTAGTGTATCAATTCGTTTGTTTAATTCAATTGGTTGCATGTTATCTCCTCCTCCCTTACAAAGTATAAGAAAATTGTCCATAAAGTAGTAACGATGAATGTTACGCCAATCTTACAAAATCGTCATATAACATTATTCATTTTCTGGATACATAGATAAAATATCTTTTGCCTGCTGTCGTAAAATATTGATTAATTCATTCGGTTCTACAATTTGAGCATGCATACCAAGTCGATAGAAGAGGGGGCTAATAAAATGTAGTTCACCTTTGTCTACAATGGAATCAATATAACCTGTGCCATCTTCTTTTATGACGACTAAGTCTTGAAGGCTTGGTTCACTTCTGCATTGTCGTACACCTTCCCTTGATAATAGTACATGTAAACGAATGGGTTGTTTAATCTCATAGGTGTTGCCAAACCACTCTTCCAAATTTATAAATTCCTCTTTGTTTTCTTCGCTTTCTACGATAGAAAGAATACGATCTACACGAAACAATAATATTTTTTGTTTAGTGAGATCGAAAGCTGGCATATACCATAATCCATCATGAGCATAAACACCAATAGGGTGAATATATTTCGTTGTTGTACCTGATTTGGATTCATATTGAATATGTAGATTTTTGTTTTCAATAGCTACCTCTAAAACAGCTTTCAATAAAGGTGTTTCAATCGCTCGTTTAGGATTCCAAAACGCGATATAGGATTGAAGTTTATCCACTTTCCGCTTCTCCTCCTCCTGAAGTGAGCTATAAAGCTTATGAGAAGCGGACTTCATTTCCGTATTAAAAGGTAAATCACGGTAATAATGCAGTGATTGGAACGCAAAGAAAATCGAAACCGCCTCATCTTCTGTAAATAAAATAGGGGGAAGAAGTCGGCTCGTTAGGACAGAATAGCCACCGTTTCGTCCTTGTTCAGCGTAAATAGGCAAGCCCATATCACTTAAATCTAAAATATATCGATGAACTGTGCGAATCGAAATATTGAATTCATCAGCAACTTCCTGTGCAGTAAATTTCTTTTTTGCACTAACAAACAGAAGGATATCTAATAAACGTTTTGCTTTTGACATTTTCTCACCTTTTCTTTTAATCATGACAGTAGTTGTCACGTTTTATGTATATTATAGATATTGTTCATGAGTTTTACAAAAGAGAAAAGGAGATGACGTTATGTCACGAGAAATCATTTTATATATTGCGACTAGTTTGGATGGATTTATTGCGAAAGAGAATGATGATTTACAATGGCTAGAAGAAACAGAAGGGGAAGGGGATGCTGGCTATTCCGACATGTATCAATCCATTGATACCATTATTATGGGTAAAAGAACGTATGATTGGGTTGTAGACCATATTGAGTCTTTTCCATATCCCGATAAGAAATGTTATGTATTCACAACGTCACAAAATGGAAAAAACGAACATGTTGAGTTTGTAAATGAAGATGTTGTAGCGTTTACGAAAAAATTAAGGGAACAGGAAGGCTCGAAAATTTGGATGGTTGGCGGGGCAGGAATTCTCGATACCTATATGAAAGAGAAGTTAATAGATGAATTAATTATTACAGTTACACCGCACCTATTAGGCTCTGGAATTCCATTGTTTAAGGGTGAAAATCCATATCAAGATTTGAAGTTAGTCAATACACAACGCTATGGACAAATGGTGCAAATGCATTATAAGGTGAAGAAAGAGGCTAAATGATTAATTAGATTATACCATGAACCTGGGGTTGATTTCCGTTCCCGTATCACTTTGATCGATAAATTGCGTATATTTCAAGTGTTTAACTCGAAATGAAGAAAGACGATTTTTCATACTTTAGGGGAATAAATATAACAATTCAATGGGCTAAAATCACCTAATGAAGGAGCCTTTGACAGTCTGATAGAGTTAAACAGATTATATTTTCAAAAAAAAGCGTATGTTACAGATTTTGAACATACGCTTTTTCGTTAACTTGTTTTTTGTTTTTTATTTGCGAGTAAATCATTATCAGATTGAGAAAATGAAGCAAAGAAGTGAAATAATCCAGGTAAAACAATCACCATACCAACAATCGCATATATTTGACGCGTACTTAAATCTAAAAATGTTGAGGAAGCAAACAATATCCCTAAAGGCATGGTAACTCGAAGGAATAGTAATCGAACTGCACTTAGTTGGGTTAAACGATCTCTAGGAGCCTCACGCTGAAAAATTGCTGTACTTTGGGCATTGAATAAAGGAAATATCATTCCCCCAAACAATTCACACATCCATGCAATAGGAATTGAATTTACAAAAAACAAGAGTACGAATGAAAGGCCTCCTCCGATTAAACCGAGATACATCGTTTGATAGGTTTTCGGTAATTTCGTAAGTAGTACCGTACCTACGGCATAACCGACTGGGAAAGACCCAGAAAAGATTGCATATTCCCACGAGTGACCATTAAGGTCTCCACGTATGAAAGGAATACTTAAAACCATCGTTGCTCCAACCGCAAATTGTACCGTAGAAGAAAGAATGGTGAGTCGCAAAAGTTGCGGATATTTAAAGAATGTTCGATAGCCTTCCTTCATTTCTGCCAACCAAAATTTCTTTGTCCAAGTTGCCACTTTCTTCGTACTTGATTGAGGGATACGTGAAAGTGCGAGAAAGCTAGCAAGGAACATAACAGATGAAAATCCATATATGTAATGTATAGGACTGACCATCAGAAATAATGAAGTTGCCCCAGGAGCGATAAAACTCATAAGTCGAATAGTTCCATCTAGTAATGCATTTGCTTCAATAAGTTCATTCTCTTTACAAAGGTCAGGTAAAAGTGAAAAAGATAGACTTGCGTAAATCGGTTGCATCAAACCTAATAAACACTGCAAAGCGACTAATCCTAAAATAGTTCCCACGTCTGAACCAAATAAATAACCAACTAGTGGTAGAATGTAGGCTCCAGCACGAATCAGCTGTATGTTTCGAAGCACTTTTTCCTTCACAACATGGTTTAGGAGCGGTGCACTGATACCTTGCAAAATTAAAGAAGGGATAAAATAAACAAGCCAGAGTACACCCATCCATTCCTTTGATCCTGTCAATTCATACAGTAACAATCCATTAATGATTCCCCCAGCTGCTCCACCAAATTCTGATATGACTTCACCTATCCAAAGTGCTTTAAATGACTTAGAGAACTTCTTCATATATGAACTCCAAGGTACTGAGTGAGCTGTCCAGAAAAAGTGTTAATCTGCGTTAGGTTTGCCGAATAGATGCCTTTATCAACGCGAATAAACTTTGCTGCTTTTAATATAGATAGTTGGTGATGCAGTGTTGTTTTAGAAGTATTAAACTGCACACTCATCTCTTGCAGTGATAAAGGTCCCTTTAGAAGCTGATAAAGCAATTTCAATCGAAGTTCATCGCCTAACGCCTTGTGACCACGGATTAATTCATTCGATGGAACACCTGGCTCCAACAAATATTCTTCCTTCAAAGGATAAAAGAAAAGTTTAGTATCAGGTGTGCGTTTTTCTAAGACCCACGGACGGTAAGATACATGCGGAATTAATTTGACATTCCAGACAGAAGGTTCAGGGAAATATTTGATTCCACCCGTAATTCGTTCGATTTCCTCAGTAGGATTTGTAATATCCAATAATCTGTATTGCCTCTGCTCGAAAGCAAGTGCCTGAGTCCATTTTTCCCATTCTTCTTGTTGGCTTACCCACTTATACCACTCATCCAATGTATTGTTGAATAGGTCGCAAATTTCTTGTTGTGAATAGTGACTAAGATTACGCACATATCCACCTAAATAATCGTGGTCTTCAAAATATGTAGCATACTTCTCAAACAATTCACCTTGATGATGTTCTGTGGCTGTCGCTTTTCTTATCGACTCTGTATTCCGATCTTTGTAAGGCAAAAGTATGTCATAAAAACAATCGATTGGAATTTTTGAAAGCTGATTCGAAAAATCTTGAACAGACGATGCAGATAGTTTGTCTTGAAGCATAATCAACCCATACCATAAATTGGTCTCCTCAATCACCTTCAAATGCTTTAATAATGATGAAGGCATTGAATCTTGCTCTGATGTCCACTTTTCATCATAATCGAATGTATGTCGAAGTTGTGCATGTGTGTATCCTGCAATACCAAGAATCACTTCCCAAACAGGTGAGGATTCTACTTGTAAGGAAATGGTTTCAATTGGCTGTGGGGTATAAAGATGTTTCATAAAAAACCTCCTCATTATGTATTTCTTTTATTCTAAATAAATCGAATATTAAATTCAACTAATTTGGAAATATAAATAGATTCTCTTGTAACAAAGTTTGTATCTATATATATCGACCCTTGGAAGTGAATACCATCTGATGAACCTAAAGTGACGCGTTGGGTTGATTTCCATTCCGGCTGGGAGCTTTCCTGGGGTCATCCGATGAGCCGCTTCGGCCAAATGGATGTTGGACACGAAGGCGTTATCACAGAACGTGTGATGTTTTTAGCCTTACTGATCCCCTAGGAGTCCTCAGCCTTCACTCTAATCAACTTTAATGGCTCTTTTAACAAATGTTCTTTAAAATTTGAGTAATGATCCGTAATATTAAATCTATAAAGATGAATAGGAGGGTTCATTTGAGTAATAAATTTCCTCGAAGAATACATATCATAGGCTCTGTTGGAAGTGGGAAAACAACTTTAGCGAAAGAATTATCCGCGACATTAAATATTCCTTATTATGAACTAGATAATGTTGTTTGGATAAGACAAAATTCTGGTGATATTAGAAGAACCGATCCACAAAAAGTAGATTATTTGAATAATATTATTCTTACGAATGCATGGATTATTGAGGGTGTTCATAATGAAGACTGGGTAGCGCAAAGTTTTTCGAATGCTGACTTAATTATTTTCTTAGATACACATTATTTCATACGAACCTTTCGAATAATAAAGAGATTTACATTACAAAAACTTGGTTTGGAAAAGTCCAATTACACACCATCTTTTGCGATATTTATTAAAATGTTTAAATGGAACCGGCATTTTGAGGAGATTGGCAAACTTAATTTTTATCACAAATATGGAATGTATAGTGACAAGCTATTAGTTATAACAAATAAAAGAGAATTATTTTAAAAAGCGTATCCAAAACCAATGGATACGCTTCTTACTTGTATTTATTAAGCATTTTTCTTTGTTTTCGTTGCTCGTTTTCGTGTTGCAGGCTTTTTCGTTTTTTCTAAGGAAGCTTGAAGTGCTGTCATTAAGTCCGTGACATTATCAGGTACTGGCCGTTTATCGCTAGCTGAAATTGTATTCGTAGCTTTTTTCTCCTCTATAAGCTCCATTAAAGCATTGCGATAATCGTCTGTATATTTTTCAGGATTAAATTCGGTTGTTAATTGATCGACTAGCATCAATGCAGTTTCTAGCTCTTTTGGAACAATGTTTTGTTCGCTTGGAATATTTGGAACATCACCAACACTTCTTACTTCATCTGGGTAATGAATCGTTTCCATCACTAAAGCATTTTGATAAACGCGGACAATCGCTAATTGCTCTTTGGAACGGATAATAATTTTAGCAACGCCTATTTTTCCAGATTGCTCTAACGTTTGACGTAACAGGGAGTAAGCCTTTCCGCCAGTCGAATCAGGGGATAAAAAATAAGTGCGTTCAAAATAAATAGGATCGATTTCAGTTAATTTCACAAAATCAATGATTTCAACGGCCTTATCTTCATTTTCCTTACGCAAGTTCTCTAATTCTTCTTGATCTAATACGACAAACTTATTTTTGGCATATTCATAAGCCTTGACAATATCCTCATCTTTTACTTCTTGGTTACAGCCTTCACAAACTTTTTTATAGCTAATAGGTGTATGACATTCTTTATGGAGCTGTCGCAATTTAATATCTTTATTTTCTGTTGCGGCATGAAGTTTTACCGGTATATTGACAAGACCAAATGAGATACTGCCTTTCCAAACTGTATGCATTTGTATCACCTCGTTTTTCTTACTATGATATATTTTGCTTATTTTTATGTATCGTAAAGTGAAATCGTCAAAAACTGAAGGTAAAAAGCAAAGTAGGAATTCAAATGAAACCAATGCTATTAACGGAAGTGCTCGAAACGCCTATTGGTGAGGAATGGATATACGAAACAAAATATGATGGATTTAGATGTATGTTAGTATGGGACGAACAGCCGATGTTAATAAGCAGAAATGGCAATAACTTAACTCACTTGTTTCCAGAGATACTTGATTTTTGTAAGAGCTTATTTACTAAAATTAAAAAGTTTTTACCATTAACATTTGATGGTGAATTAGTTTGTTTAACGAATAACTTTAAAAGCGATTTTTCGCTTGTCCAAAAAAGAGGGCGCATGCAAAACAAAGAAGTTATTGCTACTCACGCAAAAGCCTTTCCTTGTCATTATATTGCTTTTGATTTACTGAGCTATAAAGGGGAGTCGCTGACAAATAAATATTTAAAAACACGCAAACAGCAACTTTCTAAGCTTTTTTCGACTTTAAAGCTCCCTGTGACCGTCAGTTATGAGGATCCATGTCCTTTGCAAGCGATTAGCAGTGTGGAGCATAGTGAGCCTCTTTGGCAGGCTATTAAGGTTTACGATGGAGAGGGAATGGTTGCAAAGAAGATAACAAGTAAATGGATTGGCGATAAACGCTCGACACATTGGTTGAAAATAAAGAATTGGAGATATGTCACGGTCATAGTGACGAAATATGATCATGGAAATGGTTATTTTCATGGCAGTATTTGTAAACAGGGGGAGCTAGTTGAAGTAGTTATTTTTAAACATGGAATGTCAGAGGAAGAGCGGAAAACACTCATTGCTTTTTTTCAAGCAAATGGACAGAGGAATAATGAAACTTGGGAGATGGAGCCATCCATTTGTCTTGATATCGCCTGTATTGATTTCGATGGAAGCAAATGTCGAGAACCTCGTTTCCATGCATTTCGACTGGAGATGTTGCCAGAGGATTGTCATTGGCAGCATATGCAGCGACAACTTTTTCCTATCCCAGATACTGTTCAGATTACGCACCCTGATAAGCCTGTTTGGCCTGAAATCGGTATTACGAAGGATGGTTATTTACACTATTTGCAAATGATCTCTCCGTATTTATTACCTTTTTTGCGAGATCGACCACTTACGTTAATTCGATTTCCTCATGGAGTCCCAGGTGAAAGCTTTTATCAAAAAAGTAGTCCAGAGAACATACCTGCGTTTGTTGCAACTGGATGGATGGACGATATTCATTATCTAGTATGTAACAATCTTGAAACTTTATTGTGGCTAGGCAATCAGCTTGCACTAGAGCTGCATATTCCATTCCAAACGTTACAAACAGAGCGTCCGACTGA
Organism: Lysinibacillus sp. NPDC092081; assembly: GCF_044755845.1. Classification (NCBI taxonomy): domain Bacteria; kingdom Bacillati; phylum Bacillota; class Bacilli; order Caryophanales; family Bacillaceae; genus Lysinibacillus; species Lysinibacillus sp. NPDC092081. The sequence continues at coordinate 90,653 of NZ_JBIVRU010000015.1, forward strand.
GATTGTTTTCGATCTAGATCCTCCTTCTGTTGAGCAATTTCCACTTGCTGTTACCGGAGCACTGGATTTAAAAGAAATTATCGATTATTTTAAGCTACAATCTTTTGTTAAAACGTCGGGAGGTAAGGGAATACAGCTTTATATACCGTTACCTGAAAATGCCTTTACTTATGAAGAGGTGCGAGTATTTACTGAATTTGTCTGTCGTTTTTTATGTGAGCAAAAACCGGAATTGTATACAATTGAGCGTTTAAAGAAGAATAGACATCAAAAATTATATTTAGATTATGTGCAGCATGCAGAAGGCAAGACGATTATTGCTCCATATTCAACTCGTGGCAACGAAAAGGGCTTAGTGGCAACGCCATTACACTGGGAGGAAGTCAATGAGCATTTAACACCAGACCTCTTTACTATTCCCGCTGTACTAGAGCGAATGAAAAATGTGAGCAACCCATTTAAAGATTTCCGTCAGGTAGGGGAGAGACAGGATTTTCAATCAGCTTTAGAGCGTTTAAAAGAGCAATGATGTGCTTACTTTGTATGAACAGGCTGATAGGAGCAAAACTTCGATAAAAGTAAAAAGCGTCGATTTTAGTGTCGGTGCTTTTTAACAAACTTATTATTTCTTTTTGTAATCTATGTCTCTGAATAGTTTTTAGTTTTATTTGATCAAAAATTAATGTTAAATTACTTATAAGGTTGACTTGATCTACTTATTATTTCTGTTCGTTAAATTGGGGATTATTTAGCGAAAATTAATAAGAAAGGTGGGATAACTCTTATGGTTTATCATGCAAAAACAGATATTATTTTAGGAATAACTATGTTTTTATTGGTTTGGATCTTTGGGGCTATATCACTGTTGGTGTTCATCACATCTTTATCAACTGTTATTATTATGTCAACGTCCTTTATTGTTTCAGTAGTTTATTTTTGGTGGTACGCAAATTCTATTCGGTTTATTTTCTGTGAAAATTATCTATTAGTTAAAGGTGGCCCATTCAAAAGTAAGATTCCGTATCAAAGTATAACAAGGGTTTTGCCAACGACAGAGAAGTATACTGGTTATCTAATTTCATCATCTGATAAGGGTCTGGAAATATTTTATAAAACAGCAGCTCACGGTAGTATAAAAATTTTACCAGAAGATAAAATGAAGTTTATTTTAGAATTAAAAAAACGATGTCCCAATGCACAGATTCCTCAGAATCAACAATTCGAGTAATTGGTTAAATTTGTTTTATCAGTAATCCCTACTTTTTATTCTGATTGAAAGGGATGGAGTAGGATTTTCAATATGTCTTGGATCATTTAAATGGATGAAAGAGAGGGTCAAATTAATAAGCCCTCTCTTTAATTTATATCAACAACAGCTTAAATTTTAAGGATTTGCCAATTCCCTTAGTCGTTCTATATTTTGCTGGTAAATCTCCGGTGAACTCCAATCTTTAAAGATTTCAGGTATTTCTGGAACCTCGTTTTGATTGCTCTTTTCTGCAATGAAAGTTAATTCTGAAATGTAATTTATAATTTTTGAGATATCTTCTTTTGTACCTGTTGGACCGTGTCCGGGTACAGCTACGTCAATTTCTAGTCGTCCAACTTTTTTTAAAATATTGCTCCATTTCACAAGGTCAGACTCTTCAAAAAATGTTGGGTGACAATTCACAAATAATAAATCACCCATAAATATTACTTTCTCGTCAGGAATATAAAGCATTGCATCACAATAGGAATGGCCTCCTCCTAACGTAAAGAGCTTTGCACTGCGTTCCGTTCCTTGAAAGGTCATTTCATTGTTAAACATTTGGTTCGGTAAGACTAATTCCAAAGTTGGTAATGATTCTTTTAATTCATTTAGAGAATTTATTTGGTATTGTATTGTGGGATCGTTAGTTTGATGTAGCTGTTCTTTTAAGGATTGAATATAGTCTTTTAAGCCTTGAATATCATTTTTCTGTTTACTAAATCTTGAGGGGTGAACGTCTCTTATTTTTGAGTATGTAATATGGCTTGAAATAATAATAGCTTCTTTAAATGTTTGGTTGCCCCGAATATGGTCGCCATGCCAATGACTGTTAACAACCCATGTAACAGTGTGGTTTGTTATTTTTTCAGCAATTAGCCTTAAGTCTTCAGATGCTTGTTGGGTGTTAAATGTATCAAAAACGATAACTTTATCGCCTAAATCGACAAAACCCGCATTTGCTACAGCCCCGCCACCTCCTTTAGCTATTGCTGCATAAACACCTTTACCAATTTGTTCTAGCTGAAAGTGTTTACTACAAAATGGATTGTTCAATTAACTCACCTCTTATTTATTTTGTTTCCTATATTTTCTATATTCTATAATGATTAAAACAATACCTTTAAGATTCAAAAGTTACTACATCTGTATATGTATTCGTCTTGCCCAGTAATACATGGTATTTTTATATGGTAAAATGTGATGAAATTTCATAAGTTTAGCCAAATGTTTATCAGGGGAGAGAGGACAGCTTGCTCTAGTTTTGAATCTTTAAGGCTCGTAAAAAGCAAACCAAAATAAACGCAAATGTAGTCCAGTGCAATATCGAGAAAAGATGGCTATATAGAGTGATAGAATTAACATTTGAAAGGCAGGAGATTTTGATGGATAAACAAAAGCAAGACATCACATTCCCAACTAAAGATGGTGTGTTCAATATGAGGGTCGGCGCAATCATTCTCCGAGATGGTAAAGTGCTGATGGTTAAAAATAATCGTGACTCTTACTACTACTCCGTTGGGGGAAGAGTGAAATTACAGGAAACGTTGGAAGAAGCCGTTATCCGTGAATGTTTTGAAGAAACAAAAGTGCATTTTGAAGTTGATCGTTTAGTGTTTATTCATGAAAACTTTTTTCCCCTTCAGAGTGGTACATATGGAGAAACGCAATTTCATGAAATATCATTCTTTTATTTAATGAAATCAAATGAAGTCGAAGTCATGAGTGAAAGCTATACAAGTGATGGTATTGTAGAAAGTTTAGAATGGTTACCTATTTCGAATCTTCAGGATGCCTTTCTATTCCCAGAGTTCTTTAAATCAGAACTCACTTGCTTGCCTGCTGAAATCAAACATTTCGTAACCGTTGAAGAAAAACGAACATAAAAGAAAACAGAGAGGATTACTCCTCTCCAGTTAAGTCTGCTTTAATTTTGGGCATTCTTTTTCTCTAAGTAATCCAGAATCCCCATAGACGAAACAATTGTATCGAATGGGATTGTTTGATAAACCGGATGATTTTCTGCGATGTCATTTTCCTGTAAATAGTTGTACAAAAGTGCCTTTAAGCGACTATCTAAAAATTGTACTTGTTCTTTAAAATCACTAGATACCAATAACGCTTTTTTTCCTTCAGCTAGAAATAGTGGTGTCCAGTAGCGCACTTGTCTGTAAGCTTCAGCTGGGTTTTTATAAGCGCCGAAATGACCGAAATACAATTCTGTAGCATTTAATTTTTCGTAAAGCTGAATAGATTGCTCCATTGTATCTGGGTCATACTGATTCGGTGAAGTGGAGGGAATAATTAGATCAATTGATTCGCTCTCCATTTCTGGATAACGTACACCAGTTGTATCTCCAACAAACAATCCATTCGTAGCAGAATAAAGTATGGATACATGATGTTTTGCATGACCTTCTGTATGATAAAACGTTAGCTGATGTTGACCTAAAGATAGTACTTCCTCATGTCCAATTTCTATAATACGTTCAGCATCGATAGGTAAAATCGGATCAAATAGACGATCAAACTCTGTCCCGTAAACACTCTTTGCACTTGCGATTAGGCGACTAGGATCCACCATATGAGATACACCTCGTGGATGAACAACGAATGTTGCATTTGGGCAGCTTTGTAAAAACAAGCCTGCACCTCCAGCATGGTCTAAATGGATATGCGTAACAATTACATATTGAATATCCTCTAGATCAATATGTAACTCATCTAAACCTTCTACAATATATGGCATAGAAGGACTAGCAGAAGTCTCGACTAATGTAATTTTTTCATCGATAAGCAAATAAGAGCTTGTACGCTGTTCCCGATTTAAATCATGTGTATCAATACAATAAAAATTTGGTGCAAGTTGTTGGACTCTCCCCATGTAAATAATCCCCCTTTGTTTCTGTTGAGCGTGAAATATTCTCTTATATACAATTTTTATCTACAAAAAGTAGTGGTTATACTTTATAATAATAGAAAAATATACTGAATGTCCATTCATTTTTTTAGGGGGATCTATTAATGGAGAAAAAAATTCGCTACGATACACGAAAAGTCCATCGTGTTAATTTAGCTATCATTTCAATTTTGGCAGTGCTAATTTGTGGACCGTTGATACTTTCAAAGGGCATTATGTTCTTATTCGTTGGACTTGCCGTTATGGCATTAGCAGTTTGTAATTATTTTTTACCTATTAATACATACGTTAAAGGCTTTATTTTTGGAATGATTCCTTCGAATGTTGTCTTTACGTTATTTTTAGTCGATAGCTTCTCATTAAATAAACATTATATTTTACTTTGTTCGGTGGCCATTATTGCCCTTTATTTTAAGAAAGAACTACTATTATTTTTTGGTGTGCTAACAAACATCAGCTTCCTGATACTTTATATTACTAAGTCTGAATCATTATTAGGTCCATTTGATGATCTAACAGTATTCATTACGCTTCTAGCAATCATGAATGGCGTTATTATTGCATTGTATTTAATCGCAAAATGGGGCAATGAACTAATTGAGCATGCTGCCATTCAGCAAAATGAAGTGAAGGCGTCATTAAATCATCTAGAGAATACGTTTCATGAAATTGAAAAAAGTAGTCAAGAATTGGATGAGCACGTTACACAATTCCAACAAAATATGCAGAGTATAACAGGAACGAGTAAACAAATTCTTTTAGCTACTGAGGATATTTCCGCAAGTATTCAGCAGGAGTCATCTAGCCTACAAATGATTCATGGCACGATGAAGGAATCTGTGTATTTTGTTACCGAAACATTCGCTATTTCTAAGGATACTGTTTCTAAATCTACTGATTTGCAGCAGGAGATTTTAGTAGGGTGGGAGAAAATGCAGGATGCGATGGTGCAGATGGGCGTGATGAATCAAGCGATGAGTTCTACAGCCGAAACTGTGAATGAGCTACAGAATAGCTTGAAAACTGTAGATAGCTTATTAAAGGGCATACAGCATATTGCAGAACAGACGAATCTACTTGCTCTTAATGCTGCAATTGAAGCGGCAAGAGCAGGGGAGCATGGTAAAGGATTTGCCATCGTTGCAGATGAAGTGCGGAAATTAGCAGAAGAAAGTGCTGCTATTACGGTAAGTATTACGAATGTAACTAGAAATTTGTTCGAAAAATCAACAGAAGCTCATCAACGCTCTGATGACGGAGAAAAAGCATTACAAAAAGGTGAAATGCTTTTACAAGATGTGAGCAACTTCTTCAATGTTTTGAAAGATTCATTTACGAAGGCCAATATTGATTTAACTAGAGGGATGAATGAATTAAGTAGCGCCATTACCCAGTTTGGAACCATCCAAGTACAGATTGAAAAACTGAATGACATGACCGAACAAAATGCAACTTCCACAGGAGAGATTGTGCACTCGGTGGAGGACGAAAATAATATGCTAGAAATGATGACGAACACAACAAGTCGTATTCAGGAATTAAGCAATACATTAAAGTCGCTTGTTATGAAAAACGAAACGGAATCATTTTAATAAACGAGAAGCCTACAGTCAATGTACTTGATTGTAGGCCTTTGTGTATGAATCAAACATTGGCTTTGGTATAATCGATATTCCTTAGCATGGACACATACTGTCAACTTATAGGTTCCACTCTCTTCATAGATTCTTAGTTAAGCGCACTGTAGAGAGTCGTAATAAATAGAAAAGGTTTTAAAAGGGGATGAAGAGGTGTTATTCATAAGTATCGTATTATCCATACCTATATACGGCTTTTGTATTTGGAGTTTGTATCAGCCGGAGGAAAGCTATTTCTTCTTTGATCGATGGCGATACAAAGAAATCCCTGAGTTATCAGATATTCAAATCAAATTGATTAGAATCGGTAGCGGTCGCGATGATTGTTTTCACAATCTATCTTATTGTTGTGGCAATTGATACATTTAGGCCTTGATACTTAATTTGTTCACACAGTTATCTTCCTAGTGAATTGTTCTATCGAATTTGAGCTGGAGCTATGAAGAAATTTAATTTTATTTAGAAATTATTGATATTTCAGACGAATGATTGATGTAAATGGGTTGTGCTTTTAATATACTATTTCATAAATAATGATGAAATAGGAGAATGTTGACATGATAAAAGGTTTATATGAAGCACATTTACCAGTTAGTAATTTAGAAAACTCGATTGTATTTTATAAAAAATTAGGGTTAGAACTCGCCTATCAAAAAGGAAAAGTTGCTTTCTTTTGGATCGTTAAAGGAGAAAGCTGGTTAGGATTATGGGAGAGCGATAGTGTTCACTTAAAATACCATCCATCTATCCGACATTTGGCGTTTAAAATTGACGAAGAAGATCTTGAGCATGTAAAAGAGTGGTTGTCCTCAATTGACATTGAAGTTCGAACTGAATTTGGCCATACTTCCGAACAACAACCTTTAGTATTATCAAATAATCCTCATGCACATGCAGCAATCTATTTTTCGGACCCAGATGGTAATTCATTAGAATTCATTACACCATTGAGACTAGATGATGTTGAGAGTTTTAATGAGATGTCTCTTGAAGAGTGGAGAAAACGTCAATCCTTTTAACCTTTAAATTCTTTTGGACAAGTATTACTTCAGCAAAAGAGCCTGGGACATAACTAAATGGTTCCTTCATAAAGCCGAATAATCTCTAAATTAACAAAACACGATAAATAGAAAAACCGAACTATTCCGAAACACTTCATGAGCGTTTCATTGGATAGTTCGGTATTTTTGTTGGCTGAAACACTTTTGTCCCAGCCTCTTTCTATTACTAGAAAGTATAATCTCCATTAAATCACTATTTCGTTGTTACATTTTTCATTGCATTACTGTCATGATTATATTTAAAAGTAATTGCAAAAATGAATGCCAAAACAAGCGTATACGCCCCGAAAACCAACCAAATGTTTTGCCAATTTCTTATTCCGTCAACTGTGAAATAATCAACTACTTTTCCACTAATGATAGCTCCTAAATAGGCGCCTACGCCATTGACCATTGTACTAAATAAACCTTGAGCGCTACCGCGAATGCGGTGGTCGACTTCTTTTTCCATAAAAATGGCTCCCGAAATATTAAAGAAATCAAAGGCGCAGCCGTAAACAATCATTGATAACAACAATAGTAAAAATCCTCCGCCAATCGGGCTGCCATACCCAAAGAAAACAAAACGTAATGTCCATCCCACCATACTAATTAGTATTACTTTTTTAATGCCATACTTACTTAAAAAAAATGGAATGGTCAGAATAAAGAATACCTCTGAAATTTGTGACACTGATAATAAAATAGCTGGATATTTAACAGCAAAGCTATTTTTATAATCAGGGTTCAATGCAAAGTCGTGTAAAAATGGATCTCCAAATGTATTGGTAATTTGAAGCGCAACACCTAATAGCATTGAAAAAATTAAAAACAAAGCCATTTTTTTATTTTTAAAAAGAACAAAAGCGTCTAGTCCCAAAAGGCTTACTAACGACTTGTCCTTAATTGCATTAGAAGTAGGGCAGGCAGGAAGAGAAATTGTGTATAGTGCAAGTAACAACGAAGAGCCGCTAGCTATAAATAGCTGAATATTACTTAATTCAATTTTGGCAAGACTAATAATCCACATCGCAAGAATAAATCCAATTGTCCCATAGACACGAATAGGTGGGAAGTCCTTAACAACATCAAAGCCTTTGTTTTCCAGGTAATAATAAGAAATTGTATTCGATAAAGCAAGTGTTGGCATATAAACGATTGAGTTAAAGAGCATTACCCAAAACATCATGGTAGGATCTGAAATTTGAGCAGCTGTAAAAAGGGTAATTGCACCGAGGAAGTGTAATATTCCATATAAAACATTTGCTTTTACCCAACGATCCGCAATAATGCCTATCAGACTTGGCATAATAATGGCTGCAAGACCGTTAGAACTATATACGATTCCAACTTGTGCGCCTGTAAAATGCAACGTATTAATCATATAAGAACCAAATGTCACAAGCCAAGATCCCCAAATAAAAAACTGAAGAAAAATCATTGTTTTAAGACGTAATTTTATATTCATTTTTTCCTCCTAGAAGATGTTGGAGTTATTTTTATTTTGGTGAAAAATAACTAGGGTAATACTATAATGTCTGTTTTAATAATTTCATTATGCATTAATCATTCAATTAAAAATTTTTTTCTCTTATATGAGGAAATAAGAACCAAAATCGCTACATTGGACTCTAGAAATGGTGACATAACTAAAGCATTTGCTCCTAATGTCAGATTCATACGAATTTTAATTGTGTTGCCATTATGGTGAAATTTGGTTTTGGCTACAAAGGAGGTTATATTGTGAAAATCTCTTTGAAATTTATAAATTTGTAAGGACTGAGTAAGAAAAAAGAGAAAATTGATTCGTACAATGAAAATATAAGGGAAATTAAATGAGTGGTTGCACTGCCTGCTAAAAGCATATCGAGCGGGGAAGGTGACTCCGTAGGAATAGTAGGAATGAAGTTTGTGGGACGAAGTGGTTTAGGCAACGTCCTCGTTAAGCGTCCTCCCTAAGTGAAATGAGCAGGAAAGTACATATTTTGGTGAAAAACTTTATTTAATTTTAGAGTCTGAATAAGGGAGAAGTTGACATGCAATTAGAGAGTATTTTTTCTTTAACATCATCAGATACACCATTTTATTTATTTTTATCAATAGTATCTATCGCGATTGGATTATGTCTGATTATTTTTGGTCTTGTAAAGCAAAAAAATCATAAAAAGAGTACGCTAGCAACTTGCTGCATTGTTTTAGGATTTTTAGTTATTATTACACATGCAATTCAAATCGTTGCGGGAACAATTTAATGCTATAACAAAAAATAAAACAGCTTAGCTAGGACAAATATTGTGGCAGCTTCAGCAATATCAAATAGCCCAATTTCTCAGTATTAAAATTGAGAAATCGGGCTTTTTTTACTCCAGAAAAGCGGTCGATTTTAGAAGATCAAAAATGATTAAATTGCTTATACTTCTTGAACCTTAGCACCAGTTACTAAATAGAGTTCACATGGCGGATCTTTATGTAAAAAAATAATGATTGACTCGTTTACCTTTTTAGCATCCTCTATAAATAAGCAATGACTTGTATTTGGCAACATCATGGTTTCTATATGGGGAATGCAGGCTTTTGCTTGCTTTAGAGCACGTCTAGGATTGTAGATGACCTCTTTGTCACCCATCAATAATAAGGTTGGAACTTTAATAGTCTCCAGATTCTCTTTTGGTATCACTTTCGGGATGACTGGCTTTACCTTCCATTTGTAATGCAACACCCCGTAAATGAATTGATCAAAGACTTCGTTATCGATGGTATTCCCTTTTGCGATGAACCAATCACAAAAAAATCGCTGGATGAATCCCTTACGTCTTATGGCGTTTATAAAAGCAAGACGAAGGAAAAATTGTTTATGAAACGGGACAAATGAAGCAGCAGGGGCTAAGAGGACCATCTTGTTTATCCTGCTTTGTATGGATGTCGCGATATTCAATGTTAAATACCCACCTGCAGAATGTCCGATAAAATCTGTTTTTTCAATATCAAGATAATCCAGAATTTCTGTCATCCATTTCCCCATGTCCTCAGGATTGCTGATGGAACGAAGAGGTTCACTTTTGTTTATATCCCCGATTGCATCAACTGCATAAACGCGTCGAATCTTGCACAACGCTTTAATGTTTGCATACCAAATGGTTGATCCCATTCCAGCCCCGTGTAGCATAATAACTGGCGGAAGTTCCTTTTCTCCAGATGCTATGACATACGTATTTCCGTATGTTGTCGGTATATTTAATATTTCATATGAAACATTCCAACGTTTTAAATTATTGCTATAGGCTTGCTGAAAAAGTTCCTCGCCTTCCGGTGTTTTGAACGCCATCTTATCCTCTCCATCATATAAAAGTATTGGAACACTCTAGTAAAGAATATGGGTCTAGACAGCAGAGAATTTTGAGCATGTTCCTGAACCCTTGAAAACTTCTACTATTTCTACACCTTAAAGAGAAAGTAATAAAGTAGAGATAGCCCCTCTATATTCCTATTTTAGGAAATAGAACAAGGATTGTATATAAAAATAATTAGGAATGGATAGTCTACTTCATTAACTATATAGCTAGTTGTCGATATCAAGTCATATGTGACGATGCTACCGCTCTGATTAGGTAACCCTAGTGTGGTTTGTAGATACAAGTGGTACATGGATAGAGAAATTGAAGTACTTCGTATACTCTTTAATTGGAATAGTATGCGAGCTATTGGCAAGCACATGAAGCTTTCTAGTACAACTTAGAGTGAGAAACAATATTTTGGTTCAAATGATGAATTATTCAAAAAGATACTTTTCAATATTCCTTGACAAGAATATTCTCCTTTAGTTATATTGTGATTAACAGGATCATAAAACCTGTGCTGATGTAGATGATATTTTACCGGCAACCATCATTTTACGAGGTGAGCGACATGTCAGGGAAAATTCCAAGAGTAAACATAACGACGTTGAGCGCTTTGTCTGAACCAAATCGTATGAATATCGTTGAACTCCTGCGCCAGGGTCCTCTAACCGTGGGTGAGATTGCCGACCAACTGGGATTGAGGCAGCCTCAAACTTCAAAGCATCTAAAAGTACTAAGCGACAACGGGATTGTGGAAGTGCAGGCTGAAGCTAACCGTCGAATCTACAAACTCCGGCCAGAGCCATTCCAAGCGCTGGATTCATGGATACAGTCATTCCAGAGTGTAATGCAAGAAAGATTCGATAATTTAGATGAATATTTGAAGGAATTGCAGAAAAAAGAAAAATCATAAAACCATTTCAGCATCAAGGAGGAATTACAATGTCAAACAATTCAATGGTATCAAGAGTAGAAAACGATCGCGTACTTATCCTGGAGCGCGTTTTCGAAGCTCCACGAGATTTATTATTCAATATGTTTAAAGAGCCAGAGCATCTGAAACATTGGTGGGGGCCTAGAGGATGGGAAATTCCAGTCTGCACCGTTGATTTCCGTCCGGGAGGCGTTTGGCACTACTGTATGAAGTGCGTGGATGAAAACCTAGGTGACTTTTTTGGTATGGAAGCGTGGGGAAAAGGGGTTTATAAGGAGATTATCGAGCCTGAGAAGATCAGCTATACTGATTACTTTTCGGATGCTGAAGGTAATTCGGATGACTCAATGCCGTCGACCGATATTACATTGGAATTCGTCGATTTGGGAGGAAAAACTAAGCTGATAAACCGTGCAGAATATGTATCTGCAGAAGCCCTTAAGACCGTTATGGATATGGGCATGCTACAAGGCATCACAGAAACTTGGGACCGTTTGAATGAGCATGTGCAATCTCTAAAGCAATAGTAAAGCCTTCTTAGATAAGTAAAATTTAAGAACATTTTTAAGGGAGTGTAAAAATCAATGATTAATAAAATCGGTCAAATCATGTTGTATGTTAATAACCAAAATGAAGCAAAAGAGTTTTGGACAGAAAAAGTAGGGTTTAGTGTAATTTCAGAAGAAGATAACGGCCAAGGAATGAAATGGATTGAAATTGCTCCAACTAAAGAAGCTGAGACAAGAATTAATCTCCACAACAAGGAATTAATTGCTAAAATGCAACCTGAAATGAATCTGGGTACACCTTCTTTGATGTTTTTCTCGGAAGATTTCGATAAATTATATAATAACTTATTAAACAAAAACGTTACTGTCGGAGAAATCGTAAATATGCCTTCAGGTAGGGTATTTAATTTTGCGGATAATGAAAACAATTACTATGCAGTAATGGAAGCAAAATAAATAATTTATGAGTGCGATGCTTGAATAAAAGCATCCCACTTTTTCTGTGTTGGCTGATGTATTGATAACGGATCGATTAAAGCATTTTAGGTTATATAAGTACCGATTCAAATGGAAAGTTAAAACAAGCGATTGATGACTATATTCATTTCCTGCTCTATTCTTTGAAGAGAAAATGTATGATACTTTTGAAAACGATACAAAAGGAGAAATATAAGAAAAAGAGGGGGAGATAGGAAAAGAAGGGGTGCTAGCAAAAGAGGTTCTAGTGCAAAAAACTTCAAATAAAAGATAAATAAGCCGAGGCTGGGACATAACTAGCTTCAATTAGTGAGAAATCCGAATTTGAATGAATTCAAATTCGGATTTCTCTATTTTTTTATGTTGTCTCCAGATA
>NZ_JBIVRU010000016.1:0-95088 GCF_044755845.1 Lysinibacillus sp. NPDC092081
TTGTTTCTCGACAATTCAAGTATATATAAATCAGTGAATCTGTGCTTTTTTTATGCGCGAAATTGTATGAATACCCCAAGAAATATTATAGAACCATCAAGAAAGGGTAGTGATGACAGCTTGTTGCTGTTTCACTACCCCTTTTTATTTAACATATTGTTCAAGCAAGCGTTGCGTATTTGTTGATTGCTCAAGTGCTTTTTTCTCTTTTGCCCAATAGATCAAATATTGTTGATCCCCAATATTAAAAACCATCTGCTGTAATTCCTCACTTAGCTCAGAGCTAATAGCGACCTTTAAAATATCCACCTCATATAAAGGCTCACCTTTAATTTCGTAGACAATATGATAAAGTGGTTTTTCTTCAAATATAGTTCGTTCTTTTTTGCTTAGTTTCTTAACATGGCTTAGAGGATAGTTTTCAATATAGGCTGTTATATCTTGACCTGTTGCTCTAAATAAAGAGTGCTCTCCTTTAAATAGCTCGATTGCATCAATTTCTGCTGCGTGATCTAAAACGTGAGAAATAGCCTCTTCCTCATTTTTTTCGCGAAACTGCCATGTAAAAGCGCCAATAAGAATAATTGCAGCAATTATAACTAGTTTCCATCTTCGTTTATTCATTTTCATTACCCATTCAATGCCTTTTTGACAAAGCGATTAATATCTACATCAGCCCCAATGACAAGCATAATATCTCCTAGCAAAATCTTATCACTCGCTTGTGGAGACACGATGATATCTGCACCACGCTTAAGACCTACAATATTAATTCCGTACTTTGCACGAATATCTAAATCCATAACGGAGTAACCTGCAATCGCATCATTGGCCTTAAGCTCCATAATTGAATGTTCATCCGAAAGCTCCAAATAATCAAGTACTGTATTAGACAGCATATTATTGGCAATACGTATCCCCATATCACGCTCAGGATGCACGACAAAATCTGCACCAATTTTACGCAGAACTTTTTCATGGTAATCATTCTGAGCCTTTACAGTAATCTGCTGAACGCCTATTTCTTTTAAAATAATAGTCGTCAAAATACTAGCCTGAATATCTTCACCAATCGCTACGATAACATGCTCAAAATTACGAATACCTAATGAAATTAATACCGATTCATCCGTCGAATCTGCGATAACGGCCTGTGTGGCAATGGAAGCAAACTCGTCCACCCGCTCTGAGGAATGATCTATCGCCATAACTTGTGCGCCTTGACTCATTAGTTCGCGAACAATGCTTCCTCCAAAACGTCCAAGTCCAATGACAGCAAACTCTTTTTTCATCATTAAAAATCCCTCCGAAAACTACTATACCATTATTGTAACGTATTCTCTGCTATATGTATCGTCAAAACAAGAGACAATTCGTCAATAAAAGACAATCCTTGAACAGGACGTTCTGCTTAGTGGCTTTTTTGTTCGGTTGTCGTCAGGATTTGATCGGGCGGGAGACGAAAGTGCTCGGGGAGTATGATAAAGTGATCAGGTTTGCCCCAAAATTGCTCAAGTTGCCCGATGAAGTAATCAGGCAAACCTCTTTTTCGCTCTGGTCACTTCTCTATCCGCTTGCTCTCTGTTTCAATCAGCTCGACTCCTTCTTTGTTCAGGGTAAGTCACATATGCTGAGCTCCAAAATTATCCCGTAGTGGAAACTAACATTGTGTTTTACATAAAAAAAGACGAGGAATAAAATATCCTCGCCTCTTAATCTGCTATTTTATGCGTTGCGCATTTCATCTAAAACACGATTTACACGTTTTTCCAGCATTTTCATACCGCTGCCACCAGCTTGCATGTGACGAAGCTGACCATCTTTATCGAACACAAAATAAGCAGGTACGTATTGATTTTCAAAAGCATCCGTTAGCTTTAATTCGCTATCTACAAAGATTGGTTGCACAATGTCATGCTCTGCTGCTACCGATTTGATTGTTTCTAAATTTGTATCTTCCTCAGAACGTGGCATATGCACTGCAATAACGTTTAACTCATCTTTATATTGGTCACGGAAATTGTTCACATCCGGCATTGCCTCTTTACATAGATGGCAGCTAACTGACCAAAAGTGGATTAATGTTGGTTTTTCGCCTACTAATTCCGCTTTTGTTACTTCACCATTTAACCAAGTCGTTGCGCCTACAAGTTCAGGCATTTGTTCACGTAGTTTCATAAAACATTCTCCTTCTTCCTTTTTTTATATCAAGTTTAAAAAAATCCCCACAAACTTGCTGTGGGGACTCTTTATTTGTTAAATGATCAATTTCATCAGACCTTGAATTCAGTTCAAAGCCCGACATAGAAACCCTACATCAATTATGCCTCGGCATAATTGCGTCCGAAATCGGCTTTGTGCTTGCACAAAGAACTCCTTACCGATTCCGTGACATCCGCCGGAGGCTTTAACTTCTTTCAGTTGCTGAAAGAAGTTATAGAGTTGCTTGACCTGGGCGCCAGTTTGCTGGGCAAAGACCACCAGTTTGTAAAGCTTGAAGTACACGTAAAGTTTCGTCTACATCACGGCCGATGTTGTTATCGAATACTGTTTGGTATTTTAATTCACCTTCTGGGTTGATGATGAATAAGCCGCGTAGTGCGATACCTTCTTCTTCAATTAATACACCATATTCTTGTGAAATTTGGTGATTTGTATCTGCTGCTAATGGGTATTTTAATTCACCAAGACCATTTTTAGTGCGGTCAGTGTTAATCCAAGCTAAGTGAGTGTGGATTGTATCAGTAGAAACACCGATTACTTCTGCATCTAAGTCTTCGAACTCATCGTAACGATCGCTCATTGCAGTGATTTCTGTTGGACATACGAAAGTGAAGTCCATTGGATAGAAGAAAAGAACTGTCCATTTGTCTTGTGCTTTAATGTCTTCTAATGATACTTTACCAAATGATTTGTCTGGAAGTACTGCTTCCATTGTAAAGTCAGGTGCTTGTTTACCTACCATGCGTTCTGCCATTATAAATCCCTCCGATTAAATATGTAGTGTATATATTCCATTCGCACCAGCGAACTCGTCTTCTACGATAACAGAGTAATCGTAGATTTTCAAACAAGTAAACTTCACAAAAGTGCACACATTAAATTGTCTGACAAATTTCCGTCAAATCCCCAAATGGAATAGTTGCTACAGCCTATTTATTAGCTATTTTTAACAATTTTATTCTTATTTAAACGAAATTTTTCTATGCGATATTTATGTATAATTTCTAAAAATTTCATCTACTTTTTTTTGATTAAAAAACGATTGCAAATTCTTTATTATTATGTATAATTGTAATGGTTTTAGTAAACTAAAAGTTTCGTTAAAGTAAACTTCGTATTTCAAAAGTTTATGATTGCTAAACTTCTTCTAGGAGGGAAAAGATGCAAATAGGAGCAAAAATTAAAGCGCTTCGTTTAAAAAAAGGTCTTACCCAAGAGGAGCTTGGAGAACGTACAGATTTAAGTAAAGGGTATATCTCTCAATTAGAACGTGACCTAAATTCACCTTCCATTGAAACTCTATTTTCAATATTAGAAGTATTAGGGTCAACACCTAAGGAATTTTTCGATGATGAATCACCTGAACAAAAGGTTGTATATACAGAGGAAGATCAATCCACTTATACAGATGAAGAAAAGAAATATGAAATTCAGTGGCTCATTCCTACATCAAACGAAAAAGAGATGGAGCCTATTTTCTTAACACTTGCTGCTGAGGGAGAATTCAAACAGTTTGAGCCCTCACTCTCGGAAACATTTATTTATGTTGTTGAAGGGCGTATTCGTCTCGTTTTAGGAGATGAGCAGTACATAGCGAGTGAAGGCAATGCTCTCTATTTTGACTCGACAAATCATCATCAAATTTTTAATGCACATGCTGATGAAACAAAAATTTTACTTGTCGCAACGGATTCATATTTATAGCTTAAGGAGGCACATCTATGACAACGAATTCGATTATCCGCTTTGAAAACGTTTCAAAGTCCTATAATGACGGCACGGTCGTCTTAAAAAACATTAATTTGGAGCTAGAAAAGGGAAAATTCTATACACTGCTAGGTCCTTCTGGTTGTGGTAAAACAACTATTTTACGTATGATTGCTGGATTCACAGAACCGACTACAGGAAATATCTATTTTCATGATAAAAAAATCAACTCAGTACCAGCAAATGAACGCCAAGTAAATACTGTTTTTCAGGATTATGCGTTATTTCCTCATTTAAATGTCTTTGAAAACGTCGCATTTGGACTTCGCATAAAAAAACTCCCTGAAAGTGAAATTAAAAACCGTGTTGTTGAAGCATTAAAATTCGTTAACTTATCAGGCTATAGCAATCGTGAAATTTCTGAAATGTCTGGTGGTCAACGCCAACGCGTAGCTATTGCTCGTGCAATTGTGAACGATCCTGAAGTAATTTTACTGGATGAGCCTCTTTCTGCTTTAGATTTAAAGCTACGTACAGAGATGCAATATGAACTACGAGAGTTACAACAACGTCTTGGAAAAACATTTGTATTTGTCACACACGATCAAGAAGAAGCACTTGCGATGAGTGATGAAATATTTGTTTTAAGTGAAGGTGAAATTCAACAATCTGGTACACCAGTAGATATTTATGATGAGCCAATTAACCGGTTCGTTGCTGATTTTATTGGTGAATCAAATATTGTTCCTGGCGTAATGATTGAAGATTTCAAAGTAGAATTTGCTGGTAAAGTTTTCGAATGTGTTGACCAAGGTATGAAGCCAAACGAAAAAATTGATATTGTCATTCGACCAGAGGATTTAGAAATGACAACAATCGATAAAGGCAAACTTGTCGTGAAAGTTGATACTCAATTGTTCCGCGGGGTGCATTATGAATTATCCACGTACGACAAAGATGGGAATGAATGGCTTGTGCATTCATTGAAAAAAGCTGAGGTAGGGACAGAAATTGGCTTAGACTTCGATCCAGAAGCAATTCATGTAATGCGCTTAGATGAAACAGAAGAAGAATTCGATAAACGTTTAGAGGCGTATGGAGACGACGAAGATGCAAACTAAGACTTCGAAATCAGCCTTATTTCCTTATGTTTTATGGATTGCATTTTTCGTTATCACGCCGATTGCCCTTGTTGTTTACTATTCCCTACTAGACATACATGGCAATTTTACACTCGATAACTATAAAGCATTCTTTACTTCTGTCTATTTAAAAATGACATTAAGTTCATTCTGGTATGCGTTTTTAATTACGTTCTTTACGTTACTTGTTTCGTATCCAACAGCCTATTTTTTAACAAAAACGAAATATAAGCAGCTTTGGCTTTTACTAATTATTATTCCTTCTTGGATTAATCTTTTGTTAAAAACATATGCCTTTATCGGGATTTTCGGCTTGTACGGCCCATTAAATGCATTTATCGAAGTATTAGGTTTTGATCCGAAGCAAATGCTATTCACTGACATTAGCTTTGTGTTCGTATCCGTTTATATTTTTATTCCATTTATGATTTTACCGATTTTCAACTCATTGGATCGTTTAAATCCGGCTCTTATTTATGCAGCACGTGATTTAGGGGCATCTGCCTTTACTACATTCCGTCGCGTTATATTGCCTTTAACAATGGATGGTGTTAAATCAGGTATTCAAGTTGTATTTATTCCTGCTTTATCACTTTTCATGATTACCCGTTTAATTGCAGGAAACCGTGTTATTACACTTGGTACAGCTATTGAACAACAATTCCTTGTAACCCAAAACTGGGGAATGGGTTCAACAATTGCTGTTTTCTTAATTTTATTTATGGTCATCGTGATGTTAATTACAGGACAGAAAAAGGATAAAGGAGGTCGCGTACGATGAAAAAACTATCTGCTACAGCAAGAGTGTATTTAGCGATTGTTTTTATCGTTTTGTATGCACCTATCTTCTATTTAGTCTTCTATTCGTTCAATAGTGGCGGATCGATGAATAATTTTGAGTCCTTTACGTTAGATCATTATAAAGCTGTGTTTGAGGATTCACGTCTACTCGTAATTCTCATTAATACAGTCATCGTAGCATTACTTTCTGCATTGATTTCTACAATCATCGGGACACTAGGAGCTATTGGTATTGTCACTGTTAAAGATTCAAAAATGCGCAATACACTACTTTCTTTAAACAATGTGTTAATTGTGAGCCCGGATGTCATTATTGGTGCAAGCTTTTTAATTTTATTCACAATGATTGGTATTAAATTAGGCTTTACTTCTGTGTTAATAGCACATGTAGCGTTCAGTGTACCAATTGTTGTACTAATGGTTTTACCGAAACTATTAGAAATGAATAAATCATTAATCGATGCTGCATTAGATTTAGGGGCAACGAAAAAAGATGTTATGATGCGTGTTATTTTACCGTATATTCAACCTGGTATTTTTGCAGGATTCTTCCTTGCCTTAACGTATTCTCTAGATGATTTTGCGGTAACGTTTTTCGTGACAGGTAACGGCTTCAGTACATTATCTGTTGAAATTTACTCGATGGCACGGGCTGGGATTTCCTTAACGGTTAACGCTATTTCTGGTTTAGTATTCTTTGTAACGGTTATCGTCGTAGTTGGCTATTACTTCATTACAAGCCGCGCTAGTAAAAGAACGGGGGGAACTCAATGAAGCAATTAATTCAAGCAACAATCGCAATCCTTGTCGTTTCCGCCCTATTATTCTATGCTGCTGACGTACTAAGTGCCGGTGGCGGTAAAAGTGGTAAAGATACGTTAACCATCTTTAACTGGGGAGAATATATTGACCCTGATTTGCTGAAGCAATTTGAAAAAGAAACAGGTATTCACGTCATCTATGAGACGTTTGATTCAAATGAAGCGATGATGACGAAAATACAACAAGGTGGTACGGCTTACGATATTGCAGTACCTTCTGAATATATGATTGAAAAAATGAAGGAAGAAAACTTACTTATTCCTTTAGATAAAACGAAAATCCCTAATTTTAAAAATATCGATCCTTATTTTTTAGATTTGCCATTTGATGACGACAATAAATATTCTGTTCCATATTTCTGGGGAACAGTCGGCATTGTCTATAATCCAAAGCTCGTTGGAAATCTAGACTTCTCATCTTGGAAGGACTTATGGGATCCTTCATTAAAACGTAAAGTCTTTTTAGTAGACGGTGCACGTGAGGTAATTGGTATGGGCTTAAACAGTCTTGGCTACTCACTCAACTCTTTAAATAATCAGGAGCTACGTAAAGCTACTGATAAACTAATCACATTGGCGCCAAATGTTAAAGCCATTATCGGGGATGAAATTACACCACTGATGGTTAATAATGAAGCTGCTGTGGCACTCACTTGGTCTGGTCAAGCAGCTGACATGTTGTCAGAGAATGAAGAATTAGACTTTGCTGTACCAAAGGAAGGCTCAAACTTATGGTTTGACAATATGGTTATCCCAAAAACATCAAAAAATATAGATGGTGCCCATGCCTTCATTAATTTTATGCTGAAAGCTAAATCAGGTGCTAAAAATGCTGAATATGTAGGCTATTCTACCCCTAATATTGCAGCGATGAAGGTAATGGATAAGGAAGTTGTCTCTGATAAGCGCTTCTATCCTTCTGAGGAACAACGTAAAACATTAGAAGTTTATAAAAACCTAGGTCCTGATTACTTAGGCAAATACAATGAGCTGTTTTTAGAATTTAAAATGAGTATTCGATAAATCCATTTTAACCCATTTAAAGCTATTCTCACGTTACAAACGTTGAGAATAGCTTTTTTCGTTAAGCTGGAGGTAAACTTCTGTGGAAAAACTAGCTGCCTGTATTTGCGTTTTATAAAAGAATCCTCATAAGTTTACTAGTAAATCTCAGACTTATAGTCAATAGTAAACGTACAAGCCTTATGGTAGACTGTAGTATATTTGATTAAAGAAAGGGGTATTCGATGACCCAGCAGAAGTCTAACAAGGCGGCTTTGTATATTTTAATGTTTAATATGTTTATCGCAATGGGGAGTATCGGAATTATTATTCCTGTCATGCCTGATTATTTAAAACTATTTGGTGCTGCAGGACAAGTACTTGGTATGTTGATTGCAACGTTCGCCTTTGCACAATTCATATTTTCTCCAATCGCTGGGAATCTATCGGATCAATACGGTCGAAAAAATCTCATTATTTTCGGTCTTATCGTAACAGGACTTGCACAAATTGGTTTCGGGCTTTCTACGGATGTATGGATGCTCTTCTTGGCACGCTTTTTAGGTGGACTTGGTTCTGCATTTGTTGCACCTCCTATAATGGCATTTGTGGCTGACGTCACAACGTACGAGGAACGAGGAAAAGGTATGGGTATGCTAGGGGCAGCAATGTCCTTTGGTTTTATGATAGGACCAGGTATCGGTGGATTCCTCTCAAAAGTTAGTTTGCATTTTCCATTCTATACTGCAGGATGTGCAGCTATCTTAGCAGCTATTTTATCGTTCTTTTTATTACCTGCTACAAAACCGAACACTGCGAAAAAAGCGCAGAAGCAGGATAATCTTGCAAAGCAGATGGCCCGTTCAGTCCAAATGCCTTATTTTGTCATGCTGATTATCATGCTTGTATTCTCTTTCGGAATTGCTAACTTCCAAACAACATTATCATTATTTGTGACAGAGAAGTTTAATTACACACCTACTGATATTGCCATTATCTTAGTTATGGGCGGCGCTTTTGGTGTTGTTGTACAAATGTTTGTTATTACACCGCTGTTTAATCGCTTCGGCGAAATGAAAGTAGTGTTAGTCAATTTATTTATTGCAGCCGTTTCGATTTTCTTAATATTATTCGCATCTGGTTTTGCACTTATTTTAATTGTAGCGACAATCTTCTCTACAGCTACGACGTTGATTCGCCCAGCTGTCAACACACTGATTTCAAAACTTGCTGAAAATGAACAAGGCTTTGCAGCTGGTCTTAACAATGCGTATATGAGTCTTGGTAATATGATTGGGCCAGCTCTAGCAGGTATATTATTCGATTGGAATATGAACAGTCCTTATATTTTCGGGTCTATTATTTTAATGGCTTGCTTCTTCCTTGCCCTTATTTGGACAATGAAAAAAGCACCACACCTTATGCATCCTGATACAAAATAGTCTGAAAAGTTATTGACTATTTTTAGTAGTATGCTACATTAATATGTGAAAAACTAAAAATTCTATTAATTACCACTAGGGGAGTCTTTAAAAGGCTGAGACGTATATGGACATATACGGACCCTTTGAACCTGATCTAGTTCACACTAGCGGAGGGAAGTGGCGACACTTGCTTTTTGTTATGTAAATGCAGGGCCGCTTCCTATTATTTTTAGGAAGCGGCTTTTTCACGCTCTAGCGGTGGAATTCCCTTGTTTAGCGGCGCTTCTCACGCTTTTAGCGGCGGAACTCCCTTGTTTAGCGGCGCTTCTCTCAGTTTTAGCGGCGGAACTTCCTAGTTTACCGGCGATAACTATCAAAATTCATATTTCAAAGGAGTGGAAATTATGTCAATTCGAAAATTAACAATCATGGCCTTATTAGTAGCAATTGCCGTAGCAGGATCTACCTTCGTTTCAATACCAACGGGAATTGCGCGTGCCTACCCTGTCCAGCATGCCATTAATGTTATCGGTGCTATCATTCTTGGACCAGTGCCTACTGTTATGGTCGCCTTTGTCACAGCCATTATTCGTATTTTAACAGGCACAGGCTCGTTACTAGCTATACCTGGCAGTGTTATTGGCGCTCTGTGTGCAGCTCTTACCTATAAATATAGTGGCAAAATGTGGCTAGCTGGTGTCGGTGAAATGTTTGGGACAGGTATCATTGCCTCACTCATTGCAGTACCTTACGCTCATTTATTAATGGGGACATCCGTAGCTGCATTATTTTTCATGCCAGCCTTTTTAATATCAAGTACCATTGGCGCTATCTTAGGCGTTGTCGTTGCTAGCAGTTTGCGAAAGACAGTATTTGTAACTAACCTTAATACAATGTTTAAATAGCTTGGTTTATAGAATTAAAAACGTTACTTTCTTACCATTAAGAGAATAACGTTTTTTGTCCAACCGAATTCACCCATACTTCAACGGTAATCCCATTTCATGAGCAATTAATAAAAAGTCTTTTTTGCTTATTTCAAAATGACCAAATCTGAATTTATAACCATATTTCGATTTATCTTCTACAAATTCTAAATAATCTAAGATCCTTTTTATTGGTACAGCCTTTGCATCTTTATAAAAATCTATATCTCTTCTAAAAGGAATAAAATTTTCTGCCATTTGGAACTCGTATATTCGCTCGTCTTTTACTCTTCCAATTGCGGTAAATGCTCTTACAGGTTCATGACCATCTAGAGTTTTTTTAGGAGAATAATAAATAATCCAGTCTCCTTTTGTCATTCGTTTCAAAGGTCTTTCTTTGCCATGGCATAGTTGGCTGAATCCTCCCTCAACTCCTTTTTGTACATGATCGAGAGATGCCACACCAATCCAATATTTTGTGTCTCTTTCAGTCATAGGAAGAGCTCTCCTTTTATTTTGGAATCATCGTAAACGATTTTATTTTTTCATTTTCAAGAATCAACCTATCTTCCAAAATCACTGGGTTTGGCAAACCCTCCCAAGTAGTTGAAACGATAGCACTACATTCTATATCATTGCCTTCAATGTTTTGAATCGTTAATTTAAACCCTTTCGGCATAGGTGACGTGTAAAAGTTTTGTATTTCTTTTCTTCCTTTAAAAATTTCACCTTTAAAATTTTTTAATTCTCCATGATCCGCATACATGTCAGATAAATCCTGACCCTCTTCTTGCGCTCTTTTCAAATACTCCTTCATAACCTCTACTGCTTTCATATGTCATCACTCTTTCTTTTTTTATTGATAAGGTTATCAATTATGCCTCGGCATAATTGCGTCCGGATTCGGCTTTGTGCTTGCACAAAGCCGAATCCGTGACATCCGCCGGAGGCTTTAGGCCAATACGAAGTTGGTCACTCAGTCGTTGCCACAGGACGTGGCGTTCTTAGACTGAGTTCCTCTATTTCAGCAAGTTGCTGAAAGAAGTTAATCCCTACTCACGATTTTCATAAACTTTTGTTAATATGCTTTTCAATTGCTCTTTTTCTTCCAATGAAAGTACGTTTAACACTTCATTCTCAGAAATCGAAAGGGTCTTCAATAATTCTTCTGCCACACTTTTCCCCTGTTCCGTAAGGCATATTAAATTCTCTCTTCTATTTTCTGGATTTTTCTCCCTATAAACATAATTTCTTTCTTCTAGACCATCGATAAAAAAGCGGACACTATTTTTATCCAACTTTAATATCTGCCCTATTTGAATTTGGCTAAGTTTTTTTTCTTTTACAGCAATCATGATTCCGACTTCTCTGGATTTCATTTGAAATTTTTCGTTAATATATTTCTCGAGATTTTCCTCTAAAGCCTCACCTAACTTAAAACTTAGAAAACCAAAAGAATTCATTATATTGGTCATGTCAGATCCTCCAAATATATAGTACTTAAAAATGATAGTAACATTTTATTGCTATCACCCATTATTACATTTGTGTATATTATTTACAAGGCAAATTTTTCTTATCACAGAAAATTCTCTGATTTCACGAAAGTAGCAATCAAAATTAGCTCATCAATTAATTATTCATGGTATAAGCTTTAACAAATGTCACCTCGAACTTTTGGTGATAGCCCTAAAATAGAATGACAAAAAAAGATGGCTCATTGCTAAAAAAGCGAATGAACCATCGTTTTTAATTACTAAGATCGTTTTTTCATGCCCTTTAATAGCTGGGCAACATTTGTATCCTCTGCCTGTATTGGTTTTTCCTCGACAAGCTGCTCTTTTTTCTTCGGTCTAGTTAAGAAGCTCCAACCAAAGCGTCGAATAGTAATATCTATGAAGAATAGTAGCATACCCGCTAATAAAAGCCATGTTGCAATATTTTGGCGTTCCGCGCCTTTTTTCGTAAATTCACGGAATACTTCGCTTGGCTCCTTCAAAACGGAGCCGCCGGTTTGCTTCGTTAGCTCTTTGACTAGCTTATCATTCACTGGGCGTAATTCATACTCAGCACTATAAGGTACACTTAAGCCTGCCTGGTAAATAGCCTGTTGTTCATCGGCAATGCGGAAGAAGATGAGTCCTGGTTCTGCTTGTACGACGGCTCGAACTTGTGATGCTGAAATTGTTTCAAGCTGGGTTTCAAGTTCTTCACCCGCTTCATTAACAGCGACAATATCTAAGAACGCCGCTTCATTTGTTGGGTCAGTGATGACAAATGAGCCGTCTGATTCTAGACGTACATCATAGGCAACATCGTTATAGCTTGGTAGCATTTTTGAAATAAGCGTTTGCCAAAACGTGCCCCAATTTTGCCATCTTGCCCAGTCTCCCGTCCATTTTCCTGTCGAATCAGAAGTAAAGGCGAATGTTTTCCCAAGGCCATATTGCCACTCTGCTAGTACTGGATCTTCCTTCCCACTTTCTGCAATAACAGTAGCTCCCTGCTTTGCTGTCGTACCTATATAAGCGTTCATTTTAGGTACACCATTTGTAAATAAAGTATTCCAGCCAGATGCATTATATATAGTTGGATAGAATGGGTTATCCTCAATATATGTGCGTGAAATCATGGCAGTTTCACGAGATAAAATAGAGGGGATTGTCTGCTCATCAACAACATCGTAGAAACGCCCACTTCCCATCTCACTGAGCGCTTCAAGTAAATTGGCATCTGCATCCTGACCAATTGCAACTGTTGAAAGAGTAATGCCGTTCTCTTTTCCTTGTGCAATTAAGTCTTCATAGTTACCTGGCTGTGACTGACCATCAGTTAATAGAATAATATGCTTACGCTGTAGCTTTAAATCAGCTAGATTTTCATAGGCTTTAGCAAGTGATCCATATATTTCGGTACCACCACCCGGTGTTACAGATAAAATCGTATCTACCGCTTCTTCCTTATTGCTAATTGGTCCTGTCTCAATAATTTCCCAAGGTCGATCATCAAAGGCAATAAACCCGAGTGTATCCTCATCTCGTAGCATTTCTACTGAACGAGCAGCCGCCTCTTTAGCGAGCTCTAGCTTTGCCCCAGACATACTTCCAGAGCGGTCAAGTACGATTTCCAGCCCTAACGATGGTAATTGCTCCTTACCTTTAATCTCCATTTCAACAGGTAGTAAAGTTTCGATTGGTGTTTTAAAGTAGCCTCCTAAGCCAAAGCTATTTTCGCCACCAACCATCGTAAAACCGACACCAAAATTTTTCACTGCTTGCTCAATGACATTCATTTTTGCCTCACCTACTAAATGACCTGGCACATTATCAAAAATGATGGCATTGTATTGTAAATAACTAGAAAGTTCATTTGGTAGACTGTTAGCATTTACAACATCATCGGAAATTGATTGTTTACCAAGCGCTGCTGCAATTGGTGATGCCGTATCATAACCATTAACAATTAGTAAATGCGGTTCACTTTGCACCATCGTGACGCTTGTTAATTTATTATTTTCAAAAATTGCATCCTGTTCAACCTGCACAAGTGCCTCATATTTTACAAGCCCTTCAGCAGTTGCTGAATGTTTATATGTAAAAATATTTGACCCTTCTGCAAGCTCCACTGCTTCACGATGAATAAGCTTATCATTTTCATATAATAATAGCTCACCTCGTTCTGCTACGGTCGCATTTATTTCAGCGACTAGCTGCTGCTGCTCACCTACATAAGCAACTTGTGGTGTGACAAAGCTTTTCAAGGATACATCCTTAGCTACAGGTTGGTTAAACGGCACTACATCAACACTAATATTTGACCCTTTAAACTTTGATGAAAATTCTAAGGCATCTCCTTTTGTTTCATTGCCATCCGTTAAAAGCACAAGTCGTGTTGCTTTTTTCGGATCTACAATACCTGAAGCGAGCTGTAGGCTCTGTTCAATATTTGTTTGATCTGTTGCTTTTATGGTTGTAAACTTCGGCACTTCCTTTAAAGATTTCGATAAAATGGCTTCCGTTTGTAATGTCGATGAAAAAGAATAAATCCCTGCAAGCTGTTCATCCTTTTTCGACTGTAAACTTTCCGCTATAAAATTGGCCATCTCATCATCTGTACCATTCATTGAGGCAGAACGGTCAACTAAGAATAATACTTGTTCTTCCTTTACGGGCAATAAAATATAGGGCCCAGCAAGTGCAAAAACCAAACAGCCTATTGCCACAATACGAATACCTAGTACGACGATATGACTTTTTTTTAGTCGCTGCCGTTCACGCCAATAGGTCCATCCAAAATACATAAGCAATGGAAGTAAAAGCAACAATGCTAATGGCATATCAATTCGTAAATCCACGACGTCGTTGCACCTCCCACTCTAAAACAAATAATACTAAGATCATCAGGATAAGCCAAGGTACGAACGAGGTTTTCGATATTTCTTCCTTACCATTGTCCGGAAGTTCTCCAAGCGTATAGCTAGTCCCTTTTTCAATCACTCGCTCTTGCGCTTGAAGCTGTACGATGAAGCGCTTTTCTTCATCCTTTGAGCGTGCAATATAAATTCCTGGCTTCATTGGCGCTGTTAATAGACCATTCGTAATAGACGATAAAAACTCATCTTCCTGCGAATATATACTCCAATCACCCTGCGCTAAAGCAACTGCACGTTGCTCATTTGGTGTAAAAATACCAAGTGAACCAATTGATGCTGAAAGCTCCTGTTCAGCACTCCATAAAAATAATGGGAATGAAGGATGTAACGGCCAATCTGTATCTGCAACATCAGCTAATACGACAATATCTCCTTTAGGTGAACGCTGAATAAATGGCTTGTCTCCAACTGAAGCAATCGTTTTATAGTCGTCGAATCCAGGATATACAGCACTGACGTAAATATCTTTTAACTCACTAAATGCAAACAATGCATCACTTGTTGTACCGACTTCCCCAGTAGCTTCAACCTTTTTAATGTCATCCCGTCCAAATAAAACAATTGGCTTGTCCATCTTTTTGAGTAGCGCCGTCTGATTTGTCACAACAGTGGCACCTAGATTGTCAGCCACTTGGGAAGATGGAACAATTTTCACACTACTGTTAATCGTTTGCAAACCTTTTTGGATGAGTTGATGCATACTTTGATCGACAATTACTTTTGAAGTAGTTGTTTGTAGCAATACCGTTTGTGAATTATCAACAGCGTAATCGTCCTTAGCATCTATCTTGGCAGTCATAGTATCTTCTAACGGTAGGTCTTTAAATGTTTTTGTTACGGCTTCATTTGGAGGTAATGCAACACTCTCCGTAACGATCTCCTTACCTTTAACATTTTCAATCGAAAGTGTTACATTTTGCTCTTGGTCCGTATCATTTTTTAACTGTACAAGCGCCATGGCAGATTGCCCATCTGTAGTGGCAGCAAAACGTGTAATTGCGATATTTGTTAAATCCTTTGCAGACCCTTTTACAATCCACTTCACCGTATCTTTTTCCATCGGTAATTGCTTTTTATCGAGCGTATCTGTAAAGACATAAATAGATGTTGGTGTATTGCCGACAAAGGCCTGTGCCACATCTAGCGCTTTATTCATTTGAGCAGTTTCATATGTTACGTGTAACTGTTGAATGGCTTTTTCAATATCTTTAATATTTGTTTCCTGCTGTAATATAGCTTTTGGCGTATTGCCTGTTGTAATGAGTGTCACGGGTCTTCCATCAAGCTCATCGACCAATGACAGCATTTCTTTTTTATGTGTGTCAAATGTTGACTGTTCTTTCCCTGCTAACATTGTTGCAGACGTGTCTACAATGAAAATCGTTTGCGCACCAACGATCGTTGACTTTTTAACATAAGGATTCATTAATGCCAGTACAAGTAAAAGTAGAGCTAGCAATTGCAAATAAAGTAATGCATTTTTTTGTAAATGTTTTAAGTATGGTGATACACGTGTTTCTTGCATAATTTCCGACCAGAAAAGTGTGGAGGATACGTTTTGATCGGTATATTTTTTTCGAAAGAAATAATATAGAAGGACAATGACCGGGATGATGGCCGTCCAGCTAAAAAGTATTTGACTAAAGCCCAATACGGCTCACCTCACCTAATCCAATGTGCTTTTAATAATTGTTGGAAGATGGCATGCTGCAATCCATCCTCTACTTTAAGTTGTAATTGTCGAACACCGAAACGCCGACAAATTGCCTCAAATTCCTCTTCATGTAATACACGTCTTGCCATATATGTGTCCAGAACTTTAGAAGACATCGTAACATTTACATCTCTGCCCGTTTCACGATCAAGTAAGCGTACATCGCCCGTATATTCGGGTGCTATTTCTTCTTGCGTAACTATTTGCAAAATACGGACATCCCCTGCAAAGCGGGGTAGCCTTTTTAAAAGTTGCTCCCATTCCTCGATTGGCTCAAGTCCGTCCGTCACAATAAATAGTACGGTACTATCCTTAGGCAATGCTTTGAAAGCTCCCTGTGCGAAGCTATTTGTATAAGTTGCTTGCTCAATCTCTGTGACTACCTGTAAAAAGGCGCGACGATACATGGCACCTTTACGACGAAACGGTGGCTTCACCTCATCCTGTAGAAAAGAAAATGATAAGCGATCATCGCGACCAAGCACCATTAGGCCAAGTGAGGCAACAATTTGCCGAGCAAAAGTCCATTTTGCTTGATCGCCCATAGATTTCGTTGTATCTAACAAAATGTGTACGCGCATTTCTTGTTCATCTAAAAAACGTTTAATGAAGTATTTATCAGTTCTCGCAAAGACGTTCCAATCCACCTGACGTACATCATCACCTAAATGATATTCACGAAAATCTGAAAAATCGAGCGATGCCCCGAAGCGTTGCGAACGGTGCGAGCCCTTGTGCTGCCCACGTAATTTGGAGGCCGTTGCCACTTGGAAGCGACTGATTTTCGCTAACCAATCCTCGGGCAATAATAATTTTTGTGTCACCTGCTAACACCTTGCTGTACTTTTTCTAAAATGACATCAATCACATCGTCTGCTGTTTTACCTGAAGCCTCCCCTTCATAATTCAACAGCATACGATGGCGTAACACTGGCTTAGCCACAGATTTAATATCTGCTACAGAAACGTGGAAACGTCCATTCATAAGCGCCCTTGCCTTCGCTAATTTGATTAAACTTTGTAAACCTCGAGGGCCGCTACCATACATGGCATATTGCTTGACCTCATCAATTGCATCCACTCTCTCAGGATGGGTAGCCACAACAAGGTCCGTCGCAAATTCGAGCATTTCATCAGCAACCAGTACTTTCTTCACCATTTGCTGCGCTTCAATAAGTGCTTCTGTATCCATGATTTTTTGTAAACCAATTTCCATAGCGCCTGTTGTACGCTTCATAATTTCCATTAGTTCACTTTTCTCAGGATACGGCACAAGAATTTTGCATAGGAAACGGTCCATTTGTGCTTCTGGTAAAGGGTATGTTCCCTCCATCTCAATCGGGTTTTGTGTTGCTAACACGAAGAATGGTCTTGCCATCTTCTTTGTATCTCCCAAAATTGTTACCGTTTTTTCACCCATCGCTTCCAGCAATGCACTTTGTGTTTTTGGTGTTGCTCGGTTTATCTCATCCGCTAATACCATTTGGCTAAAAATCGGACCTGGCTGGAACGTAAACTGCTGCTTACCGTCAGATGTGCGCTCAATCATACTTGTCCCTGTAATATCCGCTGGCATTAAGTCTGGTGTAAATTGAATTCGCGAAAATGATAAATCTAGTACTTCAGAAATTGTACGGATTAACATCGTTTTCCCTAAACCCGGTAGGCCCTCTAATAAAGCATGCCCATCAGCAAGGACTGCGTATAATGTATAATCAATGGCTTCCTCTTGTCCGACGATAAAGCGATGAATTTCTTCCTTTACTTGCTGTAATTTCGTACTCATTTCAACATATTGTTGCTCTGTAAATGCCATTCCTTTTCCTCCTACTGAGAGTCAATTGACGTGAAATAAGATTGCACGACATTTTGTAAATCCTTCGGTAATTGTAAACGCTCTGAGCTTTCTAAATAGCTGTCTTTATAGGAGCCTATAACTTCCTCATATGGGCGGATAGAACCTTTAGTAATCGGGCCATTTCCTTGTTGCTCTGATACATGTGATCCATCTCCTAATGCTCCACCATCAACTGACGTCTGACTAGAGCCACCAACTCTATTTGGTGTCGTTAATAAATCGCGGCCTCCTGGTCCTTTGCCTGCACCTTGACCTGAACCATTGCCTTGTCCTTGTCCTTGTCCTTGTCCTTGTCCTTGTCCTTGACCATTACCTTGTCCCTGACCTTGTTGATTGCTTTGATTCGATCCTTGTGCCTGACCTTTACCACTAGCCTGTTGAGAACCGTTTTGGGAATTAGTTTGGCCTTGTTGCCCTGTTTGACTTTGTTGATTACTTTGCTGTGAATTCGCTGACGGATTGGTATTAGGACTGTTTTGCTGATTGTTATTGGCACTATTGGCACTCGCAATAGCATTTTGTAGCGTATTACTTGCAGGTTTCCCAAGCTTGCTCATAGCTGTCTGAGTAGTATTTGCATTTTGCGTTAGCTCCTGCTGCATTTTGGCGAGCTCCTTTAATTGCTCCACTTCTTCCTGCGATAAGCCTTTGTCGTCAGAAGCGCCATCCTTATTAGCAGTTTGCTTATCCTTTAATTGTTGTTCCCTTAAAGCAAGCTCCTTTTGTTTTTTCACGACTTCGCGTAATGCCTCTTCAGCTGTTTCTGTCTTTTTCAACGTATTTTTCAATTCTTTTAATTGCTCTTTCACTTCTTTTGTTTCTGCTTTTTTCTCTAATTTAGCAACGTCCTTCTTTACGTCCTCAATGACAGCTTTTTCTTTTTCCACCTCTATTGCTTCAATTTGTGTAGCTGCTGGGAACATATAAAGAATGGCCAGTACGACAGCTGTTCCAAATAATCCAATCAATGCTTTTGGACGGAACCAATTTTTCTTTCGAGCCTTAAAATCAGCAAACGCCTTTTCCACGTTTCCTAGAGCTTTCGTTAGTAGAGATTGAACGAGTGGGTCCTTATCGTCCTCGAACGATAAGGCTGTCACAAGCTCATTGTGCGAAAAATAATCATCCAGTGTATGCAATGCTTCCTTTTCTTGTACACGCTTCCACCACATAAACAGCACTGTTGCTAGTATGACAGCAATAAAGGTAGCAAGAGCTGTTTGGCGATAATACGGCCAAACAAAGAGCCTTGAAACGAGGAAGAGGGCAGCACTCGAAAGCAATGCCAAAAACAAACCGTACTGTGCAATTGGAATGCTTCTTTCTACTGTTAAACTCGTCTTTGCACGTTGAATATATTTTCGTAATTGCTTACGACGCTCCATAAGATGTCCTCCTTATCGATTACTTTTCATATTGGCACGTAATTTTTTAATCGCAATTGTTAAACAAACAACAATGATCAATGAATAAGCTATTAAATAACTAATCCATACAGGTAATTTCACGCCCGAAACTTGTACTAAAGCATCGCCCATAGATGACGAAGTAAGCGTAAGCATTAATGCACCTGGGTTAATAGAAGCCCAGAAGTAAGCCATATAAGAAGTACCAGTACCTGCGGCATTCCCCATTTGATGGAAGGCCATTGATAAGAAAAAGAAAAACGCTGTAATGCCACCTAAAAAGATGATCGAACCGTACGTAGAAATCATCGCAACAATTGTTCGCTTTGTAATGGTTGAAAACATAACACCAATACTACCAATGGCTACAACTGTTAATAAATAAAATAAAAATATCGAGATTAATTGAGACGGCGATACGCCACCAAATAAAAATACTAAACTATATAATGGTAGCCCTGCGATAAGCATTAATACTAAAAATGCTACCGAGGATAATAATTTTCCAATAATGATTTGAGTAGAGCTTTGTGTCGTTGTTAGTAAAATATTTAATGTTTGCTTTTCCCTTTCACTACTAATTGCACCGGCAGTTAAGCTTGGTGTAATGAAAAGAACAAGGGCCATTTGCAATATAGTTAATACCGTAAACATCATAAAGCTTGTATCTGGTCTAAAAAAACCTTTGCCTGTGAATCCAGTTGTTAATAAAAGGAATCCCGCTATAAAAATGCAAAGTACTGCTAAATAAAACATCAAACCTGAAAAGCTTTTAAAAGAACGGAAGCGTAACTTCAATTCTTTTACGAATACCGGATTATAAAATCGTTCCATCATTGATTGTCCGCTCCCTTCGTAATAGCCATAAAGACATCCTCTAAATCTTTTTCCTCTTCGCTTAATGCATAAATAGGTAAATTCGCAAGTATCGCCTTTTTCAATAGTGCTACCTGATCGTCATCTGTTCCTCGGTAATTAAAGGCTATCTCTAAGCGATTATCCATTACATCTATAGAAGAGATCAGTGGATCCTCCTCCAAAAATGCACGTACCTCGTTTAAACAATCCGTAACTTTTACTACAATACGCTTCTCTCCCTGTAGCTGTGCTTGAATGGAAGCCACATTGCCATGAGCGATAAGCTTACCATTATCAATCACACCGATTTCATCACACATTTCTGCAAGCTCAGGCAAAATATGTGATGAAATTAAAATCGTTTTTCCCATAGATTTTAAATTCCGTAAAATATCACGCATTTCTACCCGTGCACGTGGATCCAAACCTGATGCAGGTTCATCTAAAATTAATACTTTAGGATCGTGGATAAGAGCACGTGCTAAACATAGACGCTGCTTCATCCCACGTGACAGTAAATCAACATATTCATGACGTTTATTCGTTAAATTTACGAGCTCTAGCAGCTGTGGAATAAGTACTTTTCGTTCATCTGCCCCAATGCCGTAGCTGGCACCGTAAAAGTCTAAGTATTCGTCTACTTTTAGTTGATCATAGACGCCAAAGAAATCTGGCATATAACCAATTTGTTTTCGAACTTCCTTTGGTTCCTTAATAACGCTTTTACCATTAATAATGGCATCACCTGAAGTTGGGGATAGCAAGGTTGCTAAAATCGAGAATGTAGTCGATTTACCTGCCCCATTGGCACCTACGAAGCCAAAGACAACCCCTTCCTCCAAAGATAGATTCAAGTGATCCAGTGCTGTAAAGGAGCCATATCTTTTCGTTAAATCACGAATTTCAATCATTATTTCGCCACTCCTTTCAGCTCTACATCTGGTAATTTTGTTTCCTCACCCGTTTGATCTGGCCCGAATTTAACCTCAATCAGCAATTCATCTTTATCATTGAAGTATTTTTTTATGTTATCTGTAAACACCTGTTTCGTATCTACCATTGGCTCATAATTTTTCGTCTCGTTATTCCAAATCGATAGCTGCATACGATCAATATCCTTATTTGAAACTGTCAATTCGTTTAATGTTTGAACTGAATTCATAAACTTATCTGGCATCGCAATGGTTACTTCATATAACCCTTCAGTCAAGCGCCAATTATTTAACTGTTCATCTACTTTTTCGGCATACGAATTAGGAGAAAGCGGGTTTACTGAATACGTAAAATTGTTACGTTTCATTGTAAATGGACCTGATAGCTCTACTTTGCCATCAAATGGCTGAACAAAATAGGAAATCGGTGACATATTGGCACTTGTTTCTAGCTCAACTCCAGCAATTGCTTGATCTGCCCATGCTGTAATGATTGGTTTTTTATCATTTTCTACAAGCGGTATTGCCATAGATTTCATACGCTCGATACGTGAAGGTTTCAAGTCTTCCTTCTTCGCTGGATAATTATTAAAATTGTAACTAGTAAAATCAGATGGTTTTTGAAGAACCGTTGCTTTTAGCTCTGTGTCGACTTTAAGTATACCGTTCGCTTCAATGTCGCCAAGTTTAACTTCTTTAATGCCAGAGATTAAAGTAACATCTTTTAGAGCAAACGGAAAATTGTTCTTAATTGTCCCAGTTAGCTTTTCATTTTTTAACGTAATATCAATATCCATCTTGCCAATATTTTGTGCCGCTGTCTTTCCTGCAAACGACTGAACAGACCAGTATCTTAAATCACGTAGTGTTAACGTTGAACCATTGGCATTTTCCTTAACATAGGATATTTCATGTAAATCCTCCCTTGTCCCCGCGAAATTATTGGAATTTCGCAACGCTAATGCACTTGTATCCTTATCTGCATTAACAACAAAATCACCGCTACGATTTGTTAAAATAGACTCTACATAATAACCATTTAAACTACTATCTTCATTTACTTTATAAAATGCAGATTGTTGAATTTGCGGTTGCCCAATTCGATCTTTTGCACCAAAAATAAATAGAGCAATAGATAACACAATTGATATCGCAGGAATGATCCACCATGCATGCTCTCGCTTGTCTATTTTCTTTAGAATAAAATATAAAATAGGTCCGATAATTAAAATATATAGAATAATAACTATTAGCATATAACTAACAGATACTTCAAACGAAGGGAATAATTCATTTACATTACGCAGTTCATATGAAATTTGATCCAGCGGTGACTGTCCATTAACCATCACCCCTTGTTGTGACATCTTTTGAATATTAAGCAAATTTGCCACTAATGCTGGATAACCATCCATAGACGCAAGTGGTTGATCCCCTAAAGAAAAGGCTGTTTGAATAATTTCTCCACTGCCAATTTTTTTCTTAGCCGCTAAAACCTTATTGTTTTCTGTTAATACAGGAATACTTCCTTGATTTTCGGTCGCTCCATAAACAGAAATAGGTTGTGTAAAAGTTCCGCCGCCTGATAATTTTGATAGGCTCTCTGCAGAAACGGATGTCATTTGCTCGGATAATACAAGTGGTAAATAATCCTTAAAAATACCTGCTGTTGTATTTACTTGATTTGCAGCTCCTACTAATAAAGTTCCGCCATTCTGTACCCATTTCAGTAAAGATTCTTGTTGCTTTTGCGATAAATCAGCAATAGCAATTTCATCGATGACGATAACATTCGCCATTGCAAATCCTTGTGGATCCTCTGGCAGTGTATAATCCTTCATTTGATTTAAATTGAACACTTCAACATTATTTTGAGGAGCTAATTGGGATAGACGCAAAAATGCTGATAAACGATCACTTTTATCTGTTAACGTGTAAATAAAAACTGATGACGGATCTAAAAAGTTAGCTTGTAGCTGTTTTGTTCCTTCATAAGCAACCTTTTTTCCTTTTTCTATGCTTCCTTCAAAGAACGCAAACGCATCGGCATTCGAATAATTACCATCTATATAAATATCAAATGTTTTTTCTTCTCCTGCCGCTATATCTATTTGAAGCACTTGTGCTGATGTAGCTTCATAAGAACTAGATGCATTAATGACCAAATCCCCAGAAAAATCTGCACCGTTATTTTTTACTGTTACTTTCAGTGGCACAACTGTTTGATATTTAGCTTTACCCGCAATCCCTACCTTAGCCTGTACATCTAATGTAGCAGCCGCTTTTGCCTGCTCCATAGGTAGAATAAGGCTAATAACAAGCATGAATAGTAGTATGAGTGCCGATATATTCTTTTTCTTCAAAAACTCAACCCCTTTTATGTAAATTGTTGGCTACATAATTATACGTTTAAAATTGCATTTTGTTCCATTTCTTATGACATCTTCATGAATATTCATAAACTCTTAAGAATTAGCTAATTACCAAAGTGTGGGGTGACATTTTGTTAAACGTATGCATATAAGTTGATTGGAGTGGAGGCTAAGAAAAAGAATTCACACACAGTTTTGTGTATGAATCCTTTTTTGTTCTTTGGACGGAGGATGTCGATAAAATTCAGAAGTTGGGTGATAAAACGTGAAAGTTAGTCGATAAAATTTAAAAGTTGGGCGATAAAACGTGAAAGTTAAGCGATATAATTCAAAAGTTGGGTGACATTTTATTAAAGCGCAAGCTCTGCTCTGCGCGAAAGCGAAGCGTCAGCGACAAAGCGCCCAGTCGGAACGGAAATCAACCCCACGCTATGATGAGATTAAGAATGGATAAAAAAAGACAGCCTCGAGTGAATCACTTGAGACTGCCTTGATATTATTCTTATTTCGTATAATCAAACAAACATCGTGCATGGTCTTGCACTACCTCTACAAAAGCCTCTACTTGTCGTAACTCAAATGAGGATTCATAGCCAATTAACCAAGTATCACGCGTTAAACCAAATTCTTTTTCATTATTCGTTAATGCTATTTTATTAATACCATCATGGTCACTTAAAGTAATGGAAGGTAAAATAGCGTAACCAATGCCGTTCAATGCCATTTGCTTACAAATTTCAATTTGATCAACTAAAATTTGTTTTCTTGGATTTGAAGCGAAATGCTGCTGCCACCATTGCTGAATTTCCTGATAGTAATTGGAATCACTTTTAAATTGAATAAAAGGTCGGTCTGTCGTCAGGACATCTTCTATAGTTTTTAGCTCTTTATCAACTAAATAAAGGGTGTCACGAAAAAGGTGAATTTTTTCCCCTTTCCAATCAACCTGCCCACGCACAATCCCTATATGAGCCTCACCCTCATAAAGTGCTTTTACAATTTCAGAGCTCCAGCCAGTCATAAGAGAGATTTTTGCCTCAGGGTATTTCGTTACAAAATCCTTTAATATTATCGGAAGCCAGTTTTGGCCGACAATTGATGCACAGGCGATTTTCAATGTCCCGTTTACTTTCGTCGTTAATGATTGGATTGTTTCAAAAATCTCTTCTTTTTTGCTGAGCATTTCAGTTGCATAGGCAATAATAAGCTCTCCAGCAGGAGTCGCCGTAAGTCCTTTTTGTGAACGAATAAATAATTGTGCTCCCCAGTCCTTTTCAATAGTTTGCAACCGTTGAGAAAGTGCTGGTTGAGATAAAAATAAACGTTCTGCTGCTTTACGCATATTACGTTCCTCTGCTAGTACTTTTAAAATTTCAGCCTCCGTTGCCATCAATCAGTAAACCTCCGATACAAGCAAAGAGGGCCTCAAGATTTTCATCTGAGTCCCCTCTTAAACTACTACTCTTTTTGATAAATATATTTTTTCAATTGCTTTAATATTACACGTCTCGTTAAAATTCCTGCAAATGTTCCTTCTTCGTCCACAACACATAAAAAGGCGTGATTAATAACTAAGTCGAGAGCTCGCTGAAAAGTATCCGTTATTTTTAATACAGCGATTTCTTTTTCCATTATTGTATTCACTTTAATATCGGGTAACTTTTCATATTCAATATGTTCTAGTCCAAGAATGGATTCTGTAATCATTTTCATACTTAGTAAACCTTGAAGTCGATATTTCAAATCTAAAACAGGTATCGATGAATACCCTGTACGTGTAAGTACTAGGAGTGCATGTTCTGCACTATTTCCACTTTGTACATGCGCAACTTTTTCAGATGAAATAATAAAATCACTAATTGGCATTGCTAAAAAGTCCTTGCTGTTAGTTGAAATCATGAACTTCTTCTCCTTTTCTGTCCTCGTTTTGCAGAACAGGATGCTTCCCTTTTATCATATCATAACTATTCCTTTTATGACCATGACAAGGCCGAGAAGAGTTTTTTTATAAGCAACGAATTATTTTAGCGTTTTGAACAAAACTAAGTATCGAAAGTATATATAACGAGGGTTTTACCTGAGGGCAATGGAGAAATATCTTCATTCAGCCATATTTATAAAATATGAACTGAATGAAGAAAAATTTCATTTAATAGCCTGTCTTACTCCAATAATAAAAAATCATGATCCCTAAAAAAAGTAAAAAAATGATATATACCCAAACAACTGGGTTGAGCATAGTCGCGTACTCTTCAACGGTTTCTGAAATCGGCGTATCATTTTCTGATTTCCGTTGGGACGTCATTTTGGCAATTTTCAACGTTGACACAAGCGAAATGACAGAAATAATCGTAATGGCAATAAGAGCCGGTATTAACCACATACCCATAGGCAAAACTCCTTTCTTTACCCTTAGTATGCGTCAACCCAGCTCTCTATTATGCAAAGATTTTTATTTTAGAATGGATACTGATTGAGCCATTGACCGCCATCAAGTGTCACACATTCACCGTTCATATAACTTGCTTTATTAGACATTATAAATGTAGCTAAATCAGCAATTTCTTCAGGAGTACCTGTACGACCTAACGGAACAGAGTCTAGCGTACGAGCAGCTGCAGCCTCTGACTCCCAAAGCTTTTCTGCACCACCTGTACGCTCAATTGGACCTGGAGCAATTGCATTTACTCGAATTCCATATTGTTTTCCCCATTCAACAGCTAACGTTCGGGTCATTGACAATACACCTGCTTTAGCCGCTGCAGAATGAATAACACCAGCACCTGCATTCCATGCGTAAGTTGCGACCATATTGAGAATAGATCCTTTAATATTATTTTGAATCCAGTACTTACCGACTGCAGAAGAACAAAAGAATGTCCCATTTAAAACAATATCAACAACAGCCTTCCAACCATTTGGTGATAAATCCTCTGCTCGCACTATAAAATTGCCAGCCGCATTATTCACAAGCCCATCAACCTGTCCAAACTTTTCAACAGCAAATTCCAGCATTGCCTCAGCATGCTCAGGCACACGAACATCCATTCGGAACGTTTCAATCGTTTTTCCAACCTCTAAAATAAAGGCTTTCGCCTCTGCTAATCGCTCCTCGTTACGACCTGTAATGACAACATTTGCCCCTTCAGCAACGAATTGCTTTGCCATATAAAGCCCCATTCCACTTGATCCACCAGTAATAATAATTGTTTTCCCCTGCAACATACGACTTCCCCCTCCGCGAAAATGAATGATGATTCACATAAAATATTACTATATTTTCTCGCATATGTCATATTAATTCTGCAAAATGATGGATTGGGTGCAAGATTGAAGGGTCCTGCTAGCAGAGATTCTTAAGTTGTGAGGTATTCGCTTCTCTTTCGCGGGTATTTTCCTGGCGTGCGTGGGTATTCGCTTCTCTTCCGCGGGTATTCCCCTGTCGCGCGCGGGTAGAACCCTTTATGAACTCGCTTCTTGATTACTTGCTCTAGTGGCTTCCTTTGCAATATTAACTTTCCAAAAAACGATGGTGGTGCTATCTCTGACACCATTTTTTTTGATATTCTTTAACATTGACCAAATACTCTCTTGATCCTCAGAGTTGAAGAAGGAATTATAAATGTTACTAGGGTTAGAGTATGGTTCATAGGGACATTCAAGTAAGCCATCTGTGGTAAGAAAAAGGCGATTTTCTCCTTTTCTTAATTCTTTAATTCCAACACTGTAGCACGGGACTTCCTGTTCAAAAGTATTGACTTGTCCTACCCATTCGTAAAATTGCCTTTGATTTAATTGAAACTGACCTAATGCAGCCAATTCTTGATGAAATAAAAAAAGAACACAGTCTCCAACTGAAAACCACCATACATATTTATCTTTTCTTACGACAATTAAACACGCAGTTTCTCCAGTAATATTCCTGCAAACAGATAAGAACTCTTCCGATTGAAATATCGTTAAAATCTTCTCTTCAAGCCTTTTAAAGGTTTGATGATTTGTTGGTAAACATAATAATTGTTTAATTTCATTTTTATAATAAAAAAATTGTTCGATAATTATTTGAGCACTCTCAGATGTATTATGAGCATCTAGTAAAATAGAAAACTCCCAATCTTGCTTTTCATCTAGCCATACTAAACAACCATCTTCGTTTTTATATTGTCCTGCATCGGAGTTACCACCATATCGCCCTACAATAACATGTTTAATTTGATAAAGATTTGGATGATCTATAAAGTTGTCTTGGCTACCTATCCAACTAAAATCTTCTATAGATTCACTCATATGCATTATTCTCAAGATATGTTTTTATTCGAGTACAAAGTTTAACAACTTCTATATTGTCACCCATAGGGGCATCTTCCCAATCATACACATCATTTGGTCCCCAATACTGTTTAGGGGTATTCGGATATCGAGGAACTAAATGCATATGCAAATGTGGCACTGAATTTCCAGAAACCAGCGAATAGATATGCTCTGCCTTTTCACACTCCATTATTGCCTTACTGACTCTAGCCATAATAACACCAAATGCTTTTGCCTCTTCTATAGTCATGTCTCCGAGAGTAGGAACATGCCTTTTTAAATCAATCATTATATGACCTAAATAATTGGGTGCTCCATTCCTGTCTATATGTCCAACATAAACATATTCGTCTTCATAAATCCTTAACTCTGAAGCTTGAATGTTGCCAGCGTGTTTATTGCAAATAAAACATTCCTCCATTAATCCCCACTCCTTTATTCGAATTTTCAAAATTATAACATGCCTATTAATAATTTGGAGTATTTTTCCGAACCAATAAAAAATAGAGGTACAAATTACATATGATTTGTACCTCTATTTTAGACAGATTCTTTTCGTAATCCTAAAACTCATAATGGTAAGCAATTTTATAAAGCTCCATTAGCTCTTCCTGCGGTGGAACCTTAGGATTATTTCCAGGGCTACCGCTAGCAATTGCATCAGCCGCCATTTTTGGAATAGCTGCGTAAAAGGCTTGTTCATCGATTCCCCATTGTTTTAAATTCCCTATATCCATCTTCTTGCACATTTCCTTAATTGAAACAATTGCTAAATCGGCAAGCTCTTCTTGAGATAACAGTTCATTTTCTTTATTGAAGAACTTACCTAGATCCGCTAGCCGATCGACACAAGCATCCTTTGAAAATTCTAATACTGCAGGCAGGAGCATGGCATTTGAAATACCATGTGGTACATGGAAGAGCGCTCCTATTGGACGAGACATGCCATGTACTAAAGCGACAGAAGCATTTGAGAATGAAAGACCTGCTTGCATTGAGCCTAGCGACATCGCTTCCCGAGCTTCAATATCATTACCTTGCTCATAAACTTTTAAAATATTATTAACGATTAACTCCATAGCGGATAATGCAAGTGCATTCGAGTAAGGATGTGCTAAACGAGATAAATAACTTTCAATGGCATGACTTAATGCATCGATACCCGTCGCCGCAGTGATAGAGGGTGGAGATGTAACCGTTAAAATCGGATCTACAATAGCGATATTTGGCATAAATGCAGGTTGCTTAATCATCATTTTCACGTCATTTTTCGTATTCGTAATGACGGTTGCATCGGTTGCTTCTGAGCCGGTTCCTGCTGTTGTCGGTATTGCGATATGTGGAATTGGTGCTTGCTCTGCAATTTTTGCCATTTTCATATAATCGCCAATATAGCCACCATTCGTTGCAACTACTGCGATTGCTTTTCCTGTATCGATACAGCTTCCACCACCGACGGAAATAATAATATCGCAACCCTCAGATTGTAAAATATGAAGTCCCTCTGCTACATACGTATCCACGGGTTCCGTTGTTACACCCAAATACGAAACCGCTTCCAATCCACTAGCTCTTAATAAAGCGCTACATTGATTAACAAAGCCTAAGCTATCCATTATCGGATCACTAATGATAAGAGCCTTAGTCCCCAATTTTTTCGCATAGTCGCCTACTTCTTCAAAAGAATCTCGTCCATAAACGATCGTTCCTGGCGAATGAACCGTATAGATTGTTTTTGTTTGAATCATATCTAATCCTCCTAAGCTATTGTGCTGTATAACCGCCATCCAAAAGTATTGCTTGACCTGTTATACCCTTTGCCATATCACTAGCTAAATAAAGCGCAAGTCCTGTAACTTCCGATACATCTAGTAAGCGTTTTTGAGGAACGAGGGGATATAGCACCTGCTCGAGCACTTCCTCTACTTGAATTCCCCTTGTCTTTGCCAAATCCGTAAACTGATTACGCACTAATTCTGTATCGACATACCCTGGACAAATGGCATTCACGGTTATCCCCTCAGTTGCAACCTCTAGTGCCGCCACTTTCGTTAAACCGACAAGTCCATGTTTGGCAGCATTGTATCCTGCCTTACCAGCAAACCCAATAACACCATTAATAGATGCCATATTAATAATGCGTCCAAACTTATTTTTTTTCATATGTGGTAAGACATATTTCATTGCTATAAAAGGTGCAACAAGCATCACTTTTTGCATGGATTCGAAGATTTCTGTCGCGAAATCCTCTATAAGAGAAACATGCTGAAACCCTGCGTTGTTGATTAAAATATCTATTGTCTTAAACTTTTTAACAGTAAAGTCGATTGCATCACATATTGCCTGTTCGTTCATAACATCACAGGTGTATGCAGTTAATTGCGGATTGTCTTTAATTGCCTCCGCCAAAAGCTGTTCATTAATATCTGTTATCACGACATTCGCTCCCTGCTCAGCAAACGCTAGTGCCATGGATAACCCGATACCACGGGCTGCTCCAGTAATAAAAACTATTTTTCCTTTCACGCAATACCCTCCTACATTCCTAGTGAGAATAATATGATAGCGATTAACGTACCTATGATAGGTATAATGACGGTTAAAGCACCAAATGGCATATAAGCATCTTTATGCTTTTCATTGCATACCGAATTGATAGTTGTTACTACATAACCACCATGTGGCAATGAATCGAGAGAACCTGATGCAATAGCAATTGTACGGTGCAATGCCTCCGTATCAACTCCAATGTCAATATAGTGTGGAGCAAGTAAAGGCAACGCAATTGTTTGACCACCCGAAGCCGAACCTGTTAAACCTGCTATTACAGCAATGGCTAACGCACCGCCAATTAATGGACTTCCAGGAATATTAGTCATAACGTCAACAGTTGCCAAAAATGATGGTGTAGCTTTCACCACACCTCCGAAA
Source organism: Lysinibacillus sp. NPDC092081 (assembly GCF_044755845.1). NCBI lineage: Bacteria > Bacillati > Bacillota > Bacilli > Caryophanales > Bacillaceae > Lysinibacillus > Lysinibacillus sp. NPDC092081. The sequence continues at coordinate 30,861 of NZ_JBIVRU010000016.1, forward strand.
CCAACTACAGCTGCCGTATTAGCGATAGCTACAACGGCACCCATAGCACCAGCTGCTAGTGTCGCACCGACAGACTTTGAATATTTATAGCTCACTAGATAAGCCATAATACATCCGCTCGTTAATGCTACAATTAAGGCTGAAGTTCCTAGTGATTCGTGAAACACAAAGGAAATGCCTAAAACTACTACTAGTGGTACAATACTTAAAATTGGACTTGGAAGCTTACGAGATTCATCAACAACTGGATCAGTAGAGCGTTCAATAAATATCTCTCCGTTTTTTACTGCACGTTTGATCATCCAATTTAGCCATAGTGATCCACCAGTAGCCATAAAAATTGCAACAATCATACTTACTGCCCATCCAGCATATGGCGTTGTACCAAGGTATGGAATAGGAATCCAGTTTTGAATTTCCGGTGAGCCTGCTGAGGTCATCGTAAAGGTTACAGAACCTAAACCAAGTGCAGCAGGAATAAAGCGACGAGGAAAATTAGCTTGCTTGAATAAACTGATAGCCATTGGATATACAGAAAAGGCTACGATAAATACTGAGACACCACCATACGTTAGTACTGCTGCTGCAGCTACTACTGCAAAGGCTGCATATTTCACTCCAATTTTTTCTACAATCCATTTAGAAACACTATCAGCTGCTCCCGTATCTTCCATTACCTTTCCGAAAATGGCTCCTGCCATGAACATTAAATACCATGAACCTACGAATCCAGTGAACCCATCCATATAACTTGTTAAGAAGTTAGCTTGATTCTTATCAGCTGTTTGTGGAAAAAATGCTAGACCATTCGTTACGGCCGCTATCAATGCAGTCAATGGTGCTGAAATTAGTAAATTTACGCCCCTCATTGTTAAATACACAAGTAAAGCTAAACTACCAAAAAGCCCAATGTATTCTAACATTCCCATCCCCCTCTTATGCTTTTAGGAAAAAAGAGCTGCAAAAGAATACAGCTCTTCATTTTATTAGTCGTTATTACTTGGGAATGCAAACGTAGATGCTGCCGATGCTTGACCTGTCATCCAACGCTCTGATATTGTTTTTGTTTTTGTAAAGAAGCGTGCCTGATCTGGACCAAACATATGCCCTTCTCCAAAACGAGAACCTTTAAATCCAGCAAAGTTATGGTAGCCTACTGGGATTGGAATTGGGACATTTACGCCAACCATCCCAACATCGATTTCTGTTGTAAATTTACGAGCTGCTAAACCGTCATTCGTAAAGATTGTTACCCCATTTCCAAGCTCATGTTTATTAATAAGTTGGATTGCTTCGTCCAATGAATCCACACGTACAACATTTCGTGCTGGACCAAATATTTCTTGTTCGTAAATTTCCATGCCTGGTTTTACGTTATCTAGCAATGTTGGCCCTACAAAGAATCCTTTTGACTCTTTGACAATATCAAGTTCACGCCCATCACAAATAACGGTTGCGCCTTCAGACTCTCCTCGATTGATCGCAGCAATAATCGCTTCCTTCGATTGCTGTGAAATGACCGGGCCAAAATCTGTCTCTGGATTTGTATATGAACCTACCTTCAAATTAGCGATTTTCTCCGTTAAGATTCCAACAAGACGATCTGCTATATCCTTTCCAACAGGCATAATCGTAGAAATGGCCATACAACGTTGAGAGGCTGCTCCAAAAGCTGCACCTATAAATGCATTTGCTACCTGATCAAGATCTGCATCAGGCATCACAACCATATTGTTTTTCCCTCCACCAAGTGCTGTGACACGTTTACCATATTTCGCGCCCGTTTCATAAATATATTTGGCAACTGGTGTCGATCCTACAAATGAAATTGCTTGCACACTCGGATTTTCTAATAGTTCATTAACTACATCTTTATCCCCATTTACTACCGTCCAAATGCCATCTGGTAACCCAGCCTTTTTCCAAAGCTCACTCACAAATAAGGCAGTCATAGGAACACGTTCGGAAGCTTTTAAAATAACGGCATTGCCGACAGCCACTGCCATACTTGTTTGCGCTAAAGGTACCATGATTGGGAAGTTAAATGGCGAAATAGCCGCTACAACACCTAATGGATATTTTGCAGAGTAGGCATTAATCTGACCACCGACATTGACAGAATACTCCCCCTTCATTAAATGAGGTGCACCGATAGCTAAGTCAACGGACTCCAAGCCACGTGTAATTTCACCTCTTGCATCTTCAATTGTTTTACCGCTCTCTGTACAAATAATTTGTAAGAGCTCCTCCATATTTTCAGTAATAAGATTACGGAACTTTAATACAATCTCAGCACGTTTAGCTACTGACGTATCTCTCCATTGTGGAAAAGCTGCCTGTGCCTTATCGATTGCCTCTCGAGTTTCTTTTGCAGTTGCAAGTGGAACCTTGGCAATAACCTCACCCGTCGTTGGGTTAAATACCGAACCGAAACGACCGCTTTTTCCTTCTATTAGTTCCCCACCAATAAAGTGCGTTAAAGTTTTAACCTCTTGTACTGTTGTCATATTTCTAGTCCTCCTTTAAAATTGTTCAATTTTACATGTTTCTTTTAAACTTAAATAAGCAGCAGACATATCATTTTCTCCATAGCCTTGCTGAGAAATATCACTATAAAGATCCACTAATTTATCCCCGATTCGGAGTGGTACCCCTGCTTCTTCTGCCATATTTTTCGCTAGCTTTAAATCTTTTAATAATAGATTTGTAGAAAAACCTGGCTGATAGTTGTCGTTTTTCATGTATTCTAAAAAATTCCGTTCATAAATACGGCTTTGACCATAACTATTACTTAATACTTCATACAACGTATCTGCATGTATACCCATCTTTTCACCAAGCACGATTGTTTCAGCGACTGCCTCTGTATAAAATCCAATCATTAAATTATTGAGTAATTTTATACGTGTACCTACACTTGAAGACGTACCAAGATGATAAATATTTTTTCCTACTATTCGGAATATTTTAGACCCACTTTGATAATCATCCTCTTCACCACCAACCATTATCGTAAGTGTTGCATTAATAGCACCTACAACACCTCCACTAACAGGTGCCCCAAGATAACGTAATCCCAATGATTGTGCTTCCTTATGTAAGGAATCATTCAATTCGGGATTTACCGTACTAAAGTCTATTAATAAACTTCCTCTCTTAGCATGATGCATTATACCCTGTTCAGATCTATATACTTGTTCCACTACTTGTGGTGTCGGCAAGCTCGTCATGATAATATCACTTTGCTCAGCAACTTCCTTTGCTGTTGCAAATCCAACTCCACCTTCTTTTTTAAATTGCTCCATTGCTTGTGAATTAGTATCAAAGCCATAAACCTTATAGCCTGCCTTTAATAAATTTACTGACATCGGTAACCCCATATTGCCTAAACCGATAAAACCTAATTTCTCCGTCATTATTGACCTCCCCCGTTCCTTGAAAATCCAATGAACACTAGCCAAACTCTACTCTTTTATCGTAACATTAATAACGAGATTCATTAATTGACCACAGTCATTGACCTCGGTCAATTAAATGATAATCAAATTAAATCCATTACGTCAATCAAAATATTTTATATTTTCAGAATATTTTCCATAAAAAATATGTTGAAATACTTTAACTCGAAGGGATTGTCCATTATGAATTCATTGACTAGCCGTCAAAAAAAGGCATTAGAAACACGGGGAAAATTACTCAAAGCATCATTAGATTTATTTAATAAACATGGATTCGAGCATGTATCTGTTGAGCAAATTACTAAAGCATGTAATGTATCGAAGGGAACGTTTTACACCCATTTCACTTCTAAGTACGATGTTATTTTAGAAAAATTTAAAGAGCTAGATAGTTTTTATAGCACGGTGGAAAAAAATATTGACTCTTCTTTACCTGCAAGCGAAAAAATTCTAACGCTTTATAAAGAGCAAATGACGTATTTAACAAACGTTGTCGGAAAGGATTTAATGCGTACAGTCTATACTGCGGCGATGACAAGTCAAGTGGAACAAGATCATTATTTAATAAATCCACAAAGAAAAATATTTCAAATCATTAATTCTTATTTAGAGGAAGGCATTCGACTTGGAGAATTTCGTCAGGATTTGCAGGTTGCTCAAATGCAGGCTATTATTCAACGTTGTATGCGTGCAAATGTTTATGATTGGTTAATCCATAATGAAGATTTCAATTTAGCTGCAGAAATGGCGCAATTTACAGCTATTGTGTTAGATGGATTGAAAACAAAAAATAAATAGCTCATTGTAAAAGGGTTTACATAGGTGGAAATTGCATGCGCTTAGGTAAAGCCACTAGTTGATCAGGTTGCCCGGAGTAGTGATCCGGTTATGCCTTTTTGATCAGGTTGTACCTTCATTTCGCTTAGATATCCCCCCTTCCCCGAGCTCTAAAAAAGTAGCACTTCATCCAATTCATGATGAAGTGCTACTTGATTTGTTTTCATTAGCTAACAAAATATTTATTAACAATGGTTTCTACCGGTAATGGCTTGTTATACAAATAGCCTTGGCCTTTTTGGCATCGATGGTGTTTTAGAAACTCAACTTGTGATGTTTCCTCGATTCCTTCAGCAATGACCTCTAATCCTAAATTGTGGGACATTGAAATAATGGCCTTAATAATTGCCTCATTTTTATCATCTTTTGTAATATCAGCTATAAATGATTGATCAATTTTTATGATATCTATTGGATAGCGCTTTAAATAGCTTAAAGATGAATAGCCTGTTCCAAAATCATCAACTGAAACAAAAACTCCTAGCTGCTTCAATTCGGTTAAAATTGAAAATGTTTCATGGACATTAGTCATGGAGCTTTCGGTAATTTCCACCTCTAATAATTCTGGTGGTACATTATACTTTTTCAAAGCGGTTTTTATTTTCCGAGCAAAGTTTTCTTTTCTAAATTGTTTTGGTGATATATTGATGGCAATTCGTACTGGTCGATAGCCCTTCATCTGCCACTCTTTTTGATAGCGACACACCTCGTCAATAATCCAATCACCGATTTCAATTATTAAGCCTGATGCCTCTGCAATAGGTATAAACTGTGCAGGAGACACAAAGCCAAATTTTCGATTATTCCACCGTAATAACGCCTCAAAGCTATTGATGCTATTATTCGCTAAATCCATTTGTGGCTGTAAATGAATACTTAGCTCATTAAATTCGATAGCACGACGTAAATGGGCCTCCATTAGCGCTTCATTTGGAAAAATAGTTGTCATATCTTCACGATAGTAACGGTAGTGTGAACGTCCATGCTCTTTTACAGAAAACAATGCTTTATCTGCTTTACGTACAAGGGTTTCTAAATCCTTGCCATCTGCTGGACTGAGTGAGATACCAATCGACACGCTAATAAAATATTCCTGCCCATCAATCATAAACGGCTGTTTTAATGCGTCTAAAATAGCGTTAGCCGTATGTTCAATTTTGTTGACGTTTGCATCTTTTAGAACAAAAATAAATTCATCGCTATTATAACGGTAAAGCGAGCATTTAGAGTAACAGAGCTCACGAAGTCTATGGCTAAACATTCGTATAAGTTCATCACCCTTACTTTCACCAAGGGATTCATTGAACTTTTTAAAGCGATCAATATCCACTAAAATAATAGCTACTTGCTTATTATGATTTTTATCATTTAAATGCTGAAGCCCATGCTCCTTAAAAGCCTTGCGATTCCAAATACCCGTTAATTCATCCATTAATGCTAAGTAATAAAAAGCCTCATGATCATTCATAAATGAAGTGGCCTCTTTCACAAATAAATGGACACCTACAATTTCACCATTAAAGTACGTTGGATGCGTTCTTAAATAAAATGGTTCTTTACTTAGCAATTGGCGTTTAAACAAGCATTTGGGCATTCCAAATGCTGAGCCCTCAATAGTTTTAGCAAATAGTAATTTAAATTCATTGATATACTTACTCTCTAATAATGAAAAAATATTTTGCCCTATCAAGCTTTGATGTTCTTTTGACAATAGAGAAGTGGCAACAATGTTTTGATGAATAATGCGACCTTGTAAATCAGTTGTTAATACCGGACTTACGTGCTGTTCCACAAATTGCAAATACGGTTCTACTTCATTCTGTTTCTCACGTAGAATAACTGCTACAACTGATTTTTCTAAGAGCTGTACACGAACTGCAAATGTATTTACTTTATGCTCCGTACGTACCTCTAGACTTTGGTCTATATTCAATTTTTGTTGTAATATATTCGATAATTGCAGCCAACATTGCTCTGTAAAAAATTGTTCTGCGTTGGTGGCTTTCACATCTTGTAGCTTCATAAATGACGGCAGTTTATCGTTAAAATTAACGACTTCAAACGCTTTTGTATCAACTTTTCTCAAACATACAACTGCATCAAATGGATTAAGTTGTACGAGTTGATGATAGTCTGCAAATTGCGCTACACTCTCTTTATATTTTTTCATTATATCCCTCACTAAGTAGCGTGTTTGCTTTATTCTTCGTCTAGCGTAGGTTTTAGTGCATCCTTTAGAAAAATTTCCTGACTATTAATTGGATCTTCACTACGATCAAATTCTTTGTAATGATATTTTCCATTGAAGTCTTGAATACGAGCTTTTGCTGTATCCTCAAGTTGTGTATTCATGATGTTAATAATACGAGCTTTTGCTTCACTTGCATATACAGGGAATAAAATTTCTACACGTTTAATCATATTACGAGTCATCATATCTGCAGAAGATAAATATACTTTATTTTCCCCATTATGATGGAACCAATAAATACGAGAATGCTCAAGGAAGCGACCAACAATACTCGTTACTGTTATGTTTTCACTAATTCCAGGGATGCCTGGTCTAATGCAACAAATACCACGAATGATAAGCTCTACTTTGACACCTGCAATAGACGCCTCATATAGCTTCATCATTAAGTCTTTGTCCGTTAGTGAATTCATTTTAGCTCGAATAAAACCATTACCATACTTCTTATGACAAGCAATTTCCTCATCCATTAACCTAATAAATTCATCTCGAATATCAAATGGCGCCACGACCAAATGATTAAAAGTTGGCTTTTCTGTATAACCGCTTAAATAGTTAAAGAAGTTAGTAGCATCAATGCCAAATTCCTTATCTGTCGTTATTATACCCATATCTGTATAAATTTTTGCAGTTGCATCATTATAATTCCCTGTTCCAAGATGTACAAAACGCTCAATTTTTCCATTTCGACGACTTACTACAAGCGTTATTTTTGAGTGTGTTTTTAAGTTATTCATACCGTAAATGACAAGGCAACCAGCTTGCTCAAGTTGCTTTGCCCAAAGCACATTATTCTCTTCATCAAAACGTGCTTTCAATTCAACTAAAACGGTTACCTGCTTACCATTTTCTGCTGCAAACTTTAATGCTTGTATAATAGGTGAATTACCACTTACACGATATAACGTTTGTTTAATTGCTAAAACATTCGGATTGACCGCCGCTTCTGAGATAAAATCTACGATTGGCGCAAACGACTCATATGGGTGATGGAAAAAAATATCTTGTTGCAAAGCTTTTTCAAAAATATTTTCATCCGATTGCAAATCTAATGGTGGTTGTGGAATAAAGCTTTCATATTCTAAATGTTCTCGACCAACAGATATGCCTTTTACAAACGAGAACATAAATGTTAAATCTAGTGGTCCATCTATATGAAAAACATCTGTTTCTTCAATTTCAAATTCATCAAGTAAGTATGTAAGAACTTCCTCGCTCATCTCGCCCTCACGAACTTCTAGACGACTCCCTACACCCCATTTACGTTTTTTCAGCTCTTTTTCGATTTCTACAAGTAAATCTCGTGCACCTTCCTCATGAATCGTTAAATCAGCATTACGTGTCAAACGGAAAGCCTGTGCTGATTTGACACTGTAACCATAAAAGAGCTTTTCGATATGTGCTACAATCACGTCTTCTAATAAGACAATAACCGTCTCTCCGTCTGCTGATGGTACTTTAATATAACGACCTAAGACAGATGGAACTTGTACGATCGCTACCTTTTCACGATTCTCTAAGTCTGCTTCATCTTGCTCTAATAAAACAAGTAAATTTAATGTTTTACCAAGCAAAGTTGGAAAAGGACGATACGCATCTACAGCTACGGGTGTTAAAACAGGAAAGATAGTTTCTGCAAACATTTCATTGACGAATGCTTTCTGTGTACTATTTAAGTCTTTCATGTCTGCAATATGTACATTATGTTGTGGTAATAAATCATATATTAAATGTCTATAAACTTCAGTTTGTCGGCGCACTAATGCTTGAGTTCGCTCTGCAATTTTTGCTAATTGCTCTTTTGGTGTTAAGCCTGACTTATTTTCAGGCTTATGGAAACCTGCACGTACTTGATCCTGTAGACCCGCAACACGCACCATAAAAAATTCATCTAAATTCGAACTAAATATCGCTAAAAATTTCAATCGTTCTAGCAGAGGATTATTGACATCCTCTGCTTCCTCTAATACTCGTTCATTGAAGGCTAGCCAGCTTAATTCACGATTGTTATAGTATTGCGGCTTAGCGATTTCCTCTAGTAAACGGCCTTGTGCTTCTGTTAAATCCTCTTCACTTAACTGATTGTTCGTAACTTCAGTTGTCATAATTGTTCAACCCTTCTTCAACAAAGTTTATTTTTATAGGTATTTTTAGTGCGCGTTCTAGATGTTTTTTATGTCGGTTTGCCTGATATTTTTCAGCGGCCGCATTGTGTTTCACATAGATGTTAAGCTGAACATAATCCTCTTTTGTTTGCATCTTAATGGTACGTACAATCTTTCTTTTAGATACATTTAACGCATAGACAAATTTTAAAAGTGAGCCAAAGTCTCGTATTTTACGATACTCCTCACGACTCATCCATTCTGTAAAAGGAGCTGCGAATCGCTGATAATAATCTTTATTTTTATACGAGGCTAAGAGTGCTAATTTCACACGCTCCTTATGATTTAATCCATCGATAGATTGGTTCGCAATTAAATAAAAGGTATGCTGGCTCGCCGAACTTAACTCAATATACTCCCCTATATTAAAAACCTTTGCCGCTTTCGCCAATAATTGCAAATCTTTTGGATTATGTTGTAAATAACCGAGGTTGCAACATTCTCGGTACAATTGATTCGTTAAATGCGTCAAATAGTCCACTTCCTTTTCCGTTCGACCATACTGACGAGCCAATCTTTTAGCGTTTCCTTCAAACACATTGTACTTATCAAACGCACTTTTATCTGTTTGCAAAATACGCTGTATAATGATTCCTTCTCGCAAACCCTTATTTGTTATCTGGAACAATTTACTGCCGACAACCTCCATTAACACATTGAAAACTTCTAATGCAGGGGCGATGATGTCCGCACGATCTGCCGAAAGCCCATCTAACTGTTTCAATTCATTAAAACTTAAATTACCTAAAAACATACTGAGCTCATCTAAATTTTCCTTAGTCATTTCGTAGCCATGTACACTTGCAATTGGATATGCATGTTTTTGCTGATGAATTTGGGCAATATTTCGAGCACTACCACCAATGGCGATAATCGGTAAACTGATATCCTGCATCCAAGGAAGTGATTTGAACTGTTCTTTAACAAATGCAATGAGTTCCTTTTTTTCACTACTGTTCATAATCTCACCCTTTACAAAACGTTGCTTTAAAGAAACTGTACCAAAAGGAAAACTATAAGATTTCTGTAGTTCTTTATTTTCAAAAAGCGTTATTTCTGTACTACCACCACCAATATCGATAGTAACCGCGGACTTCGTGCCTATTGAATGCGCTACAGCAACAAAGCCATAATATGCCTCTTCCTCTTCAGATAAAAGCTCTATATGAATGCCTGTCTGTTCTTTCATTAAGGTAATAATTTTTGCTCTATTTGTTGCCTGACGGATTGCAGCTGTTGCAGCAGCTTTAACATCAGTCACTTCAAAATCATCGAGCATTGCTTTAAAACTCAATAATGTTTCTGTTAATACTTGTATACCTTCTTCAGACATTTCACCAGAGGGCTGTAAATATGTACGTAAACGTGCAACCGTTTTAATATTTCCAATCTCACGAAGTCCCTCTTCTTTATCGTATTGATACAATACTAATCGAATGGTGTTTGAACCAATATCGATGATAGCCGTTTTTAATTCATTCAAATTATCACTTCCTTAACGCGTACATGCATATTATTTTTGGTTCTACATCAAATGTGAGGTGAGGTGAGGTGAGCCACAATGTATAGATACTCAAACATTCCGGTGATTCCCCTCACTTTTCGTCACTGACTGCTTAACCTCATCGATTTAGATACAAACCTACGAGCTCTTAGCTTGCCAGGTTTTCGAGTAGAAGTGTTAGGATACTCACCTTCATGTCGTATAGATAACCCAACAAATAGAACCTTATTATTTTGTTCCTAGCATCATTTATCTATACAAAAAAGCCGGAGCCTAAAAGAGGCATCCGACTTTCTTTAACTTATTAATATACTTTCAGGATACCCATTATTAATATTGTGAAGTACCTTTTTCAACTTTATCTCTATTGTTCAAAACTTTATTTTATAAGATAAGTTGGTCTATTCGTAAAATAAGCTCCGCAATTTCTGGCTTACTAATTTGATCTTCTGCACCTACTTGGTCACCTTTATGACGTAGATCATCTGTAATTAAGCTTGAGAAAATAATAACAGGAAGCTTTTGGAGATCTGGATGCTCCTTTATTTTACGCGTTAAATGATGCCCATCCATTTGTGGCATTTCAATGTCCGTCACAACTAATTGAATATGCTCGGATACCTTGCTACCACCTTTGACGACGGATTCGAGGTATTCATAAGCATCACGGCCATTTTCAAAGAATTCTACATTCTCATAACCTGCTTCATTCATAGTATCGAATAAGAGCTTACGTAGTAATGGTGAATCTTCTGCAATTAAAATTCGTTTTTCAGAGCGGTCACGTTTACCAAGCTTTTTAACAGATTCTACACTAATACCAGATTCTGGATTGATATCTACCATAATTCTTTCGAAATCAAGCAATAAAATCATCTGCTCATTTTGCTTAATAACACCAATTACTTGTGATGTTCCTCCCTGATACATATCAGAAGGTTTCTCGATTTGATTCCATGAAATACGGTGAATCTGTGTTACATTATCTACATGGAATACTACGCGCTGTTTATTAAACTCAGCTACAATATATTTTTGCTGAGGACTACGCTCTGCATTTTGAATACCTAATACTCGGAGCATATCAACTACAGGTAAAACCTCACCTCGTAATTGAATAATCCCTTCTACATGCGGGTGCGCGTGTGGAATAAATGTTACTGGAAACGGTTGAATAATTTCCTTTACTTTAATAACGTTAATACCAAATTTATTGTTAGCTACTTCAAATTCAACAATTTCTAGCTCATTTGTGCCACTTTCTAATAATATACCTTTATGTTCCAAAGCAACCCCGCTCCTTTCTCTCCAACTTCTATTTAATTCTATTTATAATTCAATTGTATCATAGGCAATACATTTCTCCTACTTGCTTTTTCCATTTTATAATGAACATGGCTCGCCATCATAACATTGGGTTGATTTCCATTCAGGCAGGGCACTTTCCTGGGCGTAATACGTTTTATCAAATGTCATCTCCAACTTTTGAGCCATTGATTTTTAGATGCATCAATAAGCCAATTATCGTCATCACAATTAATGTCGATAATGCAACACGACTTGCTAGCGTTCCATAATCTTTCATCCATAATGTGACCGTTCCATAGACTGCTGGCCCAATAATGGAGGATACTTTACCCGAAAATGCAAATAAGCCAAAAAACTGACCCCGTTTTTCTTCTGGAGACAATTCAATAATATATGTTCTAGATGTTACCCACATCGATCCTAGCGATACGCCAAACATACTACCTGCAAGCCAGAACATCCATTGCTCTGTCGCAAAGACAGCAAATGCTAAAGCAACAATCATTAATATCGCCACCACGGTTATCGCACGTTTGGCTCCAATTGCTTTTGTAATATAACCAAATGCAAAAGAGCCAATAATAGTTGAAACAGTAGACACTAAATAAAGCACGATAAATTGACCCGAAGTGAAGCCTACAATCGTTGTTGCATATACAGCCATCATCGCAATGGTTGTTGCAATGGCATCATTTAAAAAGAAATAAGCAATCATAAAGGTGAAAATAGCTTTATAATGCTTCATGTCTTTAAAGGTTTGAACAATTTCCTTATAGCCATCTAGAAATTTAATTGACTTGCGCTGAGACATTGGAATCGGTGTATCTTTATTTATAAAAAATAAGGGCAAAGAAAATAATAAATATAAAATGGCAGTTGGTATAAATGCTCGATGGAAATCGCTGTTTCCTACATACAAATAAACAAGCAGCCCCAAAATTGTACCAAGATAACCAATCGCTACCCCATAGCCAGAAATAAGGGGCATTTCCTCTTTTGTCCCTAAATCACCCATCATTGAATCATAGAATACTAGACTCGAATTAAAGAAAAATTTTGCGATGATAAAACTAGCCACAACTAAAAATAAACTAAGTGGCACACCTGCATAATTTGTTGACGTTTGTAGATTCGCAAGAACACCCATCATAAAGGTGAAGAAGATGGAGATAGATGCAAACCACACTATAAATCTCTTTTTATAGCCAGTATTATCAATCCATACACCAAAAAGTGGTGAAAAAACAACGAGGAAAAAGCTAGCAATGGCATTCGCATAAGAAATAAACGTGCTTGCCACCTGCTGCATTACCTCATTCGTTCCTAAAACCTCATCCATATAAAACGGGAAAAATATAGTATTAATATTTGAAGAAAATATTGTGTTTGCAAAATCATAAAATGCCCACGATAAAATTGGCAGTGATAAATAAAGAGCTAACTGACTCCGATGCTGTGCGTCTACTACTGAATTCCGCTTCATAAAACCCTCCTCCCCATTCTTTATATTATTAAATAAATTCACTCAAGCAATAAAAAATACCCTTTATTTAGAGAAAATTAACGCTATTTACAATATACATTCTTTTTCGTTTAACTAACATTATAAAATGAACAAATCTTCTCCTTATTTGCGAGCTACTCATAAAAAAAAGATATCCAAGCCCCCTCGCTTGGATACCTTTGTACTATTCTTCTATATTCACCCACGTAGAAGACCATTGTTCCATTGCTTTAAGGACCGGTGCAAGTGCATGTCCTTTTTCTGTCAGCTCATATTCAATCACTACTGGTGTTGATGGAATAACTGTGCGTTTCACAATGTTCTCAATCTCTAACTCTTTTAATCTCTCCGTTAACACACGACTACTAATACCCACCTGATTTTTAATTGTTGAGTATCGTTGCGGACCTTCTAATAACTGATAAATAAGCAGGGTGTTCCAGCTATGATTTAATATTTTTAACGCCTTTTCAAATCGTGGACAAATTTTTTTTTGATCCAATTTACCTTCCTCCTAAGGATTTTGTTCTTATATAAGAGTATATCATTTTTGTCAAAAATCAGTTTCAAAAATAAAATTTAGTTACTTGACAAAAGTTATTTTTAAAAATAAACTAAGTTACGAAATGTAAGTTAAAAACAAAAGGAGTTTATTCAACTATGCAAAATATCGGTTCAACTATTTTACGCGTGGTGCTTGGCATTATTTTTGCAGCTCACGGATTTCAAAAGTTTCAGGGTGGTATCGGTTTCACAGCTGATTATTTTGATGCCATTGGTATTCCAGGCTTTATGGCTTATATTGTTGCCATTATAGAACTAGTCGGTGGTGTAGCAATGATTTTAGGCTTAGGCACAAGACTTTTCGGCGCTTTATTGACAGTGACAATGATTGTTGCCATTTTCACAGCGAAGCTTAGCGTTGGCTTTATCGGTGAAAACGGCTTAGCTGGGTATGAATTTGATTTAGCTTTAGCTGCAATCGCTTTATACTTTGCACTTGCAGGAGCATCTAGTTTTTCATTAGACGCAAAACTTTTTGATAAAGAGTGATGCTTCCGTAGATTACTATTTTCTCAGGTGTGTTAATTAAACTGAATGAAGATAAAAATAAACCCGAAGTATCATTTTATAAGATGATACTTCGGGCTTCCTAAAATTTTTTCTATAGTCAGTGTTATTTTAACCTTTATTGATAAGCCTTTAAAAGTGCCTGCGTACCGTTTTCACCATAACCCTCTTCGATTAGCTTGTCATACATATCATAAGCAAGTGCTAGACCTGGTAAAGTAATCCCCATTTTTTTAGATTCGTCTAATGCAATTTTCATATCCTTTACAAAATGCTTGATATAAAATCCTGGTGCGTAATCTTCTTTTATCATACGGGGTGCTAAATTACTTAACGACCAAGAGCCCGCTGCACCAGACGAGATAGATTGCAATACTGTTGGTAAATCCAGTCCAGCCTTTAAACCGTAAGCCAGTGACTCACACACACCAATCATCCCAGAAGCAATAACGATCTGATTACACATTTTAGCATGCTGTCCTGCACCAGCTTCACCTTGATAAACAATATTTTCACCAAAATGTTTCATGACTGATAAAATTTTATTGAATGTAGCTTGGCTACCTCCAACCATTATTGATAATGTCCCGTTTTGAGCACCGATATCTCCTCCAGAAACTGGTGCATCTAGCGCTTCTACTCCAAGTTTTTGTGCTTGCTCAAAAATTTTCTTAGCCAATGTTGGCTCGGAAGTGGTCATATCAATAACGATATTGCCGGATTCAGCTGTATGAAATAATCCATTATCTCCAAAATAAACTTCCTCTACATCTGCAGGGTACCCAACCATTGTAAAGGCAATTTCCTTATTTTTAAATGCTTCTGCTGGTGTACTTGCCCAAGTTGCACCTAACGCCAAAAGCGGCTCCGCTTTCTCCTTTGTGCGTGTATAAACTGTTACCTCATGACCATTTTTTAATAAATGAATGATAATACTAGCACCCATAACGCCTGTGCCGATAAATGCAATACGCTCTTTTCCCATATGTACATACTCCTTTGTATCAAGGCTATTGATCAATTATTCACAATATTAACCAACCACTAGCACTTGTTGTCCTCTTTCAGTGTAGTTGAATAAGTGTGATAATTCAAACTTTTCTTGTTAACGTACTAAAAGCATTATGTGCTGCATATATACGAGTAAATCAATTTCGCCTGGACAAAAAAAAGAGAGCAGTTGATGGGGTATCACTGCTCTAAAGGGGGAAATGAGAATGTTGCTGTGTTCATAATAAAGTATTCCCCACCAAATGCTTTTTAAACATATTATTTAAAAAGTTTATATTTTGAATACTGGAACATTCTTTCAATCTTCTTGATCTTCTTCTTCTTCAAATGCTGTCTGTCTATAATAAGTATTCATTAACTGATCTAATCTGCGACTCAGTTGAATGGTTTTCGCATTTTGCAACCCGTTCTCTACACCTGAACGAATCATCATCTCACGAGTTTGTTCCATTTGTTTCAAGAGTAGATTGACCATTCATACAACCTCCACACACAAATAATCATACCATTATTATACATTTATATTTCATTTCTTACAGCATTAACTTACGACAATGTTCGACAAATTAGCTTCTAGGAACTTCTTGATAAGTATAGATTATGCGTCCATTTTGTTTGGCCTCACCTCTAAAATGTTTAAATAAAGGATGTTTTACAAGTACTTCTCGAAACTCATAAAATTGTTCCTTTTCTATTTCTATACACTTTAATTCCCCATTTTGTAATTGTTTAAGCATAGTTTCGTATTTTTCCATTTATTTTATTCCTCTCTTTTTAACATTTTGTTTAATAAATTATGAATTATTGAAAAAAGGCTTTACGTTTCCCATTTTTTCATGCAAACTGTATATTATTAGTCGATGAAGGAGCTGACTGTCTGTGAAAATAGCCGAAGTTGGAAATATTATCGAGTTTAAAGATGGCCTACAAGGTATAGTTGAAAAAGTAAATGAAAATTCGGTGATCGTTGATTTAACATACATGGAAAATTTCGATTCCCTTGAAATTGAAGAAAAAACGGTCGTCAACCATAAACGTTACAAAATTTTATATACAAATGAAGCTTAATATTCTGAATAGTCCCTATTTGTCTTTATAGATGATAAGGGACTTTTTTTTTGATAATATTAAAAGCATGGAGGTCGAATGATGCTTACAAATTCGAAACAAACAATAATATTGATCCTTTCTTTATTATTCGTTTATGGCATGCTTGCTTTTACCTTTGCTAACCAAGCTGTATTTTGGTACCTATATGCATTTACTTTACTTGTATGTATTGCCATTGCTATTTTGGCTGGTAAAATTGAAGATCAGTTACCTACTTGGAAATTTTTACTTTTCGGTATTGGATACGGTACAATAACATACGGTATTATACGCTTTGGCTATTGGCTTGCACCATACATTAATGATTCATTAGTACAATCAGTACAAAAATTTTTAGCAAATTATGGACCACAAAATATTTGGCACTATATTTTACTCGTATTCATTGTTGCAATCGGTGAAGAGATCTTTTGGCGTGGCTATGTTCAACAACAGCTGAAACGCTTTATGCGCCCTACTTTTGCAGTTATTGTAACTGCGATTTTATGCGCAATCTCCATTGCACTAAGCGGCTTTATGCTTGGTATGATCGCCGCACTTGTAACCGGCCTTATTTGGGGCTTGTTATATGAATGGCGTAAAAGTATGCCACTTATTATTGTAGCTCATGTAGTTTTTGTACTACTATTATTTTTAGTGTTACCTTTAACATGATAACATTAAAATTTGGAAACATTTTATCTTTACCAACGTTTAATTAAGAAAAGGAGGGCTTTTCATGCAAAAAAAATTACTTTCAGTACCTGCTTTATTATTAACAGCGGTTTTAGTCGTAGGATGTAATACTTCTGATAAAACAGAGGATTCTGACGCTCAAAAAAATGAGCCATCAAATACATCGGCTGAACAACAACAACCATCATCTAAGGATAAAACTGTAGATGAATCGCAAGAAACGCCTACATCAAATGCAACAAATAAAGACAATACAGACAATTCAACTAAAAAAGAACAAGAAGTTAACTATGTACAAAAAGGTGTAGACAAGACTGAGAAAGCAAAGGAATCAAAAAGTGCTACTCAAGACTACAAAATTCAACAACTACCTGGATTTACACTTTCTCAAGAAGAACCAGGTAAAGACATGTTAGTTTCTAATGACAATGCTGAAGTATTTATGCGTATCGAAGCAATTGATGCATCACAATCAAGCTACGCAGATGCTAAAACATCTATGCAAGATTATATGAATGCTGTTGGTGAAATATCATCTTTAACTTCTGAAGATCTAGCTGCATTTAAGGATATTAAAAACATAGAGGGTTATGTAGTAAATTTTGATACAGAAAAAGTAATCGGCGTTGTTTTTGAAAAAGACGGTTTAATTACAAAACTAACAATTCACGATAACAACGAATTAGATTTAACAGATGCTATGCTTAAAATGGCAGCAACTATTTCTAAAAAATAATTATACAAATGAGACTGTAGACAAACTTGTTTGCTCTATAGTCTTTTTTTATTATCAATTATACCTCGGCATAATTGCGTCCGGAATCGGAAAGGAGTTAAAGGGGTTTATAACATAATGTGAGGTTGATTTCCGTTCCGACTGGTCCGATTGTCCAATGAGCGGCTAGGAGCGGTCACGAGGGCGCTAACACAGGACAGGATACCTAACTTTCGATTTCGCTCGCTCCTGCCCTTATCTATGATACTAAGGGCGTTCTAGAATTCTTTGTTGGAGTACAATTTAAGATTTGCCTTGTCCTCACCCCAACCTTTGTAAAGCACTTTTTAGAGACATCTTGTCTAAAATAAAAAAAGTTGCCTCAAATTCATTGAGACAACTTTTTTTAATAAGACAAATCTTTAATAGACAGTCCTAGTTTTTTTAATAACGTGATAGCTTGGTCTTTTTCTTCAACAGATAGCACACTCATCAATTCATGTAAATGCTGTTCATGTTTTGGAAATAGTTCTCCCATAAAGGCTTCACCTTTATCCGTAATTTCTGCATAGGTAACACGGCGATCTGATGGACAAGAGACACGTAATAAATACCCTCTTTTTTCAAGTTTATCAATGACGTACGTAATAGACCCACTAGCTAGCAAAATTTTATTGCCAATTTGCTGTAATGGCTGTCTTCCTTTATGATAAAGAAGCTCTAATACAGCAAATTCAGTAGGGTTTAATCCATTCTCTTGAAAAAATTGATGGGTCGTCTCATTAATCGCTTTATGTGCACGTGATAATACAATATATAATTTTAAAGATTGCTTTATACCTTCTGACGTCATATCCTTTTCCTCTCAATTCGCTATTTATACATGCCATTATAGCGAGATTAGAAAAGCATTGTCAAAAGCATTATAGATTTTAAGCCTTTTACGGTGGTAATGTTACCATTTTGACTCTTTTTATGTTACTAAATAAGCAGAATCTTTCGTGGATACATCCATTGTATCCATCTGATTAAATGTGTAAATCGGGAATTGTAAGTGGAAGCATGTCCCCTTCTGTAATTCACTATTCACACCTATTACACCTTCATGCTCTTCAATCACCTTTTTCACGAAAGCAAGGCCTAGTCCTGTCCCTGTTGATTTCGTCGTGTAAAAAGGTTGGAATAAGTTTTGAAGGGTAGCACTGTCCATGCCGGTACCTTCGTCTTTAATCAGTAATTCTACAATCGCACAGTCAATAACATTTATTTCGACCGTGATCGTTCCACCGTTATTCATGGATTCCATCGCATTTTTAATAAGATTCATGAATACTTGCTTTAAGCGATTTTCATTGCCACCAATGTATACTTGTGTAGAAGTAGAAATGTATTGAATCATAATATTTTTCATAAGCGCATCTGGAAGCATAAACTCAATCACTTGCTTCACAATGTGATCTAACTCTAATAATTCCACTTTCATACTTGTTGGCTTGGACAATACTAAAAGCTCGGATAAAATCTGTTCCATCCGTTGGAGTTCACTATCGATGACAGATAAATACATGCGTGACTCTTCATCAGCATTTAGCTTTAGCAATTCGGTAAAGCCCTTTAAAGAAGTTAATGGATTACGAATTTCATGGGCGATACTTGCGGCCATTTGACCGACAACATTTAAAGCTTGCTGATGTTCAACTTTATGTTGAAGTTGTTTCTTTTCTGTTTCATCATTAATGACTGTGACAATAATATTGTTATATTCATCAAAGATACTTGAAATTTCATAATAGCAAGTGCTAGAAACTTGAGCTTCATCAACAACATGAATACTTGCATGCTTTTCACCCATCAGTTTAGAAAGGTATGCAGTAATTTGACCTTTCTTCAACGTAAATGCATCAAATATATGCTGATGTGCCTTATGAAGAAGCTGCGATTTTTCTATTTTTAAATACATTTCAGCATACTTATTTAGCCCAAGAATTATCCCGCTAGCGTCACTTACAATAACGGCGTACGGTAAGTGATCATAAGCATTGAAAGATTGTGATCTCTCCTGCTCTTGACTAACATATAATTCATGAGCTATATCATTATTTAACGTTGAAATTTGCGCAACAATTTCTTCTGTGTTTGGATCATAAAAACATTTGAAAGACATCATTTCAAACTCATTTCCAGCTGTTTGAATATTGAAGATTTCTTCTGATCTCAAATCACTTTCTAATTGTTTGACGAACTTCGCCCAATTTAAATTAGATGGCTCGTCCATAGTTAAATAACCAATATACGTTGAATGGAGGTTAAAAAGTTTAATAGCAGCCTCATTCACGTTCAAAATTTTCCCTGCTTTATTAAGAATAAGTGTTGGTGACGAAGTACTTGTCATAAGATTTTCAAAACATTGATTAATATCATTTTGCTTCAACTTTCTCACCGAACCTTTCAAAAGAGTAAAAAACCTCTTAATCGAATTTTGAGCCTTTACTATACTTTATGACTGCACGATTCTATTATTACAAAATTTAGTAAATTAAAGTATAAAAATTATTTCACGAACTGTTCACAAAATAAATAGGTAAAAAGGATTATATTGTATGACAGCTACTTGACTGTTACAATTAGAAATTGAAAGGAAGATTATTGAATGAATACTATTTTAACTACCTTAAACGCAAAGTATATTCACACAAATTTAGCATTGCGTTATTTAAAAGGTGCAGCTTTACCAGAATTTAATCCAATTATTGCAGAATATACAATTAAAGATCCTGCTTTTAATATTGTATCAGATTTGTTTCAAAAAAAACCTGATATTGTAGGATTTAGTTGCTATATTTGGAATATTGAAGAAACTATTCACGTCATCAAGATGTTAAAAACTGTCTGTCCAAATGTTAAAATTTTGCTCGGGGGACCTGAAGTTTCTTACGATGCCCACCATTGGTTACGTAGAATTGAAGAGGTTGATTTCATAGTTATGGGTGAAGGAGAAACTTCCTTTAAACAGTTACTACGCTATTTGCATGGAGAAATTGCATTAGACGATGTTCCAGGGATTTGCTACTTAGAGGATGGTAAAGTACGAATTCACGCACAAGCACCAAAAATAGATTTACGTGAATTGCCAAGCCCATTTCGTTTTGAAGAGGACCTCTCTCATCTAAGCAAACGAATTCAATATATTGAAACAAGTCGAGGCTGTCCATTTAGCTGTCAATTTTGTTTATCTTCTATTGAAGTAGGGGTTCGTTATTTTAACCGAGAAAAAATAAAAGAAGATATTCGATTCTTGATGGACAACGGTGCACGTACTATCAAATTTGTTGATCGTACATTTAATATAAGCCGCAGCTATGCAATGGAAATGTTCCAGTTTTTAATCGATGAACATAAGCCAGGGGTTGTATTCCAATTTGAAATTACCGCAGATATTATGCGTCCTGAGGTTATCCAGTTTTTAAATGATAACGCACCAAGAGGTCTTTTCCGTTTTGAAATTGGTGTTCAATCAACGAACGATTTAACAAATACTCTTGTAAAGCGCCGTCAAAACTTTGAAAAACTCACGCGTACAGTGACGATGGTCAAAGAAGGTGGAAAGATTGATCAGCATTTAGATTTAATCGCTGGTTTACCAGAGGAGGATTATGCAAGCTTCCGTCAAACCTTTAATGATGTTTTCGCAATGCGACCAGAAGAATTACAGCTTGGATTCCTTAAACTTCTACGTGGTACAGGCCTGCGTCTAGAAGCTGAAAAATTTGGCTATACGTATGTGGACCAATCCCCTTACGAGATTTTCTCAAACAATGTCTTAACATTTGATGATATAGTCCGCATTAAACATGCAGAGGATGTACTTGAGAAATATTGGAACGATCACCGTATGGATCATACGATTGAATACTTAGTAACTGAAGTGTTTGAGACACCATTCGATTTCTTCCAAAATTTCGGTACTTATTGGGAAACTAAAGGTTGGTCGCGTATCGGACATCAGCTCGAGGATTTATTCCGTCGTTTATTAATGTTTTTAGAAACTGTAGAAGGTGCTAATTTAAATATCATTCAAAGCCTAATGCAATTAGATTATTTAATGATACAGCAGTTCCAGCCACGTAAATTATGGTGGAAGGAGCGTCCTACAGAGGAACAACAAAAAGCACTTTATAATGCTTTACGTGAAAACCCTGCAATTGCAGGTGAGGCATTCGCCAACTTCAATCTATCTGAAAAAGAGTTGTTTAAACATACGCTCATTATTCCGCATCACATAGATTTCCAGAATTTCTTAAATGGCAAAATTGTACAAAAAAATGGCTATCTTTTAACTTACTTCCGTCACGGTCAAGCACCATACTTTGCAACAATCCACTCTATATAATAAGAAACGCTAGTCCATTAATAAATATAGGACTAGCGTTTTTTCCATTCATAAAGAATTCTTAAATTTCCTATAACCTAAAATAAAACCAAACGATTACGTTTTTAATTGAATCCATTGTAAGTAAAAACTATAGCTTTATTATGATTAACAGATGTTCTTAGAGGCATTACAATTATCCTAAAAAAATTTAGTACGAAATTCTCAACCCACCAATACCCTATACTTGTAAATATTACCTATTAAACAGTCGTAACAACCAGGAAAAACAATTTAAAATTTTTCGACAATTATGTGGCAACACCAATTTTTTAGTCAGTTAAACAATCTTAGACACTTTTATGAATAGATTTTCTACTGAGGATTTCTAAATTCCTTAGTTTTCATTTACGGATTTCAATAAGCTTTATAGGTAACTGGAAAATATAAGGAAATTAAAAAAGAGCTACATTAGCTCTTTTTTAATTTTTTAGTACTTTACCCAATTATTACACGTTCTTTAGGATAGTGATAACTTGATTTTTTGCCTCTACCTCCACCACCTAAAGAGTAAAGGAAGGAAATTAAACCGACACGACCAACAAACATTAAAATTATAATAATAATTTTGCCAATTACCGATAGGTCGGAGGTGATTCCTAAAGACATCCCACACGTTCCGAACGCTGATGTAATTTCAAAAATTATTTGAATCAGTGATGCGTGTGGCTCAGTAATGAGTAAAATAATTGTCGCAACTAATACCATAAAGAATGCCAATAAAATAACAACAAACGAGCGGAATACATCAATTAAATATATTTCACGTCCGAATACTTGAATATCCTCTCTTCCTCGTGAAAAGGTAATTAGGAACAAAATGGCCATGGCAAACGTTGTTGTACGTATCCCACCACCAACTGAACTTGGTGAGGCACCAATAAACATTAAAAAGCTCATAAAAATATCTGTCGCTTCACTAAAGGTTGTTACATCATACGTCGTAAGTCCAGCTGATCGTGTTGAAACAGAATGGAACATTGCAGAAAACAGAGCCTCATGCCAAGACATTCCCTTAAAGGAATGGAATGATTCAAGCAATAAAATAACGACAGCCCCTACCACAAATAAAATTGCATATGTGGAGGTTGTTATTTTTGTAAATAAACTAAAGCGGAAGTTTGCATGGCGATTAAGTAAAAAGGTTTTCACTTCAATTAAGACTGGGAAGCCTATTGCGCCAAGCACAATTAGCACCATCGTTATCGCTTGGACAAAGTAATCTTTATGAAACGGAAGCAAACTCATACCTGTAATATCAAAGCCACCATTTGTAGTAGCTGAAACGGAGGCAAAGACACCATGAAACAAGGCTTCTTGAAAAGTGCCGAAATATTTCGCAAAATGCAATGTTAAAATAAACGCACCCATCAATTCAATACCAATTAAGATTTTCAATATTTCCCGAATTAATTGAACAACCCCTGACAAATTGTATTGATTATGATCGATCATAATCAATTGACGCTCACGCATACCAATTTTTTTCCCAACTAGTAACCACACAAAGGTACCAAGTGACATAATGCCAATTGCGCCAAGCTGTAAAATGACAAGAACCATCGCGAGCCCAAATTTTGTATAGCTTTCAGATATATTGATTGTTGTTAAACCTGTTACGCTGACTGCGCTTACTGCAGTAAACAAGCTATCTAATAATGAAACTTTTACACCTTCTTGATGAACGCCTGGTAGCCGTAGTAACAGGAAGGAAATCGCTATAGCTATAAAATAATAAGAGACAAGTACCTGAAAAGGTGTTACAAGTCTATTTTTTGATCTTTTCCAGGGCACTTTGACAACCCCTTCCTTATATGATGCCAAACTCGATAGATATTAGTATAGAAAAAATACTTAAAAAAAGAAAGAGGAATAGATACGACTATTCCTCTAAAAGATCATTGAACTTGTTTTTTATGACGAACTCCTACTAAATAGCCTACTAATGCGATGCCCACTAATACAATCCAGAAAGTTAACTCCCACGCAGTAGAATGTGGGAACTCTGCAGGTAAAATACCCACCTTCTCATGTGACAAAGTTAACACAACAAGCTTCACGCCTACCCAACCTACAATTAAGAACGCAGCGGTCTCAAGGGAGGGATAGTCATTTAATATTTTCACAAACCATTGTGCCGCAAATCGCATCATGATGACTCCGATAAACCCTCCGAGTAACATGACACTAAATTGTCCACCATTGATGCCACCTATCTCAAAGTTCCCTAATTGCGGTAAAGTTACTGCAATGGCAACTGCAGCAAGCATAGAATCAATAGCAAATGCAATATCCGCGGCCTCTACCTTAAGCACTGTCATCCAAAAACCAGCGCCCTTTTTTCTCTCTTTATCATTAGATTCTTCGTTTGAATCCTTTTTATTACGCAAATCATATATATTTTTGGCAGACATGAATAATAAGTAAGCTGCTCCCAACGCTTGAATTTGCCAATAATTCACTAATACTGTAATGACAAAGAGTGCGGAGAATCGGAAAATTAACGCGCCGAATAATCCATAAAATAATGCTTTTTTTTGTTGCTCTTGTGGTAGATGCTTCACCATCACAGCCATTACAACTGCATTATCTGCTGCTAATAATCCTTCTAATACTACAAGTACAATTAGTACCCAGCCGTATTGTAATAAAATTGATTCCATTCATGTGCCTCCTCTAAAACTCTGTATACCCAAAATAGTCATTACTATACGAGTACAAAAGAAAAAGACCTCTGCCTCTATAAAAAGGCAAAGGTCTCGCTTAGCAAATAAATAACTGACACTTCATCAGTACCTCTCTATTACTAGTAATTGAACTACCACTAGTATAGAGTTACTCGCTTATCACACCCGATGGTAAAAACCATGTAATGACGAATGTAATCCAGATACATCGCTCGTATCTGTTAGCTACTCCCCTTTGACAAAACGTCGAAGGTTTTTCTTCTGTTAACTTATTATAGCACTATCATATATGAGTGGCAAAATGATCTCCCCTACTATTAAGCCACAATCACTTCAATCTGATGTCTACCGCAAATTGGATAGTGACTAGCTAGATGAGCCATTAACTGCCCATAAACGCCCGATTGTTTCACCTTATTTGAATTTGATAACGTTTATCTTCTTTATGCGTTATATAAAAATCAATCATTCTAGGCATAGTCTGTATAAAATCGGGGCATGTAATACCACTATTTTTCAAAATAGTAACTGCTTCTGATGTATCGAACTTAGCATTCCAAGTTAAGTAGTCTAAAGTTTCTTGCTCAACACCTAGATTTTTTCGAATAAGCGGCACTTGTAAAGATATTCTTGCTAGAGTTAACGGTAATCGCCCCTTAGGATAATGGTTAGTTAATAATTTTACCATCATACGATACACTTCCTGCACAGGATGCGGATTTGGGTCCGTTAGATGCAAAGTTTTCCCTTCAGCACATTTTTCATCAACTAGATAAGTCGAAGCGTTTATAATATAATCCACTGGCACCACATTTAATGTTGATGTCGATTGACCAATATACGGGATAAACGGAAGACATTTTAATTTATCCACCATATTTAAAAAGAAATATGGCCCATCGAATTTAATAGTTTCTCCAGTTTCAGAATGTCCACGTACTATGCCAGGTCGAATAATTGTCAGTGGTATTTCTGATTTCAAATCCTCTACTCGATGCTCAGCTTCAAATTTTGTTTCCTCATAATAGTTTTTAAATGCAGGCGGGCGAATTAGTTCGTTTTCACACAAAACACCTTCACGTGTTCCTGCTACATACGCTGTACTAAAATACATATAGCGTCTTAAGTTCGGAAGTGTTCGAACAAAATCATTGACCATCGTCGTACCATGCACATTTACCTTCCATGCAATATCACGTGGTACTGCTAAATCATAAATTGCAGCTAGATGCCAGAGCACCTCAATTTGAGGTACAATTTCCTGTACGTCTTGGTTTTCTAGACCGAGATTCGGTAATGTAATATCTCCCTCTACAATATGAATAGAACAATTAGGAAACTCCGCTACAATATTTTCTCTTTCTAAATTTGCTTTTACAGATTCACCAGCTAAAACAATAGCGATTACTTCCTGTGATTGCTTTTTTCGAAACAACTCTCGTATTAATTGACTTGAAATAAAACCCGGAAAACCTGTAAAAAAATGAACCCCCATCTTTCATCCCCCCTGAACTTATCGCATCTTCCTAGTTTTTTTATCCATTAAGCTATAAACAATCGGTACAATATATAAGGTCAATAAAGTTGATGTCACAAGTCCTCCGATTACGACAATCCCCATCGGTTGATTCATCTCTGTTCCTTCTCCAATGCCAAGAGCAAGTGGCAGCAATCCTAAGATTGTTGTTAGTGCAGTCATTAAAATTGGTCGCAGTCGATCTTGTGTAGCAAGTAAAATCGCATCATACGTCGCCATTCCCCTAGCTTTTTGTTGATTAATGTAATCGACAAGGACAATCCCGTTATTCACGACAATTCCAACTAGTACTAAGATCCCTATAACAGATGTCACACCAACTAGCGTGTTCGTAGCAAACATTGCAATGGCAACGCCAATAATCATTAATGGTACTGTGAACATGATAACGAATGGATATTTGAATGATTCAAATTGTGCAGCCATCACGATATATACAAGTACTATTGCTAATGCAACTGCTAAAAGCATATCATTAATCGCACTATCATAAAGCTCACGATCTCCACTAAAGACAACTTGAGTTTCAGTTGGTAAATCAGCTTTTTCCAATGCTTTGTCCACTTTAGCTGAAATGCCCCCTAGCGATTCCTTCGTTTCATACTCTACAAAAAATGCAACCGCAGCCGCCTGATCAGAACGTCTTATCGATACTGGCCCTTCCTGTATAGAAACATTCGCAATGTCCTCTAGCTTTACAAATAAACCAGCAGGTGAACGAAGCTGCATCGATTTTAATGACTCGATACTATCATTAAACACTTGTCCAAAGCCTGTATAAACAGGCAATATAGCACCATCATCTGCCATTATCTGTGTAGTTAGCTGCCCCTTTGTCATTTGATTGACCGTTTGAGCAATTTGTGCAGGTACAAATCCGTAGTCCTTCGACTTTTCTCGGTCTACTTCAACTTGAATTTCTTTTACAGTGATATCTAAATCCGTAGATACCTTTGTGATGGCTTTTTCCTTTAATAGCTCCTGCTGTACTTTATCGACGGAGCTATGAAGTCTTTGCTCATCAGAGTCTGTTAACCTAAACGTTAATGTATTTGGTGACGAACCTGTTGTCGTTGAGACATTGAAGTTGAGTTCAACTTGCTCACCTAGCTCTGCATGCAAATCTCGTTCAACCTCTTCCACAAATTCAAAAATCGAACGGTCCCTATCTGCTAAAGGGACAAGCTTTACATATAGCTCTGCTTGGTTTGCACTTGTTTGTCCTCGTGCTTGTGCCTGCTGTGTACCACCAATCAAGCTAACATATACGTCAACATCTTTCTCCCGTTTCAAGCGTTCCTCAATTTTCGCAACAACTTTTTCTGTTTCTGATACCGCTACCCCCTTTTCAAGATTTACACTAATGGATGCAAATCCTTCGTCGGTTGGCGGTAAAAACTCTGTGCCAATTTTCATAAGCCCAAACAATGCAAGTACTAAACAGACAACTGTTGAGATTAGTACTAGCATACGGTGACGCAATACCCAAATAATTGATGTTTTGTAGCTCTTGTAAAAGGATGACTCATTACGTTTTTCATAAATATTCGTTGATTTCATTTTTAAAAGACGACTTGCAAGCATTGGGACAACTGTTAACGCAACGACTAACGAAGCAATTAAGCTAAAGGAAATAGTTAAAGCAAATTCTGTGAAAATTTGCCCTATCAATCCTTCAATAAACATTACAGGAATGAATACTGCAATAGTTGTGAGAGTAGAAGCTGTAATCGCAAGTGCCACTTCCTTTGTCCCTTCCTTTGCTGCTACTATCGAGTCCTTGCCAAGTCCTAAATGTCGTTCAATGTTTTCAATAACGACGATAGCATTATCAACCAGCATACCGATGCCAAGTGCTAACGCCCCTAATGTCATAATATTGAGCGAGAAATTTGCAAAAAACATTAAAACAAATGTAACAATAACTGAATATGGAATTGCAATACCAATGATAATAGGGCTTTTCACACTACGTAGAAAGACAAATAATACGAACATTGCGAATAATCCACCTAATAGTAAAGAGGATCCGATATTATTAATCGCTAAATCCACGTAGTTTCCTTGGTCCACTAGCACGTCTGCAACGATTCCTTGATATTGCTTCTTCGTTAACAATTCATTTAAAGCTTCTTTAAAAGCTTTTGATACCTCTGCCGTATTAGCACCCGATTCCTGTAACACAGACATTAATACCGCAGGATGCTCATTTGCTCGGGTTGTAGTTACAGATTTTTGCTCTGTGCGCTCAACAGTCGCTACTTCTCCAACTGTTAATGCTTTACCATCTAGTGGATTTACTGAAATGATTAAATCAGCAATGCTTTCTGGCGAATTTAAAGTGCTTAAAATTCGAGTTGTTAACATCTTCCCATCTGCTGTTAACACCGGTTCACCAGGAAGAGAAACATTGCTCGATTGAATAATTTGAATAATATCTGCTTGGGTTAATTCTTTTTCAACTAGCTTCGATTCATCTAAAGTTATTTGAACTTCTTCTACTAGCTTACCGGAAATATTGACACTTGCGACGCCCGCAGTTCGACGAAGTTCTTTTTCCAAGGCTTCCGCCAGTAAACGAACATCTACATTGTCATTTTCTGCCCGTAGTGAAAGTTGTATTATAGGAAATTGTGATGGATCAAATTTTAAAAAGCTAGGTTTCTCAGCACCATTCGGTAAAGGGGTCATATCGATTCGTTGTAAAATATCGAGCTGAGCATCTTCAATATTAGTTGACCAATCAAACTCGAGAATAATTAAATTGGATCCTTCTTGAGAGGTAGACTGTAGTTTTTTTATCCCTGGTAAGGTGGCGAGCGTTGTTTCTAATGGCTTCGTTATTTTCTCATTAACCTCTGTTGGACTTGCACCAGGATAAGAAGTAACAACGATGCCTATTGGTGGACGTAATTCTGGAATAAGTGTAATAGGTATTTTTAATAATGAAACGCCACCTAATATAATGACTAATATCATCGTAACTATTGTAAAAACAGGCCTTTTAATAGAAAAATTACTAATGTTCATTTTTTTGCAAGCTCCTTTTCTATCTCTTCCCTTCTATAATACCCGAAAAGGAGATTATTTTATAAATTTGGTAACTGCCCCTTGTTTTATATAGCTCATCACCAAAATTAGGAGATGCAATTTATTAAAACGTATACCATATATAAGTTGATTGGAGTGGAGACTGGGCGACTCCTTGGGGATTAGCAATAGAGGAACGAAGGCTAAAACCATCACGTCCTGTGATAACGCCTTCGTGACCAACATCGTGTTGGCCCGAGACCCTGCAGCGTAGCGGATGTTTTCTGTGCGAAAGCGTAGTGCTAACGTAGCGGCAGCAAATGTTTTATCTGTGCGAAAGCGTAGCGACAGCAACAACAAAAGCGGCTCATCGGACGCCACCAGGAAGCTTTGCTCTGTGCGAATGCGAAGCGTCAGCGACAAATGTTTTATCTATGCGAAAGCGAAGCGTCAGCAACAAATGTTTTATCTATGCGAAAGCGAAGCGTCAGCAACAAAGCGCCCAGTCGGAACGGAAATCAACCTCACGTTATGGTGCCGAATCTTATATTCCCTAGTACTGTATATATTCTACATATAGCTCCAATTTTCCTTGTAAAAAAACACGAATCGCAACATGTCGATTCGTGTTTTTTCATGAAAATAAGGTGTCATATAAAAAAGTATGGCTCTTTGGCAAAACGAAGCAGTGGCAATAACAGATATACAATTGGCTTAACTGTTATAAGTCCATTCTGATGAGTAACCACTGCGTTCACTTTTGCAATGCACATATTTTATTTTATAAAAGTTCTACGCTATTGCTGATTGGAGTGGAAGGCTACTCGACTCCCGTGGGAAAGCGAGACAGACGAGACCCTGAGGCCAACACGATGTTGGTCACGAAGGCGTTGTCACAACGCTCGCCCACAGGAAAGCGAGTAGCCTGGAACGGAAATCCTCCTGACAACTTTGTTTTTATTATAAAAGGCTATACAGTTTAATGTTTTCGTTTTTATCAGCGAACCAACGCATAGCAAACTCATTTTCAAATAGGAAAACAAGATTATCAAAACGGTCTTTTACAAGCATGGAACGACCTGAAGACATCGATTCTTTAACATCTTCTTCGTTTTCAATCCATCTTGCAATTTTCGAACCAATTGGCTCCATTCTCACTTCAACATTATATTCGTTTTTCATACGATGCTCAAAAACTTCAAATTGTAATTGACCAACTGCTCCAAGAATAACTTCTTCTGTATGCAACGTTTTATAATATTGAATGGCGCCTTCTTGCACTAATTGTAAAATCCCTTTATGGAATTGCTTAGATTTCATAACATTTTTCGCAGTTACACGAACAAATAGCTCTGGAGTGAACTGTGGCAGTTTTTCAAATTGGAATGTCTTTTTACCACCTACAACTGTATCACCAATCTGATAAGTACCTGTGTCATATAAACCGATAATATCACCAGCAACTGCTTCATCTACTGTTTCACGGTCGTCAGCTAGGAATTGTGTAGATTGTGTCACTTTGAATGATTTACCTGTACGAGATAAAGTCATGTTCATGCCACGTTCAAATTTACCCGATACGATACGTACAAAGGCAATACGGTCACGGTGTGCAGGATTCATGTTGGCTTGAATTTTGAAAATGAAGCCCGAAAATTCCCCATGCTCAACTGGATCAATAAATAGTTCATCCTCAGTAATTCGAGGCTGTGGTGTCGGTGCAAATTGTAAATATGTTTCCAGGAACGTTTGCACACCAAAATTTGTTAAGGCAGAACCAAAGAAAACAGGTGTTAATTCACCACGACGAATTTTTTCTTCAGAATATTCATTACCCGCTTCGTCGAGCAACATTATGTCATCCATTGCTTGTGAATAATATGAAGTCACCTTCATAGGATGCTCGACTGCAAGTTCCCCATTATCATCAATTGGTAAGAAACGTTCTTCTTCATCAGTACGGAATTGCTCGATACGTTTATTATAACGATCGTAAATACCTAGAAACTCTTTACCCATACCGATTGGCCAGTTCATTGGGTAAGCGTTAATGCCAAGTACCTCCTCAAGCTCTTCAATCAGCTCAAGTGGCTCCTTCCCTTGGCGGTCTAGTTTATTGATAAAGGTAAAAATTGGAATGCCACGCATTTTACAAACTTTGAATAGCTTTAAAGTTTGTGCTTCAATACCTTTGGCAGCATCTACGACCATGACAGCACTATCCACCGCCATTAATGTACGATACGTATCCTCCGAGAAATCTTGGTGACCTGGAGTATCCAAAATATTGACACGTGAGCCGCTATAATCGAATTGCATAACTGAAGAAGTTACAGAAATCCCACGTTGCTTTTCAATTTCCATCCAGTCAGATGTTGCAAATTTACCTGATTTCTTTCCTTTTACCGTACCGGCATCACGAATGGCACCACCAAATAGTAAAAGCTTTTCTGTAATCGTCGTTTTCCCAGCATCAGGGTGACTGATAATGGCAAAAGTTCGACGCGATAATATATCTTTTTCTAAATTTGAATTCATCTCGTCATTCTCCTTTTTTCATACTTAATAATAATAAAAGAAGACTTGCCCTTCTTACAACCTTTTTACATGATTTCCCCAAAAAAGAAGTGGTGAGGCACAATTCACCTTCCCGTTAAAAGTACCCAAAAAGAAAACCCTTTAGTACTAACTAAAAGGGTTCTCTAAGTATGGTGAACTTGCGCATTATTTCATGCATTACGCTCACACTATCAAGTACGCTCTAACTTCCTAATTGGAGATCATATATTATACAAATTTTAGACGGCCAGCCTCTATTGCAATATCTGCATCACTATGCGGATGTTTAGTATTCTCAATAATTTGATAATCTTCATGTCCTTTACCAGCAAAAATAATCATATCCCCTGGTTCAGCAATCTCAATCGCATGACGTACTGCCTCAGCACGATCTCCTATACATGCATAATTTTCATGTAGCATCCCTTTGGCAAGATCACCTGTAATACTATCGTAATCTTCATAGCGTGGGTCATCTGTCGTTAAAATTACGTAATCAGCGGCTGATGCCTTTTCTGCCATTGCCGGACGTTTCGATTTATCACGATTGCCACCTGTACCGACTAGGAAAATAAGCTTGCCTTTTTTATATGGTTGAGCTGAAGAAATCGCCTTTTCAATTGCGTCAGGTGTATGTGCATAATCAATAAAAATCTGCACAGGTAAATCTGAGCAAACCTTCTCCATGCGTCCTTTCACTGGTGGTAATTGCTCAATTTGCTCAATGATTGTTTCCATTGAATAGCCACGGCCATAAAAAGCAACCATAGCAGAAAGCACATTATATATATTAAATTCCCCGAGTAAATGCATTTTCACATGGTATATTCCCTCTGGCATATCAACGTCAAAAGAAGTCATGAAATCATGATACTCACAGTTAATAGCTCGGAAATCAGCTGCTTCA
The DNA here is from genome assembly GCF_044755845.1 of Lysinibacillus sp. NPDC092081. NCBI lineage: Bacteria > Bacillati > Bacillota > Bacilli > Caryophanales > Bacillaceae > Lysinibacillus > Lysinibacillus sp. NPDC092081. The sequence continues at coordinate 63,619 of NZ_JBIVRU010000016.1, forward strand.
TTTTTTAAACCATATGTCCATACTGGAAATGGTGTCATCGCTGCATAGCGCTCTGACCAAGCATCATCAGCATTTAACACTACACATTTATTCTTTTCTAAGTCTTGTCCAAGTTGAGAGAATAATAAGCCCTTCGCATGGCCATATTCCTCCATCGTTCCATGGAAATCAAGATGATCATGTGTAAGATTTGTAAAAATAGCTACATCATACTCTACGCCAGCTAGACGTCCAAGTGCTAAACCGTGTGAAGATACTTCCATAGTCATTAATCGGCAGCCTTCCATTTTTGCACGGAATATCATTTGTTGAGTCGATAATGCATCGCTCGTAGTATTTGCTGATTCATATAATATACCATTTAAATTAAAGCCGATTGTTCCTGTTAGTGCAGATTTCTCACCCATACCATGCATTATATTTTGAATAATACCTGTTACAGATGTTTTTCCATTTGTCCCTGTTACGCCAATCATTGTCATATCTTTCGATGGATAGTCAAAAAACTTTGCAGCTAACAAGCCAACTGCTCGATCCGTATCTTTCACAATGACCTGTGCAATGTTTTCTCCTAATGGTAATCTTCGTTCCGTCACAACAATTGTTGCGCCACCTTCAACAGCTTTTTGTGCATAGTCATGACCATCTACTGTATAACCGTTTATACAAACAAACATACTATTTGGTTGTACACTTCGTGAATCAATTACAATATCACTTACTTGGTCAGGTAGCACTCCAATTATTTTTTTCAAAGGTAATGCATTCAACAATTCCTCTGCATACATTTCATAGTCCTCCAATCAATCTCTACATTCATTTCATCATTTGTTGTTTATTCGACAAAAAATGACAAGATGAATACCCCCACATTGTATTGAATATATTTTACTACTTATTCGCCCATAAATAAAATCCCTGTAAGAACGTTTTTTTAATGAAAACGCTATCATTTTAATATATCTTTAATATTTCACCAAAATTTGGCTCATCACTATAACGTGTGGTTGATTTCCGCTCCGGCTGGGCGCTTTCCAGGGGCGTCCAGCCGGAACGGAAATCAGCTTATATAAATGGCATCTCCAATTTTTAATCCGAGAGCTCAAAATAACCTGACTTATCAAAAATCAACATTTATCGACAATCGTTATTGATTCATATATGTTGGAAGTTATATTTGGAGAGCTTGGTTAATGTGACTACTAAAAAAGTGAAGCGTCAAGGACCTTTAGTGATCCGACGCCTCATTTTTACTATTTCATAATAGTTCGTACAAGCTTAACTTTTTGTTTATATGGGGGAAAGAGAACATTCGTCTCTAACTTCGATGATTTTTTTAAGATAGATTTTGGATGGGTAAAGTTTTCAAAGCTTGCCTTCCCGTGGTATGCTTTTACCCCTGATGGTCCGACACCGCCAAATGGCAAATGTAAATTTCCTACATGTGTAATCGTATCATTTATACATCCTCCACCAAATGGTAATTCCTCTAAAAAGTACTGGGTAGCTTTTTCATGCTCTGAGAAAAAATAAGCCGCTAAAGGCTTTGGTAACTGACGAATTTGGTGAATGGCCAGCGGTAAATCATCATACATCATCACAGGTAAAATCGGACCAAATAGTTCATCCTGCATCGAAGGACTTGACCATTTCACATATCCAATAATTGTAGGCTCAATATACAAATCATCGCGATCTGTTCTACCACCAAATGTAATGGCATCACGTTCTTCCACGATAATTTGCTGCAAGCGATCAAATTGTCTTAAATTCACAATACGGCCGTAGTCAGGGCTTTTTAATGCGTTTTTACCATAGAAGGAACGAATCGTTGCTTTCAATATTTTCATAAATCGGTCATAGACATCTTTATGGACAAGGACATAATCTGGTGCCACACAGGTTTGACCAGTATTTGTGAATTTACCCCAAGCGATTCTTTTCGCTGCTACTTCTAAATTGGCTGTTTGATCAACAATTGCGGGACTTTTCCCACCAAGTTCTAGGGCAATTGGTGTTAGGCGTTCCGCCGCTGCCTTTGCAACAACTTTTCCGACTGCCACACTCCCTGTAAAAAATATATAGTCAAAGGACGCATGAATAAGTGCCGTCACTTCTTCTTTTTCCCCCTCCACAACACGCACATAGGAGGGATTAAATGTTTCTTCAATTATTTTCTTAACGATTGCTGCTGTATGCACAGATGTTTCTGACGGTTTTACAATAGCCGTATTACCACCAACAATTGCACCGATTAATGGCTCCATTACAAGCTGGAATGGATAATTGAATGGACCAATGATTAATGTTACGCCATACGGCTCTCTTACAATAAAGCTTTTTCCCATCTGGTATTGAATCGGTGTTTTTACAGCTTCAGGTTTCATCCATTCTTCAATATGCTTTACCATATAAGAAATACTATCTAAAACAATGCCGACTTCTGTTGCATATGCCTCAAACTCACTCTTTCGTAAATCTAAATATAGAGCATTCAAAATTTCTTTTTCATATTTTAAAATCATTTTCTTCAGTTTTATTAATTGCTCTTTTCGAAACTTTGTACTCTTCGTTGCTCGTGAAAAATAAAATTGACGTTGTTCTGTAATCATATTTTCTACATCTTGTGTCGTAAAGTTCATAATAAAAGCACCCCTTTTTTTAAAATGGCATACATAGTTTTTTCATTTCGAAACAAACTATCTTTGTCTATACGATACAACATTGACAACCAAAATTCCTCTTATATGAGTGGGATGCGTAAAGAATAAAGTTAGAATTGTTGATGGTTTTGTGATTTCGGGAAATTTACAACTACATATTGAAAATTGAAATGGGGGCGTAGATGAATGGCAACAACAACAGGAACTTGGTGGGAGTCTATTTTTTCTGGACCATTAGCACACGGTATTTGTGAAGAAAAATTATTGCTATTGAAAGATGAGGCTTTCTTATATCTCTCTACAATACCGGTCGAGCAAACAGAAGAACCTGAAGCTAATTAAAAATAGCGCGTTATAGGAGGTTATTTCCTATAATGCGCTATTTGTTGTACTTCATACTGAAATGGAATTTTCAGTTTACTAATAACCTTCCACTGAAAAATGTAGTTTTGAGACCATTATTGGTGAATTGCTTTGTCAAAAATAGCTTTTGCAGCATCCCCAATATGCTCTGATACTGTAGGATGTGGGAAAATCATATTTGCGAGAGTGTGGGCAGTACCACCAGCATTTTTAGTAGCTAAAATAGCATTTAACATCTCTGTTGCCCCATCAGCAACAACACAAGCCCCTAAAATACGTCCTTCCTTTTTCGTCGCAATAAGCTTTATGAAGCCCACTGTATTTTCTTCCATTAATGCTTTAGGGTTTGTATGTAAAGGCATTTGAGTAACCGTATAAGGTTCTGTAACCTGCCCTTCCAGTAAACCAAATGTCGCAATTTCAGGATGTGTATAAACACAGCGAGGTATCAAAGTTTGATCAATTAGTGCCGGCTTATTCCCTAAAATATGGTCCACAGCATGAATTCCTTCTGCACTCGCTGAATGAGCTAGCTGGTAACCACCAACTAAGTCACCGATAGCATAAATGTGTGGCTGACTTGTTTCAAGATGCTCATTGACAGCAATCAATCGACCATCGAAGGTTAGACCAAGCTGCTGAGCTATTTCTGTATTCGGGCGTCGACCTGTTGCAAATAGAAGATTTTCATATGTATAAATGCCTTTAGATGTATAAATTTCATTGCCATTAAAATGCTCAAATTGGAAATCTGTCACAAGCTCAATATCAAGCTTTTTCATCTTTTCACGAATAAGTGGTCGTGCATCTGGCTCTTCTGTCTGTAAAATATCTTCACTATGATTCAGCACTGTCACCTTCGTTCCAAGTGGTGCTAAACTAAATGCCATCTCTACTGCAATAACGCCACCACCGATAATTGTTAACTGCTTTGGTAGCTCTTTCATATCGAAAAATGTATCCGTTGTATAATAGGAAGACGTCTCTAAACCTTTAAAAGGTGGTACAAATGGTTTACTCCCGGTTGCTAAAATGATATCCGTTGCTGTAAAGGTCTCACTACCAACTGTTACAGTTAAATCATTAGATACTGCCGCTTCTCCTCGATAAAAGGTAATTTGATTGCTCAAAATATAGCCCTCAATATTCGTTAAAAGCTCGTCAATAATAGCATCCTTACGTTTCATCAATCGTGCGAAATTCACATTGACTGTAGGAGTTTCAATGCCCCAGTCATTACTACGTTGTATTTCTTGAATGAGCTTACTATGCTCCAACAAAATTTTCGAAGGAATACAGCCGACATTATAGCAGGCCCCTCCTACTTTATCACGCTCTACTAAAGCGACCTTCTTGCCACTTTTTGCTGCATGAATGGCTGCTACATAGCCCCCAGGACCTGCGCCAATAATTGCAATATCAAAATTTTCCACAAAATTCACCTCATTTACCACCATAGCATTTACAAAATTTGAATGCAATGTAATGGGGATACAGTGAATTCAGAAATCCTTTGTCTACTCCAAGAATACAAACCATCAGCAACAATAGAATTTAAGGTACAATAAGCGAAAATGTCCCTCACTATTCATTTTGAACAATGAGGAACATTATTTTTTATGTTAGATACTTGAAATAAGCATTTTTACAGTACGGATTCGGTATTTCAAATAAAATGTAAAGTGTCTGGAAAGGGTACCGCTTCTCTTTCGCGGGTATTCGCTTTGCTTCCGCGGGTATTTTGCTCTGCTCCGCGGGTAATCTCCCGTTTCCCGCGAGTATTCACTCTGCTCGCATGTATTATCCTTTACGCGAAATCAACGTAAAGTTAATAAATATTCCGTTCCCAAAAACGTTGTTGAGCAATTGCTTTTACAAATTTTTTAGCGAAATCTTTGTCGCCAGTTGCCAACACAATTCCTGGCCCTACATTGGCATTGGACATATTAAAAAATATCGTTCCAGATGTAGCTATGCCAATCGGTTTGTAATGTCTATACGCTTCATTGATATAATTTACAATATGCGAATTAAACCTTGCCTGATTGCTTGCTTTTACGCCTACAACATATAATGAATCAAATAGTACCGCATCTGTAGTAATAAATGTGTCACTTGCTGTTAACTGAACGCCATCACTACTTGTAACAACCCCTAATCTGTCAGAAATAATACTGTATCGAACACCCTGTCTCGTTAAATACTTCAGTATTTCTCCAACTTCATTTGCATCAAATCCATCACCTATTAGCACGCCTACCTTAAGTGTTTGTGGCATATTTATTGTATTAGCCTGGCTAAGTGCAGGTGATGATAACGTGACATTTATTTGCTCACCTTTTGGACGATTAACACCAACATTATCGGCCACAGTCGTTGCCATTGCTTTATCAACACGGACAAACATATCGACAACTTGTTGGCGAACTGACTTACTTTTCACCTTTCCTACCTCAAAACTAAAGGCATCAATGATATGCTGTTTTTCGGGGGGTGACATACTATTCCAAAACAGCCTTGCCTGTGAAAAATGATTATCAAACGATTTACTACGTGCTCGTGTGATGCGTCCTTCAACCTTTTCTTCATAATGGACAAAGCCACCTTCCCTTGCCGTTGATGTTGATGGTGTATTATTGGCCAAGGAATTTTTATGATAACTCACTTTTCCTACATTAATAGTTTGACGACTAAAGCCATTACGCTGATTGTTATGAAATGGACAAACTGGTCGGTTAATCGGGATTTCAGAAAAGTTTGGTCCCCCTAGACGTATTAGCTGTGTATCTAAATAAGAAAATAGCCTCCCCTGCAAAAGTGGATCATTTGTAAAATCTATGCCTGGTACAACATTTCCAGGGTGGAAGGCGACTTGCTCTGTTTCAGCGAAAACATTATCCACATTACGATTCAAGGTCATTTTCCCAATCTTTTTAACTGGCACTATCTCTTCAGGCCACAGCTTTGTTGCATCCAGAATATCAAAATCAAATTTAAATTCGTCCTCTGGCTCAAGCATTTGTACACCAAGCTCATATTCAGGGTAATCACCTATCTCAATGGATTCCCATAAATCACGTCGCTGAAAATCTGGATCCTTTCCAGCAATAATTTGTGCTTCATCCCAAATGAGTGAATGAACCCCTAACACAGGCTTCCAATGAAATTTTACAAACCTCGATTTTCCTTTATCATTGACGAAACGAAAAGCATGAACACCGAAGCCTTCCATCATTCGAAAACTTCTAGGTATTGCACGATCAGACATATGCCACATTATCATATGCGCAATTTCCTGATTGTTCGCTACAAAATCCCAAAACGTATCGTGAGCTGAGGCTGCTTGTGGCATTTCATTGTGGGGTTCAGGCTTTACCGCGTGAATTAAATCAGGAAACTTAATGGCATCCTGAATAAAAAAAACAGGTATATTATTACCAACTAAATCATAATTGCCTTCATCCGTGTAAAATTTCGTCGCAAAGCCACGAACATCACGTGCAGTATCCATCGAACCTAAGCTTCCAACTACAGTTGAAAATCTGACAAATACAGGTGTTTTCTTATTAGGATCCTGTAAAAAGCTTGCTTTAGTATAGTCCCCCATCGATTCATACAGCTCAAATTCTCCATGTGCTGCAAAGCCCCTCGCATGCACAACACGCTCTGGAATACGTTCATGATCAAAATGCGTTAGTTTTTCTCGAAAGTGAAAATCCTCCATAATAGTTGGCCCACGAAGTCCAGCCTTCAACGAATCCTCATCATTCGAAACTTTTAGCCCCTGATTCGTCGTCATCTTTTTTCCTTCATTATCGACACGAAACTGCTCTAACTGCTGATCCTTCGTATTCTCGTCTAAACTTTTGCGCTGATTCGACTTAGAGTTATCCACGCAATCCCCTTTCGTTCCAATACTCATAATTCTCAATATACACTATATGTTTGTCTGGAATAAACATGATTCGAGGCATTGATATAGGACGTAATCCAATATCAATTTTTTCTCAATAGGCGACAAAAAGTGGCGTAAAGTCAGTATTGTAATAGCAGGCAAATAAAGAATTCATTTACTCAAAACAAAACCTTGATTGGCAACTGAAGTGCCCCCAAAGTTAGATTTTTGTTCTAACAACCGGGATCCGCTTCAAATTTGCCTATCAAGGTATTTTCATCATTATTCAGCTATCTTTAACTATTTACTACTATTATTTAAATGCTTGAGCAGCTGCCACAGCTTTTTTCCAGCCTGTATAAAGTTCTTCACGATGTGAGTCATCCATATTAGGTGTGAATTGACGATCTAAATTCCAATACTCACTAATTTCATCAGTTGTTTTCCAGAAGCCAACTGCTAAACCTGCTAAATACGCAGCACCTAAAGCTGTTGTTTCGTTTATGACTGGACGATCAACAGGAACGTTTAATAAATCTGATTGGAATTGCATTAAGAAACTGTTTGCAACAGCACCACCATCTACACGTAATTTCGCTAGTGGAATATTGGCATCCGCTTCCATTGCACCAAGTACGTCTTTTGTTTGATACGCTAACGATTCTAGTGTTGCACGTACAAAATGTTCTTTAGAAGTACCGCGAGTTAAACCGAATACTGCTCCACGTACATCAGAATCCCAATAAGGTGTCCCTAGACCAACGAATGCAGGAACTACATAAACACCATCAGTCGACTCTACACGTGCAGCATATTGCTCAGATTCAGAAGCAGAACGGAACATTCGTAAGCCGTCGCGTAACCATTGAATAGCAGAGCCAGCTACGAAAATGCTTCCTTCTAAAGCGTAAGTCACCTTGCCATTTAAGCCCCAAGCAAGCGTTGTTAATAAACCGTTCTCTGATTTTACTGCCTTTTCACCAGTATTCATTAACATAAAGCAGCCCGTACCGTAAGTGTTTTTAACCATACCTTCTTCGAAACAAGCCTGACCGAATAGAGCAGCTTGTTGATCACCTGCAGCCCCTGCAATAGGAACAGCAGAACCAAAGAACAGAGCTTCCTCCGTATATCCATACACTTCTGAAGATGGGCGAACTTCAGGAAGCATAGAAGCAGGAACGCCTAAAATGTCTAATATTTCTTCATCCCATTTTAAATCATAAATATTGTACATTAACGTACGAGAAGCATTTGAATAATCTGTAACATGGACTTTACCACCTGTTAACTTCCATATTAACCACGTATCAATTGTACCGAATAATAAATCGCCTGCTTCTGCTTTTTCACGAGCACCTTCAACATTGTCTAAAATCCATTTTACTTTTGTACCTGAGAAGTATGCATCGATTAATAAACCTGTTTTATCACGGAATAAATCATTGTAACCGTTTTCTTTCAATTCCTCACAAATAGCGTTCGTTTGGCGTGATTGCCATACAATCGCATTATAAATTGGTTTCCCTGAATGTTTATCCCAAACAACAGTTGTTTCGCGTTGGTTTGTAATACCGATCCCAGCAATTTGATTTGATTCAATATTTTTTGCAGAAAGCACTGTAGCGATACAAGAAAGAATGGAAGACCAAATTTCTTCTGCGTGATGTTCAACCCATCCGGATTGTGGGAAATATTGCGGGAATTCTTGTTGTGCAACGTGGAGAATGCTCCCTTTTTCATCAAACAAAATAGCACGTGAGCTTGTTGTACCTTGGTCCAAAGCTAAAATATATTTTTTTTCTGACATCGGTCATACCTCCAAATAATTTTTTAATTACTCTTCACTTTTAACATTTTTCACTGTCATTTGAGCACTGATGAAAATAATAACTACGATAATAGCAAACACCCAAAATGCGATACTATTTTTCCCCTCAAAAATTTGTTGGAAAAATAGGGCACCGAATGTACCACCGATAATTGGACCTACAACTGGAATCCATGCATATGACCACCCTGAGTCACGTTTACCTGGGATTGGTAAGAAAAAGTGAGCTATACGTGGGCCTAGGTCACGAGCAGGGTTAATTGCATAACCAGTAGGACCCCCTAATGCCATCCCAATGACTACAATTAGCATACCAACTAGAAAAGGATTTAAACCATCCGTAATTGTATTTGTTCCTAATGCTAGAATACCTAAAACAAGTATAAATGTACCAATCATTTCTGAGATTAAATTTGATAATGGATGTTTAATAGCAGGCATCGTAGAAAATACAGCCAGTTTCGCTTCCGGATCTTTCGTACCTTTCCAATGTGGTAAATACATAAAATAAACGAGTACCCCACCTAAAAATGCACCAATCAATTGTGCAGCAATGTAAGTAGGTACGTCTTCCCACGGGAAATTACCGATTGTAGCAAGCGCGATCGTTAAAGCAGGATTTAAATGAGCCCCACTAATACCACCAACAGCATATGCAGCCATCGCCACAGCTAGACCCCAAGCGAATGTAATCACTACCCATCCACCGCCAAAACCTTTCGATTTGTGCAGTGATACACCTGCAACAACGCCACCACCGAATAAAATAAGAATCATCGTGCCGACAAGTTCAGCTGTAAATGTTGACATACAAAAAGCCCCCCTTTGTAATAGTGCACTTAGTAAAAAAATAAACCCACACTTAAACAAACTGCATGTTGTAATGCAGATGAATAAATGTGGGTTCCTTTTCCTAACCACGCGCTTTTTAACTTATGTACATTGTAGAGAAAATAATATACATAGTCAACGATATTTTTGGAAATTTTCCCACAACTTCTTATTTGATGTTGTAATCGCTATTGCTCCAGCCGATAACGCTTCCTCTATGCTTTCAACAGTGCGAACTAGTCCACCTGTAATAACTGGAATTTTTGTTCGCTGGTGTACTTCTGAAATCATTGAAGGAATGATGCCTGGTAATAATTCAATATAATCAGGCTTTGCTGACTCAATCATTGAAAAGCTTTTTTCAAGTGCAATCGTATCAATTAAAAAGACGCGCTGAATGGCAATAATCCCACGAGATTTTGCTTTTATTAACATATTAGATCGAGTGGAAATTATACCTGCTGGACGGATATCATTACATAAAAAATCTGCTGCAAAGTTATCCGTTTTTAAGCCATGAATTAAATCTGCATGAATAATTAATTTTTTACCGTTACGATCTGCTTCTCGTTTTATGGACATGAGCAAACTAATATGCACTTCTAATAGAACAATGTATTCGAATCGACTATTTAATATTTCATCAAATTGCTTTACTGTTCGTGCAGCGGGAATAATTTGTTGATCATTGAAATTCATTTGATTTCCCCTTTATTCAAAAGTGAGGTCGCCATTAAGACGACCTTCATTTTTATTATAATGCAGTAGTAGCTCTTGTTATTTCTAAATTTAAATCTTTTTCATATTGTGTACGTTGTTCAGTAGACCAATGTAATTGTTTTGCCATTTCATCTAATACAGCATCTTTATATTTTTTTACAAGAGCAATATTAAAGAACATATACGCTGTACGACGAATCATAAAGTCGTTTGGATGAACAACCATTTCCTGATGAATACCATACAGTAGCTGAGCATATAGCCCTTGTGGTAATACAGGATGCTTTTCTTTAGCATATTCAAAAACAGTATCCACATTAGAACCGTAATGATGTGCTAAATGTTTTGCTTCCTCTTCTGATAATCCGATATCGACACCCATTTTTGTTCGTTTTGACACGAAGGCATGTAAGTTTTGGGAGCCTCCAACATCTCCACCAGATATATGAATATTCTTTGTATGACATGGCTTTGATGCAATGCCAAATCGTTGTTCTAAATCTTGCGCAATCATATTTAAAACCGTTTCAGCCATTTTACGATAACCTGTTAATTTACCGCCAGCAATTGTCACAAGACCTGACGGAGATTCCCATACTTCGTCCTTACGAGAAATTTCAGATGGATTTTTACCTTCCTCATGAATTAATGGACGAACACCTGCCCAACTTGATTCGATATCTTCATCAGTGACGTTAACTTTTGGAAACATGTAATGAATTGCCTTCATAATATAATCACGATCTTCTTGATGGATATTCATTTCTCGGGCATCGCCTTCGTAAAATGTATCTGTCGTTCCAACATATGTTTTTCCATTTCGAGGAATTGCAAACACCATTCGACCATCAGGTGTGTCAAAATAGACAGCTTGACGTAGTGGGAATTTCGATTCATCAAAAACGATGTGCACACCTTTTGATAAAATTAAATGCTTACCATTTTGTTTCCCTTCAATATTACGAACCTCATCTACCCATGGACCTGCAGCATTCACAACTTTTTTTGCACGAATATTAAATGCGTTATGGGCAATCAAATCTTGTGCTACGATACCATTAATTTTCTTTTCGTCATTGTATAAAAAGTTTTCTGCCTTTGTATAGTTAATGAGTGTAGCACCTTTTTCAATGGCAGCTTTAGCAACTTCGACTGTCAGACGTGCATCATCTGTACGATATTCTACATACACACCACCGCCACGTAATTCCTCAGCTTTGACCAAAGGTTCTTTTTCCATCGTTTTTGCAGAATTTAACATATATCGACGCTCAGAACGTTTAACTCCTGCTAAAAAATCATAGACACGTAAGCCAACATTCGTTGAGAATTTACCGAATGTGCCTCCTTTATGAAATGGAAGTAACATCCAAACCGGCGTTGTTACATGTGGTCCATTTTCATAAACGATCGCACGCTCTTTCCCTAATTCTGCAACCTCTTTTATTTCAAATTGTTTTAAATAACGAAGTCCACCGTGCACTAATTTTGTCGAACGACTAGAAGTACCAGCGGCGAAGTCTTGCATTTCAACTAACGCTACAGAGAGTCCACGAGCAACTGCATCAAGTGCGATACCACAACCTGTAATCCCACCACCGATAACCAATAAATCATATTCTTTACTTTCTAATTCTACAATCGTTTGTTGACGTTGTATTGCTGAAGCTGTGCTCATAATGAATTTCCTCCTTATTTAAAGCGAAAAAAAGAGACCATTAAAAGCACATGTACAAATGTACATATGTTTTTAATGGTCTCTCAATCGCTCAAACCTAGTATATTAACTTAATTTCATTGTAATCTGTTTAGAAAGAAAAGGCAAGGTAGATAGGCTAAATAATGCAAATACAACATGCACTTTTCAATCATTTATCGGTTTAGAACGTTCATATGTACTGTTCAATTGTCATGGCTTCTGGTGTTATTTATTCCCCAATACAACAAATTTATTTATCTACATTTGGGAGTGGTGGATAAATAAATCTTAGTTGTCATCGTCGCATTGAAAGGAGTCGCCCAGTCGTAAACGAAGATCAACTTAATATATGTCATACTTTTAATAATTGTTATTCCCACCTTTTGTGATGAGATGTAAAAACGGCAGATTCTCCATTAAGTTACGGAAAATCTGCTAATTGGCATTAAAATATGTATTGTATCATTTCATGTATGTTGCAATAAGGATTGTCACGGCTTTCTGTCTTGCGTAGTGCCATCATATCTGTGCAATTTTTAATAGCGACCTCATGTCGAAGTGCGATAGGTGCAATGACTGACTCATCTGCTTTATGGCGAAAATAACGTGTTATTCCAAGATGCTGCTCCATCTTGTCATTTAATACTGCTCGAGGATACTTTTCAGACATATCGACCTCTTCAAAATGCAACAGTAGCCATAATTCGAACGCTTCATTTGAATAGGCAATATGAATATTATTCTCCTCACAAAAGTCATTCACTTCCTCTAATTGCTTTTCGGTTAAATCATCCTTATCAAAAACAATCCAAACCTCATCAAAATATTGATAGCTTGAATCTCGATAGGCATGCTGGGCAAGCTTAATAGCCGAACGTTTAACGTTTTTTATTTTGACACTTACCATTTTGGAGCGCTTTAAAATACGCAGTTGCTCAAAATAAATGCGTTCGGTTTCACCTTCACAATAAATTAAAACGGTTTTACGCAGTGTTCGATTCCCTTGTTGACGCACTCTCACTGCTCAGATACCTCCACTTCCTCTAAATATTGATTTGATAAATATTCATTAATAACCGGTGTCGCCCCAAATTCGCCTTTTAAGTAACGCTTGGCAAAGGAAATATCTCCACGTTTCTTCTGCAAATCTGCAAAATCAAATAAGGAGTATAACTCGGATTCATTTTTAAAGCTTTTATTCATAAACCATATTTGATCGGAACGTAGTGGCTGATCTAATAAATCAATTTCATGACTTGTGACAACAAATTGATTCGTCACATTACGCTTGCTGTTCATAATGGCCATTAGAAATTCGCAGATGGACACATGAAATGCTGTATCAAATTCATCTATAAAGATCGTCTTCCCTTTATTGTATGCATCTACCATAACGCATGCTAAATGCAGCATACGGACTGTCCCCTTTGAATCCATCGTCCAATTGATCGACTCTGTCCCGATTGGCACACCTGCTTCATCAAACGATGAATAGTGCAAATCAATATCCACTTCTTGAATAACCTCTGGCGTATCAAAATCATAGCCAATCGTATTTTTCTCTCTACGCTCAACGCGTTTTGCCGTCACATCTTGAATAGAAAAGTCTGCAACCTTTAGTAACTTCATCACTTCTTTTTTAAAGGACTCCTCTTCAAGTTTACGAATAAGTGGATGACTTGATAACCGATTCGCTTCATCTAAAAACAGTATTTTATGTAAGAACCAATCAAATATTTTCGTAGCATCTGGGTCATTAAAGACATTTAATACTGATAAGAACGCTGTATTATTACGCGTATATTTTGTCAGCTCTAACGCTGTGCTTTCGGCAGTTTCATACAAATATTCTGTCCCATCCCACTGTCTATTAAAGAGCTGCTCTCTCAAGGATTTTGTCGTTTTAGTTAGGCCTTCATAAAGGACCTGTGAAGCATTATATTGTACCTCATAATCGTACAGTACCCCATCTAGGAATAACGAAATCATAAATTCTGTCGGTTGCCCTTGCTGACCTCCTAACTTAAACGGCTGGTAGGGCAAGCGCAATTGTTTAACATTATTAAGATTTTCAAAGTTAAACAATAAAGAACGTAAAATTTTAATAGCAGTGAATAAGTTTGATTTTCCACTTCCATTTGGTCCGAAAATAAAGGCACTTTTTACAAGGCGAAACGAGTCAAATTTCATCGTATGTGTGTCCTTTAATTTACGAATGCGGCTTCCCGCCACCATTGAAAATAGTGTTTCGTCTTTATAACTTAAGCAATTTTTCACTCTAAAATCTACTAGCATTTGTAAGCCCCCGTTCAATTCCGCAACATTCCTTTAATTGTACTATAGGCGAAAAAAAACACCTATTACTCCACGTAATACCAATGATAAGTTGCTCAATTATTTGCTGATGAATGATAAGTTCTCTCTTTATAAGTAATTGTAAATATAAAAAGACGATTTTCCCTTTAGAGCAGGGTAAATCGCCAAAGAATACAATTATCATCATCTACATATTTTGAGCTCATCCTCAAGGAGTCGCCCATAGTTGATAAAAACTGAAATTGTTCCGATAAACCTTCAAAGTATTCATATAAAAATGAATTCATCACAATAATCGTGGGGTTGATTTCCGCTTCGCTGCGCTCCAGGGTCTCATCTTTGACAACATGTACATATTTTTATAATTAAATTCCCACTATCTTTTCATTTTTTAATGCTTGCAATGTACGCTCTATGCCTTCCGCAAAAGAAGTTTTTGGTCTCCATCCGATTGCCTTCGCCAATTTGGCATTATTTAAAAACGAATGCTCAATATCTCCCTCTCTCGTAGGAGCGTATTGAATTTCTAAAGGGTGATTTAAATGCTGTAATAATAAAATGACTTGATGAATCGACCATGCCTCATTAGTTGATACATTATAAATGCCTTGCAATCTAGCCTGCACACCAGCATAAATAGCATCTGCAATGTCATCTACATATATGAAATCTCGTGTTTGTTCTCCATCTCCATAAATCGTAAAAGGCTTTCCTTCAATACTGCTTTTTAACATGCTAGGAATAACCGCCGCTTCCCCCTGCATACATTGCCCTGGACCGAATACATTAGCAAATCTATAAATTAACGTTGGTAAACGATAATCTTTTTGCCATTTTTCACAGTATGTCTCACCAATACTTTTGTTTAATCCATACATCGAAATCGGTTCACTAACATCTGTTTCTTCCAATGGAGGATAGTGACTATCTCCATAAACAGCTGCTGAAGAGGCAAAAACGAAATGCTTTACCTTATACTTTGACGATAAGAAGAGCATCTGACTAAGCCCTACAATATTTGTTAAAACATCCTTCACTGGCTCTTGCATCGATTTTTGAACACTCGTTTGCGCTGCACAATGGATAACCACATCAAATGATGTTTCTTTAAAAAGATGCTCACAAACTTCATCTTCCACATTCAAAAGATAAGATTTATGCTCAAAGTCGACATTGCGTAAATGGCCTGTACTTAAATTATCAATAATATAAACATTTGCACCCTCTTTAAAAAAACGCCTCGCCACTGCACTACCAATAAAACCATAACCGCCTGTCACTAATACATTCATCCCATCGCCCCCAAAAACAATATGATGTTTTATATGCAGTATTTACTAAAATTATGCAAGTAAATTATTTATTGTGCTATTTTTTTGCAATGTTTTTTGTTTAGATAAAAAAATGTGCTCGATATGTATCGAGCACATTTTACAAAATTAAGCTGGGTTTACTTCCAGTTCAACTGAAATTTTGATGTCTTTACCAACTAGAACACCGCCTGTTTCCAATGCAGCATTCCAAGTTAAGCCAAATTCTTCACGATTAATTGTTGTTACAGATTCAAAGCCATAAACTTCTTGGCCCCATGGATTTGTACCTTTACCATTAAATTCAGTATCAAATGTTACTGATCTCGTTACGTCTTTAATTGTTAAATCACCTGTAATCGCATATTCATCATCTGATTTTTTTGCAATGTTTGTAGACTTGAATGTAATTGTCGGATATTTTTCAGAATCGAAGAAATCTGCTGCTTTTAAGTGATTATCACGATCTTCACTACGTGTATTAATGCTAGCAGGATCAATTGTAAAGCTAATGTTTGCTGTTGTTAAATCTGCAAGATCTGTTGCTTCAATATCTGCTGAATAAGTATCGAATACACCTTTTACTTTTGATACCATCATGTGTTTTACTTGAAAGTTAATTGCTGAGTGTCCTAAATCAATGTTCCATTTTGTCATTATAAATTCCTCCAATTGGGTTGTTTTTATCTCGAATTCGAGATATATTATAAAATATGAAGCAACTACATAAATTATGTTCCCTAAAATTTTAAGGGTTAAACATTAGTAGTTACTTCTTTTGTACATCCTAGTTAGCAAAAGTTACGAAAAGTAATTGATTACTTTATGTAACTTACTATATATTAATAATTAACTTGCGTCAAGTTATTATTTGAAGAATTTTGGATCCAAGCATTTTCAAGCTCTACCCGATTTCTCCGGCTCAGAAAATTTACTCCAACTACTTTCTTTATATAAAAAAAGAAGCTCCCCAATGAAATGGGAAACTGCTTATCTATTAGCGTTTCACTAATTTACCCTGTACGACAAAACGATGGTCGTCACTCATGACAGAATCATTACAAGTGGATAGTGTAAGAATTTTGTCTTCTGGCCCAATATCTACATTCATTTCGATTGCAGAGCGTGCTTGAATCTCGTCCAAAAATTTTAGGAAAGCATCATTGCTCTTAAATTCTGTTTCAATATAATAAAAATCAATTGTAGTTTCATAAGCAGCAAAGACTTGAACATCATAGCCTTCATACAGTGTGTCTAAATAAATGATAGGATGTTCATCTGCGTATTGCTGATTTAGGTAATTTTTAAGACTCCCAAACATCGTACTATTCTTCATGGCATGGCCGTACAAAATAGTATTTCGGTTTATATCCTGAACATCATTACGATAATCCATAAATACACTGCCTGCACGACTTTCTCGATCTTTAAAATTGTGATCTAAATAAAAATCATTATTTTCAGCTTGTAGGATTGGATTATTGAGCTTTGTCCCGTCTGCAGAAATCCAACCAACAATATTGTTATTTACCGTTAGTAAATCATTGAATTGTGGACGGATTGCGAATGGCGTTGATGAGATTTCCTCCGCTTCATCTTCTAGGGAAGCCAATGTTGATTGATAAATCGTTTGTGCTTCTTCCAGTGACTTTGAAGTCTCATAGTACGTGTATAAGTACTTGGCTAATGCAAAGCCTGCGTATAAGAATATAGCTAAATATATTAATGTTAAAAACTTAGATGTCCATTTTTTCATCGTATCACCAGTTATATTCCAAGGGGGACCATGTAAAATCCAAGCTGCTCATCCTCATTGAAAATGGCTTCAACCCCATAGACTTCTTTAATAACTTCCCTTGTAATGACGTTACGTGGTGCTCCCTCAGCTATTATTTGTCCAGCTTTCATCAAAATGATTTGATCGCTATAGCGAATCGCCTGATTTATATCGTGAAGCACCATAACGATTGTTAAGCCATGCTCCTCATTTAATGCCTTTACAAGCTCCAATAACTCAATTTGATAATAAATATCCAAATATGTTGTCGGCTCATCCAAACATAAAATTTCAGATTGCTGTGCTAAAGCCATCGCAATCCACACTCGCTGACGTTCCCCACCTGATAAAGCCTCTAAATCAGTATCTCGTTTTTCTAGTAAATTCGTACAAGCAAGTGCCCATTCAATAGCTTGGGCATCTTCCTCTTCATTTCTTTTTAGCATTGTATGATGCGGTAAACGTCCAAAGCTTACTAACTTTTCTATTGTTAAATCCTTTGGCACATCATTTTGCTGGTAGACAATTGCTAGTTTTTTTGCAAACTCTTTTGGCTTGTAGTGCACCAAATCCTTGTTTTCTAATGATATATTCCCCGATATCGGCCTATTGTTGCGGGACATAACACTTAATAAAGTTGATTTTCCACAGCCGTTTGGACCGATAATCGTTGTGATTTTACCCTTTTGAATTATTGTCGATACACCATCTAGATGATTTCGAGTATTATCATGCGATACGATAATATCTTGTATTTCCATGTCTCCTCACTCTTTTCGTAATAGGAATATTAAGAATGGTCCACCGATAATCGCCATAATAGTTGAAGCTGGTATTTCAAGCGGTGCAGCAATTGTGCGACCAATCGTATCTGCCACTAATATTAATAACGCTCCAGCTAAAGCTGTAAAAGGTATGAGCACCTTATGATCGTGTCCAACTAAACGACGAGCAATATGTGGCACTAACAGACCAACGAACGAAATAACTCCTGCTACGACAACAGAAATAGCCGATAATAATACCGCAACAGCAGCTATTAATAGACGAGCACGAGCTACATGAAAACCTAGACTTTTCGCTGTTTTGTCTTGTAATACTAGGAGATTACACCAGCTATATAACGCAAAGGCAGCTATTAATCCGACAGTACCATAAGTAACAATTGTTGATACATCCTTCCACGTACGCATCCTTAAGTTTGAACCTACAACGCTGGAAGCTGAAGTATTCAATGAGCCACCTAAACTAATGAAAGTTTCTGTTAACCCAGTGAACATTGCATTAATAGCAATCCCAACTAATATAAGCTTCAATGGACTTAAGCCTGACTTCCATGACAACGCAAAGACGAGTGCGCAGGCAACTGCCCCACCCATAAATGCTAATATAGGTGTCATAAAAAATAATGCTGGAAAGAAGGAAATAATAAAGAGCTGGACAAATGCCGCTCCCGAAGATATACCTATAACACCAGCATCTGCTAACGGGTTACGCATTACAGATTGTAATAGTACCCCTGAAACGGAAAGTGCTGCACCAGCAAACAACGCAACAATGATTCGTGGAAATCGCAAATCGCGGATAGCCTCCATTTGACTATTTCCCTCATCAAATAATGCACCTATCAATTCAAAAAAGCCCATTTTAATGCTACCAGTTGTTGCTGCATAAACTGCTGAAACTAGTAATAATACAATTACAATTGAAAAGCTTACAATTTTTTTTGTCATATTAGACTTCCTTTTTCTTTTCAAATTCCATCATGTTATTTGTACATTTCACACCCCACGTGATTCCCTACTAAATAGAAGATCGCTCTATGGCAAGACTATGCTTGCGATATGAGCGACATTTCTAATGACTATTCACGATAAAAGATTTCCATTAGCTGTCCTAAAGCCTGCGGCACTTTTAAGGACGCTGTAGTACCGAACAATTCTTCCTCTACATCATAAACTTTACCGTTTTTTACTGCGTCAAAATGCTTCCAAATATCATTCATTTTAAATTCCTCGTCAAACATTTTTACAACTTCATCTGGCATGCCGTGTGATAAACGTAAAATTATATCAGGGTTACTGTTGTGCAGATACTCAGTATTTGAAGACAAATATTCAGCATCCTGCCCTTCCATTACATTAATACCGCCTGCCCGTTTTACAAGATCACCTGCATAGGAGTTTTCAGTCGCAACTAAATAACTACCTGGAATGCCAAGTAAAATGAGTATACGAGGTCCCTTTTTGTTACCAGCAACTGTTTGTACAGCATCAATATTTTTTTGCAAGCCTTTCACTAACTCCTCGGCTTGTGCTACGCGATCATAACGTTCACCGAGGGTTCTAATTTCGGAAAGCATGGCATCTACGCTTTGAAAGTTTAAAAAATCAACTGGAATTTTTAACTGCTCAAATTTGTCCTGTAAGTCATATTCTAAAGTTGACACTGATAACACATCTGTTGGATTTAATGATTTAACAATCTCCATATCCGGCTCCATTGCATTACCGATAGTAGGGAGACCATCAAAGCGTTTTGCTAATGTTTTTTCTGTTTCAGGTACTGCTATAGCATCTAAATCAAGCTTATCTAGAATTTCTGCAATAACAACCGTACCTGCAATAATACGATGTTCATTCTCTTCACCTGTTTTACCTGATTGCTTTTCAGTAGATGTCTCTGTTTCTTCTTGCTTATCTCCATTGTTACAGCCAGCAACTACTAAAAGTAATGACATAAGCGCCATCGCAAGCAACCAACATTTCCACTTCTTTTGCATAAAGTCATCTCCTACTTATTCAGTCACATCTTTTTTAGAATTTCTGATACGACGAACGAGCAACCAGCCCGACAAAAGACAGATTACTACAAGTAAAACTATCTTTATGATATTCAGCTGAGCAAGCTGCTGATCGACTTTAGAATTCTTCACCACTTTTTCAGTAGATTCCTCTTTAACATCAGATTTCTCGGCTTCATCTTTAACAGCATCCTCAATAGACGCGTCAAGTGTACGATCAAATGCTAACTGCTCCTCCTTTGGCACAGTTAAAGTAGGCTGAAATGATGGAATTGGCCGTGACAGCTGAGTTGGTTTTACCACCATCTCATGTTTTGCTACCACTGGTGCCTTTTTCACTTCTTCTTTAACAATAACGGGAGGCTTTTCAATCGTTTCTTGGTTAGCGGGTGCCGTCACAGCAGGCTTATTTAAAAACTTTGCTACACGCTGTTGATCAAATCTTAGATTTACGAAATATTCAAGATGATAAGAAATCTCAGGAATATCTACCTTCACCCACATTCGTATTGGCTGTTCAAAATTTTGAATTTCAAATTCGATAATTCGGACATTGTCTACAAGTGAAATAAGCTTTGGCTCTACCTGTTTTCCTTGTTGATCTACAGTTAAGCCTGTTATCCAAGTAGATTTTAAAATTGTCATATGGGCATAATATTTGCCGTTTTTTTCTTTTATTTTTGCAACAGGATTTACATATGTATTCATAATAGATTGTTCGTTTTTTCCATCTACTAACATTATGTAATTCATTGACCATTCCTTATCATAGGTTTCTTCTGAAGTAGATTCTTTGATTTCGTTTTCTGGAATAGCTTCCTTATCCTTTGGCACAATTGTTGAAAGGGTTGTTGACTGTAATTGAAGCTCCTGTGAAAAAAAGAAATATTCCTCGGAGGATGAAAGTGCCATCTTGCCTTTAATGATAATAGGCTGATGTAAATCCTTGACATCAAATTGAACTAAATTTTCAGTCTGAACGTTTAACGAAAGCTCATTTTCCAACTGTTCGATATGTATCTCTCTTATACTCAATGGCTTATTTATAGCTAAATTTAATCTATACTGACCGTTCTTTACATCAATTGTCGCCAATTCGCTAAAAATATTGTCTTTTACTCCATCTAGAGATGAAAAACTTAGTTCAACTTGATAGCTCCCATTTTCTAATACAGATTCTTCAGCTTTTGCCTTAAACGGAACAAATGGAGAAAAAAACATCAGTATGATAGTACTGAAAATGAATACTCGAAATTTTTTTCTATTCACTGCGTAAATCCCTCCAATTTCTTTAAAAGCACAGTAACTTCCTTCCTCAAATAAGCGAGAAAGGAAGTTGCTGTAACCGTACTATTTATTCATGTATTGTAATGAGCCATTTAGAATTTTTGCCATTTGTGTGCGTTTTAATGGACTGCTTGCATTAATAACAGTTTTACCATTAGCATTTACAGATCCAGTCATGATTTTACCTGCATATAGGAACGCAAAGGCTTTTTTCGCTTCTTCACTTGTGACAGTTGCACCATCAGCATAATAAGATAAGCTTGGATCACCATAGTTCATTTCTTTTCCTGCAACATGTGCTACTGCACGGTAAATCATCACTGCAGCTTGTTGTCGAGTAAGTGTTCCATTTGGATTAAAGTTCTCTGCTTTCACGACAATTCCAGCATTAGCTAAAGCATTGATTGCTTGTACACGTTCTGTGTCAAGTTTCGCTGTATCTTTATATCCAGCATCTGTTGTAGAAGATAAATTTAATGCACGTGCAATCATTAACGCAAATTGAGAGCGTGTTATATTGTCATATGGTTTAAAATTATCTTGCCCCTTAACAATTCCTTTACTGTATAATGCTAAGATTGCTTCTTTATTAGCATCATTGCTAATATCTTTAAATGGATTCACCACTGGTTTCACTGCGCCTTCCACAGCAAAGCTAAATTGCACTTGGTGGTTCGAGTCATAGTTCACGCCTTTGTCTGGCTCATTCACAACAATATGCAGCTGAGCATTCACAAGTTTTTTTAAGTCAGCTACTTCAAATGAGTACTTACTTGTATTAGTTGCATCGTCTTTACTTACTAAAGTTGCTTCTTTTCCCTCCACTGTGAATCCTTTAACATATTGGCCTTGAGGGAATGTCATAGTAACTATGTTTTTACCATCTACTACTGATACGCCTACTTTTGGGTTAATATATTGCTTCATCATAGATTCTTCAGAAGTACCGTTTTTGTAAACAGTGACAGCTACTTCATTTACTTTAACTTCTTCTTTAACCCCTTCAGATTTACCATTTTCCTCTGTAGTAGTTACTTCCTTATTTTCTACTGCTTTTAAATCAAAATCATACCACTTGTCCATATTAGCTGCGGCTACGGCAACGTGAATTTTTGCTTGTAGTACTTCACCAGCTACAACTGGGAAACTGTATGTAATTGTTCCATCTGCATTTTTCACTTCAGCAGCATCTACAAATTTATCACCTTGCTTTGTTTGTAAGTCTGCAATCATTGGGGCAGATTTTGCTGCTACCGTTAATTCCGCCTCAAATTTTCCATCCTTCTCAACGATTGTGCCTTGTGTTACAAGATGAGAGCTAATTGCAGGTTGTGGTTCTGTTGTACCAGGCTTAAAGATTTGGAAATCAACAATTGTGCTAGTATTCTCTGATTTAATGACCTCTGCTTTTACTTCTGTATTTGTAGTCGTTACTTCAGCTACCTTTGCAGATGCAAATGATGGTGCTGAAAGTGATGCCACTAGCAATGAAGCTAGTACTATTTTTGTTGCGCGTGATTGACGTTTTTTAGCCATTATTGACCCTCCGTTTTTGTTTGTAGTTTTTTTCTATAAAGTAAAAATGCTGATCCAACTAATGCAACGATTAATAAATATGGTGTTGCATCACTTGTTTGCGGATTCGGCACATGACTTTCAGAAGAATTTATTGAGGCATTAGTAGTTTTCGAATCAGATACTTTTGTTATTGTTGTACTTCCTACTGATGCTGCATCAAATACTAGTGAGACGCTGTATTCGTGATGATAATTAATATCGTCAATATCAATTTTCATAGAAGTCACAACTGGTTTCGTTAAATCTTTAGCAGTAAATTGTACAGTACGAGTATCAGCTGCTTTATCTTCACTTACTACAGTTGCTCCACCTGGTGGTTGGAACTTTGTGATCCATGCACTATTTTTTAATGTAATTTGTACAGTAGCTACCCCATTTTTCAATGTGACCTTTGCTGGTTTTAAAAAATAATCATTTGCAATGGATACAGAGTTACTTTCAGGTTTATTGACCTGATATTTTATCGAATGTGTGCCGTCAGCTAGTTGAGCAGACGCTTGAGGTAACGTAAAGTTAAATACAAGCAAAGTTACAAGCATAACGAACATCATTAATCTCTTCATGTGTTGTACGCCTCCTCTAAAAACATAAGTTGAAAGCATTTTATTGAAAACGAAAATCATTCTCAATTATACTTCTATTACCAAGAATAATCGTTAATGCCAGTGTATGTCAACCACTAAACTAAATTGGTCCTTAATATGTCAAAATTACCTCAAAAAAAGAAAATATCACAAAAAAACATGTGATATTCCCTATTTTTTACTAGAAAAGTACTCTTTCTATTCATTAATCTCAACTAGAAATCTAGTGTATTTAAGAAACTATTTCAATGACCCCTATAAGAATAAGTAACCACCCTGAAATAGCGGTTGAATGTCTTCCAATAAAAGTCTTGGTAAGTAAGACTCCAAAATGAACACCAGCACCTACTGTTATGAACGAAAAAACACCGATAGAAATAACTGTCCAGATCGCAGAAATACCATTGGCTCCAAGCGCTATTCCTCCAGCTAAACAGTTGGCTGATAAGACAAAGCCGAGCGTCATTGCTTCTCGAATTGAAATGATATAATTTTTATCCTCATCAAATACTTCAGGATTTCCCAATATTCCTTGTTTAGAAAAGCGACTAGATAATAAAGTCCATATCCCAATGGCACAAAGTAAAAGACTTCCTATTAAATTTGCGAAATCTGGAGAGATATAATTAATAACTACGCTTCCAGCTGTTACTGCGGCGTATGTGACGATCATTGAAATAAGGGCAATAACCGCATTGGATAATATGGGTATTTTCACTCGCTTAATACCATAGGCGAGACCAATTCCTAAATTATCTAAGTTGGCAGCTATCCCAATAAGAATGATGGCTATCCAATGCATTCCTTTCCTCCTCAATAACGTAAAATCCATTCTCACATAGGATATGAAGGGAAAAAATTTTTGTTCATCTTTGTTTTGAACGGAATTACTCGCTGAGAGATTGGGATTACCGGTATTTCTACAGTTGTTAATTGATTATTAGCAAAAACCATTGCTTCTATCACGGTAATACCTTCGGGAATCGTTACACTTGTTATAAATTATTAGAGAATGCATTATTTTTATTCGAGGTAACCGTTGATGGAATCTTTACGCTTGTTAATCCCTTCTCATTAAATGCTTTTTCCTCAATTGCAACACCGCCATCCACGCTCTTTTTTATATAATCACCTTCACTATCACTGTTTGCGTAAGCAGATAGATTACTTAATGATAGTTGAGAAGATATCAAAAGTATGACAATCATCAATAGAAGCTTGCTTTTTTCATTTACTATAACATCTCCTTTCCTTAGCATATAAACCCATATTTTTTGACATTGAAACTATAGCATTATCTAAAAAGTTGATAAAATCAAAATTTGTTAATTTTCGAGCAAATGTTGATAATCTTTTTTCTTGCAAATTAAAATTTCATCAAAATCAGCTCCATTTTGTACGTTCGCTAACTAAAATTCAAAGATATTTTATTTACTTTAATAACCTCGAAATGTATCAAATACAAATGAATTAACATAAAATACTCGCTTTACCCATCTAAATTTACCTGAAGAACAACCTTATATATTTCCGCATGTCCATAGATTCTAGGTTAGCTTTGGATACTTTTTCTATCACTCGCTATCAGAGTTTAAACAATTATTCTATTGAAACCGATTTGACAAAAGTAACAACCTTTTGATAACTTTAAGTTGTTACTTGTTAATATTTAGATATATCTCATCCTACAATGAAGAAAGGGAGATTTTATGAGATTCAGTAAATTATTGAAGATAGGATTAGCCTTTGCAATAATGTTAGTATTAACTGCTTGTGGCTCAGATGGGGAAGGCACGAAAAATAAAGAAAAAAATGAAGTGAACTTAGCCTATGTTGAATGGGATACTGAAATTGCCTCTACACACGTGGTAGGACAAGTTCTAGAGGATTTAGGATATGATGTAACACTAACACCACTTGATAATGGAATTATGTGGGAAGCTCTTGCAAAAGGAGAGGTTGATGGTATGGTGTCAGCTTGGTTACCACAAACACATGCCCCACAAGTTGAAAAGTATAAAGATAAAATAGTTGATTTGGGTGAAAACCTTGCAGGTGCAAAAATTGGCCTAGTTGTTCCTAGTTATATGGACGTAAACTCTATCGAAGATTTAACAGATGAAGCTGGTAAAACGATAACTGGTATTGACCCAGGAGCAAATATGACTGCAACTACGGAAAATGCTTATAAAGAATATAGTAACCTTGAAGGCTGGAATGTAGTTACCTCATCTGCAGGCGCAATGACAGCAGCCCTTACTCAAGCCATTGCAAAAAATGAAGAAATTATCGTTACTGGTTGGTCTCCACACTGGAAATTTAGCGCTTTTGATTTAAAATATTTAGACGACCCTAAAGGTATATACGGAGCCGAAGAATATATTGGTACATTTGCACGTAAAGGATTGAAAGAAGATAATCCAGGAGTATATAGTGTTCTTAATAACTTCCACTGGACTCCGGAAGATATTGAAAGTGTTATGTTTGATATTATGAAAGGCACTAATCCTAAAGACGCCGCAAAAAAATGGATCAAAGACAATGAAGATAAAGTTTCAGAGTGGACAAAAGATGTAAAATAATACAAATGATGAGCTTTTATATACTGTCCAATAATTCAACTTTGATATATGATTTTCTGGCCCTACATATAGTGGCGTACAAATGCTTACGCAAAAGATTGGGGTACACTTGCGATACACGCAATTAACGAAAAAGATCCATTCACTGAGCAATCAGTAAATGGATCTTTTTATGTTATGTTAATACCTACGAATGGAAATGACCCTCTTAAGTAAAGATACATAGGATTCCTGTCTAAACAAATGAAATTTTAAAATTAAACTATTTACTAAAAAGAGGAGACCAGCCAAAAAAATAACCCCTTTTATGTGGATTATTCCACTTAAATATCCACCAAGTAAAGGACCAATTAGATTTCCTAAAAATAATGCACTATGATAATAACCAAATGTTAAACTTTCCATTTTTTCAGGTGCATTTTTTCGTATTAAACTTATTACCGATGGGAGAAGACCACCTATAAATATCCCCA
Source organism: Lysinibacillus sp. NPDC092081 (assembly GCF_044755845.1). Classification (NCBI taxonomy): domain Bacteria; kingdom Bacillati; phylum Bacillota; class Bacilli; order Caryophanales; family Bacillaceae; genus Lysinibacillus; species Lysinibacillus sp. NPDC092081. The sequence goes on from NZ_JBIVRU010000016.1 coordinate 90,331, forward strand.
TTAAGAACCTAGCGAGCAGAAATAGCCATATAGAAGAAACCAACGCTTGGGAAACATAACAAATAAAATTCCCTAACAAAGAAATTAACAAAATAATTTCAGGACCTACTTGATCTGCTTTCCTTCCTAAAATGGGAGAAAAGATTGTAATAGAGAAACCCGAGATTGCAATCGCTAAACCTACCATCGTTGTTAAAAAGACATCATTGTTCCACATACTTTCTACATACGTAGCCAAGAATGGTGAAGTACTCATCGTTGAAAATTGAATAAGAAATCCTACCATAAACAAAATTCCAATTAGAGGTTCTTTCGTAATTTCAAGTAGTTCAGAGAAAAAATTAATACGTCCTCTCTTAGGCGTCGGAATTCTCAATGTACTTGGTTCAGGTTTATTAATTTCTGTTAAAAAGAATAAAATAAGTGCCCCAGAAATCAGTAACATAGCGCTAGATACATAAAGGATTTTATAAAATCCTATCCACTGTCCCAAAACTCCACCTATTAACGGTCCAAAAATATTCCCGGTATAAGCACCCGATTGGGCTATACCGAGTGCATAACCTATTTTTTCTTTAGGAGTATTCATTGTGATGAATGGAGAAGATGCAGGGATAAAACCACCAAAAATCCCTAAGATGAAACGTAGAACTAATAAGTGCCAAGCTGTTGTGCTATAGGTCATTAAGAATGTGGCAAATGCCATTCCAAGTGCTGAACGGATTAGTATAGTTTTCCTACTCGTTCGATCTGCAATCTTTCCCCATATTGGCTGAAAAAGAAAAGCAGATAAAAAAGTAGCTCCAAAAATCATCCCTGTCCAAAGCTGAATATCAGTTTGAGAGTGAACATCTAAATCACTTTTAAGATAAACTGGAATAAAAGGTATAATTAAGATAAATGCAGACATGACTAAAAATTGTGCAATGCTCAAAATATACATATTCTTTTTCCAAACTTCCAATTATATATCCTTCTTTCACTGATTTAATAGTTTCATAGAATGTACAGGATATCTATCACCAGCTGCTGATCCTACAGGTATCGCTTTATTTATGAAATCCTTCACATCATTTGGCAATTCAAAATCTATCGCAGCGATATTTTCTTTTAAGTAGGATCTCCTTTTTGTCCCTGGTATAGGGATGATATCTAATCCATTAGACATCAACCATGTTAATGCTAGTTGTGCAGGACTAATATTCAGTTGGTTTGCTATAACTTCTAGCTGTCGAATCAAAGTAAGGTTTTGATTGAAGTTGCCTCCCTGAAATCGAGGTGCGTTCCTTCTAAAATCGTTTTCTACGAATTTATCGACCTCCTTAATTTTTCCAGATAAAAACCCTCGTCCCAGAGGACTATATGGTACAACAGCGATATTTAGTTTACGACATAGGGGCAATATTTCCTCTTCAATATCTCTAGTCCATATTGAATACTCTGTCTGTAATGCAGCTATAGGATGTACTTTTTGTGCTCGTTTTATCGTTTGAGAAGATACTTCTGAAAGCCCAATATGTCGTACTTTACCTTCTTCAACTAATTCCTTCATAGCACCAACTGTCTCTTCTATAGGAACTCCGGGATCTACACGATGTAGATAATATATATCGATGTAGTCAGTATTTAACCGTCTTAGGCTTGCTTCACATGCCTTTTTTACATATGCCGGGCTGCCGTTAATTTTAATTACCTTCCCACTCTCATCTCTTTCAAAAGCAAATTTGGTAGCTATGTTTATCTGTTGTCTGACATTTTTTAATGCTTGACCGACTAATTCTTCGTTTTTCCCCACTCCATATTGATCAGCTGTATCAAAAAAGTTAACACCAAGTTCTAAGGCGTAATGCAGTGTAGCAATCGATTCCTCATCATTTTGTGTTCCATAGTATTCTGACATGCCCATACATCCTAATCCTAAGGATGAAACACTTAAATCTCCAATAGATCGATATTTCATTTTTTCTCCTCCAATCTTTCTTCAGCATGAAATTATATCGATTAGAGCGCACTCTAAGGCAAATGTATTTTTTTCCATTTATCATAAAAAAAAGACCTTTTAGAAAAGGTCTCTATCAATTATGCCTCGGCATAAATGCGTCCGGAGGCTTTAACTTATTTAATTGGATTACTTAACTTTTTCCTCCAAATTTTTATAATAGTCAATTTTTTCATTAATCTTAATTAAATTGTTTTCTAGTTGCTTAATTTGGTTAAGAACATTATTTTGATGAGTTTCTAATAGTTCTCGTCTTTCAGTAACGGTAGAATCACCTTGGCGTCTTAGGTCTGCAAATTTTTTCATATCTCTTACAGGCATTTCTGTGTTACGTAACAAAATGAGAAAATCTATACATAAAATATCGTTCTTTGAGTATTTACGATATCCATTTTCATCCCTTTCAATCTCACATAAAAGACCAATATTTTCATAATAGCGTAGAGTGTAAGAACTAAGACCAGTGATTGAGGATATATCCTGAATAGTTAATAATTTTTCCATATTTTTATTATAACACACTTGCTTTATAGTGCACTCTAAGGAGTATGTTTGTTCCTAGATTCATTTTTTAATAGTTTTTAGGAGGAATTTTTGATGAATAAAGGGATTTTTGTTTTAGCACTTGCCACATTTGTTGCTGGCACAGTGGAGTTGGTGATCGCTGGGATCATAAACATGATTGCAGAGGATTTACATGTTTCCGTAGGAGCAGTTGGTCAGTTAGTTTCAATTTTTTCATTGGTGTTTGCCTTTGGGGCTCCAGTACTTATTGCTTTAACTTCTAAAGTAGAAAGACGTAAATTACTGCTCATAGCAATGTTAACTTTTCTAGGAGGTAATATTTTATCTATATTTAGTCCGAATTTTACAGCCTTATTAATAGCCAGAATTATTCTTGCAGCTAGTTGCTCTATCGTGGTTGTCACTTCCGTAACAATGGCTGCTAATACTGTTGCTATTGAATTTAGAGGAAGAGCTATTGGATTAATTTTTATGGGTTTAAGCGCATCACTAGTGTTAGGTGTACCACTAGGAACTATTATCGGTGAAAATTTTGGTTGGCGGATGACATTTGTATTAGTTTCAGTTTTAAGCATTGTTTCTATGGTAGGAATCATTAAGTTTTTACCTAAGGTTCCACCACAACCAGCCATTCCTTTACTTAAGCAAATAGCCACATTAAAAAGTAAAAAAATCGCATCAATCCAGCTCATATCCGTTTTGGAGCTAACTGGTCATTTCATAGTTTATACTTATTTCACGCTTTTTCTTAAAACATCAATGGGCTTATCAACAAATATGATTAGTATGGTCTTACTGATTTTTGGTATAGCTGGAATATTAGGTGGTTGGATTGGTGGCTGGGCATCCGATAAATTTGGAGGAGCAAGAACTATACTCACATTTCTTATACTTTTTGCAGTTTCCTTGTTCCTACTACCTTATTCAACAGGATCAATGATTCGTTTATTGATTGTTGTCGTACTATACGGTGCGATGGTTTGGGCTCTTAGTCCAGCAGTACAAAATTATCTAGCCGAGTCTGCTCCAGATTCCTCAGATATCCAATTAAGTTTAAACACTTCATTTTTACATCTTGGAGTAGCATTAGGTTCTGGTTTTGGTGGTTTACTTGTAGACCACTATTCCGTAACTATCAACACATGGGTAGCTGGTATTATGGTAGTTTTAGCCTTTATCTCCGCTATTTATTCGCTAATGATAACCCGTAGAGAAACTACTTCAGTTCAAGGGCTAGACTAAAAGGATGGAGGACGCCCAGTTTTTTTTGGCATTTCTTTCAAAAATCCTGATACCACATTCAGAGGTAATATCAAATTAGTTACTCCAATTCTTTCTTTATTTCTTTATTTCTTTATTGTTCAACTATCATGCTGCGCTAGTTAAAGAAAGAATATTAGCATGCTCAAGTTACATAGAATAATTTTAGTAATAAAATATTCGACGACTTAACTTGTTAAAACAGCTATAAACGAATAATTTTATTTAAATATCAATTAAAATTGGGGAGTGGAACATGGGGGTTATTAATGGAAAAGATTACATTAACCGATTAAATAAGCTAAAAAATGAAATTTGGTACGACGGTGAAAAAATTGAGGGGTTGTTATCTGAGCACCCTGCCTTCAAGGGTCTTATTCAGTCCAAAGCGGATCTTTATGATTTGCAACATGATCCAAAAATAAAAGATGAGATGACTTTTATTTCTCCAGCATCAGGAGAGCTTATTGGTCTTTCCTATTTGCAACCAAAAACGAAAGAGGACTTAATAAGAAGAAGAAAGATGATTGAACATTGGGCTAGGTATTCAGGGGGTATCATGGGAAGAAGCCCAGATTATTTGAACACAGTTTTAATGAGCTTTGCCTCTTCAGTATCCTTTTTAAATAATAAGGACAAATGTTATCCAAAAAATCTGCAAGCATTTTATGAATTGGCTAAGGAAAAGGACCTGTCGTTTACACATACCTTTATTTCCCCACAAGTGAATCGTTCTTATATCTACATTGAAAATACGGATGAGCCAATCGCCGCAAAAGTTATTGATAATAATGAAGAAGGAATCATCATTAAAGGTGCACGTCTTCTTGCTACGCAAGGTGGTTTAACAGATGAAGTATTAGTATTTAGCGTAGGTAAATTTCAATTTAATGAAGATGAAGCTTTTGCTTTTTCGATCCCTTCTAACACAAAAGGATTAAAGTTTATTTGTAGGGAAACATTCAGCGGCGGAC
>NZ_JBIVRU010000017.1:0-94659 GCF_044755845.1 Lysinibacillus sp. NPDC092081
ACAGCTTGTAATTTATCTTTGGCAGTATACTTTTTGACCATACAAAAACTGCACCTCCAATTGTTAGATGTGTCTAACAATTGGGGCGCAGTTCACAATTTCCATTTCGGGGAGGTTTTAGTATGTTAAAAGACAATATATTTCACGTAATCTTTCCAACCGATCTCTTTAAAATTTCGCCACTCGATTTTTTTAAGAGGTATTGAACGGAAGGAGCGTGCTAAAATATTGCGTTGTTCATTTACAATAATAGGTGTTCCAGCATCCATATAGCCTGTAAAGATAGTAGAATCTGCCGTTTTAAAGGCAACCTGAATATCCTCAAGGCGTATTTTACCATTTTCATCTAAAGTATAAACGCTATGTTTATTATTCTTTCCAGACTTCACCCATGCGGAATTCACTTTAAGTGCGTTGGATGCCTCATTGACAGTAATAGAAGCCTTACCAACAGTTGAAAATGGAATCTTTTCAAGCATGTCATCCTGATGCAATATTACCTCATAGCTTGTAGGCTTTGGTAGCTTTGCAGATTTAGCTAGTTCATTTCCCCAAAGTGAGTCATTATTCGTTGGTATCATTTGTTTTTGAACTACAGTACCTGATAGCTCATTGTCGTTATGTGGCAATTTAAAACTAACGGTTTGGCCCTCTTCAACCTTTTGCCATTCATCCTCAGATAAGTAGGCAAGCATAGACTTTTCAGATGAATAAATTTCAAATGTCACCGCACCAGCTTCTTCAGTGATTTTTGAGATTACACCATCTACTGGGCAAATAACACCTTGGCGTGCTTTAATTTGGCCAATTTGTGCATCCATTAATGCTACTTGCCGATTAGTCTCCGCAATGTGACGGTTTAATATTGCCACTGCAGTTGATGGAGAAGTTTGCTGACCTAATTCAAATTTAACAGAGACATTTAACTTATCACTAATTTGGTCGGTATTTATAGAGCTTTTCGGGTCCTTGCCTCCACCGTATTCAGATTCTATCTCCGCTAAAGCAGACTCTAAATCACTTAATTCAGTTTCGTAAGCAGTGCGTTCAGCCTCAAGCTTTGTTAATTCACCGTCAACTTCTTCTGTTTTGTAGGTAGCTAGTAAATCATTGGCGTGTACTTCCTGTCCACGTGTTACATCTATTGCAGAAAGATTTTTCGCATCTGCTGAAATTGTATAGGTTTGTGTAGGTGCAACAATCGCATCCTTTTCCACCGTCTCTACACGATCACCAGTAGTAGCTCTTTGAAATTCACCGATAAAGTAGGATCTGGCTACTTTACTATCATCCTTAAATACAAAATAAGCATTTACACCAATTAATAACGCTATCACAACAATACTTAAACTTGTCCAAGGTCTGGATTTAATAAAGCGCATCATCCTAACCCCCTTGTAATCCATTCTTGTAGTGGTAACGCACTAACCATTCCGATAAAAATAGCCATTACCACATATAGCCCAATAATTTTCGCTAATAATGCCTTACGATCTGACCATTCCTCCCATTTTGAAAGGAACGTGTATTGCACAATAATTGTTAACACAGTTGCTACGGTTAGTTGATTGATAGCAAATAGCACAAAATCCGTATCAATTACTTGCTGAGCTATAGGTGCAAGTGAGAAGAAGGAGAAGTTTGTAGTGTAACCAACTGCATAAAACACGGCAAATAAAATTGTCTTTTCAATAAGTAAAAATACCATTACATAAAGTTGTACCTTCTGAATCCATTTGTATGGAATGTCTGTTAATAGATGTAACAAGTATGTAACGCCATAATAATGGAAGCAATAATAGATAACTCCCCAGGCAATAACCCCAACCATTGATAGTAAACGGGCTGTATAGTATTCATTTGGATGATTCGATGCAAATAATGTTGTTAAGCTTTCAGTACCCATGCCCCAAAACTCACGTATGACAAATAGTAGCATAAAGAGCATGAAAACGGTGAAGGATCGCTTTTTATAGCCTCTTATTTCTCCTTGTTCAACAGCTTGGGTAAAGTTAGTGGGATGCATTAAGCTGTGCCAAAATTTATAGTGATAAAACATATATAGCTCCCTTTCTCGTAAATTAAATAGTAAAGTTGTAGTATACACCTAATTACTGGTAAATGACATAGTAGAAATGCTGAGTTTTTCATTAATTTCCCTCGAAAAAGAGAAAATTTAATCGTTGTTTTAGACAATAATACAAAGCTTTTATTCACCAATATCAGTAATGTTTCGGCAAAATATTTCCTGGAAAATATAAGGCGCAAGTATGTATAGAGTAGCGCTTTCCGCAGACGAGCGCTGGTCATTCTACGCGCTTTCACACAGAAAACTATCAATTGCGGTGACTGTCAGCTGCACCTGTCTTTTAGTTGGTAAATTTGTTCAGATTAAGTCTATTAGCATTTTTACTCGCAATTAGTAATCTTTTGCCAAAATTTCTGCCAGATCCATGCACATAATTCAATTATATAGTATCCTAACAATAACTTCCTATAAAAAGACTATTCAATCTGTAAAAATCTCTTTCTGCTAGTGAAGAGGGTAATCTACTTATATAGATTAGCTTGAAATAGGATAAAATGCACCGATACAAAAGGTAGCAAATTAGAAATAAATGATACATATCTATTTACCTATAAAAAGAAAGGGTGGGCATTTTGAAGAAACCAATACAAGTTGGTGTAATAACAGGTCTATTACTAACTCCGGCAGCGATTGCCAATGCTCAAGAAGGACAACCTCAAACAATCTCTCAGGCGAATCAAGTAGCTAATGTGAATGTAGCGGCAGTAGACACTAGATCTCAAACAATTGCACAATTTGCCAAATTATCTGTTACGTCAACTAATGATGAAATGGTGATAGCAAAAGGAGATGTAGCAGTTTTAAGTCCTATAGACTTCAAACCAGATGAAATCACTTTTATTAAAGCGAAATACGAATATGTTGTAGCCCAACGAGATTTATTGGCCAATTTAAAGACTATTGGGGCAAAAATAAGTAAGTTGTCTTATACAAGTAAAACATTTGTGGATGAAGTTACAGAAGTTAATGAAGAGTACAACACTTTTTTAGTTTCAAACACTAAAGCAGACCCTTATGTAAAAGTTCAAAAGACTTTCGAGAATGCTGTAAATGCAGCCCTTGCATCACAGGAAGCAAATGGCATTGCTTCAACAATTCGAGGTACATCACTACAATATGGCTATGAAGGGCCAGAACTTATTACTTATTTCAAAAAGAACGGTGCAGATATTGAGAAGCTTTTGAACATGTACAAAGATGCAAACGATGTAAAGAATACGATTAGTAAGTTAGATTCTTTTATTGCTGTTCTAGATAAACAGTCATCCACTTCTACTGAAATTGCTGCTGCTGCTGCCGAAGTAACGACTGAATTGAACACTCTAACAGCTGATCAAAAGAAAATTGTCATAGCACACAATCCAAATAATGCAGCGGTCACACCATATAAAAAATATACAGATGTGTTAGGAAACTTATCATCGGCTGATCAAGTGATTACTAGTATTACACAGTTAACGCAAAAGAAACCGGAAGACTTTTCATCTGCTGCAAGCTTTATTAGTGCTGTAACAGCAATTGAAACTGCCTACAATAGACTAGATGAAGGCTCAAAGCGTTTAGTTGCAACAAAATATGAAGAGTTTAAACCATATCAGACTGCTGCTAATATTTCCAAGCAAATCACAGCATTACGTCCGTCAAGTAATGCTGATTATCGAACTTCTGTAAAGGCAACAAGAGATACTTTAACAAACTTAGATAAAAAAGATTTTGTGAAAAATATCGCTGATTTAGAATTAGCTGAAGCAAACATAGCGGCAGCGCAAGAAATTGAGAAACTCATTGCTGGAATTGCCAATGCTACGGATAAAATTACACAAATAGAGCAAGCGCGTGCAGCTTACAATACACCAGTAGCACCTGGCGGACAGAAAATAGATGCAGCTACTGTCAAAAAAATCGTCAACAATTTGTCAGAGCTAACAAGCTGGGAAACATCACATAAAGCTGTTTTAAATGTAGTTGCGCTTGTGGAAAAGCTAGATCCAGCTGCGAAGGATTATACTAAAAAAGTGAAGGCAGCTAATACGGCTTACCTAAAGCTAGATCCGGCAAAACGCGAATACGTGAAAAGCTATAAATCGTTGAAAAGTCAAGTAGAGGCGATGGATATTGTGACACGAATCATGGCCTTAAATCCGTCGCAAAAAACATATAAGGAAACTGTCGAACTGTTATCAGCAGACTACGAAAAGCTATCATCCGAAGCGAAAGCACTTGTAACAAATAATGGAGATCTTCAAACAGCAAAAGGCTATATTACAACTGCTAAAAATTTCGATGATCGTGTTATCGCTTTAGGTAGTGAGCCAGATGCTACGTTTGTAGCAAAAGTAGCAGCGATGTCTAATGAATATAAAACGATGGATAAAAATGCGAAAAAATTAGTCACACAATACAAGACATTAACAACTTATGAGAAAAATAATGCCAATGTTGTGAAGGTTATTAATGCAATTGCAGCTTTAAACCCAGCAAATAAGGATTATACAAAAAAGGTTTTGGCAGCACGTAAGGCATACAATGCATTGGACCCTGCCTCACAAAAACGCGTAACAAACTACAATCAGCTAACAGCAGTCGAGGATGTTGCTACATTAATAGGCTTGATCGAAACATTGAAACCGACAAGTAAAACATTTTTAAATGATTTAGATTCTGCGCGCAAAAATTATGATGCATTACCATTAGAAAAGCAAAATGCTGTCACAAACTATGAAAAGCTTGTCACAGCTGAGACTGAGCTGAAATCTGCGCATATAGTTATTGCATTGATAGATGCGGCAGTGCCTAATGATCCGGATTATTTAACGAAGCTTATGAATGCTCGCGTTGCTTACGATAAACTAACATCAGGACAGAAAAAGCTTGTCTCTAATGTAAAGGTGTTAACAGATCGTGAAAAAGAAGTAAAAGCAATTTTAAATACGATGGTGCAAATCGATGGTATAGAGCCAGGCACAAGTAAATTTGTCAGTCAAGTAAACGCAGCACGAAAAGCGTACGATAAGCTGACAAAGGACCAAAAGCTATATGTCAAAAATATTGCTATTTTACAAAGCTATGAGCCAACTGCCAATGTGATTGAATTAATTAGCAAGCTAAAGCCGTCAAGTAAAACGTTCAGTGCGGATACAGTACAAGCTCGAGCATTATACGATGCTCTAAGTAAGGACATGCAGCAATATGTTACAAACTACAATTTATTACAAGCTGCTGAAGCAAGCATCTTAGGTGCAGGTAATGTGCAGCGCATGATCGATGAGCTTCCGACTATCCCGGCAAATCAATATATTAAACGTATTGAAGAGATACGTGCAGCATATAATGCATTACCAAAAGATCAACAATATGCGGTTGAAAACTATAAAACATTGCAAGAGCAAGAAAAAATTATTAAACCTGTCATTAGTGTTGTCAATGAGATTGATAAACTTATGACATCGAAAAATATGGACAGCCAATATCAAAAGATTTTAAAAGCATATGACAATCTTACTGCCACTCAGCGTAAATATGTTTATAACGAGCAGCTGCTTCTATCATTAGATAACGTTATTAAAGTTTATCAGAGTATTGCAGCTTTAAAACCAAGCGATAAAATGTATTTTGGCATGATAGAATCTGTGCGAAAAGATTACGATAGCTTGAGTACAACAGATAAGCAAAGAGTATCTAATTACAATATTTTGCTTGAAGCTGAGAAAAGTATGAGTGAAGTAAAGAAAATTGTTGATATTATAGCTGGTCTAAATCCGACTTCTAGCACATATATTCAAGATGTAGCGAATGCTTCTGCCGCATATAAAGCATTAGATTCTAAAGTAAAAGGGCAAGTCCTTAACTACGATACTTTAAAGAAAGCTGAAAAAGATGTAGCGGCAGTGTTGAAAGTAGTGAATGCGATTGGCGAGTTGGATCCAGACGCTAAAACGTTTGAAAAGAAAGTACTGGCTGCACAAAAACTATACGACGCACTTACGCTTGAACAGCAGGACTTAGTGTACAATTACCGTATTTTACAAGATCATATAAAAACATTAGGTTTATAATAAGGAGAGAGGGCCAGTCCCTCTTTTCTTTCTTTATAATAAGGAAAGGAAGCGTTAATTTGTCGACTAAGAAGGTACATAAAGCATGGGCTCTTGCAACGGCTGCAGTAATTGTTCCCTGTGTTGCGGCCATGCCTGTAGAAGCAGCTACAATGCCATTTACAGATATAAAAAATAGCGGAAACGAAGCAGAACTATACAAGGCAGTTAGTGAATTATATAGCCAGGGAATTGTATTTGGGACAACCTCGACTACGTTTAGTCCTTATCAAAACTTAACGCGAGGGGAAGCGGCATACTTTTTGGCTGAAGCGCTAAAATTGGAGACAAAAAATGTAGTAAATCCTGGCTTCAGTGATGTGCAAGCCTCTCATAAATATTACGGTCATATTGCCGCACTCGCTGAAAAGGGTATTATCCAAAAAGATACAAATTATAATCCAGATCATTTTATTAAGCGAAGTCAAATGGCCAAGATGTTGACACTTGGTTTTGATTTACAGCAGGCAACATCATTATCTGCCCCATTTTTAGATTTTACAAAAGATAATGAAACTAATATGTATATTCAAACGTTATTAAATTATGGGATTACACAAGGTACTAGTGCGACCACATTTTCACCTTATACAGATGTTCGACGTGGTCAAATGGTTTTATTCCTTTACCGCACTTTACAAAAAACTGAAGATGATTTCTATATTATTAGCGTTGAATAAATGCGAAGACTCACTCTTAGGTTATCTTCAATCTTTGAGTGGTTTTTTTGAAATGGAAGAGGTAAAATTAGGTAATAATGGAATGCGTGTATCACATCGACCAAAGTTGGGTGTGAAGACCGGTCGACCTTAAAACAGCGAATGAATTCTTTGACAACGCTTCCATTCTCCCGTCGTGGCTCAACTTGAGGGCTAACCAGGGTTTATGTTTGTCTAACATTCAAAGGATGTTCATTTGAATACGAACTCTGTGAAAGATAGTGACTTTGAAGGTCTTCATGGAAACTGTAACTGGCAGGAAAACATGTGGTGGTAAGTTTGTTCCATTAGAGTACTATACATAATTAAATGAAGGAGGAGATAGCTATGTTTAAAAAAGTATCGAGTGTTGTTGGCATGTCTCTTATTTTGCTGACTACATCATATGCTGTGCCTCTGACAAACACATCTGAAGAAGTATTGGCAGCTAATATTGCAAAGGATGTTTCACAATCGCATTGGGCAAGAAGCTCAATAGAACGTATGCTAGAAAAGCATTATATGACAAATTATCAGGATGGCTTCTTCAAACCAGAACAGCCGATTACTAGGGCAGAGGCTGCAGCTGCAATTGCTCGTTCCATGCAGCTAAAACTGGATACCGATTATTCTCCAAATTTTACTGACTTATCAGCCAATCATCCGTACTATAAAGAAATTTGTGCCTTAGTGGAATTAGGGATTTTACAAAATGGTGATCACTTCAACCCTGACGCACCTTTACAGCGCGCGCAAATAGCCAAGATGTTAACACTCGCTTATCAAATTGAAGTCGATTCCCAAAATAATAGTAAGTTTAGCGATGTTAAGGATGGAAATTGGGCAAAAGATTATATTGAATCACTTGCAGATGTTGGTGTTATTAAAGGAATCAACGCACAGGAATTTGCACCAAATCGATTGGTAACACGTGCGCAATTTGCTTCTTTGGTTGAAAGAAGTCTCGACTTTTCAGCGAAGGTAAAAAATCGCGAGGTAGCCTATGACTATTTATCCAAGTCTTATATTCCAACAAAAAATTATTCACCAACCATGTCTAATGATGTAATACGTTTAGTCAACGTTGAACGACAAAAAAGAAAGCTACAAACCCTTAACTATGATGCAGCTTTAACACAAATTGCCGTTATTAAGGCACAGGATATGGTGAATCGACAATATTTTGAGCACGAATCACCTTACTACGGGATGCCCTGGGATTTGGCAACATTATTCGATTATCCATATACGAGCTTAGGAGAGAATATAGGAAGAAAAATTCCAACACCCGATGCGGCCGTCAAAGCATGGATGGCCTCACCAGCACATCGTGAAAATATTTTGCGAGAAAATTACACAAATACCGGGGTAGCGATTGCTGTTGATAGCAATGGATATTACTATTGGGTGCAGTTATTTTCTAGTCAATAGCTTGTGCGGAGCGGGATAAAGGAATACCCGCGAAGATGAGACAAATACCCGCGCGAGGCAAAGGAATGCCCGCGAAGCAGAGGTAAATACCCGCGCGAGGCAAAGGAATGCCCGCGAAGCAGAGGTAAATACCCGCGCGAGGCAAAGGAATGCCCGCGAAGCAGAGGTAAATACCCGCGCGAAGCAAAGAAATACCCGCGAAGCAGAGGCGAATACCCACGAAGGTAATCAAATACCACGCGAACTCCTTACAACCTTTAATGGAGAATGGTATCGGAAATGCTCATATCCAATAGTTGAAAATTGAAATGCACTAAATCTCGTAATCTATTGTGACAAAGCGTAGTTAATATTACAGGAATGTTACAAAAACCCCAAATATCCATTATTTAATACCCATATTTTAGCGCTGATAAACCACGAAACGTTGGTATATCAGTGTTTTTTTGTGCTCAAAAACCGTTACACAATTGAAAAATTAAAATAGCATCTTTTATGATAGTCTATTTATAGGCAAAAAAGTTCTGAGAGGGGAATACCGAATATATGAAAAAGAAATGGTTATTACCGATCTTTGCATCTTTCATGTTATTTACAACAACTCAAATAGATAAAGCTGAAGCAGCCACAACATCTGATGTAACTGATACAGCGTCAAAATATTTAGGTGTCCCATATCTTTATGGAGGTACAACTACTAAAGGGCTCGATTGCTCAGGATATACATCTAAAGTCTTTGCAGATTTAGGTATTGAATTAAGCCGTACTTCAGGCTCACAATATCAACAAGGTACTGCGGTAGCAAAGAAGGATATTGAAGTTGGAGATTTACTATTCTTCAATACTAGTGGTAAAGGTGTCTCACATGTAGCTATTTACATGGGTGACGGGAAAATGATCCACTCACAAACAGGTCAAGGTGTTAGTTATTCAAATGTAAATGATCCTTATTATTGGGGTTCTCGTTACATCGGCGCTAAACGTGTAGCAACATTTGATAGCGAACAAGCAGAAGCTGTTAAAGAAGAAGTAAAGGAAGCTGCGATTGACTTCACAGTTTACGCTTCTCGTGCTGAAGTGGCAGAGCAAATTGCTAAAGCACTTAACTTGGATACATCCGATAAAAATACGAAATTTACAGACGTAAAACCAACATATGAACATGCTGGTGCGATTGCTGCTGTATCGAAGTTAGGTATCTTTGCTGGTGATGGTAGTGGGAAATTTAATCCATCTTCACCGATAACACGTGCTCAAATCTCGAAAGTATTAGTACATGCCTTCGGATTAAAGCAACAAGGCGATGTTGTAACATTCACTGATGCTCCTGCAAATCATTGGGCAAATGAATTTGTTTCAATTTTAGCTTCAAATGGTATTACAGAAGGTAAAGGAAATGGTAACTTCGGTTACGATGAAATGTTAAAAATTTCACAACTTCAAACATTTATTGAACGTGCACACAAATTACAATAATAATAAAATTCCGTATTACTTAGACAAGGGCTACGTTTAAAGTAATACATTGCAAGGAAGTTCTTTTATATAATGTATAAATTGAGGAGAGTTTGCACTTGCAGGCTCTCTTCTTTTTATAGAATATACCAAAAATTGGAGTGGTGCTTAGAGAACAATAGAATAGTTACGTTCGTATGATAGTTTTGTCTGTGTAATTTTGCTAAAATGAGCACGAGAACAGGAAGGGAGGAAATAAGACATTGAACCTCAAAAAAGTCAGTCTTATATTATGCGTCTTATTCATTTCAGCTTCTATGTTTACAATACATAGCGCCCAAGCAAGTGGTGGGTTTGTAGATGTTCCTAAAGATCATGAAGCTTATGAAGAAATCAATTATTTAGTTAGTTTAGGTGTTGTTAAAGGATATACGGAAAACGGCAAAACGTATTATAAACCTTACAACACAGTAACACGTGGGCAAGTTGCCAAAATGGCTGTAATTGCATCAGGTAACCAGCCACTAGTTGTCAATAAATCAAGCTTCTCCGATGTAACAGTCGGTACAGAGCTTTCAGGCTATGTAGAACGAGCTATACAGCTTGGCCTATTTAAAACAAATACTCAGGGGCAATTCTTACCGAACAAGCCTTTAACTCGTGATGAAATGAGTTATGTATTAACAAAAGCGTTTAAGCTTGATACAAGTGAATATGAAAATATTGATTCTCCTTTTGTGGACGTAGGTATTACTCATCCGTACGTTACATACGTTAATACAATTTACTATAATGGTATTACACGAGGAACGGGTCAATATTATTATCCAAATAACCAAGTGACACGTGCGCAGTTTGCATTATTTGTAGCACGTGCGAAAAGTGAAAAGTATCGTTTAGAGCTACCAGTTAAAGGTGAGCATGTACCTGATACATCACAGGTTATTGGATTGATTTCTGTCACAACTGACGGATTAAATATTCGTAAATCAAAAGATTCTTCATCTACTACTAATATTGTAGGTACTGTCAATAAAGGTGGTAAACTATCAGTCTATGCAGTTGAAGGAGACTGGTTAAAGGTTACTTATAAAGGTGCCTTTGCTTATATTTATAAAACATATGGACAGTTTTTAGATGCAGATGGTAACGTATTAGGGAATGTCCAAAAGCAAGTTACTGCAACACAAAATCTAAATCTTTACGTAAAACCAACATCTTCCTCAAAAGTTATTACAACCATTAATAGCAAAACAAAATTACCAGTTTATAAGACAGTAAGTGGCTACCATCTAACTGTAGTAAACGGTATACCAGGCTATATCGTGGCGAGTAGTACAGAGGATGTTGATTCTACTCCAGATCCAACTCCACCAACAGTTTCTGGTGATGTATTAGGTCGAGTGACAGTTGATAATTTAAATATTCGCAAAGAGGCTAACTCTACTTCTACGGTACTAAGTAAGCTGAAAAAAGGCGAAAATGTCCAAGTGAACAGTATTAACGGTTATTGGGCACAAGTGACTTATCAAGGTCAAAAAGGGTATGTCCATAAATCTTATATAAAGCTACTAAATCAAAATGGAAATCCGTTGAAAGATCGAATTATCATTCTTGATCCAGGTCATGGTGGTAAGGACCCTGGAACTGTTGTAGGTTCTTATTCCGAAAAAGCTATCACATTAAAAGTCGGCACACTTGTGAAGCAAAAGCTAGAGGCAGCAGGTGCGAAGGTATATATGACTCGTACAGGGGATACGTTTCCTTCACTTCAAGACCGCGTTGACTTTACAAATGCTAATTACGGTGAAATCTTCGTAAGTATCCATGTGAACTCAGCAGCAAATACTTCTGCACAAGGTACTGAAACATATTATGCAATTTCAACAGGCGATATGTATCAAGAAGACATTGATCTTGCGACATTTGTAAATAATCAAATCGTTAATAACTTAAATATGAAAAATCGTGGTGTTAAAGAAGAACAATACTACGTAATTCGCAACACGATTATTCCAGCCATCTTAGTTGAGCTAGGCTTCCTAACAAATAGCGAAGACCGCGGTAAAATGACAGATGATAAATATGTTGAGTTATTCGCTGATTCTATCTACAAAGGGATTTCACAATACTACGCAAAAAAATAATAAAAACGGGCTACATTGTTCAATATGAACGATGTAGCTCTTTTTGTTTGATAAAAATAAGGTAAGTACATGAATTCTATTATTTATAATTTTAGTATAATGGTTACTCTTAATGATAGTTTTGCCTGTGAAATTTTGTTAATATTAATGGTAGAACAAGAAGGGAGGAAATAAGACATTGTATCTCAAAAAAATTAGTCTTATAGTATGCGTCCTTTTCGTTTCTGCTTCAATGTTTACAATACATAGTGCACAAGCAAGTGGCGGTTTTGTAGATGTTACGAACAAGGATGACGCATATGAAGAAATCAATTATTTAGTTAATTTAGGTGTTATTAAAGGGTATACAGAAAAGGGCAAAACGTATTATAAACCTAATAACACAGTAACGCGTGGGCAAGTTGCCAAAATGGTTGTTGTTGCTTCAGGTAACAAGCCACTAGTTGGCAATAAATCAAACTTCTCAGATGTAGCAGTCGGCACAGAGCTTTCAGGCTATGTAGAACGCGCTGTACAGCTTGGCTTTTTTAAAACAAATATCAAGGGACAATTCTTACCAAACAAACCTTTAACTCGTGATGAAATGAGTTATGTATTAACAAAAGCGTTTAAGCTCGATACAAGTGAATATGAAAATATCGATTCTCCTTTTGTGGATGTGGGTATTAATAATCCCTACGTTTCGTATGTGAATACAATTTATTATAATGGTATTACAAAGGGAAGCAATCAAAATTATAATCCAAATGGACAAGTGACACGTAAACAGTTTGCGTTATTTGTAGCGCGTGCCAAAGAAGAAAAATATCGCTTAGATATACCTGTTAAAGGTGTAGCTGTACCCGATTCATCACAGGTCATTGGCTTAGTTTCTGCAACAACGGACGGATTAAATATTCGTAAATCAAAAGATTCTTCATCTACTGCTAATATTGTAGGCACTGTCAACAAAGGTGGTAAACTATCAGTCTATGCAGTTGAGGGAGACTGGTTAAAAGTTTCCTATAAAGATGCCTTTGCCTATATTTATAAAACGTATGGACAGTTTTTAGATGCAGATGGTAACGCATTAGGGAATGTCCAAAAGCAAGTTACGACAACACAAAATATTAATCTTTACGTAAAGCCAACCTCTTCATCAAAGGTAATTTCAACTGTGAATAGTAAAGTGAATTTACCTGTATATAAGACGGTAAGTGGTTACCATCTAACTGTGGTGAATGGTGTACCAGGCTATATCGTGGCTAATAGTACAGCAGACGTTGAAGTAGAACAACCTTCTACTCCAGATCCAAAACCAGATCCGGCTCCAAATCCAGATCCAAAACCAAAACCAAATCCAGATCCACCAACAGTTTCTGGGGATCTATTAGGTCGAGTGACAGTTGATAATTTAAATATTCGCAAAGAAGCTAACTCTACTTCTGCGGTAGTAAGTAAGCTGAAAAAAGGCGAATATGTCCAAGTGAACAGCATTAACGGTTATTGGGCACAAGTGACTTATCAAGGTCAAAAAGGGTATGTCCATAAATCTTATATAAAGCTACTAAATCAAAATGGTAATCCGTTGAAAGATCGAATTATCATTCTTGATCCAGGTCATGGTGGTAAGGACCCTGGAACTGTTGTAGGTTCTAATTCCGAGAAAGCTATCACATTAAAGGTCGGCACAATTGTGAAGCAAAAGCTAGAGGCTGCAGGTGCGAAGGTATATATGACTCGTACAGGGGATACGTATCCTTCACTTCAAGACCGCGTTGACTTTACAAATGCTAATTACGGGGAAATCTTCGTAAGTATCCATGTGAACTCAGCAGCAAATACTTCTGCTCAAGGTACTGAAACATATTATGCAATTTCAACAGGTGATATGTATCAAGAGGACATTGATCTTGCGACATTTGTAAATAATCAAATCGTTAATAACTTAAATATGAAAAATCGTGGTGTAAAAGAAGAACAATACTACGTAATTCGCAACACGATTATTCCAGCCATCTTAGCTGAGCTAGGCTTCCTAACAAATGATGAAGACCGCGCTAAAATGACAGATGATCAATATGTTGAGTTATTCGCGGAATCTATCTACAAAGGAATTTTAGAATATTACTCAAAACAATAATAATGAAGAGCTACATCGTTCAAAAGTGAATGATGTAGCTCTTTTTGTTTGATAAGTTTATCAGTTCAATTGATTTAACACTTCGGACTTCAAAAATTCTATAATTTAGAATTTCAGTATAATACTTTCATCTGTATAATGGTTTTACCTGTGAAATTTTGTTAATATTAATGGTAGAACAAGAAGGGAGGAAATAAGACATTGTATCTCAAAAAAATTAGTCTTATTTTATGCGTCCTATTCGTTTTTGCTTCAATGTTTACAATACATAGTGCACAAGCAAAAGGCGGTTTTATAGATGTTACGAACAAGGATGACGCATATGAAGAAATCAATTATTTAGTTAATTTAGGTGTTATTAAAGGGTATACAGAAAAGGGCAAAACGTATTATAAACCTAACAACATAGTGACGCGTGGGCAAGTTGCCAAGATGGTTGTTGTTGCATCAGGCAAAAAGCCACTAGTTGTTAATAAATCAAGCTTCTCTGATGTAACAACCGGCACAGAGCTTTCAGGCTATGTAGAACGCGCTATACAGCTTGGCTTTTTTAAAACAAATATCAAGGGACAATTTTTACCAAACAAACCTTTAACTCGTGATGAAATGAGTTATGTATTAACAAACGCGTTTAAGCTCGATACAAGTGAGCATGAAAATATCGATTCTCCTTTTGTGGACGTAGGCACAACTCATCCGTACGTTTCATACGTGAATACGATTTACTATAATGGTATTACAAAGGGAAGCAATCAAAATTATAATCCAAATGAACAAGTAACACGTAAACAGTTTGCGTTATTTGTGGCGCGTGCCAAAGATGAAAAATATCGCTTAGATATCCCTGTTAAAGGTGTAGTTGTACCTGATTCATCACAGGTTATTGGTTTAGTTTCTGCGACAACTGACGGATTAAATATTCGTAAATCAAAAGATTCTTCATCTACTGCAAATATTGTAGGCACTGTCAACAAAGGTGGTAAACTATCAGTCTATTCAGTTGAGGGAGATTGGTTAAAAGTTTCCCATAAAGATGGCCATGCTTATATTTATAAAACGTATGCACAGTTTTTAGATGCAGATGGTAACGCATTGGGGAAAGTTCAAAAGCAAGTTACGACAACACAAAATATAAATCTTTACACAAAACCAACTTCTTCGTCAAAGGTTATTTCGACTGTGGATAGTAAAATGGATTTACCTGTTTATAAGACGGTAAGCGGCTATTATTTAACTGTAGTAAATGGTATACCAGGCTATATCGTGGCTAATAGTACAGAGGACGTTGAAGTAGAAAAACCTTCTACTCCAGATCCAAAACCAGATCCAACTCCACCAACAGTTTCCGGTGATCTATTAGGTCGAGTGACGGTAGATAATTTAAATATCCGCCAAGAAGCTAACTCTACTTCTGCGGTAGTAAGTAAGTTGAAAAAGGGCGAATATGTTCAAGTGAACAGTATTAACGGTTATTGGGCACAAGTTACTTATCAAGATCAACAAGGGTATGTCCATAAATCTTATTTAAAGTTATTAAATCAAAGTGGTAATCCGTTAAAAGATCGAATTATCATTATTGATCCAGGTCATGGTGGCAGTGACTCCGGAACTTCTTTCGGTTCTATTAAAGAAAAAGACATTACATTAAAAGTTAGTACTCTTGTCAAGGAAAAACTGGAGGTTGCAGGTGCAAAGGTATTGATGCCTCGTACTGGAGATACGTTCTCTCCGCCACAAAAACATATTGATTTTGCACATGCTAACTACGGCGAAATCTTCGTAAGTATTCATGTTAACTCAGCAGGGAATACTGATGCAAAAGGTACCGAAACGTATTACGCTAAAACACCAGGTGATATGTATCAAGAAGACAATGATCTTGCAAAGTTTGTAAACAATCAAATTGTTAAAAATGTAAATATGAATAATCGTGATGTTAGAGAAGCAAAATACATTGTAATTGCTAATACGAATATTCCGGCTATTCTAGTCGAGCTAGGCTTCCTATCAAATAAAGAAGACCGTGCTAAACTATCTGATGATCAATATCTTGAGTTATTTGCTGAATCCATCTACAAAGGAATTTTAGAATATTACTCCAAACAATAATAATGAAGAGCTACATCGTTCAAAAGTGAATGATGTAGCTCTTTTTGTTTGATTAGTAGTATTCAAAGGAATTTTATCAGCTCAAAAAAGCGATCTATCAGCGATTTGGTATTTTAGCGGCAGAAAACACGAGTTTAGCGGCGAAACGAGCACTGTTACCGGCGCAATACACGAGTTTAGCGGCGAAACGAGCACTGTTACCGGCGCAATACACGGGTTTAGCGGCGAAACGAGCACTGTTACCGGCGGAAAACACGAGTTTAGCGGCGAAACAGGCACTTCTACCGGAGAAATACACGAGTCTACCAACGATAAAAAACATCCCAATCGACACACTAAAAAATCAACTTTTACCTTAGTAATTATTTTGAATTTGCATAAAGTGTTCTATTCACGAATTGGGCAAAGTTTTGACGTGTCACGGTGCCAGTTGGTTTAAATGTATTATCGGCATAGCCTGTAGTAATGCCAAGTGCATATAAGGCTTGGACATCTTTATAATATGCATGAGATGTCGGAACATCTGAGAAAGTATTATTCGTGTAGCCCTGAAGCTTGAAGCCGTTGACAAGTGCTCGTGCCATGGCACCGCGGGTCATTGGCTGATGGGCATTGATTTTACCATTTTCTAATGCAATTATGCCGTAGCGTAAGCCTGTTGCTAAAACGCCATAGCCATAGTCACCTGCTTTGATGTCACTCGCATTTAAGGTAGCTGAGTTTGATACTGGAATCCCTAATGCTCGCAAAATCATTTCTGTTGCTTGCAGGCGAGTCAATGTACCTTGTGGATTAAAATTCCCATTAGTTCCTTTCACAATACCTAACGCATATAAGTTTTTTATATCATAATAGGCACCATTCGATGAAGTTACATCTGGGAAGAATGGAGCGGAAGCAATTGTTGCTTGATTGGAACCTTTTGCGCGTGTGAGCGTTTTAATTTCTGCAATCGTTGCAAATTTTTCATCAGCATTTTTGCGATCATCGCGCCCCTCTATAAAGGATGTACGTATCGTATATGTTCCGGCAGCTAAATTGCCAGGCATAGAAATCTGATATTTTTCCGCAAGGGTACTAATATCTTTATGATCAGCATTATTTGTTGTGGAATCAGCAGCAAGTCCTGGAATGTAACGTTCATGTCCATTACCAACCACTTTATCGTTTGCGTCTAAAATTTCTACTTTCAATGTACCACGTGCAGGCACATTACCATTGTTTTTAACCGTTACAGTGGAGTAAAAAACAAATTTACCAGACGGTGCTACATAACTTTGCACCCCGTCAGAGTAAAGCGAAAGGTTATAACGGCGGGGCACATAGCCATTATGTTTTTCGGCTACCCAATTTAAAGCATGCTTCATAAATACTTGTGCATCTTTGTCACCATTAGTTGTTGAATAGGCAGCACCATTTTCGTTATCCTGCCAATCCGCTTTAGCATCAATATTAATATAATCATAGATTTTGAATCCAATTTGAACAACTCTGCCTTTACCGTATTCGATCGCATGGGCTGCGCCAAATTCATTTTTTTTCATTGTTTTAGGCTTGTCTGTGTAATTGTAATCTGAGAAATATAAAATAGGTGTTGCAGATCCACCTTGCCAAGGCTTCATGACTTCTACCCAATCACGATCTGTTTTTGTTAGATTAAGCTTGCTTTTGCCAAGCTCTTTTGTTGTATTTTGAATAATTGGATGAACAGTATTTATATTGCTTATTGTAGAGTTTCCTAACACAGTATCGTCAATAAAACGTGAATGGAAGACTTCAGTTAAATTATCCCATTCCATTACCCAAGAATCGACATCATAGATTAATGGAGAGAGATCCATTTGACCAGGTTTAGGGAATTTTGTTGATTCATTACGGGCTGTCTGGAAGGCAAAAATTGCACCACCGCCATTTCGAACGTATATTTTGACATTCTCGCGTTGCTGATGATTCATCATGACTGTATAGGCAAAGACGATTGCATCATATTGACTTAAATTTTCTAAATTATTTAAGTCTCTCTCATAAATTTTTTCTACTTGGAAACCTTGTTGCTGATAGAGAAGAAAAGCTTTAAGTTCCTTATTATATGTGGAACTATAGTCAACCTTTTCAGAAACAAGTTGGCCATTAAATGTTCCACCAGGGTGTGTAGTATTGGCATATTTTTCACTACTTTCTGAGAAAACGACACCGATTTTCTGTGCAGCATTAGCTTGTGTTGGTGCAAATAAAACTATAAGCATAAAAGAGCATGCTACGAGTAGTGAAATGAATAATTTCTTCATTAAATCCACATCCTTATTTTTGTATTTGTCTTCAATTACGCGATTGCATCCTGATTTTGAATAGTACTTGAACAATTGACCCCTTTTAAATTCTGAGAAATTTGCACTACTTACTTATCATACATCTAAATAATGGATGAATCATTAAAATTTGGATGTTAACTGAGGTTTTATATAGTGTTTTCTGGAAAAAATGTCGATTGATGTGAGGCTAAAATTGTGTTGTCCCGAGCGAGGGAGATAACTATTAGGGGATAATGCAGAAGATTATGGGCATAAACTCGTAATTTAGGGAAAAAGGGAAATCATTGCATAATTTTAATAAAATCAATTCATTCCTTTCTATAAGTCTACCTGTATTTATGATATAATAACTCTTGTTTTGCTTAGTAAATAAAAGAATAAACAATTATGATTCGCGATAGAGGAGGGCAATCACATCTTCTGAGATGTATGACATTTATGAATAAACTGAAACAAACTTTTGCAAAGGTCAACAAAATTGATACGTTTTCGCCGTATTTCTTTTTACCTTTTATATTAATGCTCTATTTCTTTACAAGTCTATTTGATTTCCATCGATTTGAATTATTTAACTTACGTGTATCAATTTGGCCAGCGGTATTTTTAGCAGTAATTTGCTACTACATCGGTGTGTACATTATTGATAAGTTACAATGGACAATCCCATCATTTGGTTTATCCTTCTTTGGGAAATATGTTGTTCATTTTATTTTATTTTTAACAGTACTTGGTTTAGTTGCATATGTATTAATGATGATTACCGGTGGTGGATTAGGGATTGCTGATGAATCCAATCGACGTAACCTCAACCCAAAATTAAACTTCTTTGCCCAATTATTATGGTATGGAATTTTACTGCTAATATCATATAAAATGATTTTAGAAAAAAACATTACATGGAAAAAAACATTGATCTACGGTTCCATCTATGCTGCTGTAATGTTCTTATTCCTATTAATGGGTTACCGTACACCATTAATCATTATGTTATTTACTGGTATTATCATTTTCCATTACGTTGTAAAACGGGTGAAATTAACATGGTTCCTTACAGCTCTGTTTGTTATCGGAGTAGCATTCTCAATGTTTGGCTTCCTTCGTGTTATATCAGAGGATACAACGAAAGAATTTAATAGCCGTGAACAACCAGATGTAGAATTGACTGAAACAGAAAAGGAAAAACTGTTAACAGTAGAACAGAAAGTTAACTTAACTCCAAAATGGATTCGTTCAATAAATGGTGAGAGTGTAACTGGCCATATTGTTTTAAGTAAAATTATCGAATATACGCAGCAGGAAGGTTATCTAAATGGGGAAATCCATGCTGGTATCTTCAGTACAGTTTTACCGGGTGAACAAGTGTCACCACGTATGAAAGTAACAGAAGTTGTAAACTCTCTAAGCGAAGCTGAAGGTAAATATATTACACGCCCTAACAGAACAACAACACCTACATTTATCGGTCAATTATTCTTAGATGGCGGATATCTACTTGTAGCGATTGGTTTCTTCTTATATGGTGTATTAATCTCATTAATATATAATAAAGTGAAGCAAGGCGGTATTCGTAGCTTCCACTCAGTAGCTTATGCATTTGTCATTACCTTATTTACGGTTTCTATGCATACTGGCTTACTTGATTTAATCTTTGTTTTAATGCTTGGCTTTGTCATAATTGCGTCAGCGATTATTAAAACGGATAAGAAAAAGCTTTCATATTAACAATAAAAGAGATGTCTCAAATATTATTTGAGGCATCTTTTTTTTAGGCTGTTTTCTCAAAGATTGTTGCTGTTAAAACAAAAAGGCAGATTTAATCTACAAAACGTGTAGAATAAATTCTGTCTTTTTGTTTCGATATTTCGTGAATCGGAAATATAACTAAAGCCCCCGATATTTTAAATGTATTCATTCACAAACTAAGTTGATTTTGCATAATCATATTTTTCTACTATTATATTTTTTAATTATAGTAACTAAAATCGCAAGAAGAAATACGATAAGACTATTGATTAGTAAATAGTAGGCAAGATTCAACCCGTAGAATACCGCAAAGGCATCACGAAGAATAAATAGTGCTAATACGCTTCCTAGTCCACCAAATAAACCTGCTAGTAGTAATATTATGAAAGCAGCAAAATATAGATTTTTCTTTTTTTTGAAGAATACAAACCCAATCACATTTGCAATAACGATAAAAAAGCCCATAAGTATTAAGAAAAAACTTTCCATTTAACTCCCTCTTTTCAAAAAAACTATTTTTCTTAATGGAATAACTATCCCTTTGATTAATTTTCTTTCTCGATTCATTATATACAATAAATGTAATTAGCTTTGCGTATTATACAAATTTCCCTAATAATACTATTACCAGTTTTATTCTTGAATAGCACACACAGTTTTGTGTATGAATCTTTATTTGATCTTTGGCAGGTGGATGTCGATAAAATTCAGAAGTTGGGCGATAAAACATGAAAGTGTTCCGATAAAATTAAAAAGTTGGATGACATTTTAGCTTTTCAACAACATAAAAAGTCGTCCTAACATTATAGGACGACTTCTTTTTTATTTTACTGTATTGACCACTTGTATATAGTCTTTGCTCACGAAAGCTTTTCCTGTATACAGTTTATCAGAAAGGACCTCATACCAGCCGTTTGTAGCAGAGCTTGTAATGATAACTGGCATACCACTTCGTGCATATGTGAAAAGTGGGTTAAAGCTAGTAGCTGCGCCTGTACGAACGTTTAAGCCGGTTGTTGTTGTTAGACCGATTGTGTATGGATTATTGGCATCCTTAAAGCCTAACGCCTTTTCAGCACGGTAATAGTGTCCTGCGATTTTTGCACCCCAGAATGGATCAGAAGCGTATTTTACGTTAAAGCCAAGAGCTTTTGAACCAACTACTGCACCGTTAGAAAAGTTTTTACCAGGTGAACCCCCTGGAGTAATGTAGTTTGGCTGTAGGAATTTATCAACAAGCTCATTGATATTGTCAGCTACACTATCAAACTTTTTGTTTAGTGGGTTCGTATCATATACGTACAAACCGAATAGGTTATTTAAGTTTTGTGCATGATCACTCATACCATAAGCACTCTCATGCTGAGCAAGTGATAAAACAAGCAGTGCGTTAATTTGAGATTTTGCTTCCACATCTTTCAATGTTTGCCCTAAACCTATTAACTTACTTTTCTTTGTAGCATCTTTATAAAGGCTGACTCCTGTACTCTCAATTTCTGTTAGCTTATTCATTATATAAGCATCAAGTTCTTGTGCCGTATATTGTGTTTGGGCACGAGCAGGTAAAAACTGATAGTAGTTATAGGCCTCACCATTAGAGGAGCCATTGCCGTTTGTGAAATAAATACCATTCCAGCTATAGTATTTTTCGCCTGGCTTCATAAATGATGGCGCTTTTCCGAAAATATAGCTAGAAGAATACTTATTTGTATTGTAATCGTAGAGTGTATGTTTAATTTCACCATTTTCATTTGAATAGTAAGAACGACCTTTGCTCATTGAAAATGGGATTAATGTAACATCAGCGTGTTTTAAGTAGCCGACTTGACCAGCTAATCGAACTTTTACTTGTGTTGCATCACTACTGAGGTATTCCATTTCTGTATTAGCTGCAACCGCAACCGCGTCATTAATTGTTTCAGATTTTAGTGCTACATAATTGTTTGTAACAACGTAGCCTGAAGACATTTTCACAATTTTATCACTTTGAACGATAACCTGTGTGTTTTTTGTCACAGCCTTTTCAGCAGCTTCAAAGGTAGAGAAACCTTGATTACCAACTAGTGCGCCATTTGAAATTTCCTTAATAGCGTATTTAGAGGAACCGGTATTTGTATCGCCGCCGTTTGAATTACCACCGTTAGTGTCGCCACCATTTGTATTACCACCGTTTGAATTGCCACTAGCATCTGGATCACCAGCAAGTTGCATTAAACGTACAATAAACGAAGATGATTGTCCGATAGTTGCATTATTTTCAGGCATAAAGTAACCATCAGAGCCTTTTATGATTTCTAATTGTGCACCTATAGCTACTGCTTGACGGTAGTCTTTAAATATAGCTGCATTATCCTTAAAGGTAATAGAAGAAGTACCTTTAGGAATGTTTAAATAATCAATAGCTCTCTCAAGCATAACCGCCATATGCTGTCTTGAAATAACGGCATTAGGCTTAAATGAACCATCTCCATAGCCTGTAATAATCCCAGCTGAAGCAGCAAGCTTAATATCCTTTGCATGTACATATGTATCTGGGACATCTTTAAAGACTATGTCGCTTGTCGTCTCAAGATTCATGGCTTTAGCTAAATAAGAAGCAAACTCTCCACGTGTCACATTGTCATTTGGACGATAACTTCCTTTTGCATCTTTTACTAATGCATCTTTGGAAATTAAATAACGAAGACCTTGTTCATGTGAATGCCCTGTTAGTTCGTCAGCAGATGCCAGTTGGGGTTGCCAAAGAAGCATGCCGATTACTGTCATGAGCATAGCAATAATTGATAGTTTTTTCATATTTTACCCTCCTAGAACTTCTATATCATTTTAACAAAGTTATAGAGTATCGATAAGGGTCAAATGTTAGAAAAATCATAAAATGAGACTATATAAATAGTTTTCTTGACAATTCATATAAAACTGGAAAATAGCTTAAATGTTCCATGGATATTTTGGCATATTTTTGATAATGTTATAGAAGTAAGACATGTGAAGGGAGAGTTGAGAGCTCCATTTTACTCAGGAGCGCAAAAAAATGAAAAAAATAGCGAAAAATTTACTAGTTTTAGTTGTATTATTGTCAATGGTTGTTAGTCCGTTAAATGCTTATGCAGCCCAAACGGTCAAGAAGGAGTATCCATTATCGAATGGTGTGCAGTATAAACAATATACATACAGCAGTACCAATACAAATTCTATTAATCATCTTGCTATTAATGTAGATGAAACGACAGAAGTACAATTAGGTATGCCCGCGAATGTCAATGGCAGAGAATCGACAGTAGCAAATGCTAATCGTAATTCACGCGAGGGGAATCGTGTAGTGGGTGCTATTAATGCAAGTTTCTTCGATATGTCTGCAGGTTTCCCATTATTTTTACTAGCTAAAGATAATGTTATTTTAAACGGTGGTGCTGTTTCAAACGGTTCCGATGAATATATGAATGTCCCTACAGCTTTCGGGGTTGCAGCAGATGGCAGTGGTGTCATTGACTATTTTGATTTTAATGTAACACTTTCTCACAAAGGCACAGACTATAAAATGTCAGGAATGAATCGTGCACGTAATATATATGAGGGAATTGTTTACACACCACAATTTTATAGTAAAACGACAAATACGAATGAATATGGTTTTGAAATCGTAGTAGATACAGGAGCTCCGATTACTGAAAATAAATTCGGTCAAACATTAACAGGGAAAGTTACACAAATTACGCCTTATGGATCGAAAGAGAAAATATCCATTCCTTCAACTGGCTTTGTCGTATCTTTACAAGGTGGGGATTGGCACAGTAAGCTAAGCCAAATTGCACTTGGAGATGAATTGAGTGTTAACTTCTCGATTGATCAGCTTTGGCAGAATGCAAAATTTATTATGGCAAGTGGTCCGTATTTAGTAAAAGATAATAAACCTTACATTATGATGAGCTCATCTAGTCAACGTGCAAAAGAGGTAACATCACGTACTGTTGTAGCGACAAGTAACAATGGAAAAACAGTACACTTTATTACGGTTGATGGAAAACAGAAACATAGTGCAGGTATGAATATGGTTCAACTTGCTAACTATTTAGTGTCGCTTGGTGTTGATCAAGCAATTAACCTAGATGGTGGCGGCTCAACAACGATGGGTATTCGAAATCACGGTAATAATAATGTCGTATTAGCGAACCTACCATCTAATGCAGGCAATGCGCAACGTCTTGTGTCCGCAACATTACAAGCCGTAAGTACGGCACCAACTGGTAAAGGAAAGTATATTAAATATACGAATAGTACAAGCTATGCAACTCTTTTAGCAGGCGCTTCGTCTAGTATAGCAGTACAATATATATTAGATGGAAACTATAATGCGCTACCATTAGACGGTCATGTATCGCTAACATCTGAGAATAATACTTTAAAAGTTAACGGTTTGAGCTATACTTCAACGACAGCTGGCGATGATCGCATTTTCATCAACCACGATGGCACACCTGTTGAATCATTCCAGGTGAAAGTAGTAGATGCTCCAGCAACAATGAACATTGAACCAAAATCAAAAACAGTGGGCGCCGGCGAAACGGTCAAATTTACTATGGATGCAAAGGACGAGGGTGGCAAATCTCTAGTTTACAATGCATCACAGGTGAAATGGTCTGTAGAAGGTAATATCGGTACCATTACTAGTGATGGTAAATTGACAGCGCAAAATCCGGGTGCTACTGGTAAAGTAGTAGCGACTTTAGGAACAAAACCTGTAGAGGCTACTGTGACTGTAGCAAAAGCTGCGTTGTTTAAAGATATTCCAAGTAACTATGTGTACTATAAAGAAATTGAGTATTTAACAAAAAATAATATCATTACAGGTCAAGCAGATGGCACATTTAGACCAAATGACAAACTTACACGTGCACACGCAGCAGTTATTATTAGTCGCGCACTTGATTTAAAAACATCAAATGTCAAAAATCCAGGCTTTAAAGATATTCCTGCGAGTCACATGTATTATAAACAAATCGCAGCTGTAGTCGAGGCTGGTATTATGAGCGGTAAAGGCGACAATACCTTTGATCCAAATGGTACTTTAACAAGAGCACAAATGGCGAAGGTTGTAGCATTAGCTTATAATTTAAAAGGAACGAGCAGCATTAACTTTAAAGATGTATCGAAAGATCATTGGGCATACACATATGTTCAGCAGTTAGCTGCAAATAAAATTACAACTGGCTATGGTGATAACACCTTTAAGCCAAATGAAGCGATTAGTCGCGCTCATTTTGGATTATTCCTTTATAGAGCAATCAATCCATAATAGTAGTCTTTAAAGATAGAACTTTGCATTTGAAAAATAGCAAACTAGTAGTTTTAAATACCTAGTTTGCTATTTTTCTCTTTAGATATTTAATTGATATTTATTTAAAACCATATAAGGTTGATTGAGTGCAGGCTGGGCGACTCCTTAGGGATAAGTGACTTATCGGATGCCCCCAGGAAAGCACCTATCCGTAATGGAAATCAACCCTTTGTTATGGTAATGAGCCAATCTTCACTATAATACAAGACTAGTAGTGACTTTTGAAGCTCATCTTATTTTTACTATTTTTAAAAAGAACGAAAATGTTCAATTGTGGTATAATCTCAGTATTAAAAAGTAAAAGGATGTTTTTTAATGAAAATAGGCATTGTGGGGAATTACGGCAATGATAATAATGGTGATGAATCAATATTATACGGCATTCTTCAACAAGTAAAACAAACATTTTCGGTAACTAGTGATGACATTACCGTTTTTAGTAATAACACACAACAAACATCCGAACGTTATGGGGTACATAGCTATCCATTGTATTACAGAAAGAGTAATTTATTTAAAACGTTTATCCATACCTATAAAAACAATAAACAATATGTATCACAATTTGACCTCCTCATCATTGGTGGTGGTGGTATTTTAATGGATTTTTATAAACGTGAGGCTCACCTGTACGGAGCGTATGCAATGATGGCAAAACAAAGTAATGTTCCCTACATTATTTACGGATGTGGCGCTGGACCACTTGATACATTTTCTGGAAAAGTTAGTATTCGCATGATGTGTCGTTATGCAGCAAATATCTCAGTACGTGATCCTCAGTCTAAAAAGCTTTTGCAAAGTATTGGGGTGAAAAAGCCAATAGATATTATTGGTGATCCTGCATTTACATTAAAAGGCGATCGTCAACATTACGCAGAAAAACCAATTAAAATAGGTGTATCAGCGGTTCCATACTATAATGCAAACTATTGGCCAGAGGGAAATGTTGAAAAATATGATGCGTACGTTACAGGTATGGCGAAAAATCTAGATAAGGTAATTTCTGAGCATAATGTTAAAATTACATTTTTTGCTACGAAGTACCCGCAAGACGTCACTGTGACGAAAGATATTCAGAAAAAAATGCAACAACATGCACATACTGAAATTATTGATGAAAATTTGGTGCCAGAGCGATTACTTGAAGTAACGGAGGAGCAGGATATTATTATCGGTACACGTCTGCACTCGCTTATTTTAGCAACAAATTCGGAAACACCAATTATTGCGATATCCTATCATACAAAAGTACAGGATTTTATGTCCTTTGTGGGCGCTTCAGATCGTTGCTTACAAATGCAGGATATTGAGGATAATGATAATGCACTATCCACATTAGTTGGCAAACTAAGTAGCAGCTGGGAGCAATCGATTGCGGAGACGAAACAAATTGCTACCCATATTCATAAAGAGGCCATGCATGGTCAGGAATTAATGAAAAAGGCAGTGACACGTCTATGAAAAAAATACTCGTCATTAGTAATATGTATCCAACATCTGATCATTTATCATTCGGTATTTTTGTGAAAAACCAAGTTACTGCGCTTGAAAAGGCAGGACTAGACGTAGATATATCTGTTAATACAAATCCGGCAACAGGTAAGAAAAACACCATTATGAAATATACAAAATGGGGTTTATCGACATTGATGAAAGGCTTAAAAAACAGAAAGTCTATTGATGTCACACATGCACATTATGTGTTTCCATCGGGTATGCTGTCGCTGCTATTAAAGAAAATGTTTGGTATACCATTTATCGTTACAGCTCATGGTGGCGATATTGAACGTATGGCGAAGAAGAACACAAGAATTCGCAATTGGACAGCGAGTATTTTACGTGAAAGTCAACATATTATTGCAGTTGGTCCAGTCTTAGCTCAACAAATTGAACAAGATTTTGGCATTGAAAAAGGTAAAATCTCTGTCGTTAGCATGGGTGTGAATCGTGAGGTTTTCACAAAAGGAAATCAAGAAGCTGTGTGCAAAGAACTACAATTAGCATCCGAGCCATTCAGATTTTTATTTGTAGGAAATGTTATTAAGCAAAAAGGCGTTGAGGAGCTATTACAGGCTTTCCAAATGCTAAAAACAAAAGTATCTCGTCCTTTAGAGTTAAATATTGTAGGTTCTAGAAGGGATCAAGCATTTTTCCAATCCTTGCAACCATTAATCAGCGAAGACGTCAAATTTATAGATCCACTAAAACAACAAGAACTAGTGAAGTGGTTCCAAGCAAGTGATGTCTTTGTATTACCATCCCATTTAGAAGGTTTTGGATTAGTGGCATTAGAGGCATTAGCGACAGACACACCTGTTATTGCTTCAAATGTAGGTGGACTTGTATCTTTGCTTGGGGAAGGCGCAGGGCATTTAGTGGAGCCCGAAAACGCTATGGTTTTATCTGAGGAGATGCTGCGTGCCGTGAACACGCCAACAGAACAATACATGAATCGTGAAGCGGTCGACAAGGTATTAGCCATTCACGATGAAAAAAATATAACAGCTCGCTGTATAGAGATTTATAAGTCGGCCATTGAAGGTGGGGATGGCCTATGAATAAGTTTGTAAAAATAGTTGGGGCA
The DNA here is from genome assembly GCF_044755845.1 of Lysinibacillus sp. NPDC092081. Taxonomy (NCBI): domain Bacteria; kingdom Bacillati; phylum Bacillota; class Bacilli; order Caryophanales; family Bacillaceae; genus Lysinibacillus; species Lysinibacillus sp. NPDC092081. Next base: position 28,123 of record NZ_JBIVRU010000017.1, read on the forward strand.
GTTGCGATTATTAATATTGTGGCCCGTTTCTTCGGATTTTTACGTGAGATGATAATCGGATTCCAATATGGTACTGGTCATACTTCCGACAGTATTTTTACAGCGTATATGATTCCAAACTTTTTATATTTAGTAGTTGGGGGAGCATTTACGACTGTTTTTATTTCAATTTATAACCGAGAAACAACCGACAAAGGACTATTCGTAAAGCAATCGTTTACAATTGTTGTTATGTCAGCAATAATAATGACATTGATAGGGATGGCATTTGCTAATCCAATTTTAGAAAGCTTTAATACGGGTAAGGTTGTTAGTGATGATCAATTGGCTTTAACGAGAAATCTTTATTACTGGATGATGCCATCATCAATATTTCTCGTTTTATCTTCTTGGTATAGTGGTTTACTGAATGTAAATCAAAGATTCCATTTATCGAGCTTTGCCATTTTAATTTACAATGCGATTTTCTTAGTGATAGCAGTTGTCTTATCGGAAACTACTATCGGTCCAATGGGATATGGTATTAGCGCATTGGTAAGCGCAGTACTAATGGTGTATTTCTTAGTTATCGGTTACCGTAAATTAGATTCGTTTAAGGTAGGATTTTCCTTTAAACATAATGTATCGACAAAAGAGTTGTGGATAATGGTTGTACCTATTATGCTTGGCGGTGCAACGATTCAACTTTATGCATTATTACAACGTTATGTAGCAGGGCTATTATCATTAGAAGGAGCAGTATCTTCTGTTAACTATGCTTCTAAGTTGATGCAATTTCCACAAGCTATTTTAATTACAGCTGTAACGACAGTTATTTATCCAATATTAAGTCATAAGGAAGCTGAAAATGATCATGCTTCTATTAAAAGCTTGTATTCAAAGGGATTACAATACTTATTTTTATTGCTTATTCCCGTAACAATTTACTCTTATTTTTACTCAACTAATCTTATTCAAGTTGTCTTTGAATACAATAAGTTTAATGCGAAAGCAACCGCGATAACAGCACCAGTACTTGCTGTCTTCGTACTTTCTATGTATTTCCTTGCGGCAAACACATATATTACACGCTTTTACTATGCAAAAGGTGACTCTATGGCGCCTGTAATATTTAGTTTATTAAATGTATTTGGAGTAAATATCGGAGCTATTTTTTTACTTGTAGATTCAACTGGGGTAGTTTCAATTGCATGGGGTACTTTAATAAGTTCCGTTGTGAACTTTATCATGCTTATTGTATATGCAAGCTTTAAATATGATCTAAAAATGGGTATATTCAGTAAAGAGCTTCAATTTTTCAGAGCTATGCCTCCAATGATCATTATCACGATTGTTATGTACTTCTCAAGTAAGTATTTAGTATTTGAATACAAGTGGATAACTTTCATTGTAGGTCTTGTTATTTTTAGTGCTGTGCTTGTAGGCTCCTTCTTATTATTTGGAGTGAAAGAAGTAAAAGAATTTAGTGATAAACTAAAAAAGAAATTTTTAAAATAATAGGGAAAAGTGGGTATCTTAGAAATAATTTGATACCCACTTTTTTTATAAATGTTTCAGGCGTGTTGATTAGTAGATAGATGCTTATTCCATTTTTAACTGATTGTAGCGGAGAGGGTTACTCGAGTGCTCCTATCGCTTCGCTTTCGTCGCAGAGCAAAGCTTCCCGCAGGAAAGGCGAGACAGACGAGACTCTGCACGGAGCGAATGTTTTCGGTGCGAAAGCGAAGCGGCAGCAACAATAAAACGGCAACGGCTCGACGCTCGCTCGCAAGAAAGCGAGTAGCCTGTAGCGGAAATCAGTGACCTCTAATTAATTCAAGGGATAAAATGGTTAAACAACTCACCTGTATTTTTACGTCTATAGAAATAAAACTTTTTTAGACACTAAATACTTTCTGCAAAAAAGTTGTTATATTTATAATATTTTATAGTAAAAAAATAGGAGCTGTATTATAATTAATTTTATTCAGTGTGGAATTTTTTATGAACATATGGATAAATTGGCATTGCTTGATGATGCCTAAAGGACTATGTCTACTACAAATTAAGATAAGGTGGGAAGTATGGCTAGAGGTAGGAAGGTTAATTCAAATGGTGAACGAAGTAAACAATTATTGCTTGAAAAGGCTTTGGAGTTATTTTCTGAAAAAGGTTATCACGATACAAAAATTAGTGATATTGTAAAAGCTGCTAATGTAACTCAGCCAACTTTTTATTTATATTTTGAGAGCAAGGACTTTCTCTACACCGATCTGAATGAACGATTTCAGCGTGGACTTGATGAAATTATGAGTAAACAATCAGAAGAGGTTGAAAAGGGATTAGAGGGCTTTGTTAAAGAGTTAAAACAGAAAATACATATGTTATTCGTTTACATAATCGAAAACCCGAAATTAACAAAAATTGGACTATTTGAATCTGAGCAGTCACTTGTAGTTAAATCTCAACTTACACAGCAATTTACTCACCTTATACATCGTTATGATTGTGCCCATGTATTACAATCATTTTGTACAGACATTCATATAATTGTAGATAGTTTTGTAGGATCCTTTGAGCGTTTAATATTAACTAATTTACTTGAACAAAAAAAACAGCCATGCGAGTTAGCGAGCGACTTAGTTCATTTATACTTCTTAAGAGAAGTAAAAACAAATATTTCTCAGGCAGAATAAAAATTCCTCTCACCACTACTTAAAGGTGAGAGGAATTTTTTATTTCTTAACTGTAATATGAAGATAAGCGCCTTTTTGAAGTTTATTGCCTGATTCTTTTTGAATAGATGGATGAACAAGTAGCATATACTCTTGCCCACTGTTTAACGGTTTTGATGGAGTAACAAGTAATGAACTACCATCGACTTTTGCAGTAATTGGTACTTCGTTACCGCCTAAAGCAACAAGCTGTACACTGTCTTTAGCAATCTGCGGAGAGAGTGCTTGTGAGAATTTCACGGTAAACGTTTTAGACGTTGGTACATTTTTTAAGCTTGCAAGCTCTTTATAATTTGTATATTGTGCTTTAATCGCATCATAATGTGCCTGGAAAATAGGAGCAGTTTTTGTTTGGACGTTCGGTTTTACCCCAACCTCATTAATCGTTTTCCCTGAAGGACCTGTAAAATTACCGATAGTAAGCTTTAAATAGCTATCATCTTGTAATTCGAAAAAGCCTTGCATACAGCCTTTTCCATACGTAGTTTCTCCATATAAAATAGCAGATTGCTGATCTTGTAATGTTGCTGATAACATTTCAGAGGCGCTAGCACTATAGCGGTTTACGAGAATACGTGTATCAGCTGGGAATTTTTCGTTTTGATTGACTGCACGTATTTTATAAGAGGCATGTGCTTCTTGTAGTAAATACGCAATTTTTGCGTTCGGGAATAGCCCTGTAATCTCCTCAGCTGTTGATACATAGCCGCCACCATTGTTTTGTAAATCAAATATAAAAGAGGTTGCACCACGCTGTTTTAATTGAATAAGTGCATCCTTAACAAGCTTTGCACCGTCTTCTGAGAAGGATGACATAGCAATATATCCAACATCCCCAAACAGTAATGCAGATTCCACATTCGGTAATGTGAATTTTTTCCGTGTAATGGTTGTAGTAGAAGTTGTACCATCTGCATGTTTGAGGGTCACTTCTATTTTTGTATCTTCATCACCAACTAATAAGGACGAGGCTTCTTGTGTAGAGCTTCCTACTACGGATTGCCCGTTAATGGCAATAATAATGTCTCCAGCAACTACACCGGCATTAGATGCACCGCTATTCTCAAACACTTGTAAAATATGAATGCCATCTTCATGTTCTTCGATGATTACACCAATCCCAATTGTTGATAGATCGATGCTATTAATAAATTCTTCAAATTCCTTTTTCGTGAAATATGTGGAATAAGGGTCTAGCATATCAATGATTTCAGGAATTGTTTTAGCTTTTTGCAAATTTCCATGGATGGTTCCAACATAATTTTCCTCAATAATTGCCTTGATTTCCTTTACAATCTGTTGTTCATTGCTTGCAGCAGAAGCGTTTGTAAATGGAAAGATGAAAAAGCTTAGAACGAATACGAAAGACCACAATACTTTTTTCATGGGACACCTCTTCTCTAATTATTTTTATTATACATGAATTTCCATATAACCGTGAATAGGAAAAGGAGGGGATTACCTACAAAAAAAGAATCTACTAGCCTTTTGCGAGAAAGTAAGTTTATGCAAGATTCATAGACAGTCATTGTCTAAAAGAAGCTTGAGGCTTATTCGCAAAAAGCAAGCAGATTCAAGTTAGATGAAGAACTTTTATTTTTTTATAAGCTTATGAATGATAAAGCCGATAAGCGCACCGATTATTGCAGGTACAAGCCACGCCAGACTTTGCTCGTATAATGGTAAAGCTTTTAAAATGTTCACATATGGTGCAATTGTAATCTTCATTTCCTTTAAACCATCATTCAGACTAACAAAGAATGTAGGAATTAAAGCTAAAATGTAAACAATTTTTCCACCTTTAAAGAAGTTATCGAAAAGCGACAGAACCATTAACACCATCGCTAGCGGATAGATGATTAATAATACAGGTAGTGATGCACTAATAATTGTTTCAAGACCTACGTTTGTAATTGCTGCACTGAAAATTGTGAAAATTACTAAAAACGTTTTATACGAAACTTTAGGAAATAGTTTATTGAAATATTGAGCATTGGCAGTCAATAAACCTACAGCAGTAGATATACACGCTAGTAAAATTGTGGCAGCTAATATGATACTTCCAAGTTTGCCAAATAGAACTTCAGCTGACTTCGCAATAATAGTACCACCATTATCAAAAGTACCAATTGCATCAATACTAGTGTTACCAATTTGTCCAAGTGAGATATAGACAAATGATAAGCCAAGAGCGGCAACAATTCCCGCGAAAATTGTCGTTTTAACTTGTTTTTTAGTATCTGACATACCCATGTCGCGCAATGCTTGCAGAATAACGATTCCGAAAACGAGTGCACTTAGTACATCCATTGTTAAGTAGCCTTGAACAAAGCCTTCAGTCAATGGTGACTTAGTGTATTTTCCTATAGCTGTCCCTGGTTCACCCATTGGAGAAATAAAGCTTTTAATCGCTAGTAGTAAAATAACGGCCAATAGAGCAGGCGTTAAAATTTTCCCAACGCGATCGACAAGCTTTGAAGGGTTAATCGCTAAGAATAGTATAAAGGCAAAAAATACTACAGAAGTAATGAAAAGTGGTGCCCAATGATGAGCTGCTGCCTCTGGGAGTAATGGGGCAATCCCAATTTCATAGGATACAGAGCCTGTACGCGGCACTGCAAAAAATGGTCCAATCGCTAAATAAACGATTGATGTAAAAATAACACCAAAGGTAGGGCTGACACGATTAGCAAGTAATTGTAGATCGCCACCAGCTTTCGCAATAGCAACGATTGCTAATAGTGGTAATCCGACACCCGTTATTAAGAAACCAATCATTGCTGTCGTTATATGTTCACCAGCTTGTTGACCTAATAATGGGGGGAAGATAATATTTCCAGCACCTAAAAATAAGGCAAATAATAGTAAACCTACTGCCAAATTTTCCTTGATGAAAAGCAAGATGTTTTTCATAAAAATTAAAACTCCTTTAAGATTGAAAAGATAAAACTTTCTAAAAATTTTAAATACAGAAGTGTATGTTATCATAAGAATACTAATCTTGCAATTAATATTCTTTAACAATTTGTAAGAATTTGTCGGAATCAGTAAGATTCATAAATTGTTTGAAAAATAGTCGAATTTTCCGATATCTCATTTCTAAAATATCTAGTATGATAGACACACAAGGAAATATTTTAGCACGAACGGAGGTAAATTGGTATGAAAAAGACAAAAAAATTAAGAATCCTTGCTTTAAGCACTATAGCAACTTCATTTTTAGCGCTACAGACCGCAGAAGCAGCTACATATACCGTACAAAAAGGAGATACTTTAACTAAAATCGCCCAAAACAATAAAATAACAGTACAAGACATAAAAAGTTGGAACAATTTAACGAATGATATGATTTATGTCGCCCAAAAGCTTGAAGTTTCAAAACAAGCTAGTAATGATGCGGTAAAACCTTCAAATCCATCAACAACAAAACCGACAACACCATCAAAACCCACAACTGGTTCCTATACAGTAGTTAAAGGCGATTCATTATCCAAAATCGCTAAGCAATTTAATGTGACAATAAAGGACATTAAAGACTGGAACGGACTTACAACAGATAATATTTACGTTGGACAGGTGTTAAAATTATCTCCAGTAGCTTCAATACCCGAGAGTGACACAGTACATAATAACGGATCTACAGATGCTGGAACATCAACAGTAACATCTAAAGATCCTACAGCGAATGGACAAGCTGTTTATAAGAAAACAGTAGACGTAGCTAATTCATTAGTAGGAACACCATATCTCTACGGTGGCAACACATCTGAAGGTCTAGATTGCAGTGGCCTGATTTATTACGCCTTTAACCAAGGTGGTTTAAAAATTGGCAGAGACAGTAGCGAAGGATATTTCTACGGTAACACAACACAAGTTAAAAATCCGATAGCGGGAGATTTAGTATTTTTCCAAAATACGTATAAAGATGGAATATCTCATATGGGTATTTATATAGGTAACAATAAATTTATCCATGCAGGATCAGACGGTGTTGAAATTTCGGACGTTACATACTCTTACTGGTCTACAAGATTAGTAGCTTATAAACGATTCGACTCTATCAAATAAAGTAAAAGCGATTTTTGCATATACGCAGAAATCGCTTTTTTCATGAAGTTTAGATAAAATCGCTCGGTTGAAGACGACAGTTTCGTTGATAAAAAATGTGGCATCGCTGATAAAAGTGTAAGAATCGCTGATAAGGCGGCGAACATCGCTGATAAAAGACCCAGTATCGCTGATAAAACACCCAGTATCGCTGATAAAACACCGAATATCGCTGATAAAAGAGACACCATCACTGATAAGAAAATGAACAAATGAAAAAACCCTTCTTTCTATAAAAAAGAAGGGTTTTTAAACACTTTATTGTGTTACACGTGCTGTCCAACGAGAAAGATCAGCATCTTTTGCGTCAACAAGCTCTGAAGGGAAGATAAATGTCCATGGCTTTGTTGAGTTTGGTTGTACAGTTAATATTGGATCCATTTTAAATGAGCCTTTAGCAATTTGTTTGCCTGTTGCATCAATAATTTCTAGTGGTAATTGTTCTAGGTTAATAGCTTTATTATGTCCATTACGAATGAAGATTGACACATTAAAATTACCGTTATCAGCAAGTTTCGCTTGTAGGCCAGTGAAGTTTACTTCTGTATCGCCTAACTTAGGTAAAGTTTTTACGATTTTCGCAAGCTCTTCTTTTTGTGCTGCAGGCAGTTGTTTTTCCCATGATGGGTCTAATTCTAATTGGTGACCACGAAGGGAAACAAGGTTGAATGCAATTTTCCAACCATCTTCTGGTACTTCATCGACTTTGATTGTTGATTTTTCAAAGTCAAATACCCATGGACGAGCACTTTCTGCTGGAATTGTGCCAAGTGCTGCAAAGTCGAATTTTTTAGATGCTACAAGCTCGTCATTTTTATCCATAATGAACAGCTCGATTTCACCTAGCTCAATGGCTTGAGGTAATGATGAGCGGAAAAATGCACGCACTTGCCATTTTTTAGAGCGCAAATCTTCTTCAATACTAATAGAAGAAAGTGATAATTGATTTGGCTTCAATGGTTCTAGCTCATTAGCAAGGAAATTAAAAATGTACTTTTGCTCCTGTGGAACATCCCATTCTGGATGGAATGATAGCTTCGTCACGACATCGCGATTATCGCTATTCTCCGTAGTAGCACTTCCTAATAAGTCTTTAGAGTCGATTGTGTTTTCTTGAACAACTTTGTCTGATTTTTTAAAGAATGAGAATAAGCCCATTATTGTACCTCCAATTGTGCTTCAATCATTTTCATGAAGCCTGTAATTTCTATTATGATCGAACGACGTAATTCTTGGAAATTATTTCCGAATAATTCGAGTCCTTCACGTTGGTAAATTCGCATCGGGTCTTCTTGTTGATAATGACGTAAGCCGATACCTTCTTTTAAGTGTGCCATGTTTTCTAAATGTTTCACCCAGCCACTGTCTAGATAGCTTAGCATAACTTGTGGAATAATTTTCATTACTTCTTCATTACTAGAGAACTTTTCCATGCGATCAAGCAACTCTTGTTCAGCAGGCTGAATATCAGCTAAAATTTGTTTTACTTTGCCCGCTTCACGGTCAATTGTGACAGGAGTAATGAATAGTGAATTGAGCGAGCTCTCCATTTGGTCGTAATCCCATTCTACTGAAGGGAGTTCATCTGGAGCAGCCTCGCGAACAGCGAAATCAACTGTTTCACTTAGCATTTTTTTCAGCTCACCCATTAAATCTTCACCTGTTAAAATTTTATCACGTAGACCGTAAATAACTGTACGTTGGTCATTGATAACATCATCTAATTTTAGGTTATATTCACGCATACCGTATTGAGAGCCTTCAACAATACGTTGTGTACGGTTAATAAGTTCTTGAACCTCTTTAGTTTGGATAATGCCTTTTTCATCGACAACCATTTTTTCTGAGAATTTTTCAACCTCTTCTTTTGCATAACGGCGGAACATATCATCTTCAATAGAGAGAATGAAGCGGCTTTCACCTATGTCACCTTGGCGACCTGAACGACCACGCAACTGATTATCTACACGGCGGCTTTCGTGCTTTTCGGTACCGAGGACATATAAGCCTCCAAGCTCGTGAACTGCTTCATCTAGCACAATATCTGTACCGCGACCAGCCATATTTGTTGCTACAGTAATACGACCCTTCTGACCAGCTTGTGAAATCAGCTCAACCTCTTGCTCAACTGTTTTAGCGTTCAGCAATTGGAATTTTAAGCCTTCTTTCTTTAAGTGTTCGGCCACTGTTTCAGATTGTAGTATTGACGTTGTCCCAATTAAGACAGGTTGTCCCTTTTCGTGACGACGTTTAGCTTCAGCTGCTACATACTTATATTTATCTTCCTGTTTGTTGAAAATAAGATCAGGCTGATCGACACGTTGACGTGGGCGGTTTGTTGGAATTTGAATAACTTCCATGCCGTACACTTCACGAATTTCTTTTGCCTGTGTTTTCGCCGTACCCGTCATCCCAGAAAGCTTCGGATACATACGGAAATAGTTCTGAATTGTGATTTGTGCCTGTGCTTTATTTTCTTCAGTAATCGTTACGCCTTCTTTTGCTTCAATCGCTTGATGTAAGCCATCAGATAGCGAACGACCTTCTAAAACACGACCTGTGAACATATCAACAAGCTCGATTTTGTCATCTTTTACGATGTAATCAACGTCGCGCTTGAACATCACATGTGCACGAACTGCTTGGATAACGTAATGGTAAAGTGTTTGGTGTTCAAGATCATATAGATTATCAACATTGAAGGCAGCCTCAACCTTTTCAATGCCTATATCTGTTAAAGAAGTAGCTTTTGTTTCATCATCAAAATCGTAATCTTCTTCTTCTTTAAAACGTTTAGCAAGCATAGAGGCAATGCGATGTAGCTCATCATTCGCGGGCATTTTTCCAGCGATAATAAGCGGTGTTTTTGCCTCATCAATAAGGACACTATCGACTTCATCGATAATGGCGAAGTGATAAGGGCGTTGTACTTTATCAGCTAAGCTATGAGCCATGTTGTCGCGTAAGTAGTCAAATCCGAACTCAGTACCTACACCATATGTAATATCAGCGTTGTAGGCTTCTTTTTTTGCATCCGGCTCCATCATCGGTATATTTAAACCAACTGTTAAACCAAGGAAACGATGGATTTGACCAACAAGTTCGTAGTCACGCTTTGCTAGGTAGTCATTAACTGTAATGACGTGAACACCTTTACCTTCTAATGCGCGTACATAGGAAGGAAGGGAAGCGACAAGCGTTTTACCTTCACCTGTAGGCATCTCTGCAATATTGCCTTCAGTTAAAACAAGACCACCGATAAGCTGCACATCAAAATGACGCATACCTAATACACGTTTTGAGGCTTCGCGTACGACAGCAAATGCGTCTGGGATGATAGATGTAATTGGTTCACCTTGTTCTAAACGATCTTTGAAAATAAAAGTCATTTCTTTTAATTCATCATCTGACTTATTGACATATTTTTCTTCAAGACTATTAATCTGATCTACTATTTTATAGTAGCGTTTTAATTGACGAGCACTAGTTTGCTCATCGTTGCGTTTAAAAATTGAGAACATGAAATTTACGCTCCTTTTAAGTTGTCTAAATGCTAGACACTACATTATTTTATCAAATTTTACGAATGATGACTACATTTGACATACAGCATTCTTCCAATTTGAAAAAGAAGAATAATATTTGTGAAATGGTGGAAAATAAATAGAAAAAGTATATTTCGGCGTCTGTTCGTGCTATAATCAATTAGAATTTAAATGTAGATTATTTTTTTGAGGAGGAGAGACATGCTTTACGTGTCTTTAATAGCAGCATTCGTTGCTTCAATATTGTTAACTCCACTAGTTAAACGATTAGCATTCAGAATAGGTGCAGTCGATGCACCAAACTATCGAAAAGTACATGCACGAATTATGCCAAGACTTGGCGGATTGGCGATTTTCCTTGCGTTTTTAATAGCTGTGGCTATATTCCAGCCGATTTTGATATACAATGAAAATGGTAGTGATTTTTTACTGGCAATTATAATTGGAGCTTGTATTATCGTAGCAACAGGTGTCATAGATGATATGCGTGAAATTTCCGCAAAGGCAAAATTACTTGGCCAGCTTGCTGCGGCACTTATCGTTATCTTTGTAGGTGGCATTCAAATTGATATGGTTAATTTACCATTTGTAGGTGAATTAAACTTTGGATTACTAAGTATTCCTTTAACAATTCTTTGGATTGTGGGTATTACAAATGCCATTAATTTAATCGATGGCTTAGATGGTCTAGCGGCAGGTGTTTCAACCATTGCCCTTATTACTTTAGCTATCATGGCATTTATTATGAGCAATATGTTTGTTTTAGCAATTGCAGCCATTTTAGCAGCAGCAACATTTGGATTTTTATTTTACAATTTCCATCCAGCGAAAATTTTCATGGGAGATACAGGAGCATTGTTCCTTGGCTTTATGATATCAGTGCTCGCATTGCTTGGATTTAAAAATGTTACGGTCGTTGCATTAATTGTCCCAGTTATTATACTAGGTGTGCCAATTTCTGATACATTCTTTGCGATTGTCCGTCGTGTACGGATGAAGAAAAAATGGTCTGATCCAGATAAATCACACTTGCATCACCGTTTACTGGATATGGGCTTCACACATCGCCAAACAGTACTCATTATTTATGGGATTGCCATCATGTTTGGATTAGCAGCCATCATTTTCTCTATGGCAAAAGTATGGGGTGCGATTTTACTCGTAGCTGTCATTTTAACTGCAATTGAAATTTTGGTTGAAGTCATCGGACTCGCGGGTAAAAACTATAAACCACTATTGAATTTTGTGCGGATATTTAATAAATAAAACATTTAAGCAATCATCCATTTTTATGGATGGTTGCCTTTTTTACTTTTGAGGCTTAGGTTCGAATCTCGGGTGAACCGGAGAACTGCTCGGGTAAAAGCGTACTTTGCTTGATTAGCTGCGGGAATTCGAGTTTTAGCGGCGTACTTTGCTTGGTTAGCGGCGCAAATTTATGTTTTAGCGGCGTTTCTCCTTAGGTTAGCGGCGCAACTCATACTTTTAGCGGCGAATCCCAATATAAGCTGGACAATTAAAGTCAGGATTGAAAAACTTTGTATAGAGACAATATTAAGGATTTGACGAAAAATCGCGCAGGTATTCCTCAGAACTGGTTCGAGTAAAAAAAGTCCAAATCAATTTGTGCCCTAGGCTATAATTTTCACACTAAGCAAACATTACAAAATCATGCCATACAAAAAGCCTTCCCACAAATTAATTTAAAAGTGGAAAGGCTTTTATAGTTACTGAGCGCCATTGTTTTCTGTTGCATCATCGCCAACAGCGTTATCTTTATCAGTATTATTATTCGTTAAGTTACTAGATGATTTATTGTAGTCAAGATGGTTTTTCAGCGTTTTAGAAATTTCATCAACCGATTCTTGATTTAATTTATAGTAGTAAACACCAGTAGACATATCATCTGAACCATCTAATGTTAAAGAATCAATACGTGGCATCCCTTGTGATAAATAAGATAAGAATGACTTCATTTCACTAAATGTCATATTTGTCTTCATGTTATCACCAAGTGCTCTAATGACATCATCGTATTTTGTAATGGAGCCTACAGAAGAAACTTTTTTCATGATCGCCGTTAAAATTTCTTGTTGACGTTTGCCGCGTTCAATATCACTGTCTTGTTTACGTGTTCTTGCAAGTGCAAGTGCCTGACTCCCGTTTAAATGCTGTAAACCAGGCTTTAAGTTGATGGAATTGCGATCAAATTCATCCTTTTCGTGTAACGTATACGGCACGTCAGCTTCGACTCCACCTAATGCATCAACTACGTCAATAAACGCATTAAAGTTCATACGTACATAATAGTCAATCGGCACATCTAATAGTTGTTCTACAGTATCAATTGTTGAAATTGTTCCGCCATAGGCATGTGCATGAGTAATTTTATCCTTACGATTTACAGAAGGAATATAAACATAAGAATCACGAGGGATACTTAGCATTTTAATCGTTTTTGTTTTATTGTTTAATGTTGCTAGGATTAATGCGTCAGAACGTGAGTGCTCAGAGCCTTGCCCGCGATTTTCACTATCATCAACACCGACAAATAGGATTGAAACATTATCATGTACTGGTTCTACTTTTTCATCACGAAGTGAAGAAATGTCTCGACCTTTTAAATCTTCATGTGCTGAGTCTGCTGCATGCTCTGCTTGCTTCGCGATATAAACACCATAAGCAGTCGCACAAATTAGTAAACTAGCAGCTAAAAGAAGGACAACTTTTATAATTAGCGAAGCTTTAGAAGACTTCTTTTTGCTTTTATTTTTAGTTCTATTTTTCATATTTGATATATTCTCCTCTGAATTTTGGGAATAATAATGCGATTAAACTAAACTTTATTCAAGTACTTTTAGAATATGTGTAAATGATAAAATAGCTCAATATTAAAATTATACTATGGATATTTAGTTTTCGACAATTAAAACTATTTATTTCACAACAAATTCAATAAATTGAGCATTCTCAAAAGTAATGTTTGCTTGTCCGTTTGTCATTTCCGTTACCCAGTTTCGGAACTGTTCTTCTTCTTCTTTTAACACAGAGACAATGATTTCAACGCCTTCCAAGTAGCGAATTTCTTCTAATGTATATGAAGATCCTCGAATTTCATTTTCTACTTTGCCAAGCCATGTATAATCAATGGCAATTTTCATCAAATGATGAAGCTTGCGTTCGACTACTTGGGCAGCAAGTAAACCTTCTGTTGTCGCTTTTCCGTACGCACGAATAAGACCGCCACCGCCAAGCTTTATGCCACCAAAGTAGCGTGTGACGACAACTACTGTATCCTTTAACCCTTGTTTTTTTAGGACCTCTAACATAGGGACGCCAGCTGTGCCACTCGGTTCCCCGTCATCATTTGCTTTTTGAATATGATCATGCTCTCCAATAATATAGGCTGAACAATTATGAGTCGCATTATGATGCATTTTTTTTATGCGTTCAATAAAAGAAATTGCATCCTCTTCCGTTTCTATACGTTCTATATAAGTAAGGAAGCGAGATTTTGAAATAACAATTTCGCTTTCTCCATATCCTTTTACAGTTAAATAGTTTTCTCTCATCAGTATCAATCTCCTTTAAAGTAGAGTTCTATTCTATAATTTTCATAAAGAAAAAGCATTAAATTTTAACATGGTGATGCTATAATAGGTGTAGACTATGTAATTGGTCTATTGAAATAGTAAGTAATCATAAGACATTAGACTGGGGAGTATACTATGTTTTCAAATGATACCTTCGATTTAAAGTCGCTTGATGACATATTTAATCGAATGTTAGAAACAATCATGAGCTCAAAAGATGATATCTTTATTATAAGTGAACAAAGCAGAAGAAGCTTCGAAGATATGAAAATAGAGCTAGAAATTGTTCGAAAACAAGTTTCAATTGTTATTGATGAAGGCGATGCTTTAGAAAAAAGTACACAGCTTGCTAAGCAAAGACTTGTGTTAGTGAGTAAAGCTTTTGATAATTATACCGAAGAACAAGTTAGAGAAGCATATGAAACTGCGCATGATTTTCAAGTGAAGCTCTCTGTTATTAGAACACAAGAAAAGCAGCTACGTGATAAAAGAGATGATTTAGAGAGAAGATTAAGAGCATTACTCGATACGATTGAACGTGCAGATCATATTGTCAATCAAGTAAATGTCGTTTTGAATTACTTAACTTCAGATTTAAAAAATGTTGGTTTAGCACTTGAACAAGCAAAAATGAAACAAGATTTTGGTATACGTATTATTGCAGCACAAGAAGAGGAGCGCAAACGTCTATCTAGAGAAATTCATGATGGACCTGCTCAGATGCTGGCAAATGTACTCATGCGCACTGATTTAATAGACAGAACGTATCGTGAAAAGGGCATTGAATATGCTTTGGCTGAAATTGTTGATTTAAAGAAAACGGTGCGTAATGCATTATCAGAGGTGCGACGTATTATCTATGATTTAAGACCAATGGCACTTGATGATTTGGGAATTGTTCCGACATTAAAAAAATACTTATCGACAGTGACTGAATATAACCCTGATGTTGAAGTTCATTTTCAATCGAGAAGCACCGAAAAGCGTATACCATCAAACTATGAAGTATCTATTTTCCGCTTAGTGCAAGAATGTGTAACAAACGCCATGAAGCATGGGAAATGTAAGGATATTTGGGTAAAACTTGAGTGGTTGAAAAATGCAGTAAATATCGTTGTAAAGGACGATGGCATAGGTTTCGATCCGCAGGTAGTTAAAGACCATTCTTTTGGGATATTAGGTATGAAAGAACGTATCGAAATTTTGGATGGGACAATCTCAATTACAAGTGAGATAAATCGAGGTACGACGGTTTTATTTAAAATTCCGTTAAATGTAAAGTAAAACGATTGTTGGAGAATTTTAGGGGGTAAAGACAAATGACGAAGATTATTATTGTAGACGATCACCAGCTATTCCGCGAAGGAGTAAAACGTATTTTAGACTTTGAAGATACGTTTGATGTAGTAGCAGAAGGTGATGATGGAACAGATGTGGTTTCTTTATATGCTGAAAATCAACCAGATGTTGTACTAATGGACATTAATATGCCAGGGAAAAATGGAGTAGAGGCAACAGCAGAGTTGGTTAGTGAATTCCCAGATGCGAAGGTGATTATGCTATCTATTCATGATGATGAAACATACGTAACACACGCGCTAAAATCGGGATCACTTGGCTATATGCTAAAAGAGATGGATGCTGACGAAATAGTTGAAGCGATTAAAGTAGTTGCGAATGGTGGATCATACCTACATCCAAAAGTAACTAAAAATTTAGTAGCGGAATTCCGTCGTCTTTCTGAGCATGAAAATAAAGGTAACTTCCATCAAACAGAAATTCGTCGCCCATTCCATTTACTAACAAAACGTGAATGTGAAGTATTACAATTATTAACAGATGGACAATCTAACCGTACAATTGGTGAGACACTGTTCATTTCTGAAAAAACAGTTAAAAACCACGTTTCAAGCATTTTACAAAAAATGAATGTAAACGACCGTACACAAGCTGTTGTTACAGCCATCAAAAATGGCTGGGTTGAAGTACGCTAATAGCATATATGAATTTAAAGCTGTTTTAAAGGCTACTATATTATTTAGTAGTTTTTAAAGCAGTTTTTTTAGTGAAAATAAACCGCCGCTTTTGTGGCGAAATCGTAGCGTCATCCATCAGAAGACTCCAACCCCAATACCTGTTCACACCGTCACATTCCCTTCATAAAGTGAATTAATTTATACATAGAGATCACTTAACACTTAACTAGTGCAACATTTTAAAACCATGGGCGTCATAAGGAAGATGTAACACCTAAATGTTGAAAATGCACAACAAAATTCCTACAACGGGATTTATATGCTACAATATGCGCGGGAGGTTTTTTGATGTTAAAGAAAAGTTTTCTAGCAGTTCTTACCTTATTAATGTTAACTGCATTAATGTTAACTGCCTGTGGTAATAAAAAAGATGAAATGAGTGCAGAAGAAAGACAAAAAATCATTGATGATGGAACCGTAGGGTTTGAAATGAATGGTGGGAAAATAACAAAGGCAGAAAATATCCCTGCTGATGGAGAAAAAGCAATAATAGCAGCCTTTAATGAATATATTGCAGCTTTCAATTCAAAAGAAATTGATCGTTATATGCAAACAATCTCGAAGAATCCAAAAGGTTTCAATTATGAAGAAGAAAAAAAATACACGTCAGAAGTATTTAAACTGTCAGACGTTAAACGCGATGCTAAAGATACTACAATTATAAAATATAACGCAAATGAAGCACAGGTCCATTCAAATATAACAGTGCATTTAGTACAAACTAAAACAAATGTGAAGCATGAAAGTGCAGGACAACAAGTTACAGTATTCGTCAAAGAAGACGGACGCTGGAAGGTCACTAGCGTCTTTTATATGGATGACACGAAATCAAGTACTGGCAAATAAAATGAGGATATCTTCATTCAGACTCATCACCAAGAGTTGAGGTTAGGCGTTTTCTGGGATTAGTGTCAAGGATAAGACACTAGAGCGAGCGCAGGCTAAAAGCGTCCTGTGATAACAGTTCGTTGGACTTGCCTAGCTGGAACGGAAATCAACCCCACGTTATGGTGATGAGCCTTTATTTACTAAAAGAAGGATTAATTGAATGAAGATCAACCTCTGGCGAATTGAGTTTTGCTAGAGCAGTATACATAGAAAATGAATGTGAAATGGATGCTAAGTTTAACAATTTAGCAGATGTCTAGAATGATGAAAGAGTGAAGCGTACTACTTCTATTCAACATTCGGACGAGATTACGCAATGTCGTAATTCATTTCACATTCATTTCTTTTTATCTTCATTCAGTAGATACCTACTGAAATAGAGGAACTAAGTCTAAGAATGCCACGTCCTGTGGCAATGACTGAGTGACCAACATCGTGTTGGCCTAAAGTCTCCGGCGGATGTCACGGATTTTGAAAGGAATGAATTGTGCGAGCACAATTCAAAATTCCGGACAACAATTGCGCCGAGGCTCAATTGAATGTAAACTATGTAGAATAGGAGAGTGGACATGAATGAGGACAGCAATCGTAACAGATAGTACTGCATATATTCCGGCTGAGGAACGAGCTCGCTTAAACATTCATATGATTCCGTTAAGTGTAAATATCTCAGGGCAACTATTTGCAGAAGAAGTAGATATCACAGCATCTGAATTTTATGATAAAGTACGTGGGGCAAAAGAATTTCCAAAAACAACGCAGCCCCCAATAGGAGAATTTGCCGCTCTCTTTGAAGAACTGGCAAAAGAGTATGATGAGGTAATATCTATTCATTTATCAAGTGGAATCAGTGGAACATATCAAGGTGCCATTCAAGCAGGCGAGATGGTGGAAGGTATTGATATGTACGCTTTTGATAGTGAAATATCCTGTGCGGTACAGGGTTTTTACGTTCTTCGAGCAGCTGAAATGGCGGCTCAGGGCTTTTCTGCAAAAGAAATTCTCGCTACATTGGCGGACATGCAGCAGACAATTCGTGCTTACTTCATTGTAGACGACTTAGGGCACTTACAACGTGGGGGACGTCTGTCTTCAGCAGCTGCATTAATTGGCGGCTTATTGCAAGTAAAGCCAGTACTTCATTTTGTGGACAAGGTCATTGTACCTTTTGAAAAAATTCGTACGCGTAAAAAGGCATTAAAGCGTGCGGAGGAGCTACTAGCTGAGGATGTTCAAAAGTATGAAGCGCTGGACGCTGTTGTGATTCACGGCAATTGCCAGGCTGAAGCTGAAGAATGGCTAGCACAACTAGCAGCAACCTACCCGAACGTTAACTTTAAATTGAGCTATTTCGGTCCCGTAATTGGTACACACTTAGGTGAAGGCTCAATGGGTCTAGGCTGGACAAAAAAATAATCTTAAGTGAGACAGTCTCTACAGCAAATTTGTAGAGGCTGTTTT
Organism: Lysinibacillus sp. NPDC092081; assembly: GCF_044755845.1. Lineage (NCBI taxonomy): Bacteria > Bacillati > Bacillota > Bacilli > Caryophanales > Bacillaceae > Lysinibacillus > Lysinibacillus sp. NPDC092081. The sequence goes on from NZ_JBIVRU010000017.1 coordinate 46,467, forward strand.
TTATTTTGAGGAATACCTGTATTGCCAGAAGAAGTGGGAGAATCGCAGGTAAACCAGTGGATATCGCCGCTAAAAGTGCCAGAATCGCCGCTAAACCAGTGAATATCGCCGCTAAACCTACTAGAACTGCTGATAAAAATCATTCACACGAAAGGAGCAAAGCAATGAAATACAAAGGTTGGTTGTTGCCACCTGCATTACGAGATTTTCATGAAGGACGTATTTGGTTAAAGGAGCACGCCCCATTTTCTAAGGGAGATATCGAGAAATCAATCAATCACAAATACTTCCGTATAATAGAAGGAATTCAAAAAGAGCCACATCTAAAATGCAATCGTTGCCATAATGATAATCCTCAGCAGTTTACAACGTTTGTTTGTTCAAAATGCCAGCAGCAATGTATATATTGTAGACATTGTCTGAATATGGGTAGAGTGAGTAGCTGTACGCAATTGATAATCTGGACAGGCCCTCGCACAATGAGAACGAGAAAGCACTCATTCAAATGGGCAGGGGAATTAACAGTGCTTCAACAACAGGCCGCAAATGAAATTCTAGAAAGTGTTAAAGCACAACGTTCCCACCTTATCCATGCAGTATGTGGAGCGGGAAAAACAGAGTTGCTTTTCCCGACTGTACATTATGCGTTAGAGCAGGGCTTACGGGTATGTATCGCTACGCCACGTACAGATGTAGTGCTAGAGTTATATCCACGCTTTCAAACAGTTTTCCCACAAACGGTGATCCATGCACTATATGGTGGATCACCAAAGCAGGAGGGCTATGCACAGCTTGTGTTGGCTACAACTCATCAGCTTTATCGTTTTGAACGAGCGTTTGACGTCATGATGGTTGATGAAGCTGATGCATTTCCCTATACTTTTGACGAAACTTTACAAAGTGCGGTGCAAAAGGCGAAAACAGAAAACGCACCAATAATGTTGGTCACAGCTACACCTTCGCAAAAATTACTTACTCAGTATCAACATAAAAGCTATTCATTTATCCCGAAGCGCTATCATAATCGTCCACTGCCAGTCCCTCGATTTCATTCCCTATGGAGCTATGAAAAAAGTTTGAAACGAGGAAAGATCCCACGAAAGCTAAAACAATGGACAGAGGAGCGCCTTGCACGCAAAGAGCCTTTTCTATTATTTTTCCCGAAAGTAGAATTAATGAAAATAGCCACGCCTCTTTTTCAATTATTAGATGGAAGCATTATGGCGGTCCATGCTGAAGATCCTCAGCGTAAAGAAAAAGTGCTTAAACTACGCCAGGAAGAAGTTCCAGGTTTACTGACAACGACCATTTTAGAAAGAGGAATTACGATAAAAAACGTACAGGTTGCAGTGATTGGGGCAGAATCAACAATTTTCACTTCAAGTGCACTCATACAAATCGCTGGGCGAGTTGGACGAAATGCTAATTTTGCAGATGGAGACGTAGTATTTTTTCATCATGGGATTACGACTGAAATGGATGATGCGCGTACCAAAATTCTTTATTATAATAAGAAAGGATTTCATAATGAATAAAATTGAAACACATTGCTTATTATGCTCACAGCCGTTGCAATCAGCAATTTCATGGAAAATACTTTTAACCAAACAATTTCAACCAACGATCTGTGATAGATGCTCGGCTCGATTTGAACACTCCTCAACAGCAACAGCACTTTACCAATATAACGATGCTATGAAGGATTATTTGCATCAATATAAATTTCTTCAGGATGTCGCACTTGCTAAAGTATTTCGGCAGGAGCTACATGCTCGATTTAAACATGAAAAAGCAACCATCATTCCGATTCCTATGCATCCCCTCAAACAAAGGGAACGTACCTTCTCGCATATGGAAGAGTTATTAAAAGCTGCTAATATTCCTTTTATACAACTTTTAGAAAAGACGACGACAGCAACGCAAAGCTCCAAAAATAGAGAGCAGCGCATCCAAGCAGCTTTCCTTTTCCGTCTTATAGCTGGAGCACATGTAGAGCATAAAGAATATCTTCTTTTTGACGATATAAAAACGACAGGAACGACTTTAAGGCATGCTACTGAGGTTTTATTAAACGCAGGCGCCAAAAATGTCAAAAGCTTCACACTAATTAATGGATGAAAATGCTAATGCATTGTGTATAATAGATTACGAGTATATAAATTTCGTTTAGCTGTTATATGTAAGAGGAGGAAGAGTAGATGGCTGAGGTTCGCAATTGTCCGAAATGTAATGAGTTTTTTAATTATACAGGGGTCAGAGAAGTATGTCATAAATGTGCTCAATCTGAAGAAGATTTATATCAAATCGTTTATCGCTTTCTACGTAAACGTGAAAACCGTGCTGCGACAGTAGAACGTATTGTTGAAGCAACAGGTGCTGAAGAGGATCTATTGTATAAATGGGTACGCAAGGGGCGCTTACAGACTGCGATGTTCCCGAATCTTGGCTATCCATGTGATAACTGTGGTCATCTAACGACACAAGGTAAGCTTTGTACAAAATGTCAGGATGAATTGAAGTCGGAGCTACGTACATTTGAAGCGGCGAAGGAGTTCCGTGAGAGTGTGGCAGAACGTGATCGTGTAACATATCACGCAGAACGAAAACGTTAACTTATTTCAGCGAGTGTCCAAACACCTGTACCTGTCGCTACGCTTTCGGTACAAAAGACACCCGCTGAAATAGAGGAACTCAGTCTAAGAACGCCACGTCCTGTGGCAACGACTGAGTGACCAACATCGTGTTGGCCTAAAGTGTGTTAATTTTAAACAAAATTAGCACACTTTTTTATATTTGAAAACTTAACATTATGTGAGACAATCCGAAATAATAGGAAGATAAGCTTTTTAGATAGGAGGTTATTAAATGAAAATTACATCTTATGGGATTAATGCAGTGAACGCCTATAAAAATCAGGTGCGTAATGTAAAATCAGGCACTAACAAGGCATCTTTTGCAGATAAAATCGAAATTTCAAAAACCGCACAGGAAATGCAAGGAGTTTCAACGTACAGCACAGAGCGTGCAGAACGCGTACAACAACTAAAAAAAGATATCAATTCTGGTGAATACAAAGTGGACGCTCGCAAAGTTGCAGAAGATATGCTGAAATATTATCGTTTCTAAGGAATTTCAGAAAGGGTGCTTAGCAAAATGTCTACAGAAGCGATCTGTTCTACATTAACAAAGCTAGAAAGAATGCATAAGAGCTTACTTGAACTAGCCATAAAAAAAACTGAAATCATTACAGTTGGGAATATCGAAGCACTGGACCAAATGCTCAAGGATGAGCAGGCGCATGTAGCGGCCATCGATAAGCTCGAGCAACAGCGTCAGAAACAGGTAACGGACTACCTTGAAGCAAAAGGACTTGCTTCAACTGACAAAGCAACTGTCGCTGATGTCATCGAGGCTGCTGAACAACAGACTGAAAAAGACACGCTCTCAGCAGTGCGCAATCGATTATTGCAAATCATCAACGATTTAAAAAACCAAAACGATTTAAATCAAAAGCTAGTGTTCCAATCTCTACAATTTGTCAATCTCACAATGGATACTTTACGACCTCGAACTGAGCAAATGAACTACTCTGGAAGTGAGATACGCGGAACAAATAAGGTTGCCAAAAAATCATTTTTTGATTCTCAAGCATAGGTTCTTGCTCCCATGCAGGAAATTTTGCTTGGAGTAATAAAAACGTAATTAAAAAGGAGGAAAAAAAATGCGCTCAACATTTATGGGCTTAGAAGCTAGTAAACGTGGTTTATTTACACAACAAACAGCTTTATACACAACAGGACATAATATCTCCAATGCTAATACATTAGGTTTCACTCGCCAACGAGCAAATATGCAAGCAACTCCTGGTTTTCCAAGTCCAGGCTTAAATCAGCCTGTTTATCCAGGACATCTTGGAACAGGGGTAGAAGTAAGCTCGATTCAACGCCTCCGCGATCAATTTACCGATCGACAATATCGTCAAGAAACGAATAAATTGGGTTATTGGGATTCAGCAGCAAAATCGATTTCGCAGATGGAAGATGTCATGTCAGAGCCTTCAGAGTTTGGTATTAATCAATCATTCACAGATTTTTGGAAGTCGATGCAGGACGTTATGGACAATCCAAAAGATACAGCTGCACGTCAGGTATTAATTTCTAAAGGACAGGCAATTGCTGAGTCCTTTAAGTATATGGATAGACAGCTTAAACAGATCCAAGGTAATATCGGGAATGAAATTAATGTATCGACGGATAAAGTGAATTCAATTCTCAAACAAATTGCAGCTCTTAATAAACAAATTCAAGAAGTTGAGCCAAGTGGTTATGTGCCAAATGATTTATATGATGCACGTGATTTATTAGTAGATCAGTTAAATGAAAGTATTCCTGTATCGATTTCATGGCAGAAATCAGGTGGGTTAGCAAAAGATGTAGCTGAAGGTTCAATGACGATTACATATGTAGCAGCAGATGGTACTTCTGTTAAATTAGTGGATGGTAGAGAATATGCTGCACTTGCAACGATGGATACAAACAATCAGCGCATCGATGGTGATGTAGATGATCAAGCGACAGGGAGCTATGCTAACTTTAAGGAAATTAAAATTTCTGCTATTGGCGAACCACCAGGGGATCCAGCGAATGGAATTGCAATTGATTACAGTCAAATGGAACCTGGTAAAGGTACATTACGTGCATTAATTGACGCGTATGGACATAGCGGTGGAGAAGGCACTTATCCAGAAATGCTTGCTAATTTAGATAAACTAGCAAATGAATTTATAACAAAATTTAATGAAATTCATCGTCAAGGTTTTGGTTTAGATAATAGTACAAATCTTGACTTTTTCTCCGGAACAACTGCACGTGATTTTAACGTAGTAATTACTGATGCGAAGCAAGTAGCTGTATCTGATACGATAGGCGAGGAAGGTAATAACGGAATCATGCGTAAGTTAGCAGAGCTGCAATCGCAGGCTCAAGATAACTTAAAGAAAGGTACATTCCAAAACTATTATAAATCGTTAGTAGGGGATTTAGCAGTTAAGGGACAGGAAGCTGAGCGTAGTGCATTCAACTCTGAAACAATGCATTTGGAAATTTCTAAGCGCCGTAATTCAATGAACTCAGTTTCCTTAGATGAAGAGATGACGAATATGATTACATTCCAGCAAGCATACAATGCCAATGCACGTATGATTACAGTGGTAGATGAAACATTAGATAAAATCATCAATGGTATGGGAAGAGTAGGGCTATAATAGTCCTTAACTGAGAGGAGATAAATTATGCGCGTTACACAATCAATGCTATCGAGTAATATGCTACGCAATTTAAATACAAGTTATAGTAAAATGTCTAAATATCAAGATATGTTGGACTCAGGTAGTGTAATTTCAAGACCATCCGATGATCCAGTTGTAGCGGTAAAGGGAATGGGCTATCGTGTAGATCTTGATAAAAACCAGCAATACCAACGGAATCTTCGTGAAGCAAATACATGGCTAGATACAACAGACGAATCGCTTGATCAAGTAGGCTCTGCATTAAAACGTGTAAAGGAGCTTATTGTACAAGCTGCTAACGATACAAATACTGCTGATGATCGTCAAAAGATCAATGCAGAAATGCAACAAATCAAGGAACAATTACGTGATATTGCCAATACAAAAGTGGGCGAAAACTACATCTTTTCAGGCACGCATACAAATCAGCCGCTTTACATTGATAAAACAGGGCCACAAAACCCAGCAATTACTACTGGGGGAGAGAAGCCGATTGAAATCAATGTTTTTGATGGTATCTCAATGAATATTAATACTCCAGGTGCTGATTTGTTTAATGATATTGATGGATTTATGACGCAAATAACAACACTATTAGAAAATGGTGCAACAGGTGCGGAGATTGGCGATGCACTTGGTTTAGAAGTAACAAATGGTGGTAATAATATTCCGGGTTTAGATGGTATTTACGAAAGTACATTGAGAGCAAGGGCAGATGTCGGCGCTCGACAAAATCGTGTAGAAATGATGGAAAACCGACTAAGTCTGCAAGAAATTAATGTAACAAAACAACTTTCTGCCAATGAAGACACAGACTATGCGAAGACGATTACAGATATGGTTACACAGGAATCTATTCATCAAGCCGCTCTATCTGTAGGAGCAAAAATCATTCAGCAAACCTTAGTAGATTTTATCCGATAAAATCTACTAAGGTTCTGCCCCGAAAGCGAAGCGACAGGGGCAAATAATGAATAATAGAGCGTTTGAACAATATGTTCAGACGCTTTTCTTGAAAGGAGAATTGTAAATGCGACTTCCACAAATTCAAATTCAAACAACGGATGCAAAAATAGAACTTGAAATTAGCAAGCCTCAACAGCATATTGAACAGCCGAGAGCTACCCAATCTATTGAACAACCTGCAGCTATCTTGGAAATTCATACAACTAAAGGCGTTTTACAAATTGACTCATCTCAAGCTAGACGAGATATAGGGATGATTGGTCCTTTGGAATCAAGTGCAAACTATGCTGAAGAAGGTAAACAAGGGTCACTTGAGGGGATAGCCCGTAGAGCAAGTGAGGGACGTCAATTAATGGAGAATGCTGGTAAAGGACAAGGACGTGCGACAATTCAAAATATCGCAAAACAAAACCATGGTCCTCATCGTGTGCCATTCAACATAAAATTTGTACCTTCAGTAGGCTCTGTTAAAATCGACTACACACCAGGCACTACGGACATTAATATTGAGAGAAGAGACCCAATAATTGACGCAAAGGTGAACAAACCTATTATCGACTACACACCTGGTAACGTAACTAGTACAATGGTACAAAGACCAGATGTTAACATCGACGTCATTATTTAAAGGAGCGCGTGAAAGAATGAAAATAGCTACTAAATTTTTAGGTGAAATAGAAATCGTAGAACAAGATATCCTAACATTTGAGCAAGGCATATTAGGTTTGGAAGATTACAAAAAATTTGTGTTACTACCGATAGATGCAAACCTGCCATTAGTATTACTTCAATCAGTTGACCAAATGGAAATTGGCTTTGTAATAGCGTATCCATTTGCCTTCAAAAAAGATTATAGCTTTGACATTAGTGACGAGGATCGTGAGCAACTACAAATTGAAAAAGAGGAAGAAGTTCTTACATATACTATTGTTACAATGAAAGAAACTTTAGAGGATTCTACTATTAATTTGTTAGCCCCTATCATTATTAATATAGATAAAAAACTAGGTAAACAAATTGTTCTCCAAGATAATAAATCCTATCCGCTACGCTACCCAATGCAAACATTGGAAGGAAGTGCGAAATAATGCTAGTGCTTTCACGTAAAAAAGATGAATCTATTATGATAGGTGACCAAATTGAAATAAAAATTTTAGCAGTAGATGGCGAGCAAATTAAAATTGGCATTGTTGCACCAAAAACAGTGAAAGTACATCGCTCTGAAGTTTTTGAAGCTATCCAAGCACAGAATAAAGAAGCTTTAACAGCATCATCAAGCTTTTTAGAACAGCTAAAGAAAAAATAAAGAATATGTGCTTAAGCTAAAATTTTAAATTAGTAATCTATTACGTAAAAAAATAAAAAAAATTTTAAAAAACTATTAAACATTTCCAACTAATTACGATATATAGATTGTAAGGGGCAGGAAGTACATACATACTACCTAATCCGATATTCCACACGGATGTGGAATAACAAAAACAAACATTCAAGGAGGAATTCCAAATGAGAATTCAACACAACATTTCAGCTTTAAACACACACCGTAACCTTTCTTTCAACAACACTGAAGCTTCTAAAAACTTAGAGAAATTATCTTCAGGTTACAAAGTAAACCGTGCTGGCGATGACGCTGCTGGTTTAGCAATCTCTGAAAAAATGCGCGGACAAATCCGTGGTCTTGATATGGCTACTAAAAACGCTCAAGACTCAATCTCTTTAATCCAAACTGCTGAGGGTGCTCTTAACGAAACACACGCTATCCTACAACGTATGCGTGAATTAGCAGTACAATCTTCGAACGATACAAACGTTACTTCTGACCGTAAAGCGCTACAAGAAGAAGTAAATGCATTATCAGAAGAGATTACTCGTATTGCTAAAAACACAGAGTTTAACACTCAAACATTACTTAGTGGCGGATTAAAAACAACAGGCTTAAAATTCCACATCGGTGCTAATGAAGGCCAAAATATTGAGTTAAAAATTGATGATATGACTGCAAAAACACTTGGTGTATCTAAAATAAGCATTTCATCACAAAAAAATGCCGATAAAGCTATTACTGAAATCAATAAAGCATTAGAAACAGTATCAACACAACGTTCGAATTTAGGTGCTGTTCAAAACCGTTTAGAGCACACAATCAACAACTTAGGTGCAACATCTGAAAACTTAACAGCTGCTGAATCACGTATTCGTGATACAGATATGGCAAAAGAAATGATGGGCTTCACAAAGAACAACATCTTAATGCAAGCTGCACAATCTATGTTAGCGCAAGCTAACCAACAACCACAAGGTGTACTACAATTATTACGATAATTAATAGTATCCTAAAAGGCTTTCTCTACTTTGAGAGAGCCTTTTTTTAAATGTAAAAGGAGTGAAGTGAAATGTTATGTGATGTTGAATATCTTACAACTAAAACAGGTCATGAAACGATTAAAATAAATAATATGTTAATACATAGTAAATATAATCCTCAAAGGGAAGCAGAGCAAATCTGTCAAAACAAAATTAATCCGAACCAGCTAAATATTATCTTTGGAATAGGAAATGGTTTTTTATATGATGCTCTAGTCAATACAAAAGTAAATAAAGATAAAATACTTTTTATTGAACCACTTGAACAATTAAAAAATAATAGATATACATTATGTTCTGTAATTTATGGAACTCAGACCAAGGAAATAGAACTAGGTATTACAGAAAGATTAATCAATTATTCTAAAGAAGTAAATGTAATATGTACTTCTAACTATGACAAAATTTTCGTGGAAGAGTATGTTAAATTATTAAAATTAATTAAAGAAATTCAAAATAAAAATACAATTTATAAAAATACAATTACTAAATTTGCTGATCTATGGCAAGAAAATATTATTAGAAATATGTTGTATTCGTATAATTCTAGCAACTTATCTGATTTAGAGAAGACTACTTCTAAACCAATAGTTGTGGCTTCAGGTGGACCATCGCTAACCAAACAAATTCCATTATTAAAGAATATTAGGGATTTAGTAATGTTAATTGCCTCGGGTTCTACTATTCATACATTAATAAAAAATGAAATTGAACCAGATTATATAATAAGTATTGATGGCGGTATGATAAACTATGAGAGACATTTTAAAAATTTAAATCTGAAATATGCTGAGTTAATATTTAACATAACGAGTAAATATGAAATTCAACAAAAATTTACGAACAGAAAATATGCATTTTATGATAATGAAGTGAGTGATCATAGTTCGGTATTTAAACAAATAGGGTTAAGGTTACCTCTTATTAAAGGTGGTGGGTCTGTTGCACACTATGCGTTATCTATCGCACGTTATATAAGTGATGGACCAATTGCGTTAATCGGTCAAGATTTGGCTTACACAAATAATCTAACTCATGCTGAAGGCAATAAAAATATGCGTGAAATTGATAAGAAATATATTGAAAATAGGGGACTAGTTGAAGTTGAGGGCTATGATGGTGGGATAGTGTTAACTGATTATGCTTTTCTGACGATGAGAGATAATTTTGAGGAAATAATGAGAAAGATTGATCGACCTTCGACTATCTATAATTGTACGGAAGGCGGAATTAAAATTGGAGGAATGGAGCAAAAAAGCTTTGAAGCATTTTGCAATGCTATTCCTAAATGTGAAATTACGATTAAAAATAGTACAGTTTCTACAGAGCATAATATTGATAGTTATATTGCCACGATGAGAAAAGAGAAAAGTAGATATAAAGAGATAATTATTCTCTTAAAAACAGCAGAGCGTTTATTAGAAAGTACCGTAGCCAGTAAGCAATTTCCAACTAGCACGCTAAAAAAATTAGACACTATTGATAGCAAATTCCAGCAATTATTAGAAACTACGTTAATATCGAGCGTAAAAGATCCTATCATCATGCGAGTTATGACGCATTATAATCAGAAGGAAAATGAAACTCAGGATGAAAGTTATGCAAGAGTTTATCTTCAACAAAAAGACTTGTATACAAATTTTATCGAGGTAATTGAAAAATGTAGTACATATGTTGATGCAACAATAAATGAAGCGGAGGAAATGAGATATGGAGTTAAATGAACTTATTGAAATGTATAATTCATATATAAAAAATGTGCCAAATGGTGCTACTTATATAGCTGAAAAATTGCGCGAGGATAAGCTGTCTAGTGCACTTGTTAGTATTAAGGATTTTTCTGAAGGAATAATGTGGCTAACACAAGCTAGCGAACTAATTAACTCAAATTGTGGGAAAGTGGTTTTAGAAGTTGAAAGACTACAAGGATTTTTATTAGAGGTAAATGATGGCTTGGAGCGTCAAGATTATGTTGTAGTAGCTGATATGTTTGAATATGAAATTGCTCCGTTTTTTGAAGAAATCACATTAGCGGAAGCACCTCTACAATAATGGAATGGCATATACAAGAGGCACGAAATGGAGAATTGACGTTACTACTTAATGGAGTAGCGATATATAGTAAGTACCGACCTTATGATGATGCAATGCGTTGGGTAGTGAAGGAGTTCAATCAAGAGGCCACACATTATTTAGTCATTGGTCTTGGTCTTGGTTACCATGCTCAAGCGCTAGCCGAGCTGACAACTAAGCCGATATACGTTTATTATTTTGAACAGGTAGAGCTGGCGCTTTTTCAGCAAAATGGTAGTCAATTAGCTTCAAATATTAAGCTTGTCAATTCTTTAGAAGTGGTTGCAAATACCATTAACTTGCAGCTATTAGTGTCAAATGTTTGGCTTAAGGCAATCGGAGAGAATAATGCACTGTATGATGTTTTAGATACGATTAAGCGTAACCAAATTTCATATAAAAAATTTGCACCTCTTATGCATAGCAATGCCGAAAAAAATAAAGCATTGTATGAGCATAAACCTTATCCAAAGCGTAGCAATAATACAGCATGCCTAGTGGCGTCCGGACCTTCATTAAATGAAACTGTGCAGTGGCTGGTAGAAGCGGAAAATGTAGATATTTATGTTGTAGGTTCAGCGTTAAAGCTAGTGTTAGCTAAAGGCATTCAACCTAAGGCTGTAGTTATTACGGATGCACAGCCGAATATCGTAAGGCAAATAGAAGGTACAGAGTATAAAGGGCTATTATTTTATTTATTAACAGCTAATGCAGAGGCAGTGAATCTTCATCAAGGCGAGAAGTATATGCTATGTCAGCGAGGCTATGAGCAAGCAGAAGAGCAAGCAGATAAATATAGTTTGCCTAAGTTGGCAACTGGTGGTTCTGTTGCAACAACAACATTTAGCTTGTTAGAGCATCTTGGTTATCAAAATATAGTGCTATTGGGTCAAGACTTAGGGTATAGTGATAAGCGTACACATGCTGAAGGTTCTACATCAGGTAAAGTGGTGATGAATTCCTCGATACAAGTACAAGCCAATGATGGAAGCATTATAAAGACACAACCAAATCTACACGTCTATTTACGATGGTTTAATGAGTATTGTCCAACAGCGAATGCAAATGTATATAATACTGCAAGGCAAGGCGCAAAAATAAACGGCACACAATTTATAACAAAGGAACAATTTTTACAGCTTTAAGCCTGTGACAAGCGGTCATAGGCTTTTTGGTGTGAAAAAAAAGAAGTAGCATCCGATATAATATAAAGAGATACATAAGTGAGGAGAACGTTTATGAATATGTTAAAAGATAAAGTTGTTTTAGTAACAGGAGGTACGGGATCGTTTGGTAAAAAATTTACCCGAAAAGCATTAGAACTTGGTGTGAAAAAAATTATTGTATTTAGCCGTGATGAACTAAAACAATATGAAATGAAGCAGCAGTTTCAAGATAATCGCGTTCGTTTCTTTATCGGTGATGTTCGCGATAAGGAACGTTTAAATCGCGCATTTGATGGTGTAGATATCGTTATTCATGCTGCAGCAATGAAACATGTTGATGCTTGTGAATACAATCCATTTGAAGCTATTAAAACAAATATTCATGGGGCACAAAATATTATTGAAGCTGCAATTGATAGCGGTGTGGAAAGGATTATTGCTTTAAGTACAGATAAGGCTTGTAGTCCAGTAAATTTATATGGAGCTACTAAATTAGCTTCAGATAAACTATTTGTTGCAGCAAATGCATATACAGGGGCAAAAAAGACTATGTTCTCGGTTGTGCGTTACGGAAACGTAGTTGGTAGTCGAGGAAGTGTAGTACCTTTTTTTAAAAAAATTCGTGAAACAGGTACAGTACCTATTACAGATGAGCGTATGACACGTTTTTGGATAACTTTAGATCAAGGTGTGCAATTTGTTATAGATAGTCTTGAACGTATGCATGGTGGCGAAGTCTTTGTGCCAAAAATACCAAGTATGAATATCATGGATTTAGCTAAGGCTATTGCACCTGATTGTAAATATGAGATTATCGGTATTCGTCCAGGTGAAAAATTACACGAAGCCATGATCATGGAAGATGATGCACGTCATACTGTCGAATTTGATAGTTACTATGTTATTCAACCAGAATTCCCTTGGTGGTCGAAAAGCTTTGCTGAAGGTGGTAGGAAATTACCTGAAGGCTTTTCATATACAAGTGATAAGAATATAGATTGGCTAGACAAAAACGAATTATTAAAAGTATTGGGGTATTTAGTATGAAGAAAATTTTACTTTATGGAGCAGGGAGTGGATTGCAAAATTTTTTCGAACATTATAAAGGAAATGATATAGAAATACTAGGGATAATAGATGCGTCTCGAGAAAAATGGGGAATGAAAATTCAGGGGAATTTAATAAAGAGCCCAGATGTAGTTCGTGAGTTTAACTATGATGAGATATGGATCACTAGTATGTTTGTAAAAGAAATTAAAGAGAAGTTATTAAGTTTAGGTGTCGAACCAGAGAAAATCTGTGCAGTACCAAAAAATTTAATTGTTCAGCAAATGTATCCGTTTGAAAATACTATAGTTAGAGAAGCAGCTATTGAAATTTTATTTAACCTTACAGATATCTTTAACCAGCATAATGTGAATTATTTTATTGATGCGGGCACTTTATTAGGAATTATAAGAGAACAAGATTTAATAAAATGGGATAATGATATAGATTTATGTATTCCATTTGATGATGTTGAAAAAGTGCAACAAATCCTTAAGAAAAATTTATTCCAAACACCTATTGATACAAAAGTAAAAATAAAAGAAAGATATGATTCAAAAAATAGCTTAATATGTTTCGAACTGATGTTTTGTATGAATAATATCGAATTTGAAATGAGTATTGGCATCCTACGATTTGAAAATGATACAGCTTACACTATTTTAAATGTAGTTAATCAAAAGCATTTCATAACGGGCGAGGAATTAATGTTTAAAGGTAAAAAGCTAAGAGTACCTAATAAGCCTTTAGAATATTTGACTACGATGTATGGTAATTGGAGGATTCCAAAGAGAGATTCAACTTTTGAAGACTTTAATAGTCATACCTCATTCAATAGTAAAGAATATAAGAACCATTATTATATCGATATTAAGTAAGATGGAGGAGAGTAATATATCTACAGTAAGTATTATTTTACCTGTTTATAATAGTGAGTTATTTGTGCAACAAGCAATTGAAAGTGTACTAAAACAAACATATACACAAATTGAGCTTATTATAATAGACGACGGATCAACAGATAACACTAAACGTATATTATGTGAATATGAATCTAATCCTAAAGTTCATATAATATCACTCGAAAAAAATAGTGGAGTAAGTGTAGCTAGAAACATTGGGATTCAAGAAGCAAAAGGAGAGTACATAGCCTTTATAGATGCTGATGATTTATTTATGCCAAATAAAGTAGAAGAACAGGTTAATGTATTCAAACAAAATCCATCAATTGATTTTGTATTTAATGACATAATGGTAATAGACCATAATAATAATAAAGTGAACGAATTACAATCTTATTTCCAGCCTAAGAATATTTTATTAGAATTATGTTTTCGTCAAATAATACCTGCCCCAGCCTGTATTATGGTGAAGCGAGATTTTATTAATAGATTTAATATAATGTTTAATAAAGATTTTAAGTATGCTGAAGATTATGATTTTACTTTCCAGCTTTTTTTACAAGGGAAACACTTTTATTTAAAGGAAAGCCTATATTTATGGAGAAGGCATATTAATAATACTTCTAATAACATAATTTCAACTAGAAAAATAGAAAATTCAATTGTAATAAAATATTTAAAATATATCGATGTAAAGAAGGATGAAGATTTATCTACATATGGAAAAATACTTTATAAAATTGAAAAGTATGATGAATCTCGAAATGTGTTTTTAGAGGTAATAAAAAAAAGCTTAAATCAGGATATGGCATACTTCTACTTAGGGAATATAGAATTTTATAAACAGCAGTATCGACAAGCGTTGCAGTATTACACTTCTGTGGACAAAAAAAGTAAATTTGCAGCAGAAACTTTAAATAATTCAGCTTGTATTTATATAATATTGCATCAGCATGATGAAGCAGTAAAGAAATTAAACATTGCTTTATCAAAAAGAAGTAATTATATAGATGCTCAATTTAATTTATTTAATTTAGATGCTAAAAATTTAAAATTCACTAATAGGGAGCTAAGACCTGAGTTATTAAACTATGTAAGTGAAGAGGATATAAAATGAAGTGATTTTTTATTATCTAGACAGAGTTAGTTATGTATAGTGCATCAAAGATTTTTAAAATTCATTCCAACATCGCGAAAAAAGTGACTTCTGACTCAAATACAGAAGTCAGTAAAAGCATTCAACAACTTCTTTATCGAATCGTTTCATCTGACACTAAAAAAATGAAGAAGTATATCGCTCACGGTACATGGATTTTCAAACAGCTGGTGCCGCAACCTAAACGAGTTATTAACAATCTAATCCAAAAATATTTTGTATGGCAACTCCTCATCTATTTCGCTCTACATGGGATGTGGAATAATCCATTTAGGATATTGCCCTTTAAGTGGAATGTATCCGGAAACTTTATTAATTATAGATATTATTATATAGCTTCGATCGTTTAACAGAATTATGGGGAAATATGAAACGTGAGGGATTATTATGAATGGCGCAATCTTAATTTTAAGCTCCTCTAATAAAATACCTTTAATAGAGGTTTTAAGAGAAACTGTACCGCAAATGAAGTTAATAGGAGGAGATGTGTCGTCTGAAGTCCTTAGTCAATATTTTGTAGACGAGTTTTGGAAAATGCCGTACCTCCAAAATATGGAATGTGAGGATTTTATTTTATACTGCAAACAACAAAATATAAGATATGTAATACCAACAAGAGAAGGCGAATTAGAACATTTTGCAAGATGGAAACCGCTACTAAATCAAGAAGGAATTCAAATAATGATTTCACCATTAGAAGGAATTCTGTATACATCAGATAAAATATTATTTGCCCAAAAGTTAATAGCAAATGGTTATCCAGCAATCTCCACTAGCCATACTTTTAATGATTTACATACAGAATGCTTTGTGATAAAAGAACGTTTTGGAGCAGGTTCTAAAAATTTATATATTAAAGTGATGTCAAAAGATTTAGAGACATTTAGTAAGAAATTAATAGACCCTATATTTCAGCCTTATATTGAAGGGACGGAATATAGTGTTGATGTATATGTAATGCAGAACGGAAGAGCGAAAGGCGCAGTGGTTAGAGAACGAATATTTGTAGTAAATGGTGAATCACAGATTACTGAAATAGCGAAAAAGCCTCGTTTGGAAATTTTAGCAATGCAAGTAGCGGAAACTTTAAATTTGTCTGGGCATATAATGTTTCAAATTATAGAGGATTTGGAAGGTAATCCACATATTATAGAATGTAATGCGCGTTTTGGAGGAGCATCAACATTGAGTGTTAAAGCAGGGCTGGATAGCTTTAATTGGTTTATTAAAGAAGCAGATGGAGGGTCCCTTGAAAATTTATCTTTTGATCCTGTGCAAAGACCATTAAAACAAATAAGGTATGCAAAGGACTTGATATTGTGAAGTATGTAGTTGTATTTGATATGGATGATACTTTATATGAGGAACTTACATATGTGAAAAGTGGGTTTAAAGCTGTTGCTGATTTTCTAAATGAGGAATTTACGATCGATATTAACGAATCATATACTTTTATGTGTGACAGACTTCTCCAAGATGGAAGAGGTAGTATTTTCAATGCATTATTAGAATATTATGAGGTCTATACACCAGACCTTGTAAAAAAATGTGTTGATGTGTATCGTTATCACCAACCTACAATTAAACTTCAAGCTGAAATGATTAACCTGTTAAATAGCCTAAAGAATTATCCTTTATATGTCGTTACGGATGGTTTTGTACCTACACAGGAAAAGAAAATACAAGCTTTAGGGTTATCAAACTTTATGAAAAAGTCTATTACAAGCTATTCTTTAGGAAGTGATAAGGGAAAACCATCACCTTATTGGTTTAAGCAAATTGTTCATTGGGAAAAAGCTGAACCAACACAAGTTGTTTATATTGGAGATAATGCTAACAAGGATTTTGTAGGTATTAAGCCTTTAGGTTTTCATACAATTAGAGTTAAAACAGGTGAGTATAAAGACCAAGTGCCTTCTGATTTACATGAGGCAGAGTATGTTATTGAATGTTTAAGAGAATTACCACATGTTTTAAAGAAAATATGGCAAGATTTTCGAATAGAAGGTGAATTAAAGTGATGGTTATAACAATTATTCAAGCAAGAGTAGGCTCTACCAGACTACCAGGAAAAGTTTTGAAGCCTTTAGGTGATACAGATGTACTTAGTTATGTCGTAGATCGTTGTCGCAAAATTGAAGGTGTTAGCGAGGTAATAGTAGCTACGTCTACATTACCGCAAGATAGTGCAATTGTTAATTGGTGTGAGCAACATCAGGTTGCCTATTTCTGTGGCTCAGAACAAAATGTACTTTCTCGTTACGTTGAAGCAGCGGAGCCATACCAAACCGATTATATTATGCGTGTTACTTCCGATTGTCCTTTTGTAGATTATGAATTAGCAACAGATATGGTTAAAGCTATTAAAGAAAATCCTGTAGAGATAGTTGATATTGCTAAGCCTTTACCACGAGGCTTAGCTGTTGAAATTATTTCATATGACGCTTTAAAGCGAATTAATAATGGAAAAACAGAAGAACGTCATCGTGAGCATGTAACTTATTATGCTTATGAATATAAAAATCAATTTACACGCATTAGTTATGAGCCAAGTATACTGATTCAAGAGCCTCAATTGCGTATTACATTAGATACTAAAGATGATTATGAATTATGCCAGGCTGTTGCAAACCATTTTAATAATCAATATGTATCGAGTGCAGAAGTAGTACGGTTTTTGAAAGACAATACAAAAATTGCTGAGATAAATGCTCATATTGAACAAAAGCCGGTGGTGTAATGAAGAAAGTAATAATTGTAGCGGATGCGTCGACTGCTATTGGTAGCGGTCATGTGATGCGTTGTTTGACTATTGCGCATAGCCTAGTAAAACAGCAGTGTGAGGTCAAATTTCTAATGAATGATTTGCCTGGAAATTTAATTGAATTTGTTGAAAAAGAAGGCTTTATTAATATTTCCTCTTATGAAAATGCAGATTTATATATTATAGATCACTATGAAATGGGTGCCGCGCAAGAGCGATTAATACGTAAGTTTGCGAAAAAAATCATGATTATCGATGACCTTGCCAATCGTGAGCACGATTGTGATCTACTATTAGACCAAAATGTTATTCCTCATTATGAAACAAGATACGATTCACTTGTTAATGAAAATTGTATGAAATTACTAGGACCAAAATATTTAATAACGCGTAAGGAATTCATTCAAGCTCGTTATCAGAGAAATATAGTAGATGTGCAACGTGTTCTTGTTTTTATGGGAGGCTCCGATCCTTCAGCTGAAACATTAAAGGTTTTAGAAGCATTAAGGGGTTTTTATTTTTCTCATATTGACGTAGTGGTCGGAAACGGAAACATTCATAAAGAAGAGATTAAGCAGATTTGTGAAGGACGAGGCTATTATTATCATCAACAAATTAATTACATGGCCGATCTTATGAGTAAAGCCGATTTTTCTTTAGGAGCAGGCGGGGCAACGGCATGGGAGCGTTGTTATGTTGGTTTACCATCAGCGTGTACAATTGTAGCAGAGAATCAGCGTATAGGTACTATGTATGCAGCAGATTTGGGAGCTTGCGTTAACCTAGGTTGGCATGAACAAGTGACAATCGAAACTTATCGAGACGTATTAAACAACTTATCTATGAATGAATTACAAACTATAAGTGATATAGGACATAAAATTACGGCAAATAATCAGCCAAACCCATGGCTAAATGAAATATTGGAGTTGATACGATGATTAGAATTGGAGAACGTGAAATAGGGCGTCATACAAGACCATTTATTATTGCAGAAATGTCAGGTAACCACAACCACTCCCTAGAGCGTGCATTAGCGTTAGTAGAGCTAGCTGCTAAAGCGGGGGTAGATGCATTAAAGCTACAAACGTATACAGCAGATACCATTACATTAGATGTGCATACTAACGAATTTTTTATCTCAAATGAGGAAAGTTTATGGAAAGGTCAGTCTTTGCATAAATTATATCAACAAGCTTATACACCATGGGAATGGCACGAGACGATATTTAATCGTGCTAAAGAGTTAGGCTTAATTGTGTTTAGCTCACCATTTGACGAAACAGCTGTTGATTTTTTAGAAACGTTAGATGTACCTGCTTATAAAATTGCATCGTTTGAAAATGTTGATATTCCATTAATTAAAAAGGTGGCTCGCACAGGAAAACCGATGATTATTTCAACAGGTATGGCAAGTGCCGCTGAATTAGATGAGGCTGTACGTGCTGCCCGAGAAGAAGGAAATGACCAAATCATTTTATTAAAATGTACAAGTACATATCCAGCAACACCAGAAAATTCAAATTTAGCAACCATTCCTCATATGCGTGAATTGTTTAATGTCGAGATGGGCTTGTCAGATCATACAATGGGTGTGGGCGTTTCCGTTGCGGCGGTAACGTTAGGTGCGACAGTTATCGAAAAACACTTTACAACATCACGAGAAGAAGGCGGTGTAGATGCAACCTTTTCAATGGAGCCTCATGAGCTAAAAATGTTAGTAGAAGAAACAGAACGCGCATGGCAATCTATGGGTGAAGTGAAATATGGTCCAACTGAAGCGGAAATAAAATCATATAATGACCGCCGGTCCCTTTACATTGGCGAAGATATGAAGGCAGGCGATGTCTTTACTAAAGAAAACTTGAGGGATGTACGTCCTGGGCTAGGCTTACCTACAAAGTATTATGAATTATTATTAGGGAAAACGATTAAACAGGATGCTAAAATGGGTACACCTGTAAGTTGGGAGTTAGTAATTAATTAATGATGAAAAAAGCAAATAAAGAAAGAGTATTAGTTTATGGAGCAGGATCAGGTGGAGAAAATTATTTAAAGAATCAAATTGATTATGAGGTTATATATGTTAGTGATGGGAATTCAGAAAAATGGGGACAGGTTGTCTATGAAAAAACGGTAATACCACCAGATATAATAAAAGAAAAGTTAACAGCTGGAGAGTTTTCAAAAATTATAATTGCTAGCATGTTTTATTTGGAAATTAAGGAAGAGTTAATTCGAAAATATAATATTTCTTCAGAGTTAATTGAAGGAGCACCCAAAAGACTGATTGTTAGAGACGCTATTACTTTTGAAAATCCTATCAAATATGAATACGCTAAAAAAACATTAATTTATCTGTTAACAAAACTCAATAATTATAAAATAAATTACTATTTAGATTTCGGAACTCTGTTGGGCTTTAAAAGAGATGGGGACTTTATACCTTGGGATGATGATATTGATTTATCTATATCTAGAAAGTATATAAGCGAATTATTAGAGTTTATTAAAGAGATAGTTCCAGATATGAATGCAAAAATTAATGGAGATTGGCATGTAGATTTGATTAAAGATAAAGATTCTAAAATAGTGGAGATAAAACTTAAGCCTACAGCATATATCAATGAAGCATGCTATGTCTCGGTGGATTTTTATATTTGGGATGAAAAAGGAAATGAAGTATTCAATAGAATCAATTCAGCTAATATAAAGCATTTCGGTGGAGTAGAGTGTATAGGCGTTTTTGGAATAAATGCGAATGTTTATCATGAGGTGGAAGAATATCTTTCTACAACATATGGAGAGTGGGAAAAACCTAATCCCAACATGAGTTTTGGAGAACATAATCATAAAGGCAGATTTAATAGTACTAGTCTTAAACAGGAAATAAATACTCGTTTTATATAAATGAAAATAAATAGAGGAGAATAATATGCGGCGTTTATTAACTTATGGTCACCAAGCTATTGATGAGGAGGATATTCAAGCAGTAGTGGATGTATTGCGTTCTCCTTTTTTAACGACAGGTCCCAAAATCGAAGAGTTTGAACAAACTATAGCTGATTATGTTGGTACAAAGTATGCGGTAGCATTTTCAAACGGCACAGCCGCATTACATGGGGCATGCTATGCAGCAGGAGTCGGTGAAGGAGATGAGGTTATCACTTCCCCGATTACATTTGCGGCAAGTGCAAATTGTGTACGTTACATGAATGGTACTGTTGTTTTTGCTGATATTAATGAGAAGACATATAACATTGACGTTAAAGAAATTGAAAAAAATATTACATCAAGGACAAAAGCCATTATTCCAGTTGATTTTACGGGTCAACCAGCAGATATGGATCCGATTATGGATCTTGCCAAAAAGCATAATTTAATTGTGATTGAAGATGGTGCACATTCGCTTGGTGCTACATATAACGGTCGTAAAGTAGGCACACTTGCTGATATGACGATGTTTAGCTTTCACCCTGTAAAGCCTGTTACTACAGCTGAGGGTGGTGTCATTGTTACAGACAGTGAGGAATACTATAAAAAAATGTTGAAATTCCGCAGTCATGGTATTGAGCAAACACCATATGCGCAGGAACAAGGTGATTGGTATTACGAGATGACCGACCTTGGCTACAATTATCGAATGACAGATTTACAAGCTGGATTAGGTATTTCTCAGATGAAAAAGCTTGATAAGTTTATTGCTAAACGTCGTGAGCTTGCGGCAATGTATAACAAGCTATTTGAGGATGTAAAAGGTATCACAGTACCTTATAATTTGCCTAATACAGAATCAGGATGGCATTTATATTCAGTACAGTTGCCTGAACATGTTAATCGTAAAGAAGTATTTAAAGCCATGCGAGAAGCGAATATTGGTGTGCACGTGCATTACATTCCTGTTTACTGGCATCCTTATTATCAGCAATTGGGTTATCAAAAAGGACTGTGTCCGAAGGCGGAGAAATGGTATGAATATGCTTTGACATTGCCTTTACATATTTTAATTACTGAATCAGATCAATTATTAGTAATAAAACAAATAAATAAATTAGTTAATTTTTAAAGGAGCCTTTATGTATAAAAATAGAAATTATTGGAATGAGTTTTATTCAGAAAAAAATTCAAATATAGAATCTTCTTCATTTAGTCGAAGTGAGTTTGTAGTAGGATATTCACCAGAAGAATATTTAATTTTAGAGTTGGGATGTGGGGAAGGAGCTGATAGTAGATATTTTGCAAGCAGAGGTTTTGAAGTTATAGGAGTCGATGGTTCAGAAACGGCTATTGCAAAAAATAAAGAGATAACGTCCCCTAACCTGTCTTTTAAATGCGTAAATTTATCAGAGAAAGAGGAATTAGCTAGGCTGTTAATGGATGTTAATGATAAGTTACAAAAAAATAATAAAAAATTATTATTGTATACTCGCTTTTTTTTCCATGCTATTACAGAGCAAGTAGAAAGTTTAATAATAGAATCCTTGTTAAAAGTTATAAAACAGGATTTCGATTTGATAAGTGAGTTTAGGACAAAAGAAGATTATCAACTATATAAGGTTCACGATAATCACTATAGAAGATATATAGATACAAATATTTTTATAAAAAAAATGTTAGAAAATCATTTTTCTATATATCGACTAGTTAAAGGGCGGGGTCTTTCAGTTTATCATGGTGAAGATCCTTATTTGTGTAGAATAATATTTAAAAAAGAGGTTTAATATGAAACTAAAGAAGTTATTATTATCAAATAGTACACAATTTTTAATGGAAGCCCATAATGGTCTCTCAGCAAAAATTGTTGAAAATGCAGGATTAAAGGGCATTTGGGCGAGTGGTTTATCAATTTCTGCTTCACTTGGTGTGCGTGACAACAATGAAGCCTCTTGGACCCAGGTTTTAGACGTAGTTGAATTTATGAGCGACGCTGTAGATATCCCAATCTTGCTTGATGGAGATACAGGTTATGGTAACTTTAACAATATGCGTCGCCTTGTCCGCAAATTAGAGCAAATGAATTTGATTTGTGTATAATGAAAATAAATCCAATTAATGCGATGGATGAGCAATGAATTCGACAATTAATTTAACATACCTTCTTTTTTACAAGATGTAAGGAGGGGTGGAATATCCTGGATTTAATACACAGGAACGCATGTTTGTCATAATGGTGAGTTAAATCAATCCTAGGAGTATAAGACTAGAAATAATATTATTTATAATATTTTTCGATTTTTACCCTAAG
Organism: Lysinibacillus sp. NPDC092081; assembly: GCF_044755845.1. Lineage (NCBI taxonomy): Bacteria > Bacillati > Bacillota > Bacilli > Caryophanales > Bacillaceae > Lysinibacillus > Lysinibacillus sp. NPDC092081. The sequence continues at coordinate 69,440 of NZ_JBIVRU010000017.1, forward strand.
AACGCCATTATAACTATAAGAATTTCAGTTTTTTATTCATGATTTATGGAAAAACTGAAATTCTTTTTTTTTTATCCGATATTATCTCTAGTAACGCTTGTAAGAGAATCAAGGGGGATGGGAAACATGCGTATATCAGAAAATACTAATATGGATGCAAAGGCGATAATCCAAACGGGTATTAAAAATAAACCAGCAGTTGAGGGGGAAACGAATCAAGGTAGTGAAGTTTCAATAATACCTACATCTAAAGTTGAACAAGTCCAATTACTTGAAAATGCTGAGGAAACTAAGGCTAAAGTTCAACAAGCTGTAAATACAATGAATCAAATGTTAGAAGCTACACACAGCGCAGCAAAGTTTGTATATCATGAAGGGTTAGAACGATATTATGTGACGGTGGTTGACCAAGATACCGAGGAGGTAGTAAAAGAAATACCTCCCAAAAAGCTATTGGACGCATTTTATGAGATGCAGAAAATGCTTGGTATGATTGTAGACAAGAAAATATAAAAATATTAATGAGGAGGAAAAGAGTATGGTAACAAGAATTGGCGGTTTAGCGTCTGGTATGGATATTGATTCACTTGTAGAGAAATTAATGAAGGCAGAACGTATGCCTTTGAATAAAGCTTTTCAACAAAAACAAATATTAGAATGGAAACGTGATGCATATCGCAATGTGAATGCAAAGTTAAAAACATTTGATACTTTCTTATTAGATAAAATGATTCTTTCAGGAAAAATGAATCAAAAAACAGCAACGTCATCAAATGAAAATTTAGTATCAGTAAAAGCTACTGCAGGAGCAACTGGTAATATTACAATTGGTGGTGTATCACAATTAGCTTCTGCAGCTCAAACTGTAGGTAACCAGACGCCATATACAGGTACTTCGAAAGTAAGTGAGCTAAATTTAAGTGAAAATTCGATTTCTATCCAATCAATTGGTAAGGATGGTAGATTAACGGCAGAGGCAACAAAAATTAATTTTAATAACGATATGACCATCAATGATTTAGTAAAAACAATTAACAATAGTGGTGCAGGTGTTACTGCTTTATTTGAAGGTGGAAAATTATCCTTAACTGCCAAAAACACAGGTAGTGAAAAAAGTGGACAAGGTGAAATTGTTGTTACAGGCGGATTGGAAGTATTTAGTAAACTAGGCTTCGGATCAACAGATGGCAAATTGGCTAGCAATGGTAAGAATGCTATGTTTGAAGTGAACGGTATTCAAACAGAGCGTTCATCTAACACTTTTATGATTTCAGGTTATGAAATGACATTAAAAGATACTTTTAATGCTGGTGACGTTGCTTTAAAACAATATGAGGCAGCACAAAAAGAGCTTAAAAATGCACAAGATGCTATGACAGGGCCAAATGGGCTTACTCAAAAGTACATTGATGCTGCGAATCATTACTTTGGTACTTCTTTTTCTACGATAGATGAATTGAAAAATGCTACATTACCTCCTAGCACATTTAAGACAGATTATGATACTGCATACAATGGTAAATTTGCTTCAACTTTAACTGAGCATGAGCAATCAGTTTACAAAGATTTTGCTGATAAAAATCGTATTGCGAATTTAAGTGATAATGATATTGATGCTATTAAAAATAATGATTTCGATACACTAAGAGCGATGAGCCAATTCAGCGTTTACAGTGATGCAGATTTAGCAAGACTGAAAGATAATGCAGGTAGCCTTGAGAATTTCCGCAATCAAGCGAATAAAGAAGCGGATGAGAGACTTTATAAAGCAACAAATAAAAATTTACTTACAAATGATGAGGCAATTACGTTTTTAAATAGCATGAACGGTAAGACAACAGAAGAAATTACAACTGCTATTAATGAGCTTGCAGACGGCTCCTTAAAAACCATGCTGAAAGATACAAAGGTAGAACAATTACAGTTCCTTTCACAGGATTCCACTAGACTAACTGAGTTTAAGGATATTGCGACAAAGCAAGTTACTTATGAAAAAGAAAAAGCAAGTTATGATAGTGCAAAAAACAACTATGCAGCTGGCTTGCAACGTGAAAAAGATGCGGAGCAAGCTTATGCTAATGCTGAAGCAGTAAAGAACAATACGCCAACAGGTGGTTCGACAGTACCCACAGTCACAATGCAAGCTACTACTGATACAAAGGCTGCAAAGGAACAAATCAAGGAGTTTGTTGAAAAATATAACGAAATGATTGATGAGTTTAATAAACAGCTAAAAGAAAGTAAATATCGTGATTATGCACCACTAACAGCTGAGCAGCGTAAAGATATGAGTGAAAATGAGCAAAAGCTTTGGGATGAAAAAGCGAAGAGTGGTTTATTGCGTAGTGATTCAATTATGCGAGATGGAATGGCAAAAATGCGCGAAACATTTATGGGTAGTGTTGCAGGCCTAGGAGATAAATTCATGGATTCTTTAGCTGAAATTGGTATTACTACATCTAAAGATATGAAAAATAATGGTAAGCTTGTTATTGCTGATGAAGATAAACTAGATGCTGCATTAGAAAAAGACCCAGACCAAGTGTTTAAAATGTTCTCTCAAACTGGTAGTGTTACTGCAGCAGGAGATAGTCGTGGAATTGCGTGGCGTTTACGCGATGAAATGAAAAAAATGACAACTCAAATTGAGAAACAGGCGGGGAAAGAAGGAGCTGTTAACAATACATTTAGTTTGGGTATTGCGATTAATGAATCTGATACGCGTATGACGAAATTACAAGCTAAACTAAGAGATGTCGAAGCTCGATACTGGAAGCAATTCACAGCTATGGAGCAAGCAATCAATAAAGCAAACCAGCAATCGAGTATGTTCTCATAAGGTTAAGGTTTTAGCGGTCGTTACTAATTAGCAAAGTAGGAGAAAATTATGCAACTAATAGAACAGCTATTGCAGGCGTCAGCTAATTTATTTAAACTTTTGGGTGACATTCCAAAAGGTGAAGAGCGCGATGAATATATTGATAATATCAACAGTTTGTTAGACAAGCGTGGAAAGATTATTGAAGGTTTGGTTCAAGAAGGCTTTCAATTCGACGAACAGAATCGCATTCATCGAACGTTACTTGAATTAGATAATGGGATAAAAGAACGATTGGCTGCTGTCATGAGCGCCGTAAAGCAGGATATGGCAAACCTACAAAAAACGAAAAAAAGTGAAGGACAATACTTCGATCCATATTCGAATGTTCGTGTGATGGATGGTATGTATTATGACAAAAAGAATTAACATTTACCTATTAGCTTTTCTTCGTTAAATGGTTTAAACTAGTAAAAAAGTAACCTTTCAAAGGAGTTGTCCTTTATTGGCAGCAAATTTAACAGCGCAAAATGCGTACAAACAAAATAGTGTTACAACTGCTTCCCCTGGTGAGCTGACGTTAATGCTTTATAATGGTTGTTTAAAGTTCCTGCATAAAGCAAAACATGCCATTCAAGAAAAAAATGTCGAGGATAAAAATACAAATCTTATCAAAGCACAAGCAATTATTAGCGAGCTGATGGCGACATTAAATATGGACATCGAAATATCAAAAAATATGTTTGCTCTCTATGAATATATGAATCGCCGTTTAGTCGAAGCAAATATTCAAAGTGATGTCGCTATTATTGAAGAAGTTGAGGGATTAGTGACGGAATTCCGTGATACATGGAAGGAAGTAATTCGCATCAATCGACAGCAGCAATTCGGTCAGGGAAACACAGGACAAATTTAGACAACATCGAGACCATCGATTCGTGATGGTCTCTTTTCTTTGCGACAAATACGAGACACGGACATTTATGTCATACGAAAGGCGACGGTTTAATTAGTCATAAAATAGGTCTTTATCCTGCGATATATGTTACTTATTCCCTCTAGATGAAAAACATGCATCGTGTCATAATCAAGCTAAATAGATGTTTAGAATAGTATTGGAGTGGGTAGATGATATTTAAACGCCAAGAAGGTTTTCGATTTAAGTTCGATGAGCCTGTTAAAATGACTTTTGCAATATATGAGGATGGTAGAGTCAATCAAGCGCAAACAGCAATGGCTGACTTGCTTGATATTAGTCCACGCGGTTTGAAGATGTTTACTGAGGTGGATTTAGGTGCCAATCCTCGTCCTTTGGATTTACGCTTTGTTCTTGATACAAGAGAGGTACGAGCTTATGGAGAAGTCATTTGGAGCCGTCCTTTTGGTAATGGCAAGCAGTATGGTGTGAATTTCAATAATCAAGAGTCAGTTGAAGATTTGATTGTCGAAGAGTTAAAGCTACGCCGAAGAAAAGAAGCAGAAGAGGCAAAACTAAATAATATTCATTCGTAAAGTGAAACATTCATCAGTGGGGGATGGATTTTGTTCATCCCTTGCCTAACTTCTTTTGCTTTCGCCTATACTGCCCATTATTGCAGGAATAAATTTTTTTGTGAAAAAAAGAATTATTTTAGAGGAATTTCACACACTTGTGTAGAAATATATAGTATAGCAGTTATAAAGGAGGAGTTTACATGTTAAACTTTAACATTCGTGGTGAAAATATTGAGGTAACTCCAGCTATTCGAGAGTATGTTGAAAACAAAATCGAGAAAGTTGAACGTTATTTTAACGAAGATGTTAACGCCAACGCTAACGTAAATTTAAAGGTTTATAATGACAAGCAAACTAAAGTGGAAGTTACAATTCCAATGAAGAACTTAACTCTTCGTGCAGAAGAGCGTCATAATGATATGTATGCTGCGGTTGACTTAATCGTTGATAAATTAGAACGTCAAATCCGTAAGCATAAAACAAAGGTAAACCGTAAATTCCGTGAGCGCGAAGGTACAGGCCTTTATTTTGCTACTTCTCAAGCAGCAGCTGATGCAGTAACAGAGGACGAAGAATATTCTATTGTTCGCACAAAGCAATTTGATCTAAAACCGATGGATCAAGAAGAAGCTGTTTTACAAATGAATATGCTAGGGCATGATTTCTATATCTTTACAGATGCAGAATCAAACGGCACAAATATTGTCTACAAACGCAAAGACGGTAAATACGGCTTAATTGAAACAACTTAAACTTTATTATGTACAAGGGCTCTCGCGAAAAGCGGGAGCCTTTTTTATCTTCATTCAGTGGAAATTACTACCTATATACGTGGTGGGATGAATGCTGGTATATCTTTTCACTAAATTGATATGATTTCTTTTCATGCTAAGGACTCTGTTTGCATGAATCTGTTATACAATGGTAAAATGATAGTTGAGACTATATAGGAAGTGAAAAAATTCATGGCAAACCTATTAAATAAATTATTTGATTTCAATAAACGTGAACTAAAAAAATTAGAAAAAATCGCTGACCAGGTTGAGGGATTCGCTTCTCAAATGGAACAGCTTTCAGATGATCAATTACAAGCGAAAACTGAAGAATTTAAAAAACGTTATGCCGACGGAGAGCATTTAGACTCGATTCGTGCGGAAGCTTTTGCCGTTTGTCGTGAAGGGTCAAAACGTGTGTTAGAGATGTACCCATTCCGTGTGCAAATTATGGGTGCTGCGGCATTAGATGAAGGTAATATTGCGGAAATGAAAACTGGTGAAGGTAAAACGTTAACGGCTACGATGTCTGTTTACCTAAATGCCATTACTGGTAAAGGCGTACACGTTGTGACAGTCAATGAATATTTAGCGAGTCGTGATGCTGAGGAAATGGGACATCTGTATAATTTCTTAGGCTTAACGGTTGGTTTAAATTTGAACAGCCTGACAAAAGAAGAAAAGCGTGCAGCCTATGAAGCTGATATTACGTATGGTACAAACAATGAGCTTGGCTTTGACTATTTACGTGATAATATGGTGCTTTATAAAGAAGAACGTGTACAACGTCCGTTACATTATGCGGTAATCGATGAGGTTGACTCGATTTTAATTGATGAAGCGCGTACGCCATTAATTATTTCGGGTCAGGCTGGGAAATCAGCGCAGCTTTATAAACAGTCTAATGCGTTTTGTCGTATGCTAAGTGCGGAAACGGATTACACATATGAAGAGTCAACAAAAGGTGTTACGTTAACAGATGCTGGTGTTGAAAAAGCAGAGAAAGCATTTGGCGTCGATAACCTATTTGATTTAACACATGTACGTTTAAACCATGCGATTAACCAATCGTTAAAGGCACACGTAAGTATGCATAATGATGTTGATTATGTTGTTCAGGATGGAGAAATTGTTATTGTTGACGGCTTTACAGGTCGTTTAATGAAAGGTCGTCGTTACTCGGATGGACTGCATCAGGCGATCGAGGCCAAAGAGGGCGTAGAGATTCAAAATGAATCGATGACGATGGCGACAATTACATTCCAAAACTACTTCCGTATGTATCAAAAGCTTGCAGGTATGACAGGTACAGCGAAAACAGAAGAAGAGGAATTCCGTAATATTTATAATATGAGTGTTGTGGCGATCCCAACGAATAAGCCGATAGCTCGTGATGACCGTCCAGACTTAATTTTTGCTTCGATGGATGGAAAATATAAAGCGGTGGCGGCAGATATTGCAGAGCGCCATAAAGCAGGACAACCTGTTCTTGTTGGTACTGTCGCCATTGAAACGTCTGAAATAATTTCGAATTTATTGGATAAACATAAAATCCCACATAACGTATTAAACGCGAAAAACCATGAGCGTGAAGCCGAAATTATTGCGAATGCTGGTATGCAGGGTGCAGTAACAATCGCTACGAACATGGCTGGCCGTGGTACAGACATTAAGCCTGGAGAAGGTGTAATGGAGCTTGGCGGTTTAGCGGTAATTGGTACGGAGCGTCATGAATCTCGTCGTATCGATAATCAGTTGCGTGGTCGTTCTGGTCGTCAAGGGAACCCAGGGATTACTCAATTCTATCTGTCACTAGAAGATGAATTAATGCGTCGTTTTGGCTCTGATAATATGAAATCCATGATGATGAAATTAGGAATGGACGATTCACAGCCACTACAATCTAAAGTTGTTTCAAGAGCAGTAGAATCAGCTCAAAAACGTGTTGAAGGTAATAACTTCGATGCTCGTAAACGTCTATTACAATATGATGATGTGCTACGTCAGCAACGTGAGATTATTTATAAAGAGCGTTACGATGTATTAGAAACAGAAAATATGCGTGTGCTTGTTGAGTCTATGATTCAAGAAACGATCGACAACGTTGTCGCATTGTATACACAAGGTGAGCAAAAGGATTGGCACTTAAAAGCAATTGATGACTATGTTGCAGCAAACCTATTAGATGAAGGCGATCTGAAGGTGGAAGATTTCCAAGGTAAATCCGCAGAAGAGATTAACCAGCTAATTTCTAACGCTGTTCAAGTACGTTATGATGAAAAAGAAGAACAGCTTACGCCAGAACGTATGCGTGAATTTGAAAAGGTTATCTTATTACGTTCAATTGATACGAAGTGGATTGATCATATCGATGCTATGGATCAGCTACGTCAAGGTATCCATCTTCGTGCTTATGGTCAAAATGACCCGCTTCGTGAGTATCAACAAGAGGGCTTTGCTATGTTTGAGGATATGGTCGCTTCCATTCGCGAAGATGTAGCAAAATATGCGATGAAGGCAGAAATCCATCATAATTTAGAGCGTGAGGAAGTTGCAAAAGGTCAAGCTGTTAATCCGAAAGAGGATGGCGGTTCAGCTCCGAAAAAACAACCTGTCCGTAAGGCTGAAAATGTCGGACGTAATGATTTATGTCCGTGCGGAAGCGGTAAGAAATTTAAAAACTGCCATGGTGCAGCTCAATAAGTTAACGATTATGAAAAAGATCATTTTAACTGAATGTTAAAATGGTCTTTTTCTATGTTTTGATAGAGAGCTTAAATCTGTTGGGATATTAGAAAATTCAGAAAAAGATACATAATACTACAACAATAGGTAAATAGTTCAATAAAAAGGGTAATGTTTATAACTTTTTTCTGATTTATTATGAGTATATACGAATAGTATGAAAATTTTGAAAATTCAAACTTATTTTCTTTAGATAAGGGGATGATTCATGTGTGGATATAAAAATCCTCGAGAATAGGAGTCCTGGTAAGACCTTCTCGAGGAAATACATTGGAGTATACCAATATATTTATTAGTATACTCCTCTTTACTAGAAAAAATAAATATTATTTTAAGGAGGATTAACATGCATTGTGATGACATTATGAGTAGTGAAACGATGCTGTATATACCGGAGTATGATGCCCATGGAAACTTGTGCACACGCGTAATAGAAAGGGATAACGAATATATTTCAAAATTAGCACCGACAAAATTAATGGATTATAATCTACGTTATTTTGGTTCAAGCTTAAGAGGGGCTTTCGATGGCTCGAAAATGATACTTGGCAAGTTGAATAAAAATCCCATAGTTGTTCATGAACGAAGTAATATTGTATGGTTTCCAAGTAAGTCTTATTTACGACCTGAATGTAAATGGTTTGCTGTTCATCATATCGAGGACTATCAAGCTGTAGATAATAAGCATACAAAAGTAGTTTTTATGAACGGCTATAAATTTAATGTGGATCTAAGTGTCAGAGCATTTGAATCCAGAATTCAAAGAGCGTTTTTACTAAAATATAAACTGGAGAAACGAATGAAGCATTTACTAGTTCAATATGATCAAGGTAGAGTATTCCGACAAATGGCGAACAACGTTATCTTTGAAGATGAAGCTGAAAATGATTGACACACTATACTGTATTGTAAAAAAGTATGTTTTCCGCCGTAAAAACGTTATAATAAAGAGATACGGGGCTTGAAAAAATGAAGTATGAGTATTTTAAAATCATTTTTTGTACTGATTTTTCTAAAAGCTTAGGTGGTTATCATAGAAGTGAAAAGATAGCCCCATTAATAATGTTCGGAGGATTTAACAATGATTGAATTAGCAGATGTACGTAACGCGTTAGACACTTCAGCCGGAAAATTGGCGGATTTTAGGGGGTCTCTTTGACTTAGAAAACAAAGAGGCACGCATTCAGGAATTAGATGAATTGATGCTTGAGCCAGGCTTTTGGGATGATCAGCAAGGCGCACAGGTAATCATTAATGAAAGCAATGGCTTAAAGGCAATTGTTAATGAATATAAAGATTTATTGGAAACACATGAGAACCTAGATATGACGCTAGAGCTATTGCGAGAAGAGCCTGATGAAGAATTGCATGAAGAGCTAGGCAATGAATTAGTAGAATTCCAGCAAAAAATGGGCGATTTTGAGCTACAATTACTATTAAGCGGTCCATACGATCAAAATAATGCGATTTTAGAGCTGCACCCAGGAGCAGGTGGTACGGAATCTCAGGATTGGGGCTCAATGCTGCTTCGTATGTACACACGCTGGGCGGAAAAACGTGGCTTTAAAGTCGAAACCGTTGATTATCTTCCAGGCGATGAAGCAGGTATTAAATCTGTAACATTGTCCATTAAGGGCCATAATGCTTACGGCTATTTGCAAGCAGAAAAAGGTGTCCATCGTTTAGTGCGTATTTCACCATTTGACTCTTCGGGTCGTCGTCATACATCATTCGTTTCTTGTGACGTTATGCCTGAATTCGATGACAATATTGAAATTGATATTCGTACAGAGGACTTAAAAATTGACACGTATCGTGCAACAGGTGCAGGTGGTCAGCATATTAATACGACAGATTCAGCTGTTCGTATTACGCACACTCCAACTGGTACTGTCGTACAATGTCAGGCAGAACGTTCACAAATTAAAAACCGTGAAAAAGCCATGACGATGTTAAAAGGGAAACTCTATCAATTAGAGATCGAAAAGCAGCAAGCACAGCTAGATGAAATCCGTGGTGAACAGAAGGAAATCGGCTGGGGCTCACAAATTCGTTCATATGTATTCCATCCATATTCAATGGTGAAGGATCATCGTACAAATGAAGAAACAGGTAATGTAGGAGCGGTGATGGATGGCGATGTAGATCCATTCATTAATGCATACTTACGTTCAAAAATCGGGTAATGAAAGCCCCTCAGAGGCACAGTAAAATTGTGCTTTTGAGGGGGTTTTTTAGTTCTGCGAAAAAATTCTATTAAAAAGGTGGATGATACGGAGTGTCTTGGCTAATCTCCTTCCGCTCATTCATGTAATGCTTATAGAGCATCGATGCATTGACAAATTGCTTACTAATCGAAGCATATTGAATAGGTAGTTCAATCTGTTTATTATTTTTCAGTGTGACGATACAGCCCATTTTACTCGGTACAATATTCGCAATGGCGTGAAGTCCAATCCAAATATTGTGGACAGAGTTTGGCGAATATGTTGGGAAAAAAATACATGGATAACCGTAATCATAAGCAACAACGATTGGAAGCTTATGCTGATTGCCGAAGAAGCGTTTGGCGGAATGTTTTGCTGCTTCATAGGTTGTTCCAAGTGAAATACAAGATTTTCGTAATATATGCATTGGCTTTCGTGTGACGATCAGTTCATTATGCTTATCAATTACCCGTGTGAAAATTTTAGAGTCGTACTGAATTGGCTGAAGTAAATAGGTGTTGAAAGATATTAAATATGCATTGACGTAGTTTGCTGACATATATGTAAGCCTCCTTTTTCTATTTATTATTGAAGTGTAAAACACAAATTTGAATTCAGAAAATATAGATAAAAGAAGAAAACCATTGCTGTTTTAAGCAAATGCTTAAAGAAATTACTAGAAACAGCAAGAGATTAATAGTAAATCGAAAGTGATTTTCAGTTCTTATGCATTGCATTTTAAATTCAATTTTCATATAATTTAGAAAAGGATCGAGGTGAGATTCGTTGGATAAATATTATTCGTATACAGATTTTCTAAAAGCCGTTGGTCAGTCAAAGAAAGTTGACGAGGCAGAGAAATTATTAAACGAGATTTATTTAGATTTATTTTTAAATCATATCCAGCGTAAGCATCGTGAAGAGCAGCTCATGGTTCTGATAGATAGAGCACTCGATGAAAAAGATGAAATGGCATTTCATCTATACGCAGCCGAACTAGTAGCTTTACACCAAGATGCAAGTGAATAATATGACGAGCCCGCTCTCCGCTTATTGGAGGGCGGGATTTTTTTGCTTTTTTATTTCCAAGATTGGTGATTGAATATCTTGAATTTGTTTAGGTTCTGATTGGATATATAGTAAGACGGGAATCGAAATTTCGTGGGATCTGAGCAGTTTTGAGCCTACCTGAGTAGTTCTATCGGCCACCGGATCAGTTCTATGACTAACCCGATCAGTTTTCAAGTTACCTGAGCAGTTCTATGGCCAACCCGATCACAATGCATAACCTCACCTGAGCGTTCGGTTATGCATTTACATCTTCCTATCTCGATTAGCTAACATTTGGAAAGGGTAATCTATTTATAGATAGGCTGTAATTGAATATTTTAGTACATATGTTCTATCAGAATCATCTTAAATATAACAAATGAAAAAATATTTACAAACATTCGTTCGTTAAATGTTCGAAATTTTAATAATGCTATGCTAAAATATATGTACAAATTGGAAGGAAAGGACGGGGACATGTGTGCAAACATTTGATTTACAAGCGCCATATACGCCTAATGGAGATCAGCCACAGGCAATTGCGGAATTAGTGGAGGGTGTACTTGCAGGTAAACGACATCAAACATTGCTCGGTGCAACAGGAACAGGAAAAACGTTTACGATTTCTAATGTCATTAAACAGGTAAAAAAACCGACACTTATTATGGCACACAATAAAACATTAGCTGGTCAATTATATAGTGAGTTTAAAGAGTTCTTCCCTAATAATGCAGTTGAATACTTTGTCAGCTACTATGATTACTTTCAGCCAGAGGCCTATGTACCGCAGACGGATACTTATATCGAGAAAGATTCAAGCATTAATGATGAAATTGATAAGTTGCGTCACTCTGCGACATCTTCATTATTCGAGCGTGATGATGTCATTATTATTGCATCCGTGTCCTGTATATATGGTCTAGGTTCTCCAGAAGAATATCGTGAAATGGTCGTGTCAGTGCGAACTGGAATGGAAATTGAACGTAATCAGTTGCTTCGAAAATTAGTCGATGTACAGTATGAGCGTAATGATGTGAGTTTTACACGTGGGACGTTTCGGGTACGTGGTGATGTAGTGGAAATATTCCCTGCATCCCGTGACGAACAATGTATCCGCGTGGAATTTTTTGGAGACGAGATCGATCGAATTCGCGAAGTGGATGCGTTAACTGGAGAAATACTAGCGGATCGTGATCATGTAGCTATTTTCCCAGCATCCCACTTCGTTACACGAGAAGAAAAAATGCGAAAAGCCATTGAAAATATTGAAAAAGAGTTGGAGGAGCGTCTAACACTTTTACGTGCAGAGAATAGATTATTGGAGGCACAACGTTTAGAGCAACGTACTCGTTATGATTTAGAAATGATGGGTGAAATGGGCTTTTGCTCAGGTATCGAAAACTACTCGCGTCATTTAACCTTGCGTGAAGCGGGAGCAACGCCATATACGCTACTTGACTATTTCCCTGATGATTTTTTACTTGTTGTTGATGAAAGTCACGTTACTTTGCCACAAGTTCGAGGGATGTATAACGGTGACCAAGCACGTAAAGGTGTGCTAGTTGAGCATGGCTTCCGTTTGCCATCTGCACTAGATAATCGCCCTTTACGTTTTGAAGAATATGAGAAACATATACATCAAGCTATTTATGTATCAGCAACACCTGGCCCGTATGAGCTTGAGCATACTCCGGAAATGGTGCAGCAAATTATTCGTCCAACAGGGCTGCTTGATCCACAAATTGACGTACGTCCTATTGAAGGGCAAATTGATGATTTAATCGATGAGATTCAAGGTCGTATTGCCCGTGATGAACGAGTGCTCGTTACAACATTGACGAAAAAAATGTCAGAGGATTTATCAGCTTATTTGAAAGAAATGGGCTTAAAGGTGGAGTACTTGCATTCGGAGATTAAGACGCTAGAGCGTATTGAAATTATTCGCGAGCTGCGCAAAGGTACTTATGATGTGCTAATCGGCATTAACTTATTGCGAGAAGGGCTTGATATTCCTGAGGTTTCCCTTGTGGCGATTTTAGATGCTGACAAGGAAGGATTTTTACGTTCAGAGCGTTCACTCATTCAAACAATTGGACGTGCGGCGCGTAATGCCAATGGCCATGTCATTATGTACGCAGATAATATGACGGATTCGATGAAAAAGGCGATTGAAGAAACGAAGCGTCGTCGAACAATGCAAATGGCGTATAACGAAGAGCATGGCATTACACCGAAAACGATTGTTAAGAAAATTCCTGATGTAATTCGTGCGACACAGGTGGCAGAGGAAGAAGAGTCTTATGTAACGAAGGCAACGAAAGGTAAGAAGCTGACGAAGGCGGAAAAAGAGCAGTTACTTGCTTCTCTAGAAGTAGAAATGAAGGAAGCAGCAAAAGCACTCGATTTCGAACGTGCTGCTGAGCTGCGCGATACAATATTTGAATTGAAGGTAGAAGGGTGAATGGCTTGTGAAAAATACTGAAATAGTCGTGCAAGGCGCACGAGCACATAATTTAAAAAATATCAATGTCACAATTCCACGCGATCAATTAGTAGTGCTAACAGGTTTATCGGGCTCAGGGAAATCGTCATTAGCGTTTGATACGATTTATGCAGAGGGACAACGTCGCTATGTGGAATCCCTTTCAGCCTATGCCCGTCAATTCCTTGGTCAAATGGATAAACCAGATGTCGATGCGATTGAGGGATTATCTCCTGCTATTTCAATCGATCAAAAAACGACGAGCCGTAACCCACGTTCTACAGTTGGGACAGTAACGGAAATCTATGATTATTTACGTTTGCTATTTGCGCGCATCGGTAAGCCTATTTGTCCAAATCATGGTATTGAGATTACCTCCCAAACAATTGAGCAAATGGTCGATCGTTTATTAACTTATCCAGAAAGAACGAAAATGCAGTTGCTTGCTCCAATGGTGTCAGGGCGTAAAGGAACGCATGTAAAGCTACTAGAAGATTTAAAAAAGCAAGGCTTTGTTCGGGTACGTATCGACAGTGAGCTACGTGATTTAGATGATGCAATTGAACTTGATAAAAACAAAAAGCATTCAATAGAAGTAGTCATCGATCGTGTTGTGATGAAGGAAGGTGTCGCGGCACGTCTTAGTGATTCCTTAGAGACAGCATTACGTTTGGCAGATGGGCGTGTCCTTGTCGATGTGATGGAACATGAGGAATTATTATTTAGTGAGCATCATGCTTGTCCATTATGTGGATTTTCAATCGGTGAGCTAGAGCCTCGCATGTTTTCATTTAATAGTCCATTTGGAGCTTGTCCAAGCTGTGATGGCTTAGGCTCGACACAAGAGGTAGATCTTGATTTAGTAGTGCCTGATTGGGACCGTAGTTTATTAGAGCATGCTATAGCACCGTGGGAACCAACAAGCTCTCAATATTATCCACAGTTATTAAAGGCTGTATGCGATCATTATAATATCCCGATGGACGTCCCAGTAAAGGATCTTCCGAAAGAACAGATGGATAAAATTTTATATGGTTCTGGTACAGAGAAAATCCACTTCCATTATGAAAATGAGTTTGGCAATGTGCGAGATCAAATGATTGAATTTGAAGGTGTTGTCCGTAATGTGGAGCGCCGTTTTAAAGAGACAACGTCTGATTACGTGCGTGAACAAATGGAAAAATATATGGCGCAGCAAGCATGTCCTTCTTGTAAAGGTTATCGCTTAAAGCCTGAAACATTAGCTGTAAAACTAGCAGATAAACATATTGGTGAAGTTACACAGTATTCAATTCAGGAAGCTGATACATTTTTCAAAGAGCTGGATTTATCAGAAAAGGATATGAAAATCGCTCGACTTGTCTTACGAGAAATTGAAGAACGACTGGGTTTCCTTGTCAATGTAGGGTTAGATTATTTAACGTTAAGTCGAGCAGCAGGAACACTTTCGGGGGGAGAGGCTCAACGAATTCGCCTTGCGACACAAATCGGCTCGCGTTTAACCGGTGTCCTCTATATTTTAGACGAGCCGTCAATCGGCTTGCATCAACGTGATAATGACCGTCTTATTAGTACACTGCAAAATATGCGTGATATCGGCAATACGCTTATTGTTGTCGAGCACGATGAAGATACGATGCTGGCGGCGGATTATCTTATTGATGTTGGTCCTGGTGCAGGTGTGAATGGTGGTCAAATTGTAGCGGCTGGAACACCACAGGAAGTAATGGAAAATGAAAAGTCTTTAACGGGGCAATATTTAAGTGGCAAAAAGTTTATTCCACTGCCAATTGAGCGACGCAAACCGAATGGACGTAAATTATCGATTAAAGGTGCCAAGGAAAATAATCTTCAAAATGTGAAGGTTGATGTACCACTTGGTTTATTCGTTGCAGTAACAGGGGTTTCAGGGTCAGGTAAATCAACGCTTATTAATGAAATTTTATATAAGTCATTGGCTCAAAAGCTTAATCGTTCAAAGGTGAAGCCAGGAGAACATAAAGAAATAACAGGGATAGATGAGCTAGAAAAGGTTATTGATATTGACCAATCACCAATCGGTCGTACACCTCGCTCTAACCCTGCTACGTATACAGGCGTTTTCGATGATATTCGAGATGTTTTCGCAGTAACAAATGAGGCGAAAATACGTGGCTATAAAAAAGGTCGCTTTAGCTTCAACGTTAAGGGAGGTCGCTGTGAAGCCTGTCGTGGTGACGGTATTATAAAAATTGAAATGCATTTCCTGCCAGATGTTTACGTGCCATGTGAAGTCTGTCATGGGAAGCGTTATAACCGTGAAACACTAGAAGTGAAATATAAAGATAAGAGCATTGCGGATATTTTAGATATGACGATTGAAAACGCAGTCGTATTCTTCGAAAATATTCCGAAAATCCAGCGTAAGCTACAAACAATTGTGGATGTAGGGTTAGGCTATATGAAATTAGGACAACCTGCCACAACGTTATCTGGTGGTGAGGCACAGCGTGTAAAATTAGCCTCTGAATTACACCGTCGTTCAACAGGTAAATCATTCTATATTTTAGATGAGCCAACAACGGGCTTACATGCGCATGATATTGCACGTTTACTCGTTGTTTTACAGCGTCTTGTAGAAAATGGCGATTCAGTGCTAGTAATCGAACATAATTTAGATGTCATCAAAACAGCAGACTACATTATCGATTTAGGACCAGAAGGTGGAGACAAAGGTGGTACTATTGTTGCAACAGGTACACCAGAAGAAGTCGCAGAAGTAAACGGATCGTATACAGGGAAATATTTGAAGCCAATATTAACAAGAGATCGTATGCGTATGGAAGCTGTTTTAGCAAAGGCTTCTCAATAACTATAAAAAGTTCGTAAACTCCCTAAGGGGGAGTTGCGAACTTTTTTTACGTGCTCGAAGGCGGATGTCGATAAAAATCGGAAGTTGGGTGATAAAACGTGAAAGTGTTCCAAAAAAAATCAAAAGTTGGGTGACATTATGTTAAAACGTATGACATGTGGATAAGTTGATTGTAGTGGAGGCTAGACGCTCCTAGGAAAAATTCCAGCAGGAACGGAAATCAACCCCACGTTATGGTAATGAAAAAAAGATATATACCCAATATTTTCATTTTTAAGGTGAAACTTTTCACAAGATGAATCGTATAAATAATATAACGAACTGAGGGAGGCTATTTTAATTATGCAAAATGAACGTCAACGAATTTTAGAACTTGTGGAAAAAGGAACAATTTCAGCGCAAGAGGCGATTACATTATTAGAAGCATTAGAGCAACCTAGCAAGTCCACTCAAAATGTTATGAATGATGTGTCAAATGAGGACCAGCATTCCTCAACAGAAAAAGAGTCAGTATTTAAAAATGAAAGTCACAAAGATGAACAACCGCAAAAAGATGAAGATTTCTCAAAATATTTCCAAGAAGAAATGCGAGATTTCCGTAAAGATTTAACACAAATCGGTTCACTCTTTATGGATATGATGAATACGGCAGTAAAAAAGGTCAAAGAATTTGATGTCACTTCTCCATTTGGTGATAAATTCGAGTTTACACATACGGAAGAAGTTGCAGCTGAACATGTAGAAAAAATAATTGCTGAATTACCGAATGGCAATTTTTCATTAGAAACTACTGAAGGAGATAGCTTCCAAGTCATTTGCAAAGTAAAGGCACCTCTTGTTAATGATAGTGAAGAAGAAACACGTGCTAATTTCCTAGAGCAATTCGTTGTTAAAGAAGATGGAGATTCACTACGAATTTTAAGTCAACTAAAGCTTGTTCAAGTAAATGTTAAAGTACTTGTTCCAAAGGATAAATTAGAAAAATTATCAGTACGATTAATGAACGGTAGTGTTACATTACAAGATACAGATTTCGAGCAATTAAAAGTAAAGACATTAAACGGTGCGATTAAAGGCTCTAAGTTTAACTTTGGAAAGGCAGAAGTGGATTCTTCTAATGGTTCGATTGAATTAACAAATGTTCGTGGTAAAGATTTAGAGGCTGAAACATTGAATGGCCGTGTCTATTTAGATGGCGCATTGGATGAAGTTGAAGCAAAATCGGTTAATGGACATGTTGTTGTCACAACTTGCTCTACTAATTCATCGAAAATCAAAGCACAAACAGTCGCAGGAGCCGTTGAATTGTATGTACCACGTACAATATCGTTAAGCGGTAAAATTGTTACGAATTTTGGTAAAGTGGATGTTGGTATTCAAGATGTCTCAAAAATTGAATCACAGGATCAATTTTTATCAAAAGTAGTACGTTTTGATAAAGAAGTAGAGAATGCTAATCGTCTATTTATCGAAGGTGAGTCTAAAACAGGTGCAGTTTTAGTACGCTATACAACAACTGACGAGCAGCAAATCTAACTAATAACAAGCATTCAGGTTATGCAAAACAGCATAGCTTGAATGCTTTTTTATGGCTTGAAGACTTTAAAAACAGAAATCGACTTTCCTCTATTGGACTCGATTTCTGTTTTCTTATATGTCGAGTTTATGCTATTTTTATGGCAATCAAATAACGAAATAACAAGAACTACCACGTAATGAAATGAAACTGTAATAAAAAAGGGAGAAATAGAATGCTATAATAGGTAACGAAATACCTCTTACATGGTAAGAGATTTAGGTGGTTTAAATATGATAGAAATGAAAAATGTGACAAAGAAGTACCCAAATGGCGTTGTTGCGACAAATGGGCTTTCCGTTAACATAAAGCAAGGTGAATTTGTCTATGTTGTAGGTCCAAGTGGTGCAGGTAAATCTACATTCATTAAATTAATGTACCGCGAGGAAAAAGCTACTTCTGGAGAAATCACTGTTAATGGCATAAATCTAGCAGAATTGAAAAATAAAAAGGTGCCTTTTTTACGTCGTCAAATCGGTGTTGTTTTCCAGGACTTCAAACTGCTACCTCGTTTGAGCGTTTATGAAAATGTAGCGTTTGCACTTGAGGTAATCGAGGAAGACCCAATAGAAATTCGCCGTCGTGTAATGGAGGTTTTAGAGCTCGTGGGACTGAAGCAAAAGGCAAGAATGTTCCCTAATGAACTTTCAGGTGGCGAACAGCAACGTGTTTCGATTGCACGTTCTATTGTGAATGTACCGAAGGTCGTTATTGCGGATGAACCTACTGGGAATCTTGACCCTGAGACATCTTGGGACATTATGAATTTATTCGAAGAAATTAATGCAAGAGGTACAACTATTGTAATGGCAACCCATAACCGTGAAATCGTAAATACGATTCGTCGTCGAGTAATTGCAATTGAAGGCGGAATGATTGTCCGTGATGAGCATGGAGGTGACTACGGCTATGAAATTTAGTACAGTAAAACGTCACTTCCGAGAAAGTTTTAAGTCTCTTGGCCGTAATAGCTGGATGACTATTGCCTCAGTGAGTGCAGTAACAGTTACATTAATATTAGTAGGCGTATTCACGCTTATTATGATGAATTTAAATAAAGTAGCATCTGATTTAGAGAATGATGTTGAAATTAAAGTGTTAATCGATGAAACAGCAGATAAAGCTGCTGAAAAAGCGCTTATGGAAAAAATAAAGAAATTACCAGATATCGCAGAGATGAACTATTCGACTAAGGAAAATGAATTAACGAAATTAGTTAAAGATTTTGGGGACGATTTTAAACTATTTGAGCAAAGTAATCCATTACGTAATGTTATTTATGTGAAGGCCTCCGATCCTCACCAAACAGCTACAGTTGCTAAAAAAATTGATAAATTTGAGTATACATATGACGTTATGTATGGTGAAGGCAAAGTAGAAAAACTATTTAACTTCTTAAATATTAGCCGCAACGTAGGGATAGTGCTTATTTTAGGATTATTATTTACAGCGATTTTCTTAATTTCTAATACAATTCGAATTACCATTATTGCACGCGGTGATGAAATAGAAATTATGAAACTTGTCGGAGCAACGAATTCATTCGTGCGTATCCCATTTTTATTAGAAGGAATGTGGCTCGGAATTTTAGGTTCTATTATTCCGATTGCGGTCATCGCAACCCTTTACCACAATGTATATAAAATTATTGCGCCTCGATTAAAAGGCGAACTTGTTCAAGTACTTGATTTCTCGCCTCTTGTGTACCAAGTAAGCGGTCTACTATTACTCATCGGTGTACTAATTGGTATTTGGGGAAGTTTCATGTCAGTACGTAAGTTTTTAAAAATCTAGTTTTCGTTAGGCTTCAAACAGAACGAAATTCAAAAAAATAATTGTCGAAAAGGAGTTCAATAGGTGAAAAGTATGGCGAAAAACTCAATGAAAACACTTGCTGCAGCATCTGCACTATTTCTTTTTATCCAAACTCCATCAGCGTATGCAACTAGTTTATCGGATTTAAAAGATGAAAAAAAACAAATTGAATCAAAGAAAGATGGCTTAAATTCATCCATCAAAAATAAATCAAATGCTATTTCTACAAATGAAAACAAGCAACAAAAATTATTAGATCAAATTCAAACATTAAATGCTGAAATCGACAAAACGAATAGTAATATCAAAAATGTATGGGCAGACATTCAATCTGCAAATGATGATATAACAGCTTTAGAAGATTCCATTGCAGAGCTTCTGCATAAAATTGAAGAGCGTGATTTATTGTTAGAGGAGCGTGCGCGTGCCATTCAGGCAGGTGGTTCTGTTAGCTATTTAGACGTATTGCTTGGTTCTAATAGCTTCGTAGATTTTATTGATAGATTTTCTGCTGTCAATACATTACTTGAAGCGGATCGCCAAATTATCCGTGACCAAAAAGAGGACAAGCAAAAATTAGAAGAACAAAAGCAAGTCTTAGAAGAAAAACGCCATAAGCTCGAAGAGAAAAAAACTGAGCTTGATCGTTTAAAAAGATCATTGAACGGACAGAAATCGGAGAAGAACAAATTAATTGATCAATTAGAAAAAGAACAAGAAAAGCTGAAGTCAGAAAAAGTATTGCTTGAGAAAGAATATTCTGAGGCTCTTGACATTAGTGCGGAATTACAACAAAAAATCATTGATGAGCAAAATCGTTTAGCTGAAGTTGCTCGACAACAAGAAGCGAAACGTAAGGCAGCAGCAGCTGCCGCAGCCAAGGCAGCTAATTCAAGCAATAAAGGTGGTGGGTCTGGATCTGGATCTTCAACAGACAATGCCCCACAAACGAATGGTACTTGGATTAAACCAACAAATGGTCGTTTAACATCGACTTATGGCTGGCGTGAGTTTGGCGGTTCAGAGTTCCATTATGGAATCGATCTTGCCAATAGTGTAGGTACTCCAATCTGGGCAGCTGCTGACGGTGTTGTTTCCTATGCTGCTCCACTAAGCACGTATGGTAATTGTGTCATCATTACACATTCTGTCAACGGTCAAATTTATACGACAGTGTATGCACACTTAAATTCTTTCAATGTTAGTGTTGGTTCAGAGGTATCTCAAGGTCAGCAAATAGCAGCGATGGGTATGACTGGACGTGTAACAGGACCGCACTTGCACTTTGAAGTGCACATCGGTCCATGGAGAGGACAAGCAGTCGGAAGTGACAATCCTTTAAAATATATTCCGATTTAAAAATACCGTGAGCTATACATTAGGATTCTTCTAATGTATAGCTTTTTTTGTTTATCAAGAGTCTATTCTTTGCATGTTTCAGGGAGAATTTTTGAACACGGTGTGAAATGACAGTTCATATAAAGATTATATGCTATGCTGAAGCTATCTTTTCTTGTGGAGGATTTAGTAAGTGAATAATACAGAATGGTTCTCTATTCGGACACTAACATTACCAGCAACAGCTGTCGCTCTTCTTGTGGCATTTATCATTGTATGGCTAGTTGTACGGGTACAATTTCCGAAGAAATGGGCGGAGGTGTATGGAGACGCAGTCTTTACCTTTATTGTCGTTTGGAAATTTAGCATAATTGTCACTGATTTTAAAGCTGTTATCGCTCAACCATTTGCACTCCTTTATTTTAATGGTGGAACAATTGGTGTCTTTTTAGGAGTAATGGCAGCATCGCTACAGCTTTGGTGGAAGCGACAAAAATTTCAGTTTGACGCAACTGGAATCGCTGCTTGTGGTTGGGCAATCATTTTAACGCAATCGATCTATCAATGGCTTGTGGTGTTACTAAATGATAATCAAACCAATAGTGAAATGATTACTTTACTTGTGCTAAGTACACTAACAGTCCTCATATTATGGAAAATAACAGCTATCAATCGTGCATTATTTTTATATACGATTGGTCTTATGATTGTTGCTCTCTTTCAGCCACATGGTTTATGGCAACCGGCTGTAGGGGTGAGCGTCATATTATTGATATTAGGTATTGCGATACAGCGTTTTGCTGGCGTATCTAAATGATTCTGTTCAAAGAGAAAGTACTGAATTATTGGGAGGTAAGGAATGAAAAAAAATATTGGGCTGCTTATCGTCGTGTTATTAGTAGCCGCGATGATTGGTACATATGTTAAACAGCAGATTGATAAGGATCGTGAAATTGGAACAGCTTCTCTGGGGAAAGAAATGGATGATCGAAAGATTGGTTTAAACAATGGAGATACGCCACCGGATTTTACTTTAACAAGTTTGGATGGTAAAGATGTGACATTGAGTGAGCTTCGTGGAAAAAAAGTCGTGTTAAACTTTTGGGCAACATTCTGTCCACCGTGTAAGGCGGAAATGCCACATATGCAAAATTATTATGAACAATATGCTAAAAAAGATAATGTAGAAATAATAGCTGTCAATTTAACACAGGCTGAACGAGATGTTACAGATGACGCAAAAGTAGATTCGGTAATGACATTTAGAGATAGCTTCAATTTAACTTTCCCTATTTTACTTGACCAGAAAAACTCAGCAGGCTCAGCCTATCAAATATTAACGATTCCTACAACCTATTTTATTGATTCAAATGGATATATTCGACGTGCTATTAAAGGGCCAATGAATGTGGAAATGTTAAAAAACTATGTAGATGCATTAGACTAAACAAAAAAATAACATCAAAGAATCTGCTCGTTTTCACGAAGAAACGAAGCAGATTTTTTACGTAAATATTTCCGAATTTATAAAACGTCCACGATTCGTCAATGGATACCTGCGCTAGGAAGGGAAATGCCCGCGAATAACGAAAGAATACCCGCGCTAGAAAGATAAATACCCACGATTGGCGATAGAATACCCGCGCTAGAAAGGCAAATACCCACGATTAACGAAAGAATACTCGCGCTAAGAAGACAAATATCCGAGATAAGCAATAGAATACTCGTAAAATAAAAATCATAGAATTCAACAAATTGTTTTGAAGACTAACCTTGTATGTTTGAAAAATTAAATTCATACAGTAAAAGAGACGGAGGAGGGAAGGTTTGCGCAAAATAATGGCTGGTGTCGGCGTACTTGCTAGTAGTCTATTGCTAGGTAGTGGATTTTATTTTGACTGGTTTAATTTAGGGGATAAAAAGGAGCCGGTCGTAGCAGAAGTTGACTCGATTAATGAAGCGTTGAATTTAATTGAGGAAAAATCTGTTTACAGTACGAAAAAAGATGCATTAGTGGAGGGGGCACTTCGTGGTATGGCAGATGCTATTAAGGACCCTTACAGTACCTATTATTCGAAGGAAGAGGCGGAACAACACCGACAAATGTTAGCCGAGGAAAGAGTGGGCATTGGGATTGAGCTATCTGAAAATGACGGAAAATTTATTGTTGTGTCTCCAGTCCGTTCGTCCCCAGCAGATAAAGCAGGAATGCGCTCTCTCGATGAAATTGTACAAGTTGATGGCGTTCGAGTAGATGGTAAAAAGATGAGTGAACTAATGAAATTAATTCAAGGAGAGAAGGGGACGAAAGTAACTATTGTCGTCTATCGTCCAAGTGAAGATAAACATATTAAAATGACGATGGAACGAGCGGCAATTTCCAATAAAACAGTAACGAGCGAAGTAGTGAACGTAGAAAATACTCCGATAGGTTATGTGGAAATCTCACTATTTGGTGAGAAAACGGCCAATGAATGGGTTGCCGAAACGAGTAAATTGCTTCGAAAAGATATAAAAGGGTTAGTAATTGATGTGCGGGATAATCCAGGTGGTTATTTACATAGCGTCGCCGCGCTACTAAGCACAGTATTGGAGAAAGGCAAAGTATTTGCCTATATGCAAAATGCTGAAGGTGCTATGGAACCATTAAAAACGGAATCAAAAAGCTTTGATGAAAAATATTTAGAGACAATGTACAAAATACCGATTGTTGTTTTACAGAATGCGGGCAGTGCATCTGCTAGTGAAGTACTTAGTGGCGCTTTAAAAAGCTGGGGACGTGCTTCCCTTGTTGGTGTCAAAAGTTTTGGAAAGGGGACAGTACAGGAGTCTTGGTCTCTGAAAAATGGTGGAGAGCTTAAACTGTCCACAAATAAATGGCTGACACCAAAGCGCGAATGGATTCATGGGCAAGGTATTGAGGCTAATTTAGTTATTGAACAAAATGAATTATTCGCTTTCCAAATGCATCCACTATCAGGGAAGTTTAAAGAGGGCGACATGAGTGAGGAGATTGCTTATACGCAAAATGCTTTAAAAAAGCTAGGCTATAAAATCCCTCGTTTAGACGGTTACTTGGATGAATCGACGGCGGAGGCTGTTAAACTTTATCGAGAGGATAAGAAATTGACAAAAGCAGAAGATAATATTTATCTAGATACTACCTTCTTTAACAGTTTGAACGAAACGTTGAAAAAATACAAAGAGGATCGTCAAAATGATTTGCAGTTCCAAATGGCGACAAGCTTTTTATTGCACAATATAGAAGAATAAATAATAGTAGGTGTGTTGATTTGGGGAATGTAGACCGGTAAAAGGATTTTTTTGTTGATATTTTGCTTTTTTATCCCCATTTTTAGTTCCTTGTAGCGGAGGACAACTTAGTGCTCCTGTCGCAGAGCAAAACTTTCCACAGAAAACGAGTAGCCCGTTGTAGCTTTGTAATTAAGTTTGATTAAACTAACGATATAGCCTTGATATGGGAACATATCTAAAGAGCATGTTTTGAAAAAAATGATCGAAACATGCTCTTATTTAATGTGATAGATTAAGTTATTTATATAAAAGTTTGCACAAAAGCCCCCATTCGCTTAATAAGAAAATGTAAAAATGATTTTCTTATGACTCTTATAGGAGCGATATTATCATGTTGGCAGCCCTCGATTGAGTCGGGAATTTGAAATGTCATTAGAGTTTAATCCGATAGTATTATTTAGCTGTCGCTTAGTCTACTATATTAAAAAAACTTATTTGATTGAAAGTGTTGACAGATGAAATGTTATTGTGGTATATTTTAATTCCTGTCACTTAGACAGTGAATGTTTTGAAAAAATGTTATTGACAAACGCATTGATGTTTTGATATAATTAAATCCTGTCGTCGAACGACGGTGGAAATGAACCTTGAAAACTGAACAAGCAAAACGTAATCAATAAAGTTTTTAGTAACTAACCTTTCGTTGGTGAACGAAACAAAATTTTGGACATCAAACATGATGCCAGCAAAACAATTTGAGCTAATCAAATTTCTTTTTATGGAGAGTTTGATCCTGGCTCAGGACGAACGCTGGCG
>NZ_JBIVRU010000018.1:0-85644 GCF_044755845.1 Lysinibacillus sp. NPDC092081
TATCTGGAGACAACATAAAAAAATAGAGAAATCCGAATTTGAATTCATTCAAATTCGGATTTCTCACTAATTGAAGCTAGTTATGTCCCAGCCTCATTTTGTTTTAGTGCAATAGCTCTTTTATTTTTTCCCATAATGGCTTAATTTTTTCTTTATTCGGCACATGTTCAAATATCCAATCTGATTCGTTTTCGAAGGCGTTCACTAATTTCTTTACTGCCATCTCATGTGTTACAAGGCTCATACAATTCATAATATCGACTACCTCATCTAATGGCTCAGTGGGTAACGAATTATACAACGCTTTAAGTCCAAGTAAAGCTCGCTCAGGACAATATTTATGCAGCAGTACTTTAGCGAAGTGTTCTAAGCTATTCCGCAGTAAGTGAACACACCAAATCTCATTTCCGCGTTTTGTACTCCAATAATATTGATACAAATACCAAACAGTATCATCTACAGCATCTTGAAATTCGAGTGAAGTTAATGACAAAGTAGTATTTTTTTGTTTAACTGTGAGAATTTCATTTGGATCAAATAATATTTTAATCGCATCGTGATCACTTATTTCAGAGGGAGTTACTGTAAATAAATCGATATGAATCAAATCTTCATATACGACTAATAGTTGAGGGGCTATAATATAGATATCATCAACGAATAATGTTTTCTTATATGTTTCAATATGTTTGTTACGGTTGGGCAAAAATGCTTCGATATTTTCTTCATTCACAACACAATAAATATCAATATCTGAAAATTCATCATGCTCCTCTCTAGCCATTGATCCTCTTAAAAATACAGCTTCAATATAGTGATCATCTTTTAAACTTTCAAGTAAAACCTCAACAACATAATCTAATTTCAAGTGTATCCTCTCCTTCAATAAAAACAGGCTACCCAAGTTATTTTTTGAGCAGCCCTATTCTGCTAGACCTCCTTAACAACAGTACATGAGAAGCTGTCGTGAGGGAGAAGTTGTCCATTTTGTTGTTCGAATGCTTTTGGATTTTTCAAGTAATCGAAAGTGCTAATTGAGTCACGATAAGCCATTCGTTTCAAAAGTTGAGAGGAAGTCGCTTAGTCCCATGTTCATTTTCAAGAACTAGCCCAAATATTCAAAAGAGCATATTATCTTTAAATGGCAATTCATGCTTAGTAAGGTAAGATGCAATGGCACCATTTTTTGTTGTCGAGGCTCCTGCATAGCGATTTGCGAAAGTAAGAAGGGGGTTAGCATGTTGCTTACAAAAGTCAATTAGATTGATTGCTGTAATCTGCTTGCTAAGAAGAATAGCTAACAATGCTCCAATAAAGGCATCGCCCGCTCCGGTTGTATCAATCGCATGGACCTCGTCAGCTGGCACTTTGACATGAAGCTTTTGAGTATAAAGACTTGCACCCTCAGCTCCACGAGTAATTATGAGTACTTGTACCTTCCCTTGAAATAATGAATGGACTGCTGTTTCCTCATCCTCAATCGCTGTTAAAAATAAAAGCTCCTCCTCGGACAATTTAACGATATGGGCATTTGGTAAAAATTCTAAAATGGTTTGACGACATGCCTTCTCATCATTCCATAGTGGCAAGCGAACATTTGGATCAAAAGAAACAAGACTACTTGACTGATGAGCCTGTTCTATCAGGGCCACATGTGCATGTTTCATTGGGCTTTCCACTAAATTAACTGAACAAAAATGAAGAATATCTTTATCTGTTAATAGATTAGGTGGGAGTTGCTCTTTGTTGTAAAGCAAATCTGCTGCGTGGCGACGATAAAATAAGAAGTCACGGCCTCCATCACTTGTCAGGGAAACAAAGGCTAGACTTGTTTCACCTTCAACAGTTTGAACAATGTAGTTCGTATCAACATCAGCTTTTTTTAATGTTTCTACGAGAAAATCTCCAAAAGCATCTTGGCCTACCTGTGTAATGAGGGCTGCTTGTTGCCCGAGTTTTGCACAAACAGCTGCAACATTAGCAGGAGCCCCACCAGCATTTTTAGTAAATTGCTCAACTGTAGCAAGGGAAGCATTTTGTTCAATAGGTGTAAAATCAATTAATAATTCACCAATTGCATAAAGTTTACTCACGGAAAAATCTCCTTTAATAAGAACTAAGTCTGAGCCACACGCTTTTTCTTTGGTACGTAAATTGTGTAAAAAATGCCACCAAAAATTAATACAATACCAATTGTTTGCATGAAGCTCGGCATAAAATCAAGCAACAGCATATCAAGCAATATAGCCACAACCGGGTCTACAAATACTAATACTGAAACTAGAATAGTAGAGAGGCTCCGAATACTATCAAAAAATAAATAGTAAACAAATCCTGTATGAATAAAGCCTGTTCCTAAAATATATAACCAGTTTGTTGTCGTTAAGCCTTCAAATAGCGAAAAATTGACAAATGGCAATAGTATGATAATTCCGACTGTAGTTTGGATATATGTTAATGCATAGGAGCTAAGCTTTGTGATTGTTTTACTTGTAAGCATCGTAAACGCGTAAAACAATGCAGACAGTAGTGCCCAAATAAAGCCTGATTTCATAAATTCAGAGAGTGACATAAAATTATTTAAGCCAATAATGAACATACTGCCAATAAAACAAGTTAATGTTGCTAGCAATGCTTGAATAGTCATCTTTTCTTTTAAAAACAATGCCCCAAATATTAATACGAATATTGGTGCTAAATTATAGATAGAAATAGCAATGGAAATTGACATTTCTTCAAAGGCTTTAAATAAAAATACCCAATTTAAGACAATAAATACACCACATATAAGTGTACGTAATATTTCTTTTTTATCCCATATCTCTGTTTTATGACCACCAGTTATAAGCCACATTCCTCCTAGAAAGAGGGTAGCGCAAATACATCTAATAAATACTAGCTCGGTAGCAGGTACGCCAGTATGAACGGTGAAAAATCCAATAGAGCCAAAAAGGGCCATAGAAACAGATAGTTTGATAATCGCTGAAATGTTCATCCAATACCTTCTTTCTATTAAAATTATTATCATTCTTGTCGCTTGTGAAAGTAGGAGAGACTTAACGTTATTTCGCTTCGTTCTCAAAGTTTTTCTATCAGGTAGAGTTTAGAATCACTTTAGCTAAGATTGAATCCGCTAAGAGAAGAATCTGCTCAGCTAGAGTCTGAACCCGTTTAACAGTAGAATCTACTCAGAAAGAAGCCGCCCACGCTCCTCTACATATCTTTCAATCCTTAAGGTTCAAAAATAAGGAAAGAAAGCCGACAGTTGACATACGCTGTCGGCTTTTCATTAATCGTTCTACGATTATTCTCGGATTTGGCCGTTACCGTGAATGTAATACTTTGTAGATGTTAACGCTGGTAAGCCCATTGGTCCCCGAGCGTGTAATTTTTGTGTACTTATGCCGATTTCTGCACCGTAACCAAATTCAAAGCCGTCTGTGAAGCGAGTGGAGGCATTGTGATAAACAGCTGCAGCATCAACGCTATTTAAGAAAGTATCTGCTACTAACTGATCCTCTGTCATGATGGCTTCAGAGTGGTTCGTGCCGTATTGGTTAATATGCTCGATTGCTTCATAAACGTTTTCTACAATTTTAACGCTTATTTTTAAATCTAAATATTCAGTTGCATAGTCTTCTGCTGTTGCTAGCTGAGCGAAATCAAGAGCTTGACAAACGGTATCATCACCGATAATTGTCACACCGGCTTGATGCATAGCACTTAGTAGCTGTTTGCCGTGCTTACTAAACCAATCAGGATGAATAAGTAAGCTTTCTGCCGCATTACAAACCGAAGGACGCTGTGTTTTCGCATTGATACAAACTTTTTCTGTTTTTATGTAATTGGCCGTTTGGTCCACATAAATATGACAGTTACCAGCTCCTGTTTCTAGTACTGGTACAGTGGCTTCATTCACTACTAAGTCAATAAGTGCCTTTCCGCCACGAGGAATCAATACATCTAAGTATTTTTTTAAATGGAATAATTCTTTAACAGTTTCACGATTTGTATCCTCGATTAATTGTACAGCGTCCACAGGGATAGACGTTTTGCTAAGTGCACGATGAATACTTGCTACAAGAGCTACATTAGAAAATTTGGCAGAAGAGCTACCACGTAAAATGACTGCATTGCCTGTTTTCAATGATAATGTTGCCGCATCCACTGTTACATTAGGACGCGCCTCGTAAATCATTCCGATAACGCCAATTGGCACTAGACGCTTTTCAATCAGTAATCCATTATCTTTTTCTATTCGCTCTAAGAGACTGCCTACTGGATCATTTAATTCTACAAGTAACTGAATGGCACTTGACATAGCTTCTATTCGTTCTTTGTTTAGCATGATGCGATCAAGTGTAGAAGCGGGCATTCCTTGTTTCTCGCCATGAGCTAAATCCTTTGCATTTTCAGCAATGATAGTATCTTGGTCAATTATTAATTGTTCAGCAATTTTTGTGAGAGCCTCATTTTTTTCGCAAGTTGTTTTAATATTTAAAATATAGCTTGCGGCCTTTGCTAGCTTTCCCTTTTGTTGCACTTCACTTGTCATGTGATTTCCTCCTTAATTTGTTTGGATTTTTAGCCATTTATCTCGGTGAATGACCTCGATTGGATAGTTCGCTAACTCATCTGTACGTTTTCCCATCGCATGTGCTAACTCGAGCGAAGAATATAAGACTTCACCGCGGCCCAGTAGTCCATTGTCACTATAGACCTCGACAACATCGCCATTTGCGAAGTCGCCTTCGACACGATATACACCAGCAGGTAACAAGCTTTTCCCGTTTGCTAATAATGCATGTTCAGCACCGCTATCTATAAAAATTTTACCAGATACTTCCGTGAGTGCAATCCACTGTTTATTATTTGTTAAAATAGCAAGCGCGTCATGCTCAACATACGTACCATCACCACGTCCTTCTACGATGTCGACAAGCTTATTAGCACCGTGACCAGTTCCAATAAACACCTTAACACCTGCATTTAAAGCTGCTCGAGCTGCCAATAATTTGGATTCCATACCACCTGTACCGACCTTCGAACCTGCACCATCTGCGAAGCCAAGCATCTCATCAGATACCTCTGTTAAACGATCAATACGTTTGGCATCTGGGTTTTTATTTGGATTGGCGTTATACAAGCCATTGATGTCAGTTAAGATAATGAGCTGATCGGCATGAACAAGACCACTTACTAGTGCCGATAACATGTCGTTATCTCCAAAGGTTAATTCGCTGACAGATACCGTATCGTTTTCGTTAATGATTGGTAGTATGGAGCGCTCTAATAATTCCTCAAATGTGGCATAAGCATTTTTATAGCGCTCTTTTTTTGAAAAATCAGTGCGTGTTAGTAAAATTTGAGCAGGTACAATATCATAAATGCTAAACAAAGCATTGTAGGTTTGAATAAGTAAACTTTGCCCAACTGCCGCTGCAGCCTGTTTACCTTTTACTGTAACGGGACGAGAAGGGTACCCTAGCTGTTTAAAGCCTGCTGCAACTGCACCTGACGAAACAAGCAATACTTCATGACCATATTTTTTTAATTCAGCTATCGCTTGAACATGGTCCATTAAACGAATTTTATCAATTTCACCTTTTGCATTTGTTAAGGAGCTACTCCCGATTTTGACGACGATTCTTTTTCTTTCCATAGCAATACCTCCAATTCGTCATTACACTTGCATTATGATTTAAACTTTAGCTGCTGCTAAGATTCGCTAAAAATTAAAAATAAAAAACCTTTTCATCCTAATAAATTAGGACGAAAAGGTTTGCTTTCCGTGGTACCACCTACATTGAACGTCATTGACATTCCACTTTGCTCATAACGCTTGAGACTGCGCCTAGTTTAGCTAGGACGTTTTTACGAAGTAGGTTCTTTAGTCTTTCTTGTACAATGCCTTACAGCCGATGGGCATCGCTCTCTGATCAAGCAGTTTCTAGGTATTAGTCTTCGTTCGCTTTTAATATAGTATTCAACATCTTTTTTGAATGGACTCATTTTAGTTGATGTTCCATTTCTCAAAAAGTAATTGAATAAAGAATGCACTACTTTAGCAAGTCTGTCAAGCTGATTAGGAATGTTAATAGAAAGTTTAGAATAAATAAGTAGGTAATACCGAACAAGAGAGGGTAAAGTATGAGTGGGAAACAAAACTTTGTTTACTTGTACCACCAGATTGCGACTAATAGTGGGAGCATTGCCATAACAATCACAAAAAAGCTCCATACTATTTGTTTTCCTGAAGACATATTTTTCGGCTTTATACTCATTTGTTCATATAGTTCGTTGATGGCACGTTGTTCTTTTGCATAAAGCATTGTTTGAAATTCATCGTAATCTTGAATATAACTTGAGGGAGGGCGAGGGCTAAAACGCAAACTTCGAATATCATCAGTAATCTCTTTTTCACCCATAAAATAAGTAATAACTGGCGCTAACCCTGAATTTTGTGCAGCCTGTACCTCGATAGCATGTGTTTTCATTTTATAATAGACATGTCCTTGCTCGTCTTCATATTGCTTTACAATATCACTTACTGCCATCTACAGACACCTCTTTCTCCAAAATAATACACCTTTACGTTATGATAATATTTATTATAATGTATTAAAAGAGAAAAGTGTTGCTTAAGCGAGCATAATTGGTTAGATAATTTTGTGAAAATTCAGAAAAATAGAATCGCCGTGTAGTATAATGGAAAGAAAATCATATTATAATGGTTCTTTTCTAAAAGTAATTGTTCATTACCTAAAGTTAAGTTGGGTGTGACATTTTGTTAAAACGTATGTTAAGTTGATGAGCCTATTTAAAAGTAATGGAAAGAAGGGGTAGTATTGACGTTTTCAACGTTATTGGCGTTTTTAGGAGCAGCAATTATTTTAACATTAATGCCAGGACCAGATAATTTATTTGTTCTTGCGCAAAGCATTACTCAGGATAAAAAGGCGGGTATAGCGACATCACTTGGTCTCTGTACAGGTTTGCTCGTTCATATAGGAGCGGCTGTTCTTGGAATTTCGGCTATTATTTATCAATCAACAGTTATTTTTTCTATTGTTAAGTTTGCAGGAGCAGCGTATTTATTGTACCTAGCTTGGCAATCGTTTCGCGCGAAAGGTGATCCATTCACGCTGGAACCGCAAAATGAACAAGCTTATATGACGTTATATCGAAAAGGTATTTTAATGAATATTTTAAATCCAAAAGTTTCTTTATTTTTCTTAGCACTATTGCCACAGTTTGTAAATCCTTCTAATGGCCATGTAGGTTTACAGATGTTAATTTTGGGTATTGTATTTTTAGTACAAGCGCTTATACTATTCTCATTATTTAGTATTTTTGCCGGTAAAGTAAGAAAAGTAATTATTGGGAAGCCTGCAATTGCTAAACGATTAAATAAGATTCAAGGTGTACTTTTTACTTTTATTGGAATACAAATAGCGCTGAGTAAACAGTAAAGAGGGGGATTTTCATGGCAATTTTACATATAACGTTTAGCTTATCTACACAAGGTTCGATAAAACATGCAATACGACAGCATCATTTACAACGAGATGAGTCAGTGCTTAGTGTCAATGAGATTTTCTCGATTGGTCCACTAAGTAGCGCGGAAGAACGAAAAAGCTGGTTAGAAGCCCATATCTTTAGGGACAATGAAGAACGTGAATTGTACGAGGATCTTCAACAAGTATGGAAGAAAAAAATGGCAGGTTTACCGAGCGATGTTGATGTCTGGGTTTGGTACAGCCAAAGTACTCATGAAGAGATTGGGTTACGTTTTGTCATGAGCGAGTTGATCAATAAATGTAGTATGGTATATGGGATTGATGCCACAGAGGGCTTGAAACGTGTACAGCCAAACATGATGATTCGTCAAACAGGGGAACTTGCGTCAGACTTGTTAATGAAGCTCCGTTCTGAGGCAAAGCGGTTTTCTATTGAAGAGTGTCAGCAACTTGCAAAGGAATGGAAAGAGCTGAAACAAAACCCTAGTACACTGCGAGTTTGGCAAGATGGAATTGTACATGTAGCGGAAGATGCATTGGATCCTATCATTTTGGAATGTGCGGCAAGAGCACATGCCGAACTAAATGAGGAATGGCTTATACCGATGCGTATCATCGGTGAAACAATTGGTGCAATTGATGATTATTTAAGTGAAGAGTTTGTGGAAAAACGCTTGATGACTCTTATAAAGCAGGGGCTTTTTGAGATTGATGGAGATACAAAAGATATGTATTCTTATCAAGTAAAATATGTAGGAAAGTAATAATAAATTTCTTTGCAGCAACCACCTTTCTTAAGGAGAAGGTGGTTTTTGATGTTGAAAAAAATTGTCTTGTAGTGAACCTCAAAATGAGAAAGTACTCATTAAAAATTTATTGAACTCTTAAAACATTCTCCTAAACGTTTCATAACGACCTGTCAGAATAGGGACTGTAAGAAAACTTTACAATAATTTTTAGGAGGAACTCAAAATGATAAAATGGAAACGAATGTTGTAGATGTCTATGTTAGATATTTGCGCAATAAACTTCAAAATGATGAAAATCATTATATTCATTCGGTTCGTGGCATCGGGTATGTAATGAAATGATGAAATCGTTAAAGCTAAAAACAAAAGTTATTTTATGGACAACTGTAATGATGATTGGCTTATTCGTTTCTTATAATATATTGCAATATTTTGTGATGAACAGTTGGATGATTCATTATGAAGAACAGTCGGTTGAAAATAAGATGATAGCTATACAAAATCTTTATGGTAACCAAAAGCTATCTAGCCAGTTTATTAAAGAAAATAAATCGTTCATTCATTCCATTAATGAAAAATCAGAGACCATTCGTATATTGGATGAAAATGGGGAAAGTATTATTGCTGTTAGTGAAGAAGAATTATTGCAAGTACCTTCTCACTCAGTTCAAAACGGACACTTTGAATTAATCAAAACAGGCGACGACCGACTGTTAGTGTATCGAGAGCCATTAAATGGTACAAATTTTGCAGTTGAAATTATTCGTAATATGGAGATCTTCGATAATTTATTAGCACAATTTGGGCTAGTTATGTTTTTGTCAGGGATTGGTGCAGTCTTTTTAAGTTTAGTAGGTGCGCTATTCATTTCTAAACAAATCGTTAGGCCGATACAGGATATTTCCCAAACGCTTACTAGAATTTAAAAGTTTGGTTTAAAAGAAAGGGTGCAAGTACAGCCTGCGCAAGATGAAATTGCAGAATTAGCAAATCACTTTAATGAACTGATGGATCAATTAGAAACTTCATTTAATCAACAAAAACAGTTCGTGGAAGATGCTTCACATGAATTAAGAACTCCAATTTCGGTGTTGAATGGAAACTTAATGATGTTAAATCGTTGGGGAAAAAATGATCCTGAAGTGTTAGATAAATCATTGAATTCGTCTTTAAAAGAAGTGAATCGAATGGAAAAACTGGTAAAGGATTTAGTAGAATTATCTAGACTAGATTCAGAAAAAATCAAGAATGTCTCAATTATATTGGAGAATCCTCAATATATTATTGAAAAAGTTATCAATGATTTTCATATTACCCATCCAGATTTCTCTTTTTCGCTTCAAATAACTAAAGGTGAAGCATTGACAATAACAGAAGGGCATCTTGAACAAGTACTGACAATATTAATCGATAACGCTATTAAGTATTCAAATGATGAAAAAAAAGTAAACATCTATTATCATCAGCATGAGTTGACTGTGCAAGATTTTGGAATTGGTATTCCTGAAGAAGATATACCTTTTGTTACAACACGTAATCGAAAAAAGGGAGGATATGGAATTGGGTTATCCATTGCACAAAAATTGATGGACAACTATCAAGGCAAATTATCTATTGAAAGTCAATTAGATGAGGGGACATCTGTTACGCTTACTTTTCCAAAATCCATTTAGGCCAGGTGGGAGTCTTATGTAGCTGACTCTCCGCTTTCGCTACAAAAACCATTGCTGAATGAAGATAAAGAAAAGTGAGTAACGATCGTTACTCACTTTTCTGCTTTAGACCATTTTTTATGAATGATAGAAGCTTTCCATTATTTTTTATCGTAAAAATCGAATACAAATTGCTGAAATTGTCTTGCTGATGGTGGAAGGTATCGATTTTCAATCCAAGCCATACCTATTATCCGTTCACAAACCATATCCTCCACACGAATTTTCGCCAATTTATTTGGATTCAAGTCTTCGTCAACAGGTAGTAACGACACACCTAGGCCAGCACTTACAAAACCAGCTACTGTTGATACCTCATCACCTTCAAAAGTAATCTTCGGTTTGATACCTGCAGCATTTAATAATCTATCAGCTGTACGGCGCAATGCGTAACCCTTTTTCATAAGAACAAAATTCTCATGTTCAAGTTCCTTCATTTTAATGCTTTTCCGGTTGGCGAAGGGATGGTCGATCGGTACCATAATATAAAGCTCATCACGCCACAGCTCCTTCCAGCAAACAGGTGGCTCCGTGTCAATCGCTGCAAGTAAGCAAAGGTCTAACTCTCCCGCGAGTAATTGCTTAAGCTGGGAATGTGAGTAATTTTGTGTAAAGTGAAAGCGTATATGCGGATGGTTCTGACGGAAAGCGCGGATCAAATCAGGTACGATGCTAGTCCCTAGTGTATGTAAAAAGCCGAGTGATACATCTCCTAGCTCTGGGTTATTAAGCTCCTGTAATTCTAGAACTGCTTTTTCGTATTCCTTACGCATGCGTTGGACACGATACAAAAAAAGTTCGCCATATCGGTTGAGCATAATCGAACGTCCTTGTCGGTCGAACAAGGGTACTCCTAATTCCTCTTCAAGCTTTGAAATCGAACGACTTAATGCTGGTTGAGAAATCGCTAATGCTTCAGCAGCACGAGTCATATGCTCAAGCTTTGCTACTGCTACAAAATACTCTAATTGCTGCCATTCCATTTTCTCACCTCAATTCCCGTTATTTTTGAGTTAACTGCATTATAACGGTAAAAGAGTAGGAAGTATAGGCACATCAAGTGAAACTTTAATCAGTAAGGTTTTCCCACTGATTATTAGTCTTCACCAATCGGGCATTTTACGGGCAGTTCATCTCATTGCTTTCAGGTGGTAGTCTTGTCCTGTCGCTTCGTTTTCGGTAGGGATCATTTACTGCCTGTTAATGCTTAATAAAAAAATTTTTAAAAAACGGAACACGTAAAATGAAGAATGCAAAATGAAAGTAGCAGAAAGTGTGATATAACAGCCATTAACCTCACATCATTAATGCATAAAAGACATTAATATGATAATAACTATAAATTGTACATTATGAATAAAGGGTGTTAAGATAGACACATAAATTACACAATTACAAGTTTCCGTGAAGGGGATATTATAAAATGAATTTATCAAAGCCACAACCTCTAACAATTGAGGGAGGCAAAAAAGCCGTACTATTACTGCATGGATTCACAGGTAGCACAAAAGATGTAAAAAAGCTAGGTGAATTTTTATCCAAACGTGGTTATACAGTTCATGCACCGATTTATAGTGGGCATGGCGTAGAGCCAGAAGCATTACTTGAAACAAGACCAGAAGACTGGTGGAACGATGTTGTGGAAGGTTATAACTTCCTAAAAAGTAATGGTCATGAAGAAATCGCGGTAGTAGGAATTTCACTTGGCGGCGTATTTTCGTTAAAAGTAGCAGAGACGTTTCCTGTGAAAGCATGTGTTGCCATGTGTGCACCAATCACACGCGATAACTCAAAAGGCTTATTTACACGTTTATATCATTACGCTCGTTTATATAAACATTTTGAAAATAAATCAAAAGATCAAATTATTTCAGAATTACATGAATTACGTATTACACCTAAGGATTCATTAGATGGTGTAACACGTTTAACTACAGAAACACGCGATGAATTATCTACAATCAAAGCACCTACATTAGTATTACAAGGTTCATTAGATGATGAACTTTATCAAGAAAGTGCACCATTCATTCTAAACACTGTGGAAACAGATGATAAAGAGATCATTTGGTATGAAAATTCTGGTCATATTATTACATTAGACAAAGAACGTGAAAAAGTGTACGAGGACGTATACAAGTTTTTAGATCATGTAGAGTGGTCAGTAGCAAACTAAGGGGCTGTCAGCAGACAGCTCTTTTAGTTTTGTCTACTAAAAGCTAAGAATTGTACAATTAACGATTATAAAAGAAAAAACTATTGTTTTTAAAATAAATGCCTGATACCATAGGGGAATTGTAGTGAGAAATCTCTTCGATTTAGCAATAGTTAAAAACATCTAAGGAGTACATCAAAATGCAACAAAAAATACCTTTTTCAACATATGCAGTCATTGGTACGATGCTTTTCGGACTGTATTTTGGAGCAGGGAATCTTATTTTTCCAATCCAGCTTGGACAATTAGCAGGGACCAACTTTTGGTTTGGCCTAATTGGATTTTTAGTAACAGCTATCGGTTTACCGTTTCTAGGTATTTTAGCTATTGGTTTATCAGGTAGTAACGGTTTGCGAGACTTAGCGAGCCGTGTTCATCCGTTATTCGGTGTCATCTTTTCATTAGCCCTCTATTTAACGATCGGTCCTTTTTTTGCGATTCCTCGTACAGCGACAGTTCCTTTTGTTGTTGGCTTTGAACCATATATACAAGCTGAGCATACAACACTTTTCCTTGCTTTATTTAGCTTCGTATTTTTTGCCATCGTTTATTATTTCTCATTGAATCCAGCGAAAATTATGGATTATATCGGAAAATATTTAACACCAGCATTTTTGATTGTGTTATTTATTTTAATTATTATTAGTATTGTAAAACCAATGGGACATTTCCAGCAGCCAATGGGAGACTATATCGATTCAGCATTTATGACAGGCTTTAAAGAAGGCTATAACACAATGGATGCGTTAGCCTCATTAGCTTTTGGTATTGTCGTTATTAACGCAATAAAAAGTGCGGGAATAACAGAAAGAAAGGAAATTGCTAAAGCAACGTGGAAATCTGGTATTTTTGCCATGGCATTAATGACGTTAATATACGGTTTAATAACATATATGGGGGCATCGAGTATTGATGCTGTTGGTACATTTGATAACGGTGGCTTAATATTTGCCGCAGTGGCAGATCACTATTTTGGATCATACGGGGCTATTTTATTGGCAGTTATTATTGTCCTTGCTTGTTTAAAGACAAGTATTGGCTTAATCACATCTTGTAGCGAATTTTTCCACGAAGTGTTCCCAAAAATAAGCTACAAATGGTTTGTTTTGTTATTGTGCGTTGTGTCATTTACAATTGCCAACTTCGGATTAACGAATATTATTAAGTTTGCCATTCCAGTGCTGATGTTCTTATATCCTATAGCAATTGTCTTAATTGTCCTTGCGTTAAGCTCATCACTATTTAAAAATAAGCAAACGGTATACGCGATTACTATGATTTTTACAATTTTTATTAGTATCATTGATGGTTATAAAGCGTTAGTGGCCAGCATTCCTACGGCGAAACTAGGTATTTTTGATGCGATTGAAAAAGCTTATTCGAACTTTTTACCTTTATACGACATAGGCTTAGGATGGATATTACCAGCTTTAATTGGGGCATTTATAGGATACTTATTCCCAGCAAGAAGAGTATAAAAATTTTCATATAAATGATAAAGAAGCACGCACAATTGAAACTCATGTGCGTGCTTTTTCGTATGTTAAAACTTAGTAAGCTGTCCAACCACCATCAACAGCAATTA
This sequence comes from Lysinibacillus sp. NPDC092081, assembly GCF_044755845.1. Classification (NCBI taxonomy): domain Bacteria; kingdom Bacillati; phylum Bacillota; class Bacilli; order Caryophanales; family Bacillaceae; genus Lysinibacillus; species Lysinibacillus sp. NPDC092081. The sequence goes on from NZ_JBIVRU010000018.1 coordinate 13,782, forward strand.
CTTGTCCGTTGACAAAACTCGCTTCATCTGAGCCAAGGAATATAGCGAGCTGAGCAATTTCTTCAGGTTGTCCGGCACGTGGGTTAATAGATAAACCTAGTGCTTGGCGAGCTGCACCTGTTTGACTCACATTTGTCATAGAAGAAGCAATGTTTGTTATTACTGCACCTGGAGCGATACCATTACAGCGAATATTTTTATCTGCATACATAAATGCTGTATTTTTTGTTAGACCAACAACAGCATGCTTAGAAGCAGTGTAGGCAGCCCCAGCACGAGCGCCATATAGACCGCCAGCAGAAATATTGTTTACAAAGACACCATGTCCTTGAGCAAGGAAAATTTCTGTTGCAATACGCATCGAACGCATTACAGCAGTTGTATTTACCGCGAATACTTTGTCCCAACGTTCATCAGAAACTTCACCGACAGGCTCCATGCCATCCATAATACCAGCATTATTCACTAAAATATCTAAGTTGCCATAAGCATTTATTGTTTCATCAAATAAGCGCTGTAAATCTTCTGTTGATGCGACATTTGTTTGAATGGCGATCGCTGAGCCACCAGCTGCTTTGATACCTTCAACAACAGCTTGTGCACCTTCTAAATTCAAGTCAGAAACTACGACCTTTGCCCCTTCTTTTGCATAACCTTCTGCGATTGCTTTACCCATACCTGACGCTGCACCTGTTACGATTGCTACTTTATCTTCTAATCTCATCACAAAAACCTCCTATTATCCTAGCGATTCTTAGATATTTTATGTTAGATATTGAACATATGTTCATTAAAATAATATAATGGATTTGTAAGCGATTTCAATACGCAAAAAACTCAGAACTGTTCAGTAATCAACACATATGAAGAAATCTGTTTAGTAAGGGGATAAAAAATATGAGCGCTAACGATTTAAGAGTTGTCAAAACGAAGCAAGCATTACATAATGCTTTACTAACTTTATTAAGTGAGAAACCTTTAGAAAACATTTCAATCGCAGAAATTTGTCGGGTGGCAAAGGTGAACAGAGGTACCTTCTACTTGCACTATGAGCAAAAGGAAGGGCTATTTGAGGAATACTTTCAGGAAATTATGGAGGATTTGTATAATTCCTATGAGGAACCGTACCGTGCAGTAACAACATTAGATAAAAATCAAATAGATCCAAATACTATTCGTATTTTTCATCATATTGAGCGCTTTAAAATGTTCTATCGTATTGTTTTTTCCAAAAATGTGCCGTTGACTTACTATTACATGTTATTCGATGGAATTTTCTCTCTGCTGAAAAGGGATATTACAATTCATAATGAAATACATGATGAAGTATCCATTGATTATTATAGTGCGTATCAAGCAAACGCAATCATCGGCCTAATCATTCAATGGTATCGCCAAGATTTTGAGGACAGCGTAAGTACCTTGAATAAACAACTTGCTGCTATTTTGCGAATTGGAGAGAAGTAATGAAGGAAATTTCTTTGATTTAGGCTGTTTTCGTAAAGATTGTTGCTCTTCAACTAACGGTGCAGGTTAGTTGAAGAAGAAGGTTACTTTAAACAGATATACCAATGCGGAATTTTAAATTCCATCACTACATTGAATAAATATCTGAAAGAAAATGTGCAGTAAAAAAGATGGGATTTCCCATCTAGGTACACTACTTATCTAGCTTGTCGGACATATTCCTTAGAATTTCGTTTTGTTCCTCCCGTAAGTTGTTTTGTTCTTCTTGCAAGTTAATGAGTTTAATCAAAAACCAAACTACAAATATAAAAAATAATATTACAAGCATTATTCTGATAAAACCCCTTTTTGTGTGATTATACCATAAATGTAATGTGATTAAGAAAGAAGGGAAATGATAATCGTGTCAGAAAGATATTGTTCAATAAAGTTATTTATCTTTTAGAGGTTTTACAAAGAATGAAATGAACATAACAGAAAGCCCTATAGCAATGAATATTATTGCAATAGATTTATTTGAAATAAATGAATTGTATTCTAGGGCACCAGTTAATCTCGCTGATCCGATTGAAAGCGAAAAGATGCCTAAAACAAATATGATATGTCCAATTTTAGAATGTGTTTTCATTCATAACAACTCCTGGTATTTAGGTTAATAACTTACAAAAGGATAACATAATTAGGGGATAATTGAAAATATGGTTCGATTCGATTACTGCACAATTTGAGGAAATTAATAAATATGGTGGGGTCCACTTTTAATTGCGAATATCTAAGAATTTGTGATGAATCGCACTTAAACTAACGGGTGCTTTACTTCAAGATGGGATTCCACAGAGATCCCATCTTTTTCTTCTTCAACTAACGGAGCAGGTTAATTACTTAAGATTATGGTAATATTTTTGTTAAATAACAGAAAAAAGTGAGTGTTTTATTTGGACATAAGATATGATTCATCATACATCTATATCGAAAACATTGAAGATGAGGCTAAGATTCTCAATAAATTTTGTAAAGATAAAGGAAATAAACTTGTTTTTTTAGAACTATATTATGAAGAAGATGTGGCCGCTTTATTTATTAATAACTATCGTTTTAAAATCTTGGATAATGCCGTCGTGTATAAAGAACAGGAAAATAAAATATCAATATTACATAGTCCAGCTACAACTATGGATATTAGAAAAACATTAAAGGTATTTCCGTGGGATTTCTCAGCTATTGTATTACAAAAAAACACACCAATAAGAATTAAATACCATATAAGAGGTTATGAGTCTGACAATGGGTTTGGTATAAGAATTAAGGAGTTTAAAAACGGTTCTTTTATTAAAGAGATACTTCCGCTATTAACTCAGACCAAATAAAATATATAAAGTCAGGGGAAGGGCATACCATACCATACCATACCATAACATAAATTAATTTTTCCTTATTCAACTAACGGGGTGCTTTAGTTAAATATTCGATTTACGAAATATCAAACATAAAAACAGAGTTGATTCTACACATTTTGTAGATTAACTCTGTTTTTATGTTTTAACAGCAACAATCTTTTAGAAAACAGCCTTGATTTAAGAATGAAGAGACGGAAAGAAGTGTGGATCTTTACCTCTGATAAATTTAAACAAAATGGTCAAGGGATCGAACAGAATAGTAGAAGCGAAATGGTTGATTGGAATGGAAAATCAACCCCTCGTTTTGCCAAGAAGCCATACTAATAGGATACCTTAATTTCATTGACATAATAGTTGTTCAACAACATGAGCGATGTACTAACTCATCATTAGTACATCGCTTTTTTGACAATATTATTGAACAGTAGTAGGGGAAATTTGCTCATATTCGCTTTTTACTTTCGATTTTCTTAAAGCAACGACCATAGCAGAAATGGCCAATGTTACAGCAATGATCATTCCTAACGAGCTACAATTACTCATTAAATTATCAGTGCTTCCACCGAAAATAATTGTGTAATAGCCATCTGCTCCGTAACTAGCTGGAAGAAGCGACGCTAGTTTGTTGTAAAAATCAGATAGCATCGCTTGTGGAACAAGAGCACCTGAAGTAACAAGCTGCATAGAAAGAGCGCAAATATTAAAAATCATACCTAGGTTACCAAAAATGATGATAAAGGCTTGTGCTAGGCAAAGGAAAGACCAGAACATTAATGCTTGAAAAAGATATACCATTAAAAAGTTTGCATGACTTGAAATATTAAATAGATGCAATAAGCCAATAGTTAATAGTGGAAGAGCGAAAGCTACCCCAATATTAATGAGCTGTCTTGCTAGGAACAATTGCCATTTCGAAACTGTATCTTGCACAATTTGTGCAGCCTGTTGATGCTGCATAATCATGACCATTGCACCAACGAACGACGAAATAATAACCATCAATGGCACAAAATTCGCTGCAAACTCTTCAACATTATTCGTTTTAATAATAGTAGAACCTATCGTATGATCCTTTACACTCATAATTGTTGTAGCAACGGCTTCGTTAATTTGTTGTGCTGTATTTGGCTCCATTGGAAGCTGTGAGAACTTTTGAGAAAATACATCAATGGTCTTGCCTTGCAGTAAAGGATACATATTGTGGTTTATTTCCTCAGTTAGTTGTTTGGCTACTCCGTCCATCATATTTTTTGCGATGCTTGCATTTGCTTGATTAATAGAGTAAATAATTTCAGCCTCTTTACCGGCTTGTAATTGACTCGTAAAGTCGCTTGGAATATGAATCATCATATGGATATCACGTTGATTTAATGCTTGCTCAGCTTTGTCTAGAGAGGTGTAATTTTCTATTGTAAAAGGTAGTTTTTCTTTTATTTCATTTACTACTTGTTGCCCCATCTCAGTATCCTCGCTAATTAGTCCAATCTTTAAATTTTCTGTTCTGCCATTTACACCATCATAGGCAGTCATCCATACGCAAAAGAAAATTACTTGAAATGCTATTGTGACCACAATGCCAATATAAGTTTCTCGAATTTTAAATAAAGCTTGTAACCCTTTCATACAAAAACCTCCTGTAAAGTAAGTACTTACTTGCATCGAGTGGAAAAATTTTTTCTAGGGAGTCAATCCCCTAGAAAAAATTGAAATGCTCGTTTTTAACAATATTTCAGTAGGCATATCAGAAACGATTGTTCCTAAACGTGCCCATGAAATAAAATGACCGAAATTAATAGCGATAAGGGATAACGCTGCTGCTTCAAAATCAATCTCTCTAACTTTTCCTCTTGCATGCATTTCCTGCAGATAATGAATTAGCTCATTTTTAATATGGAGCGGGGTATTAGCAATCTCTTCATTAATTTCAGGGAACTGCATCGCTTCTTTAAAGCCAATCATTACATAGTCTTTAATAGACATTAAAAAGTTAAAATGCTTTAAAGAGAAATTTAATAAATCTGTTTCCAAATCCCAAGTAACATTTTTATTGATCTCTTCCTGCAAAATAGGAAAATAGGAAAATTGCTCAATAATGGCTTTTAAAATGCCACGCTTGTTACCGAAATGCCGAAAAATTGTAACTTCATTGACCCCTGCTAAATCAGCTATTGCTTTCGTTGTTGCCGCAGTATAGCCCTTCTCACTAATGAGTTGTAAAGCTGCTTCAATGATTCTTTCTGCGGTGCTTTTTGTTGACAATAGAATTCTTCCTTTCGTGCAAGTAATTACTTACATGCTAGCATAGAGCAATTCTTTATGCAATGAAAATATTAACAAACATTGGGAATCAAAAACCGTTTGAGGACAAGAAGAACTGCTCGGGTTGCCAGTAAAAATTACTCAAGGTGAATCAAAACAACAACATAGTGCCACACTGCGTATATGAAAATCTGCAGTAACTTTTTCTGGAAAAAACAGTATTGACAACTATATCGTCTGCTGATATATTTTAGATGTATCGTTAGACGATATATTGTTTGACGATATAAAAAGGGGGAATTATATGACGCAAGAGCATCCGCCATTAACAGAAGGCGTTTATTATATTTTATTAGCTTTATTTGATGCAAGGCATGGTTACGGCATCATGCAATTGGTAGAGGAAATGAGCAATGGTCGCGTTCGGCTTGGAGCGGGGACAATTTATGGAGCAATCAAAACATTACTCGAGCGAGGATGGATTGAAGCGCTAGATGGTGATGGACGAAAGAAGGAATACATCATTACAGATAGTGGAAAAAAAGTTATTGATTACGAAATTTTGAGGTTAAGGGAACTTTTTGACAATGGCATCCGTATAACAAAGGAGGATGGAACAAATGGATAAATATCGATTTGTCGTTAACCCATATGATATTGAGAAATGGGTGAACGATATGGCAAGCCAAGGTTGGCATTTAAAAAAGTTCACTTGGATACGTTTTACGTTCGAACGTGGAGAACCAGGTAGCTATATTTATCGGCATGATGAATTGGAGCGATATGGTGCCTCATATGAAGACGAATACTTAGAATTTCTAAAGTCCTCAGGAATTGAACAAGTAGATCGATCTGGCAATTTCGTCTTCTTTAGGAAACAGGCCAATGATGGACCTTTTGAACTTTACTCTGATAAGAAAAATAAAATTAGTAAGCTGTCTCAAAAAATTTCCCTGATACTATCACTCATCCTTCTAAATTTGATTATAGGTGTAATTGGTCTGAGTGGGATATTTTCAGCACAGGCAATAGACTGGATTAAATTATCAATGAATATCACTAATATTCTTGTAGTTGTGTTATTTTCTATACCATTATTAAAACTTGTGCGCGTGCGCAATAAATTAAAGAAGGATTTGGATCTGTTTACAGATTAGTATAGGAGAAGGCATGGCTGAAAAATAGTTGCATAAACTAATATGCTTATAGTACGCAATGCCAATAAGAAATCTTCATTAGTATGAGATTTCGTATTTGCTTCAAAATTATTTTCCGGGAAATCAGAAAAATCTATTAATTTAAATACGTAGTTATAAAAACTACTTTTAAGGCTAAGGCGCATATTTAACCAGGAGTTCGCATCAGTTTTATAAGATTAATAGAATGGAGGTGGTACTTTATGAAAAAAAGGGTGTATCGTTTTTTTCTTGATTATGAAAAGGAAGAAGCATGGGTTAATGATATGGCGGAACAAGGTTGGCATTTAAAGCGTACAATGTTGGGTTACTTCATTTTTGAAAAAGGGGAACCTGGTCAATACATATATCGCAATGAACTAGTCAAAGGTAAAAAGCAGGACTACTTTGATTTTTTAGAAACGATGAATATTGAGCTTGTTTCAAAATTTGGAGTATGGGCTTATTACCGCAAAAAGACATCGGAAGGTCCATTTGAATTATTTTCAGATAGTTCTACAAAAATAAAGTATTTAAAATCAATAAGCCGTCTTTTTATAGTAGTAACATTCCTAAATATTATAATTGGATTTATCAATCTTTATATTGGACTTGGTGAATCAACAGAAAGATTCTTAAACACGGGAGTATCGTTCTTAAATTTTGTAGTCGTAATGATTATGTGTATGCAAATTTTGAAGGTTGAAAAACGTAAAAAAGGATTGCAACGAGAATTACATATATTTGAAGGCTAAGGAGGAAAAAAGATGACATTACAATTAGAGCGTGTCACAAAGAAATACAAAGATTTCACAGCGGTCGATAATCTGAATTTTACCATTAAAAAAGGGGAGATTTTTGGGCTAATTGGACAAAATGGGGCCGGTAAAACAACGACGTTTCGAATGATTTTAGATTTACAGGAGACAACGGCTGGCACGATTACATGGGATGGTAAACCTGTTAATGCCATCAACCGTGATATACTTGGCTATTTACCAGAGGAGCGAGGCATTTTTCCGACGATGAAGGTAGAGGATCAGCTTTACTTTTTTGGCGAGTTACGTGGAATGAAGAAGCCGCAGTTAAAGAAGGACATTGACTTTTGGATTAGCCGATTTGAACTCGAAGATAGACGGAAAGATAAGGCTGAAACTTTATCAAAAGGGAATCAGCAAAAAGTACAACTGATTGCTAGCTTTATTCATAAACCGCAGTTCTTAATTCTAGACGAACCATTCAGTGGACTTGATCCCGTGAATAAAGATTTACTAAAGGATGCCATATTGCTTTTAAAAGAACAGGGTACGACGATTTTGTTCTCTAGTCACCAAATGGATAACGTAGAGGAATTATGCGATCATCTTTGTCTATTAAAACGTGGAGTCTCGTTATTCTCAGGTAGTCTAGTAGATTTAAAGAAACAATACGGAAAAACAAGATTAGCAGTACGTACAGAGTGGTCGACAACTCAATTTTTGGCACTAGAAGGTGTCAAGGATGTTCGAGAAGAGAAAGAGCAAACAGTGCTCATTCTGGAGGATGAGAGTTTTGCACAAAGCATTTTCGAACAGCTTTCAAATGGTAAATATATTGAAAAATTTAGTTTAGATTACTTATCGTTAGATGAGATCTTTAAGGATAAGGTAGGTGGCAACATTGTCGAAGTTTAATTTATTAGTGAAACAGCTTTACAAATCAAAATTAAAATCAAGATCCTTTGTTGTAATGACATGCATTTATATACTGGGGATGTCTGTCGCAATTTTCTGGTCGGATATTAAAGAGCTTTTTACAGGCAGTGATCATGCGCAACAAATTGCAATCGTCAATGAAACAACAGCTGATTTAAGCGGTCTCTTTGTATCAAATGGCGATATGAAATTTATACAAAATGAATCAAATATACCGGCGCTAGAGAAAAAGGTCAAGGACGAAAAGCTAGATGCAATCATTAAAATAACAGATCAAAATGGTCAGCTAAATGCTGAAATTGCCACTTTCACGCCGTTAAAATTAAATGATCAAGCTACGTTAAATTCGATACTGCAACTTGCTGGTCAAAATTATACCGTACAACAGTTATCACTAACACCAGACCAAGCCGCTCAAATTATTGGTGCAAAAACGATCATCTCTAATAAAAACTTAAATGAAAAATCTGCTGACGGTAAAAGCGAAGAAGAAAAACAATCAGGATTATGGGTATCGTATGCAGTTGGTATTTTAATCTATTTCTTTATTTCTACATTCCTATCTATGATTACAACGGAAATTGCATCCGAAAAAGGTTCACGTGCAATGGAAATGCTACTAGTAAGTGTAAAGCCAGCTACCCATTTTAAAGCAAAAATTGCTGGTGTACTATTGCTCGCATTAACACAGATGGGTATTATTGCAGTTGTTTTCCTAAGCTATGCAAAATTTGCGAAGAACGGCTTTATGTGGGATATGGCAGCAAGCATTGTTAAAGAATTATCGATAAGTTACGTGATATATGCAATTCTCTTCCTACTATTAACAATTATTCTTTATTTAATTGTCGGGGCATTATTCGGTTCTTTAGTGTCAAAAGTTGAAGAAGCAGGTCAAGTATTAATGCCAGCTATGATGATTACATTAATAGGTTTCTATGTTATGATCTCAGGGATTGGCAATCCAGATACAATTTTGATTAAGGTATTCTCTTATATTCCATTTACGTCCGGAATGGTCATGCCGATGCGTATCGGGGCTACTGATATAGGAGTAATGGTACCACTTATATCGCTAGGTATTTTAATAGCGACAATTATTGTAGCTTATTTATTCAGCATATCATTCTATAAACGCAGTGTTTTAACTTATAGTTCAGGTGGCGTTATTAAGAAAATTAAAACCGTGTTAAAAGTGACAACATGATGAGGAAAGCAGCTACATAAAGTAGCTGCTTTTTTTAGTGTTGAAAAACAGAATGGTCAAGGAAATCTTCATGATATTGTGTCGCTTTGTTTTCATACATAAAATCAACCACACGTTATGGTATACAACCCAAATATGCTAATAATAGAAAACAATGTAAAGTATTTCGTGGATTCAGTCGAATTTCCTAATGAAACAAGCTATAATTTATAGAAGAGAGTGAAGCTATGTTATCTCAAGCAAAGATGGAATCTTTATTAAAAAAATCGCCAATTCAACGCCTAGCAACACATGAGGAGAAAGAACAGTTCTTTGGGAAGCTTGAGCAGCACCTACCTATGAGTAATGAATTGGCAAAAATCTTAGATAATCGTGAGCAATTAAAGCTTTTTGTCAATAGTACTAACATAGCTCATTATAGCTTTCAACTAGAGCAACATGAGGGTTCTTATATATGTAGTGACTCTTGTTTTGTAAGGCTTGACTAAAATGAAACTTTTTCAGCTTGAAATCGTATGTAAATAAAAGAGATAAATCGCAGGGGGTAAAACTTTTATGTCTGAATTCGACAACGACCTATTAAAATCAAAGGATCCATTCGCATCAGAAAATCCATTATTACAGCCTAATCCATTATTACAGGTGGAGCAAGAGCCAAAAAAACCAGTACTTGTTTCTGAGCAAGAGCTATCACAAATTGCTCAAAATCAACTTGCTTTAAAGCAAGATCCTGAGGTCCATGCATTAGCACAAAAAATTGATGTGAAAGACCAAATTGCTATGCTGGAGCTTGGAAAAGAAACTGCGAATGGTATTTCTACTTTTTCAGATAAAATGCTAGCAACGATGAAAACAAGTAAGCTTGAGGAATCAAGTGTATTATTAAATAATTTAAATAGAATTATGGATAAATTTGATCCTCAAGATTTTGCGGAGGACAAAAAAGGTGGCTTCCTTACGAAGCTGTTCAGTAAGGGAAAGGAACAATTAGAAAAGTTTCTATCCAAATATGACAGCATGAATAAAGAAGTGGATGTCATTTTCCATGAGGTTCAAAAATACGAAGGTGAAATGAAACGTAATACAGTTGATCTTGAAAACTTATATGATCAAAATTTAAACTATTTCCAAACTTTAAGTAAATTCATAGCAGCAATTGAAGTGAAAACAGATGAAGTACGTTCATCATTACCAGCATTTGAACAAAAAGCACAAACAGGCGATCAATTAGCGGCAATGGAATATGAAACGATGGTACGTGCCGTTGATTTACTAGAACAACGTCGTTATGATTTAGAAATGGCGCAACAAGTTTCATTCCAGTCTGCCCCACAAATTCGATTAATGCAGCAAGGGAATAACCACTTAATTGCTAAAATTAACTCTGCGTTTGTGACGACAATTCCTATATTCAAGCAAGGACTTATTCATGCGGTGACGTTAAAGCGCCAAAAGCTTATTTCAGATTCAATGAGTGAATTAGACCGTCGTACGAATGAAATGCTTGTACGTAATGCTGAAAATATTAGTAAGAACAGCGTGAATATAGCGCGTGCTGCAGGTAGCCCGAGCATTAAAATAGAAACAATTGAAACGACATGGCAAACAATTATGTCTGGTATTCAAGAAACGAAGCAAATTCAAGCTGAAACAGCGAGAAATCGTGAGGATGGACGTAAACGTATTGAACGTCTGCAGCTTGAATATGAGAAACTGAAAAAAATGTAATCGTGAATCTTCTTGCAATCTTACCTTGCAAGAAGATTTTTTTTGACAAATCAGAAATTCCTCATTATGATAAAATAAATGAGAATGATTATCAAATAAAAAGGAAGCGTGCTAAACAATGCAATTCGATTACATAAAAATCAATCATGGAGTAAATAAAAGATGATGAGCAAAATGAATCAAACTTCATTATCCTGTGAGCCTTTAAATGATGGAGCACTTGCGATTAATACGACAGAAAACCTAATGCTCGTGTTAAAAAGTCGCTACCATGAATTAGCCCATATAGAAAAGCTGTACAATGCCATGCATAAAGACTTAGATGAAAAGCACACTATTTTAGAGCAAGAGAGAAAAATTTTAAAGAAACAAAATTTAGTGTTAGTGGAAGACATGCAAAAAATAAAGCAGCAAAATTCGGTCTTGCAAAAAAAGTTAATGGAATATAATTGTGTCGTTGAAGAGCTGAAGGAGATTCGCCGACAAAATACAGAGCTATTAATTGAATTAAGTAAACATACTGCTTTATCTAAGGAATCACTATCAGGTCCGTTAAAATCTATGATTCGCGATATGCGAGAGCAGGGTGTTGGTATTAAAGAAATTCACATTCGTATTAAACGTCAAATTAATCCTGATATCAGCTATAGTATGGTGCGTAAATTTATTTCTGAGCTAGAATCAGAACATAAAGAGTAGCGTTCATTACTATCAATTTTACAAAATTTGTCATTTACACTTTCCAATCAAAGTCCTATAATAAGTCTATTCTTTAAATGGTAATATTACGCAAAGTCGTATAGATTCAAAACGGAGTAGGAGAGTTAGAGGCAATGTCAAATGAGAAAAAAGGGGTTTTGGCGGCATTTTTAGCCTATGCTTTTTGGGGGGCGTTTCCGCTTTATTGGAAGTTGCTTGAGCATGTGCCGAGTATGGAAATTTTATTATCGCGCGTCATTTGGTCCTTTGTCTTTACAGTACTAGCAGTAATAGTATTTGGAATGCGCAAAGATCTTCTCGCAGACTTAAAATATTTGTGGTCACACCAAAAGCATTTTTGGCAGCTTGCTGGTGCTTCATTTGTTATTTCGATGAACTGGTATCTATATATTTGGGCAGTTACCCATAACCACTTGATTGAAACAAGCTTAGGCTATTATATTAATCCTTTATTGTCAGTTATTTTTGGGGTTATTTTCTTTAAAGAAGCACTTAGTCGTGCGCAATGGGCAGCTACTGGAATTGCCTTTATCGCTGTAATTATTTTAACGATTAATTATGGGTCAATCCCATGGGTAGCACTTCTTATTGCTATATCCTTCGCCATTTACGGTGTTCTGAAAAAGAAAATTAAGCTTGATGCGACAAGAGGTCTAGCCATTGAAACGTTATTTATTTTACCGTTTGCAATAGGCTACTATATTTACCTTTTTACAACGAATCAAGCATCATTTTTACATGTTGATGTGCAATCAGACATCCTCATGATTGTGAGTGGAATAGTGACAGCTGTGCCATTAATTTTATTTGCAAAAGGTGCACAAAATATTCCACTCTATTTGTTAGGCTTTATCCAATACGTATCACCAACGATTGTATTAGTTTTAGGTATCGTGCTTTATAAAGAACCGTTTAGTCAAATAGAGCTACTAGCATTTAGTGTTATTTGGGCAGCCTTACTACTGTTTTCAGGTTCGAAAATCATTGAAACGAGAAGGGCTCATCATAAATCAGCCTAAAAAAGGACTTGTAGAGATTTTCTACAGGTCCTTTTTGCATGGATTAACCTTTTGGAGGATTTCAATAATACACTATCTAAACATTTCCATATAACTATGAAATATATGTATGGTAATATATTTCTTGTATTTAAATTAGGATGAATATACAGTAAGGAATCCTAGGCGTTTCAAATAAAAGAAAACAAATATAAAGAAGGAATAACATGAATCACCCATATAAAAAGTATGAGAACACAGAATTATGGAACATTATTTGGGAAACTATAGATGAACTAGTTGCTAATCAAGATGTAGAAGAAATGACAAGTAGAGAATATATAGTTGGTTGTCTTTGTGCAAAAATATGTCATGTGGAAGAAGATGGTGCACGGAACGTATAGCTATAAAATACAACTTGAGAAGAAATATTTGATGACGGCTTTAGATTCAATTTTGTTTATATTGCTGGGAAAGTAACAGAGGGAATAAAGATAAATAATTCACCAAAAGATAAAGCGTCAAGAGCGTATATTCGTATAGTCAAAAAAGCCAATCTATATGATGTTTTTTTTATGAAAAATAAAGCGATTAATATAATGACTAATGCTCTGAAACAACCATTTACTCGTAGGGAAATATCAAGTGCCTATATTTATATCGGGCTATTATACTCAGAGTTAAAAATGTATAAAGAGGCTTCAGATAATTTTCATAAAGGAATGACTATTGTAGAGCGTGAAGAATTTCGATACAGCCCCAATTTTAATAAAATTATAAAAGTTTTTATTAAGAATGGTGACTTGGAAAAAGCGGCTTATTGGTTAGATAATTTGAATAGTAGAAAATTGTACGATAAAAAGTTTAAAAAATTAGGTCATCTAAATTCTTATGTAAAGAAGGGGTAATTTTTAGACTATTAGAGAGGCAAAAAGCTTTGAATTGTATGAGTATTATATTGTTAATCCTTGGGATAGGTTTCTTAATGTTTGGAATCCGACATAATCCGAAAGTGGGAGCGGCTCTATTCTTTGGGACTTAATAGCACTTTGGTTAGATAAATTACCTTATTGGGTTACTAAAATAATTTACATATTGATGGGTCTAGGCTGCTTATTAGTAATTTTTTTTGTTTGTTATTAACAATTTATCATAGCAATTTGTATTTTATTTTTTGAAGATCCAAAGAAAAAACGAACATGAGAAAATCTCTAGTCTTATTGTAAGAAAAAAATAAGGAACTTTACTTTTCTGCCAGCATATAGTAATATTACGTCAATCAATTAGATAACAATGGTGATTATTATAAATTAATGCGAGGTGCTTTTTAATGAGTGCGGTAGGTTCTAAATAGGAACAACTTAATTGAAAAAAATTTAATGACGACAGGGGATTGTGTCATAAAGTGACCCCTTATTTAGTCGTGGATTTATTTCGATGCCTATGAAGATACCTACAATACTTTATAAAGCGTGTAATGCCTGAAATTACTTCATTTTAATGAGGTCTTTTTCACGATGCTTCTTACACATGCCTTGTAATGTAAAAAGCTGTGGGATCCCCACAGCTTTTTTGTTTTTTAAAATTGAATATAAAATCATTGATATCTAATGAGTAGGTATCTTCATGAATGATTATGGAAAAAAAATCATAGTGAGGAGAATTTAAAATGAATCATACTACTTTTGAGAAGTTACAATACAATGAATTGAAGGATATCGTTAAATCATACTGTGTCAGTGGATTAGGTAAACAGTTATTAGATAAATTAACACCGAGCCCAAATTTGACAGTTGTTAAAAATCGTTTGAATGAAACGACAGAGGCACGAGCAATTTTAGATGCGGAAGGTCATATACCGTTTTTAGGGGTATCAAATATTGACAATACTATTAAAAAACTTGAAAAGGGGATTATTTTAGACCCTAGTGAATTAGTGAGCATCTCAGACTTTTTAAGAGGCTGTAGAAAAATTAAAAAATTTATGCTGGAAAAGGAATTTTTTGCGCCAGTACTTGCATCTTATGCTATTTCGATGTCTGAATTTAAAAGTGTGGAAGAGGAGATTAACTTTGCGATTAAAGCAAATCGTGTTGATTCAGCTGCTAGTAGGGAATTAAAGCGTATCCGAAATCATATTGAAACAACAGAGGAAAAAATTAAAGACCGCCTAACGAAATTTTTAAATAATAGTGCCAATAAAACATATATCCAGGAATTTTTTATAAGTAAGAAGGATGATCGGTACACGATTCCCATTAAGGCTTCCTATAAAAATCATGTGCAAGGGACAATTGTGGAGGTTTCGTCTAAAGGTGCAACGGTCTTTATGGAGCCAAGTACAGTAGCTAAATTAAATGTGGAATTGGCCACTTTGAAAGCAGAGGAAGCAGTGGAGGAATATCAGATTTTGGCGACATTATCTGGGCTACTGATGGAGAATATCCGTGAAATCAACATCAACATGGAGTTAATTAGCCAATATGATATGGTGTTTGCCAAAGCCAAGTTTAGCAAGAATATTGGAGGCGTTGAACCAAGCTTAAATGATTATGGCTATATAAAGCTCGTCAATTGTAAGCATCCACTGTTAACAGGGAAGGCGGTGCCACTTCATTTTGAAATTGGTAAAGACTATCGTAGCTTAATCATTACAGGACCGAATGCTGGTGGTAAAACCGTTGTCCTAAAAACCATTGGCTTGTTAACATTGGCTACTATGTCAGGCTTCCATATTGTTGCAGATAAAGGTACTGAAATAGCTATATTTGATCATATATTTGTAGACATTGGGGACAATCAAAGTATTGAAAATGCACTTAGTACGTTTTCATCCCATATGAAAAACCTTTCAGATATTATGAGGGCATCCAATAATAATACTCTTTTGCTATTTGATGAAATAGGAAGCGGTACGGAACCAAATGAAGGAGCAGCACTGGCGATTTCCATTTTAGAGGAGTTCTATCATATGGGCTGTATAACAGTGGCAACTACTCATTATGGAGAAATTAAGCGTTTCTCTGAAATGCATAGTGATTTTATGAATGCGGCTATGCGTTTTAATAGTGAAACATTAGAACCTTTGTATAAATTAGTAATCGGAACATCTGGAGAAAGTAATGCCCTATGGATTTCTAAGAAAATGAATATACGTGAAACCGTATTACAAAGAGCTAAGGGTTATATTGACAATAAGGATTACCTACTAGAGCGAGTAAATGATAGTAAAATCAGGAAGCCTAAGATTGAGCAAGAGAGAACAAAAGTAAAGTATGAATTTAAAAAGGGAGATCGTGTAAGGCTGTTAGACCATGATGACGTTGGAATTGTTTATCAAGAAATGGATAATTTCTATAATATTGTCGTGTTCTTTGAGGAAGAATTCATAAAGGTAAATGTTAAGCGACTTGCATTAGAGCTATCGGCAACAAAATTATACCCAGAAGGATATGATGTAGAGACATTGTTTGTAGATTATAAAGAACGAAAGCTTCAGCATGATATAGAGCGCGGTTCGAAAAAAGCTCTTCGCAAGATTCAGAAGGAAATAAAGAGAGATAAATCGAGCTAAAAGTCTGAAGGGATTGCACATAAATTATAAAATGTGCAATCCCTTTTATTTATCGAACCGAATTAATTTGTGCTTTAATTGAATAATATGTTTCCTCAATTTTTTCTTTATAGGGCAGATCGATTAAATCCTGAGAATCCATATAGGCCATTTTGGCGATTTCGTAGGCTGTTGTTAACTCACCGAAGTGTGCATAGCAAAGAGCTTTATAGGAAAAACACTCATTTAAGCCTAATATGTCAATTGGATGTAAGATGAATGGGGGAACGTTTGTAAAATGTTCAAATGTTTCCTTCGCTTCTTCATATTGACCTAGTAAATATAAGGATTTTCCTTTTTCTGCATAGTAAAGGTTTTTTTCGAGTATAATCGAGCCGTCATGCTTAAGCGCACCAAAACGCTCTATTTCCTCTAGTGCCTGCTGATAATCGTGCGTGTAATTGTTATAATAATGCGCTCTTAATACGAAAATAAAAGCATCTACATTCACTTGTTCGACAAAAATCCGATACTGCTCAAGCTTCTTCAGCATATACTCTACTTGCTCAAAATCATTGTCAATCATGGAACAAAATGCCCCAATACGATACATATCATCTATATAAGAGTAAAATTGGTTTTTATGTGCATTTGTAATGGTCTCATTAATGAGCTGTTTACCTGCTTCAAGTTCGCCAATTGCTACCTGTAAAACGCTAATATAATAAGCCATTTTCACAGCATCTCGCGAATCTAATGGGTAATTTTCCTGCTCAGCCTCTTCTTTCGCCTCTAAAATACAAGAATACGCCGTTTTGTAGTTTCGTCCTTCCGATAATATGCCCAACTGTAATATATAGGTTTCAAACCAATGACTTAGTAAATTAATTTCTTTAAACATAATGCGTGCCTGTTGAAGCGGTGACTCCCATGTCGTTAATCCCGCTTGATATTGTGCTGCAGCATATATATACAGTAAACGACCTGCTTCATAACTAAGCGGAAGCTCTTCTATATAAGGCTTAATCATCTCTACGATTTGCTGCACATTATCTATATCACCAGGATTTAATGGTGCAAACAAAATTTCTACCTGCTCTAAAAGTTGACGTAGCGATGAGGGAGTTATTTGATCAAGTAATTCACTCGCATTTACTCCTAAACGTTCCGCTATATATTCAAGACTTTCCATCGAAGGCTTGGCCTTATCATTTTCAATTTGACTTAACATACCTTTTGTTAGACGATCACCGGCAAGTGCCTCTAATGTTAATTTTCGTGCCTTCCTTAATTTGCGAATTCGTGTGCCTAAAGAGTCCACTGCCTCGCCTCCTTTTTCATTAAAAGTGAACAAAATCATTTTGTTTAATTATATTAAACTTTCTCTTGCGTGAAAAGGGGGAGCTATGTTATATTTTGTTTAATTAAATTAAACTTTTTGATTTTATTGAAAATTAGGAGGGGTTTTAGATGAATGAAGCGGCAAAATATAAAAAGGCGACGTATCATTTATGGACATTTACAGCTAGTAAAATGATCTCGCAGTTAGGGTCTCATGTATTGTCATTTGGGATAGGTTTATATATTTTGGCATTGACAGGGTCAGCGATGAGTTTTGCGACAACTATGATATGTTCCATTTTGCCTCGAGCATTAGTCGCGCCACTGGCAGGTTATGTAGCTGATAATTATTCAAAGAAACGCACAATTTTATTAGCACAAGCAGGTACAATATTGACAGTTGCTGGGTTACTACTCTATACAGAAATGGTCGGTTTGTCGGTTTATGCCATTTATATTGCAACAGTTTTAAATACAATATGCTCAGTCTTTTCAGGTGTAACATTTTCTTCCTCAATCGCAACACTAGTAAATCCAGAACGCCTACAGAAAGCAATGTCATTCAATCAAATGTCAGTGTCAATCGCAGCAATTGGAGGGCCAGTAATCGGGGGAATGATGTATGGATTTTTCTCCATGGAAGCATTTTTACTTGTACATATGGCGGCCTATGTGATTGCGTTTTGCTTAGAAGCAACAATGAATTTTACTCTCTATAGTACAAGAGAACAGACTGTAGAAAAAGAAAAGATATGGGCTGGGCTTGCTAGTGGCTTTCATTATATTAAGCAACAAAAAGTTGTTAAAACAGTAATGTGGCTTTCATTATGGATTAATTTGTTTTTCTCTGCCATCGTTGTTGGGGGGACCTATATTATTATTGAATTACTAAAAGTAAAATCAACTCATTTTGGTTTTATTGAGGCTTCGGGTGCGGTTGGTATGCTTGTTGCTTCCCTCTATTTCGCTACACGTGCAGAGGTTAAGGCGCCATTACGTTTTTCTAAAATTAGCTTATTGCTGTTGGCTAGTAGCTTAGGGCTAGCTGTTCTTCCGTTAGTAACAAATTTATCCTATTTAACCATTGTTACCTTTTATATTGTAATCTACTTTATTTTCGGTATTTTTGAAATGGGAGTTAACATGCCAATTATGGTTTATATACAAAAGCTAATTTCAGAAGAATACCGTGGACGTGTATTGGGATTAATAGAAACAATGTCAATGTCAATGATGCCGATTGGTATGGTCGTTTTTGGCATCTTGTACGATACATTACCTGCAACGGCTATTTTACTTGTCACGAGTGTAATTATCGTGACGATATCACTAGTTATGCTACGAACATCTGTCTTAAAAGAAGCACATCCAGAGTTTTATGAACAAAAGGTAGTAACTGAGGGTGTAGTAAATTAATGGTACAGCGAAATACGTAGTTTTATCAGCAATTCGTAACCATCCATCAACGGGATTATATAGCAACATACAAAACCAGGCATTTCTTCACAGTGAAGAATGCCTGGTTTATCTGCATTCAGAATCGAGTAGGCCAAGGCGAAATTGATTTACTGATCCTCAATCACAATATAAGTTGCTTTAATTGGTCCGTGTACACCAACAATAAGAATCATTTCGATATCTGCCGAATTACTTGGTCCTGTTATAAAGTTAATGCAGGATGCAATTTGTTCGCCATTTCTAACTTTTTCGCTAATCCAACGAGCTGCTTGTGTCATTCGTGGAACGATGGTGCTTTTAGGAATTAAAATAATAGACTTCTCTGGTAAAAAGCTAACTGATCTACCTTTATCCTTATCACTAAAAAGTACAGCAGTTCCTGATTCTGCTAATGTTATTTCACTAATTGTAATGCCAATGTTAGCTTTTTCAGCCTGTCGAATATTTCCCTCTGGCTGCTCAGAATCCCATTCGTACAGCTGAATATTTTCTTTAGGCCATTGTTCGGTCTTCAATGATGATAGGCCATAGCTTTGGAAACGCTCGTCTTTCCATGTTATAACAGATTGACCTCCATAATTTTCAACTACTTTTTGTAAATCTGTAGGAAGATTAGCTGTATTTGTAATGACAATATCCGTATGAATATTTTTGCATTGTTCAACTAAAACCTCTACTAAAGCATCTTTTGTTGCATCCTTTAGAACGCGATCTTGTGGGTGATATTGCCATGTCGGTCGTGCAAGTTCTGTTTTTGGTGCACGACCAAGCTGTTTCGCAATCTTTGACAAAAATCCATCTCGATTTTCAATAGTACCTGTCATTATTCATCGCCTCCTCTTTGGCGGTGTTTAAACCAGTCACGGAAATTATCTTTATTGGGAGCTGGGAAATCCCTAGCTTCCGTCCATGCTTTTAATGGGCCTGGGCCATTTGAAATTTTCTGATCTTTTGTAAATGGAGCCATTGCTGGTGAAGCCATTTTAGTTGCCATTTTATATAGGGTAGGGGAGGAAGCACCTAAACCAAAGGCTTTCATTAATAGCTTTTCTGATACAGGAGCTTTGCCTTCGTTTTCAACAATTACTTGGCGATGTCTATGAATAAGCTGATGTAACGGTATTTTGACAGGACAAGCATCTGTGCAGGCACCACATAATGTGGAGGCATATGGTAACTCTTTAAAATCCTCATAGCCTCCTAATAATGGCGAAAGAACGACGCCTACTGGCCCAGAATAGATAGAACCATAAGAATGCCCGCCAACATGTCGATAAACAGGACAAGTGTTAACACATGCCGCACAACGAATACATTGTAAAATAGGCTGGAATTCACTGCCTAAAATATCAGAACGTCCATTATCAACAATTACTAAATGGAATTCCTCTGGTCCATCTGTGTCACCTTCATCTTTGATCCCTGTTAATGTAGTAATATAGCTTGTTAGCTTTTGCCCAACTGCGCTTCTTGTTAATAAGCTTACTAACACTTCCATCTCTTCAAATGTAGGAATAATTCTTTCCATCCCCATTACCGTAATTTGTGTTTTCGGCAAGGCTGTTACTAGATCTGCGTTCCCTTCATTTGTCACGAGTGTAATCGAGCCGCTCTCTGCAATAGCGAAGTTACAGCCTGTAATGCCAATATCTGCTGTTAAATATTCATTTCTTAATTTTTTACGTACATATAGAGCTAATTCTTCAGGATTTTCGGTTTTCTCATAGCCTTGTTTTTCTTTAAAAATGTCACGAATCTGCTCCTTGTTTTTATGCAGAGCTGGGGCAATGATATGAGATGGTGGCTCGTGATCATCTACTTGCAAAATGTACTCTCCAAGATCTGTTTCGATGACCTCACACCCGAGCTTTTCTAAAGCGGCGTTTAAATTAATTTCCTCCGTTACCATAGATTTTGATTTTACGATTTTAGCAGCATTTTTCTTTTTCGCGATATTTTGAATATAGTCTGTCGCTTCTTTCGCTGTTTGCGCAAAGTAAACATGTCCACCTCTTTTAGAGACATTTTCACTTAGCTGATATAAGTAATAATCTAAGTTCTCCAGCACATGCTTTCGAATTTCTTCGCCGTGAGAGCGCCATTCCTCCCAATGTCCGAGCTCATCAGCTTGTTGTAGTCTACGTGTTTGTAATCGCTCCTGTGCACTTGACACAGCTCCGCGCATAAACGTATTTTCTAATTCTTTCGATACTCGATGATTAAAGCGTTCATTACTTGTTTTCATAGCCATTTTTTGACCCCCCTCCTAGTGGCAATTTAATACTTCCGCAATATGCATGACTTTAATAAGCTTACCTTGTCGATTAATTCGGCCACCAATATTGATTAAGCAACCCGCATCGGCACCGATTAGAATGTCCGCCCCTGTTTCTTCAACATTCTGTACTTTCTCATTGACCATTTCTCCAGAAATATTGCCCATTTTTACTGAAAATGTTCCGCCAAATCCACAGCATCGATCTTTTCCTGGGAGTTCTATATACTGTAAGCCTTTAACTTGATTTAATAATTTAAAAGGTGCATCTGTAACACCGAGTAGACGTGTCATATGACAGGAGGTATGATAAGTAGCCTTGCCCTCTAAATGTGCTCCTACATCCTCGACCTTTAATACATCAACGATAAACTCTGTAAATTCATATGTTTTATCTGCCAATGCTTGCGCTTTTGGCTCCCAAATAGGATCTCCTTTAAACACTTCTGGATATTCCTTAAACATATAAGCGCAGGAACCAGAAGGGGAGACGACGTATTCAGCATGTTCAAAAGCTGTGATCATTTTTTTTATAGCATTTTTAGATTCTTTTACATAGCCACTATTGTAGGCAGGCTGCCCACAGCATATTTGATTTTCAGGAAAGTCTAGGTCACAGCCGAGCCTTTCGAGAACTTCAACAACGGCTTTTCCTACATCACCTTGAAACATATCAACTAAACAAGTAGCAAAAAGTGTTACTTTCATGATCATCGCTCCTTTTCATCTTTATTACCCATAATTCAACAGGTCATCTGATGACTTTGTTTTTATATTACTACAATTGTACAGATGAATAAAAGGTGTTTATTATTAATTTTCAAAAAATTCAAAAGCTGCCTATAATAAAACCTAGGCAGCTACTGTTATTTCATAGATGTTGTTTCAAAATATTGCATTAAAATCTTTTCCACATTACTTAAATGCGAAGCCATAGCATGTTTTGCAAGCTCTTCATTTTGCTGTTTAATCGCGAGGAAAATTTGCATATGTTCATCATACAGCTTTTCGCTTGTAATTTTTTTAGAGTACAACCAAATTCGGCGTGTCTCTTTCATCGTTTCGATCATCAAACCTGAAACCTGGTCTAATATAGTTGCAAGTAGGGGGTTTTGAGATGCTGTAGAAATGGCCGCGTGAAATTGAAAATCCACTTTTTCTCCTAGCTCTCCATCTCCTTGTACTCGTTTCATCTCATCCAAAATTTGCATCATTGACTGTATGTCTTCTTCTGTTCGATGAATGGCTGCGCTAGCCGCTGCGCCTACTTCGATAATTTTGCGTACTTCTAACAAATGTGAGATATCTTGCTTATTTGTTAAAATGGCAGTTGATAAGGGGAAATCGAGTTGATTGGATTGATTACTTTTAACAAATGTACCTGAGCCTTGTTTGATATCAATAAGCCCCATTGCTTTTAAAGCGGAAAGAGCTTCTCGGATGGCAGATCTGCTCACTTGTAATTGTTCAGCTAGTTGTTCTACTGAATCAAGTCGATCACCAGGCTTCAGCTCGCCAGTTCTAATTTTTTCATAGAGGATTTCTGATACTTCCTCATATATTTTTTTCGGTTTAATTTTTCTTAATTCCAAGGAATACACCTCATTTATCTCTATCAATTGCACTATTGTTTTTTTTATTATACATGAAGAAAGTTAATTTACTAACTATTAACAGTAAATAAAAAAGGGTACTACAACTCTGCTAGAAGCGGTAGGTAACGGCTTTACAACAGCTCACCATAGCTCTGTTGTTAGTGCCTTTTGGATATGCTTAGAAGGACAAAACTTGAAATGTAGCATTATGGCGTATTTTGTTGACAGATAATATAAGGGGAGCGCATAATGCAAAAGTACATTAACAAATACACGTTGATTTAGTAAGGTCTGAAAAAAATTTGTATAATAATATGATGGAACTTCACTCTTTTAACACCTTTTTGCCATGAAACGTTCACAAACAGGAAGGGCGCAATTTACAGTGATTTTTGGTACGATGGAGACAGTAACTGTAAGGAGCGAGTGAGAAAATATGGAAACTGATATTAACGTATTTTTAGCTTTAGGTGCAGGGTTTTTAAGCTTTATTTCACCATGTACCCTACCGCTGTATCCAGCATTTTTATCATACATAACAGGTATGTCATTAGATGAGCTGAAATCAGAACGAGGTATGATGCAAAAGCGTGCAATTTTACATACCCTGTTCTTTTTACTAGGATTTTCAATTATCTTTATTATGATTGGACTAGGCACATCATTAGCAGCAGAGTTCTTCCTTAATTATCACACATTATTACGTCAGGTTGGTGCCATCTTAATCGTTGTATTTGGTTTAATGATTGTGGGATTACTACAAATTGACTTTTTAATGGCGGATCGAAAATTCCAATTTAAAAACCGACCATCTGGTTATTTGGGATCAGTATTAATCGGAATAGCCTTTGCGGCTGGTTGGACGCCTTGTACAGGTCCGATTTTAGCATCGATTATTTCATTAGCTGGTGCAAATCCAGGCGCCGGATTTAGCTATATGTTAGCTTATTATTTAGGCTTTGCGATTCCGTTCTTCGTGTTATCTTTCTTTATAGCACGTATGACTTGGATTCGTACACACAGCCAAAAAATTGTAAAAATCGGCGGTTATATTATGATTGTCGTTGGTGTATTGTTATTCTTTGACGGATTATCGTATTTAACACGCATTTTAGAGCCTATTTTTGGTGGATTTACAGGCTTCTAATCTGCTAAACTAAAGAGGCCATACCGTACTTTAACGTGGAGGGAGATGAACATGTGCCTACAGTTTTAGTAGTGGATGATACGCTCTTTATGCGTGTTGCAATAAGTAATATGTTTACTGAATGGGGTTATGAGGTAGTCGGCAAGGCAGCGAATGGTAAAGAAGCTGTGGCGATGTATCGTGAGTTACAACCAGATCTAGTAACGATGGATGTAACAATGCCCGTTATGACAGGTATCGCAGCAGTAAAAGAAATCATCCCGGAATTTCCAGATGCAAAAATAATTATGATTACAGCTTTAGGACAACAGAAGTTAATCGTGGAAGCGATTGAAAGTGGTGCAAAGGATTTTATGACAAAGCCTTTCGAGCCAGAAAGATTAAAAGCTGTAGTTGATCAATTACTTGGACAAAATTGGTAATGACAATAGAGGAGGAATTTTTATGTTTAGCAATATCCCTTCTCAATATTATGTAATAGGTTCGACCATAATGGCCATTTTTATGGGTACCTTTGTCATGGTTTTACGTATGCGAGCATCTAAGAAACCGACAAATGAGAAGAAAATTATCATTCCACCTATTGCGATGTCTTCAGGTGCGTGTATGTTTTTATTTGAACAATTTAGAGTGCCACCCATGCAAATTCTTGAAGCGGCAGCAGTCGGCATGGTGTTCTCAACAATCTTAATTGCCACTTCTAAATTTGAAGTAAAAGGTCAAGATATTTATTTAAAACGTTCAAAAGCATTCGTTTTTATACTAATCGGACTGTTAGTATTCCGTGTAATTGCAAAAATGATATTAAGCAGCTCCATTGACGTTGGTGAATTAGCAGGAATGTTTTGGATTTTAGCATTCGCTATGTTACTCCCTTGGCGAATCGCGATGCTTATTCAATTTATAAAAATCAAAAAAACAATTCCGCTGAAGAATATTTAAAATGGAAAAACTACACTAGAGACTTTATCTAGTGTAGTTTTTTTTGCACGCAGTTTGGCTGATGGATAGTGTAGTTCGAGCGACGGATAGGGGTATCAGAGCGATGGAAAGAGTCGTCCGAAAGACGGAAAGAAAGACAGAATCGACGGATTGAAGAGCCAAAGTGACGGAAAGAAATCAGAGCGACGGATAGAATTGCCGAAGTGACGGAAAGAATCGTTCAAACGACGGAATGAAGAGTCAAAGTGACGGATAGAAATCAGAACGACGGATAAAACCGTCAAAGCGACAGATAGAAGAGCCAAAGTGAAGGATAGAAGTCAGATACTGGCGGATAGACTTTAGGAAAAACTTATTGAAAAAATATATGACGAAACTTATCTAAGGACAGAAAAAACGCTGCACAAATCAGTGTGCAGCGTATCTTTAATCAAATAGATGTTCATATGGGGCGATGTCAATTTGCATTTCCCCTAATTTTTTGCGTAAAAATTTATGGTCGCGCTTAGGTGTTGCTTGGATATAGCCACGAATAATCAAATCATGGCTAATGGCAGGTGCTTTTTCTTCTAAAGCAAGCTCGCCGATTTTTCCTGCTATTTTTTCCTTTGCTACTTGTCTAAATAGCTCAGGTACAGGGCTTACAAGTTCATATAAAAGTTCTTTCTCAGGTTGTCCCCATAAATGAATAGTTTTATCTAAATAATACTCTTGCCAATCTAAATCAGATTTACCGTCCTTCTTTGGTAATGCCTTTAAAAATTTGCGGAACATAAAAAATCCGCCGATCGCCATCAATGAAATGAGTACAACTACCCAAAATAGGATAAACCATAAAAACCAACCACTTAACAAATCGTTCACCTCTTTGCCTTCTCTCACTCTATTATAAAAGCTTACAATAAAAAATTCATCCTAAATGTCCCTTTTTTAGCAATAAGTCAGTATATATTGTGAAAGAAAGGAGGTGATTCTTATGGCAAAAGTCAATTTCGTAGGGGCTACATTGCGTTTAAAGTATGTCGCTGGACACAATGCCCAAAACGAGCCCATGTTCACAACAAAAACATATCGAAATTTAAACGGTTCGCATACGGGGGAGGATTTAGTAGCGGTAGCCTATGCCATTGCAAGTCTATCTTCACACGCACTAGACAGCATTGTAAAACAAGAAACAACAGATTTAACCTAAGGAGGGAAAGCTATGACACAAGTTTTAGAGCTGCAATTTGAAACAGCGGCAGGGAAAACGGCAATATTTGCGATTGATGCTCCGAAGCCAAAGGTAACAGCGGAAGAAATTCAACAAGTAATGCAAACGATCATCGCTAAAAACGTTTTTGAAGGACAAGCTGGCGCTCTGGTTGCGATGAGTGGGGCTCGCATCATTGATCGACAAGTAACAGAATTTGAACTAGGGATCGAATAATCACGAAGTGGTCTTTGCAGAATTTTCTGCAAGGACCATTTTCAGCAAAGGGCAATTTTAATAATTTAGCTGTGAAGGAGGGATCAACATGGAACAGTGGTTAAACATGATATCGGATATCGGTTTTCCTATCTTAGTGTCGTTTTATTTACTGCACCGAGTAGAAGTTAAATTAGATGCAATTCATGATGCACTTGTTTCCTTAAAGTGAAATCGATTTCACAAAGATGTACGAAAGCTGTCACTTGAGTGTCCTTGTCAATATTTACATCGTACGATAGGATGGGGTTAGTGTAAGAGGGAGCGTGTTAGAGATGAGAAATAAAATAATGGGACTTGTTCTACTTTTTGCATTAGCTGCAGTCCTTAGTGCGTGTGGAAATACAAAATTTAAAGCAGATTATAGCTTGGAATTACCAGATTTTGATCATGTCAATCAACGCGGAGAAAAAGTTTCTTTAGAGAGTTTAAAAGGGAAACCATGGATTGGTATGTATATTTTCACAAATTGCACATCAATTTGCCCACCTATGTCCTTTAATATGACGCAAGTTCAAGAAAAGCTGAAGAAAAAAGGTGTGGAAGATTATAATATTGTTGCGTTTTCCGTTGATCCTGACGTTGATAAACCAGAAGTATTAGCTAATTATTTGAAAAAATATAATGTTCCAGATGAATCAAAATGGAATCTACTTACTGGTTATTCACAAAAATATATCGAGCAGTTTGCTGTGAAATCAACTAAAATAATCGTCAAAGATGATCCTAACAGCGACCAAGTGATCCACGGGAATCAATTTTTCTTAGTAGATAAAAATGGCGTAATCGTAAAAATGTATACAGGGTTTGCTAAAAATATCGAGGATGTACCAATTGACACAATTGCATCAGATATAGAAACATATATTGATGAAAATTTATAATGGATAGAAGGAAACCGTCTCAATAAATGATGAGACGGTTTTTTTATCGATGAAATTTGATCTTTTATAACTTTAGCCTCGTTTATAGTGTAGAAGGAGGGAAAGATTTTGTCTGATACAGAATATCTAGAGCAACTAATGGAACTACATACAGAGCATTTATTTCGAATCGCTTACTATTATACGAAAGATCTACAAATAGCTGAGGATATTGTTCAAGATGTGTTTATTAAATTCTATCATCATCAGAAATATTATGAAGAAAGAGGGGAGATGAAGGCTTATTTAGCACGCATGACCATTAATAAATGTAAGGATTACTTAAAAAGCTGGGCTTATCGAAAAATTACATTTCAGCATAATTTTTTTGCTAAACAAAAAACTGTTTTACAAGATACACTCATTCATCAAGATGAACAAGCTCTTTTAGATGAAGCCATTTTACGGTTACCAATAAAGCAACGTGAAGCAATTGTCTATTTTTATTTGGAGGAAATGACGATCAAGGAGATAGCAGAGCTACTGGCAATTCCTGAGGGTACCGTGAAATCCCGTTTAAAGAAAGGGAAGGAATTATTAAAAGTAGACTTACAACATATTGAATGGGAGGTACTTTTCCATGGATAAACATACAATGCACGTATTGAAGGATGTCTCAGCTCATAAAGAAGCAATCATTCATAAGGTTCGACAACAAGTTCAGCAAGAGACGTATCCTTCAAAGCAACTTTGGCCGTATCGTGCACTGGCCGTCATGATGACATGCTCTATCTTACTATTTATTGCATGGCAAGCTTCGAAACCGATGGACCATGTAACGACAGAAATACTTCCTGAAGAAGATAAACAATCATTCAGCGATTTATTTCAAACAGAAGTTGAAGGAACAAAGACAACATACAGTCAGTTTTTTCAAATAGCAGATACATTTGAACACCACGAAAATATCAAATTTTATGCACCACTTCAGGGCTTCGAGGCTATGCAAGCAGTGGCGGCTACTATGGAGAATGCTGTCCATCTAATAGATCCTGAAAATCTTCCATTTAAATCAAATATACAGGAGGTATATGCGGTAACATCAGAGATGCAAGATGGTACCCTGCAAAAGCAAATTCAATTTAGTTATAAAGAAAAGTCTCTCACTGGAGTGGATCGTCAATATATTAATTTGACAGTAACAAATGTAAATCATAATCCTTTAGTAAACTATAACGTTATAGAAGATAGTCAGCACTTTTCAGGGGAAATCACGAATGTAGGTTTGAATTTTATGAATCCTTTGTATTATCGTGCGATGACACCAGATAAATTTTTCGCGTATGTATATTATAATTATGATGAGGCAGACAAGCGCATTTTTGGAATGATTACAAGAGCCAATGAGTTTTATACGTATTATAATGGCTATGTATATCAAATAGGCTATCAAATAAATGGTGATCAACAGGAAGCACAAGAAAAAATAGTTGCTCTTGTAAGAGAATTTATCCCGCATATAAATTCATCGGAAGCAAAGAAGTAAGGTGGAAGATAAACTGCCTGTAAAAGCTTGATTGATGAAGGCTTAGCAATCCGTGGTGATAGAACCATCCAGTGAGTAAGTATTACTTTATTTTTGTCAACAACTAGTTACCAAATTGGCACACCGCATTCTGTTTATATTAAAATAGTAGAAAAGGGATGGGGGGGATCAACAATGACGGTAGCGCAAACGTATTTAAATGTTGTCCAAAAGAGATTTAGAAGTGTCAAAGAGCTAGGCGATAAAACACTCGACCAACTTGAAGTGGCCCAATTGCACTGGGCGTATAATGAAGATTCAAACAGCATCGCAGTGATTGTAAAACACGTTAGTGGTAATATGATATCGAGATGGACTGACTTTCTAACGACAGATGGTGAGAAAGCAACGAGAAATCGTGATGATGAATTTACCGATAGCCTTCAGACAAAAGAAGAAGTTATGGCAGTATGGGAAAAGGGCTGGCAAGTATTTTTAGATGCTTTACAAAAATTAACAGAAGCTGATTTACAAGGGTTTGTAACAATAAGGGGAGAACAGCATTCCGTGATAGATGCGATTGAAAGACAAATGGCCCATTATTCACAACATGTCGGTCAAATCGTTTACATCGCTAAGCAAATAAAGGGCTCTGAGTGGCAAACAATAAGTATTCCAAAGGGACAATCTCAACTTTTCACAGAATCAATGTTAAAAAAACATCAACGATAGAAGTGTAGCCATCTCACTAGTGTGTGAATGGCTTTTTTTGTGGAATATACATAAATACCTTTGTTTAAAAATCGCAAAACTTTATTATATTCAGAAAATAAAATTGACGTGTGTCTTTGAAGCGTGTTATGTTTAGTACTAAATTTAATAATTACCATTACAAGTTTTAGGTGAAAAATAATTTTTCGCTTAATTAAAAGGAAAATGGGTGTAAATCCCATGCTGTCCCGCAGCTGTAAATGAGGAGTTTTGTTTCAAAAAAACCACTGAGTAAGTACTTGGGAAGGTGAAGCAAAATGAAGATTCATAAGCCAGAATGCCTGCTTGTAGTAAGATTCATTGTAGAGCTACGAAAGATAGGGAGATGGATGGGAAGGCTTTTACTGATGAGTTTTTCTATCCTTATTCATATTTGAATAAGGATTTTTTTATGGCTTTTTCCAAACTTAGTAGTTTACATCAAAGTGAGGTGCGAATAAAGAGAGAACATAGTTTATATGTACTTAAGACAAAAACAACTTTGAAACCTCGTACAAATTGTTTGGTTAGCGGCGCAATTCACACTTTTAGCGGCGTTCTTTAATTGGTTAGCGGCGGAATTTCGGGTTTTAGCGGGGTTCCCCGAATGCTATGGGTGGAGAAGTACAATAATTCAATCTTTCTAGCACAAATAAATAGACAGGAGCAATATTAATGTTATTCAAAAAGAAATTATTACCTTTCATGCTATTACTGATGTTAACCATTTTAGCAGGGTGTTCAAGCTCGAATGAAGGTAATGGAAGTACAACAAAAGATAACGAAGGAAAAATGATAACAATTGGCTGGCCGCTAGATATAGGGCCTTTAAATCCGCATACCTATTTACCAAACCAAATGACTGCACAAGCAATGGTGTATGAATCATTGGTAGAATATAACGATGATGGGACAATATCGCCGAAATTAGCAGAGAGATGGGAAATCTCCGACGATAAAAAAACTTACATATTTCATCTTAGAAAAGATGTCAAATACTCTGATGGGACAGCCTTTAATGCAGATAATGTCATTCGTAATTTTAAAGCAGTTTTAGCAGATCGTGAAACACATTCCTGGATGGGAATGGTGAATCATATTGTAGATGTTGTGAAAGCAGATGACTATACTATTCGATTACAGTTAGATGAACCATATTACCCCGTATTAAATGAACTGGCATTTGTTCGACCATTTCGCTTCTTAGGGGATAACGGATTCCCTGAAGGAGATGCAACTAAGAAAGGTATAAAAGCTCCGATTGGTACGGGTTCATGGGTATTAACCGAATACAAAAAAGATCAATACGCTATTTTTAGCCGCAACGAACATTATTGGGGTGAAAAGCCACTGGTAGACAAAGTAAAAGTGAAAATTATTCCTGATTCAGAATCTATGTCACTGGCATTTGAAAATGAAGAATTAGATTTAATTTATGGTCGCGGCATTATTAGCTTAGATAACTATACTTTCTTAAAAGATAGTGGTAAATACAAAACGGCTACATCTGAACCTTTATCTACACGTGCATTACTGTTTAACACACAATCTGGTCCTTTAGCAGAATTAAAAGTACGTCAGGCTATTCAATTCGCTATTAATAAAGAACAAATGGTTGAAAGTATTACCCATGGTACAGAAAAAGTTGCCAATACACTGTTTTGGGATGCTATTCCTTATGCCAACATTGATTTAAAACCAATCCTATTCAATCCAGAAAAAGCCAAGCAGTTATTAGATGAAGCAGGTTGGACTTTACAAAAAGGTGATAAAATCCGTTCCAAAAATGGGCAACCTCTTACATTAGATTTAATCTATATTGCAACAGATGCCATCCAAAAACCTATGGCAGAATTAATGCAAGGAGAATTAGCAAAAATAGGCGTCCAATTAAACCTTGAAGGCGCTGATGTTATGGTAGGGCTCCAAAAATTGATGGACAATCAAGTAGATATTAACTTCTGGCGTACAAACGGTCCGCCAACAGACCCACACAGCTTCGCAAATGAATCAGCAACACCGAATGCCAATGGCGTTTATGAGGCGAAATTAGGCCTAGATAACGCAGTACAAATTGACGACAAAATACATCAATTATTAATTGGGACGGATGAAGCGGAACGTGTTAAATTGTATAAAGATATTTTAACAATGTTCCATGATCAAGCATTATTCTATCCGATTTCATATGAAACGAATACCGTTATATACCATAAAAATATGAAAGATTTTAACCCTCGTGCATCTGAATATGATATTCCTTATGCTCAAATGGATTTAAAGTAAGAGATTGAAAAGAGAGTGGGTCTAAACATGACTCCTCTCTTTTTGCACTATGAAGACTTGGGAAGTGATGAAAGAAATGTACGAATCAACTTGGCTTTTTTGTCTAAAACGAGTTATTACATTACCATTTGTCTTACTAGGGGTTTCAATCATGACCTTTTTATTTATTCGTTTTGTTCCAGTAGAGCCAGCGAAGGTAATACTTAGACTGTCAGGAGTCGCACCGACGGCAGAAGCAATACAGTCACTACGATCGGAATTGGGCACTGACCAACCTATGTCGATTCAATATTTTATATGGTTAAAAGGTGTGTTGCACTTCGATTTTGGTACATCGTTTGTGAGTAGATTACCCGTTGCCCAAGAAATAGTAGAAAAACTACCGGCAACTTTTGAATTAGCCCTAGCTGCATTTATATGTATTATTGGCATTAGTATTCCTCTTGGTATTATAAGTGCTCTTTATAAAAATTCAGTACTTGATAAGATTATAGGCTTATTATCCATTATTAGTGTATCCATCCCAACTTTTTGGTTAGGTTTTTTTCTTTTGTACTTATTTAGTTTGAAGCTAGGCATTTTCCCGACAAATGGTAAAGGGACTATTTTACACATAATTTTACCAGCAGTATCTTTAGCATTACCCACTATCGGATTGTTTGTTCAATCAATTCGTACAAGCGTCCTAGAAGAATTACAAAAATATTATGTTCAGTATGCACATTTACGGGGTTTAAAAAAATCTGTTATTCTCAGTCGACATGTCTTTAAAAATGCTGCTATTCCGCTGACGACGATGCTTGGTATGACACTTGGAAATTTATTAGGTGGGGCTGTTATTGTAGAGCAGGTATTTAGCTGGCCAGGTTTAGGTCGCTACTTAATAGAATCAATTATTAATAGGGATTATCCAGTTGTGCAATGTTATGTTCTAATAATCGCTATTATCTATGTTTTTGCTAATTTATGTACAGATATATTACATAGAGTTCTTGATCCTCATCTAATAATGGTGAGGGGGAGAGAGTAGAGTGATTAAATTGTACAACAGATTAAACGGCAAACAATTGATTAGTATAGCTACACTCACATTCATTGGGCTGTTGGGGCTTTTAGCTCCATTGATCATGCCGAATGATCCTTTTTTGGTGGATATGTCTAAAAAGTTTTTAGCTCCATCATGGGCATATCCTTTCGGCACAGATCATTTAGGGCGATGTATACTTTCACGTATACTGTTGGGAATTCGCTATTCTTTAGGATCAGCTCTATTCATTCAATTAATAGCAAGCTTTTTTGCTATATGCATAGGGGCAATAGTAGCTTTTAAGAGAGGGATCATTGATTATTTATTTATTCGTATCTGTGATATTTTATTAGCTTTCCCAACGCTTGTTCTTGCATTCGGACTTCTAGGTATTTTGGGTCCAAGCTTAAGAAATGTATTATTGGCGCTTATATTTACTCAAACTATTTATTATTCAAGAATATTAAGGGGCTTATTTATAAGCGTTCATGAAAAAGAGTTTATAAAAGCTGCCAAAATAAGTGGAACTTCAGGGGTGAAGCTAATCCTACGCCATTTCATGCCAAATATAATGGCGCCGATGCTGACGATTATTTCTTTAGATTTAGGAAAAATCATTTTAGAAATTGCTGGCTTTTCATTTATTGGCTTAGGTGTTCAAGCTCCTACTCCTGAGTGGGGAATGATGATTAGTGAAGGTAAACAGTATATCCGACAACATCCTGAGCTTATGCTTTTTCCAGGTGCGGCAATAATCATCGTAGTCCTATTATTTAATATTTTGTCTGGTCATAACAAGCAAGTTGATCATTGAAAGGGATAGCTATGGAAAGAAAAATCTTATTACAAGTCAAAGATTTAAATGTACAAATAGGTGAGAAGGAAATTTTATCTTCTATTAATTTATCTGTTTATAAAGGGCGTGTTTTAGGGATTATCGGTGAAAGTGGCAGTGGTAAGTCAATGCTATGTCAAGCAATTATGCAATCTCTCCCGACTATGGTCAAAACGACGGGCCAAATTTTATATCAAAATATTGATTTAACATCTGTAACAAAAGAAAAATTGAGAGATTACCGAGGAAAGCATTTATCGATGATTACACAAAATCCATTGGTAGCATTTGATAGTAATCAAACAATAGAAATGCATTTTCGAGAAACATTAAAAGCACATTACGTCATGAATAAAAAAGAAGCAAGACAGATCGCTATTTCGGCAATGAATAAAGTAAATTTACCAAATTCAGAAAAACTTTTGCAATATTATCCTTTCCAATTGAGTGGAGGGATGTTGCAACGTGTCATGATTGCTCTTTCTTGTGCGATGCAACCTACATTATACATTGCCGATGAACCTACAACGGCTCTTGATACAGTCAATCAAAAGAAAATATTAACATTGTTCAATCAAATTCGAAATGAAACCGATGCAGCGATTATTATTGTTACACATGATCTTGGAGTTATTGCTGAACTTGCCGATGAAGTGGCTGTTATGTATAAGGGGGAACTCATTGAACAGGCGAATGTCTTTGATTTTTTTGACGCTCCACAGCATTGGTATACAAAAAAACTTTTACAATCGAGAATTACTTTTTAGAGGTGGTTGAAAATGGCTCTATTAGAAGTGATAAATGTTGAAAAATACTATAATCAGAGACAGTCATTTATACAAAAAAAACGAGAAATACCAGTATTACAACAGGTCACATTTTCACTTCAGGAAGGCGAATGTTTAGGAGTAGTCGGTCAAAGTGGATCAGGAAAAAGTACATTAGGTCGGATAATTTTAGGCATAGAGAATCCAACGAGTGGGATTGTACGCTTTAATAATGTGAATTTATATCAGGCTAGTTCTAATGAAAAAAAGAGAGTTCGAAGAGATTTACAAGCTGTTTTTCAAAATAGTTTTAACTCCTTTAATCCAAAGCAAACCATTGCAGAGATAATAGAAGAACCATTTCTTAATTTCGAGAATTTTTCCAAATCTGAAAGGCAACGTAAGGTCGAGGAGCTACTTAACTGTGTCGAATTAGAAAGCAATATTGCCAATAAATATCCTTCACAGCTAAGTGGAGGTCAACAGCAACGCGTAAATATAGCCAGAGCAATTGCTATAAACCCAAAACTAATTGTGTTGGATGAGGCTATCAGTAGCCTCGATATGGTATTACAGAAAAATATATTGCAACTACTTCAATCGCTACAAAAGCAACTGAAGTTATCTTATATTTTTATTTCTCATGATTTACATGTAACACGCTTTATATCAGATAAAATACTAGTGATGCATAAAGGTCGGCTTGTTGAGGAAATAAACAAGGAAGATTCATTTAAAGATCCTGCTTCACTTGAACTATACAACGCTATTCTGCCTTTGCATCCTCGAGACAGACAAAATAAAAAATCGTAGCCAATATTATAGCTACGATTTTTTTGCTGACTTCTTTTATACAAAATAAAGCTGGTACATCGAAGTTTCTTCGCCCATCAATTTTGCGATTTCAAAGCATTATTTTAACTAATAAAACAGATGTAGAGAAAATAGAGAAGTCAAGACATTTGGAGATGTGTTTTAATTTTTGTAAAATTTTAGTGTTAATTCATGAGAAAAGGCGCACTTCTTATAGGATAATAGGTATATCTGATCTATAATCAAGATAGTTAATGTAAATAGTAGAATAGAGGGAGTCGTATGAGATTAACAGTAGAACGAAAACTGCAATTTGCTTTTGGTATAATATTTTTATTTCTATTACTAATCACTAGTATTGCAATGTATTATTTAAATGATAATAAACAGACACTTGCAGAAATCGAAAAAAACACGGAATTAATCAACTTATATAATGATATTTCCTTCCAAACGGTGCGGGCAAACGCAGCCATTCGAGGGTATATGTTATATGGGAAAGAAGATATGCTCAACAATCATCTCGAAATACGAGATACCTTACATAAATCCATTCATCGTATTGAAGAACTTGGACATAATAATGCAGATTTTGAACAATTTTTAAAGCAGTTAGAGGAATGGGAAAAGCCTTTAGATGAACAAATTGTGCCTCTTTTTCAAAGTGGTGAAAAACAGCAAGCACAACAGTTGGCATTACCGATTTTAGGGAAAGGCTCTCTCAAGCTCGTTGAGTTTGGGAAAACGATGGCAACGGCTCAGCAGGACGAAATGCAGGCGAGTATAGAGGCTACAAAGCAAAAAGGCGACAGAAGTGGCAAAGAAATTGCTGTATTAGCAATAGTGTCCTTACTTATAAGCATTATTATTGCGACAGTTTTTGGGCGAAGAGTAGCGAAAAATATTCAACAAACAGTAGTAGAAATGGACAAATTCTCAAATGGCAATTTACAAACGAACTTGCAATTTAAAACAAAAGATGAGTTTGCACAGCTGGCAGCTTCCTTTAATTCGATGTCAGAAAAGCTTAGACATACTATGAAGCATGTCGCTAATTCATCTGAGCAGGTAGCAGCAACTTCCGAGCAGCTCACAGCGAGTAGTATGGAAGTGACACAGGCAACAGAAGTTGTCTCAGAATCGATCCAAGATATTGCACATGGTATTGAAGAACAGGATACATTGACAGGTGATGTACGAAACTTATCCTCACACATTTTGAAAAAAATGAATGACATTTCAACGAGTATTGATCATGTTAACGATGCAACTGTAGAAACTAAAAATATGGCTAGCATAGGACGTTCCTCTGTTCGTAATGTCATTGAACAGATGAATGAAATTGCGGATAATACAGCAGAACTAAATACACGTGTTAAAGACTTAGATGAAAATACTGCAGCAATCGTCTCAGCAGTCAATGTTATTAAAAATATTGCGACCCAAACAAATCTATTGGCTATTAACGCCTCAATAGAAGCAGCACGAAGCGGAGAGCATGGCAAGGGCTTTGCCGTAGTAGCAGAAGAGGTACGAAAGCTAGCAGATGAATCGAATTTAGCAGCAGTAGATATCGAAAAAGTCGTTGTGCAAATTACGGAGGATACAAGAATTATCGAGGAAGACATGATCAACAGTAATGATTCAGTAAAAGTTGGTCGTGAAAAAGTAAATGTGGCAAGAGATAATTTCATACAAATTGACAATGCTATTAATGACGTGCAAACACAAACCGAATCAGTTACAGCAGCTATTCGAACGATCCATCAAGATATTGAAAAACTTGTAAAAGAAATAGACTACATTAGCGAAGTATCCATGAAATCGAGTAGCAATGTTCAAAGTGTTGCGGCATCTTCTGAGGAGCAAAATGCAGCGATGGAAGAGGTAGCGGCAGCCTCTACACATTTGGCAAAAATGGCGATTGACTTACAAGAATCAATTCAAGCATTTAAATACTAACAACAAGAGCCCCTATGCATCATAGCAAAAGCATGATACATAGGGGTTCTATGTTTAGTGGACAGTGGCGCTGAGAGCTCGATTTATGTCGAGAAAATCAAAAAAATGAAAAAAAGTGTTTGAATTTAAGTATTTCGTCCGATAAAAACTTAAGAAGAAAATTTATTCGGTATGAGAAGGGAAGTTAGTGAGCCGGGGTGGTATTCTTTTTTGAGTTTAAAAAGAAACCACAAAATTAGACAAAATACATACTAAAAACTATTAATGATAAAAGGAGAGCTGTGGCATGAAACGATTATTTGGAAGCTTTAAGGGTAAGCTCTACACATTATTTGCTCTTATCTTACTTATCCCAGTTATTTCTGTAGGAAGCTTATCGTATCTTTCAGCAAAGAATTCGATAAAAGAAGAAATACTTTTTAGTGCGAATGAAAGTGTAAATATTTTAAATACGTTAATTGATAAAACAATTAGCGAAAAAGAAAACGACATCAATGTGTTTAGCGAGGAAATAGATTCTTCTAAGTATGAACAGCAGGGATCTGTAATACAAACAAAATTTCAACAATATATAAAGCTACATCCGGATGTTCTGAGCATTTATATTGGAACAAATGAGGGATCATTATTTCTAGAACCAAAATCGAATAGCGCCGAATATAACCTTTTGGAACGAGACTGGTATAAAAAAGCTACAGCATTAAAGGGAGAAGTTTTAATTACGGATCCATATATAGATGCTGGAACTGGAGATATGGTCGTAACAATTGCTCGTCAGGTAAAGGATCAATCTGGGGTAGTGGCAATTGATATAAAATTGACAAACCTTCAAAAAGTCTCAAGCTCTATTAGTATCGGAAAAAATGGATATCCTTCTATTTTTGGTGACAATAATTTGGTCATTTCACATCCTACGTTAGAAGCAGGTAAGGAATTAAACGAGAGCTTCCTCAATCAAATGTATGACAGCAAATCTGGCACGTATGATTATGTCTTTGACGGTGATGACCGTATTATGTTCTTTACAACGAATGAATCGACAAATTGGAAAATCACAGGTACAATTTTTGCAAAGGAAATTGACCAATCAGCATCATCCATTTTGAAAAAAACGTTTCTCGTACTAATTGCTGCGATTGTAATCAGTTCGATTGTATTCTTTTTTGTCATGAAGGCAATTATAAAACCGATTAGATTACTAAAGGATAGTGCAGTAACCATTAGTAAAGGTGATTTAACAGAGAAAGTGACAATCACTTCTCATGACGAGATCGGACAGCTAGGACAAGCCTTTAACGATATGCAAGAAAGTTTAAGGACACTTATTCAAAAAATAGAACAAAATGCTGAGGAGGTAGCTTCGTCGGCAGAAGAGTTAACAGCCAATGCCACTCAAACGAGCATTGCTACAGAAAAGGTGGCCATTTCGATTCAAGATGTTGCGACGAGTGCTGACACGCAAACGACGAGTGCCAATAAGAATGCAGAGTCGTTACAGGAGCTTTCGAAGGCTATTCTCCATATCACGGAAATCTCTTCTACTGTGACGGATCTTTCACAGCATGCAACATTACAGGCAGATGAAGGTGGAAAGGCAGTCCAAAATACAAAAGATCAAATGCATTCTATCCATTTATCGGTGACCGATTCAAACATGAAAATTCAAACACTACATGAACGCTCTAAGCAAATTACGTCCATTTTAGATGTAATTACAAGCATTGCAGATCAAACGAACTTACTTGCTCTTAATGCAGCGATTGAGGCAGCAAGAGCAGGAGAGCACGGAAAAGGCTTTGCAGTTGTTGCTGATGAAGTGAGAAAGCTGGCAGAGCAATCACAGAATTCTGCACAACAAATTTTCGAGCTAATCCATGGCATTCAGTTAGAAACAGAACAATCTGTAAACATCATGGCAAAAGTTACAGAAGATGTTCAAAATGGACTACATGTATCGGATGAAGCCATTACGAAATTCCAAGTCATTAAGACAAGCATGGATGAAATTACTCCTAAAATGGAAGAGGTATCTTCTGCATCTGAACAAATGTCAGCAAGTGTACAAGAGGTGACAGCTGTTACGGAGGATTTGGCATTCTCTGCACAAGGAAATGCAGCTGCTTCAGAGGACGTTGCTGCGTCTACAGAGGAACAATTAGCTTCGATGGAAGAAATTAATGCTTCTGCACAAGCTCTTGCGCATATGGCAGATGAGCTAAAACAGCTAATTAGTCAATTTAAATATCAATAGAATCGGACATAAAAAACGCCATTCCGTTTGAGGAATGGCGTTTTTGAATAATTATCGATCTTCTTCCCAGCAATCAGTATTTTTCAATGTTGGGATTGATTTTGCATAAAATACAGGATTTTTGCCTGCATTCCGTTGCATAGTAAAGTCGTCTAACACACGGAAGGCAATTTTACCAAGTAACAGGATGACCGTAATATTGATGATAGCCATTAGTCCCATGAAGAGATCTGCTAAGTTCCAAACAAGCTCTACTTGCGCAAGAGA
This sequence comes from Lysinibacillus sp. NPDC092081, assembly GCF_044755845.1. Lineage (NCBI taxonomy): Bacteria > Bacillati > Bacillota > Bacilli > Caryophanales > Bacillaceae > Lysinibacillus > Lysinibacillus sp. NPDC092081. Next base: position 53,552 of record NZ_JBIVRU010000018.1, read on the forward strand.
ACCAAACATCACCATAGCAAGAACTAAAATACGGTAGCTAAACATCCAGCCTTTATGAGCATTCATAAACTCAATATTAGATTCACCGTAATAGTAATTTCCAACGATGGAACTAAAGGCAAAGAAAATAATAGCAATAGCGATAAAGTAAGGAGCCCATGAACCTACATGAACAGCTAAGGAATTTTGTGTAAGAATAATTCCATTGCTTTCACCTGTATTATATAGACCCGCTAAAATAATGATAAACGCTGTTGCAGAACAAATCATAATTGTATCAAAAAATACACCTAAACTTTGCACTAATCCTTGCTTCGCAGGATGTGAGGTATTAGCTGTTGCTGCAGCGTTAGGGACACTACCCATACCGGCTTCATTGGAAAATAAGCCACGGCGTACACCTTGCATAATAGCAGCTCCAATCGCACCACCAGCAGCTTCCTGAAGACCAAATGCTTGCGAGAAAATCAGCTTGAATACAGCCGGTATTTCAGTCAGATTCGTTACAATAACAAAAAGGGCTACAGCTAAATAGAAAATCGCCATCACAGGTACAAGTACTTGCGTAACTTTTACAATTCTATGTACGCCACCAAAAATAATCATGGCCGTTAACATAACTAACATAATACCAATGATAGAAGGCTTAATATGAAATGCCTCACCTACAGAAGTTGCAATCGTATTCGATTGTACCGCATTAAATATAAAGCCAAAGCTTAACGTTAAAAGAATACCAAAAACAATCCCTAATTTACGTTTACCTAAAGCTTTTTCCATATAATATGCTGGTCCACCACGGAACGTATCGCCATCCTTTACTTTGTACACCTGTGCAAGCGTACTTTCAATAAAGGCAGTCGCCATTCCTAATATGGCGATAATCCACATCCAAAATACCGCTCCAGGTCCACCTACTCCGATTGCTAATGCAACGCCTGTAATATTCCCAGTACCTACACGTGAGGCTGCGCTAATCGTAAAGGCTTGGAACGGAGAAACACCTGACTCTCCCTCTCTTTTTTCCACTATTAAACGAAACATTTCAGGGAAAAGTCGAATTTGCACAAACTTTGTGCCAAAGGAAAAATACAATCCTGCAACTAATAATAATATAATGAGGATATATGTCCATAAAACATTATTAGCATCATTTACAATATTCGAAATCCATTCCATTTGCTTACCTCCAATCTCAATACGTTTTAGTCTACACTGTTTTTTTGTATTATATCCACTTTTTGAAAATACTGAATTTTAGAAATGAATTTGATGTGAAAAATATTTTTACAATAGTAGAAATATTTAGTTCAAAGTCCGGTGCAGTGACGAAGATAATAGATACTTGCTAGTACTCAATACAGAAATATGTCGAAATTTTACCGAGTAATAATACCAAAGAAAAATGTCTATTGAAAGGAAAAGGAGGTAACGTATAGGATTTTACTTTCTTTTGCATTGGTACTTTCTGGTGATGGTTATGTTAATTAGATATTTGCAAGGATTATCGAAAAGAAAGGCTGAAGAAATGGAAGAACAGTGTTAAAGCTAGTAAAAGGTTATTTTTCGAAAATTCTCTTATTTCTCCTAGGATTTTTAGTATAATAATAAAGTTAAAGGCTCATCACCAAAAGTTGGGTATGAAATTTGTTAAAACCTATTCTAAGTATATAAGTTGATTGGACGCGCCCAGTCGGAACGGAAATCTACCCAATGTTATGATGAAAAGCCAAATTAAAGGGGGAAATTGCGTGAAAACAATTGGCATGATTGGCGGAATGAGCTGGGAGTCTTCTGCAGAGTATTATCGTTTTATGAATGAAGAGGTAAAGCAACAATTAGGAGGCTTGCATTCAGCAAAATGTATTTTGTATAGTGTAGATTTTCAAGAAATCGAGCAATACCAAGCAGAGGGAGCGTGGGAGAAGGCCGGTCAAGTACTAGGAGAAGCAGCGCAATCTTTAGAGAGTGCAGGGGCAGATTTTATTGTCATTTGTACAAATACAATGCACAAGGTCATTGATATCATTGCGGCAAAGATCACTATTCCAATTTTACATATTGCGGATGCGACAGCAAATCAAATAGAAAAAGCTAGTTTACAGAAAGTTGCCCTTCTTGGGACGAAGTACACGATGGAGCAAGATTTCTATAGAGCTAGAGTAGAGGGGTTTGGCATTGAGGTACTTGTTCCGCTTGCGAACGAGCGTACTGAGGTCAATCGTATCATTTATGAAGAATTATGCTTGGGTCGAATTGAACAAACATCGAAGGACTATTATTTACAGGTGATTGGGAACCTTGTGCAATCGGGAGCACAAGGAATTATATTAGGTTGTACAGAGATTGGATTACTAATTAAACAGGAGGATGTTAACGTACCTGTTTTTGATACAACAGTTTTACATGCACAGGCTGCTGTAAATATGGCGATTCATAAGGGGGATTAATATGCCAAAAAAAGTACGAGAAATAGGGATCGTCATTGGAACGTTACCAACTGGTGAGAAAAACTGTATTACCGATGTAGCTGGCGTACATGTAGGACATGTAACGCTTGACGAAAAAATAAATCAAGACGGCGCATATGCCTGTACAGGAGTAACTGCGATTTTACCGCATGAAGGCAATTTATTTCAGCAAAAAGTTACTGCTGCAAGCTATGTGATAAATGGCTTTGGGAAAACAACAGGGCTCGTGCAGGTGAATGAGCTTGGGGTTATTGAATCACCGATTATGTTAACGAATACATTTGGCGTTCCAGCTGTAACTCAGGGAACGCTGCAATTTATGCTAGATACGAATAGTGAAATTGGCCATTCGACAGGAACTATTAATATCGTAGTTGGGGAATGTAACGATAGTTATTTAAACTCCATTCGAGAATGTCCTATCACACTTGAGCATGCTGTAGAGGCGATTCGCAGGGCGTCAAATGAAACTGCAGAGGAAGGGGCAGTTGGTGCAGGAAAAGGAATGATGTGCTTTGGTTACAAAGGTGGGATTGGCTCATCTTCCCGAATCGTGACACATGGGTCAACGAACTATACGGTAGGCTGTATGGTCCTTAGTAATTTCGGGCAAAGCTCAGAGTTTCTAGCACATCAATATCTTGCGTCTAACGGTCAAAGCGAATCGATATTATCTCCAACAGATGGCTCCATTATCATCGTACTTGCCACAGATGCTCCACTTAGTAGTCGTCAACTGACACGTGTCATTAAACGTTGTGGTATCGGTCTAGGGCGTACAGGCAGTCACTTTTCACATGGCAGTGGGGATATAGTCATTGGCTTTACAACAGCACATCATATCGCTCATCAATCTGATCAGTTTGTCGAAACACGTACACAACTACGTGAGGATCATCCTATCATGAATCAATTATTTGCTGCAGCTGCAGAAGCAACAGAGGAAGCCATTTTAAATTCCCTTTCACAGGCACAGACTACAGTTGGTCGAAATGGACATAAAGTTGAAGCTTATCAATTTTAAATTTGCAAATGTTGGGATGTCATTAGATGAAATTGTAGAGCATATTAATTTTAGCCCTTTACTACCGAATGATAAACAAATGCAAAATATCTATAATTTTTCATTGCGCCCGGAAACAAAAGATGATCGTAGTTCTATTTACTTTTATGCAAAACTTCAGAATGGAATTATTCGAGTAAAACAATTTTTCTATGATTGGGCTCTACCTTTTATTTATGCAGATACAAATTTAGTTAAACAAGGTAATCCTTTTATCATTAATAATAGAGTCGGCTTTGTTGGAATTGATTATAAAAATAACAAAGCTCTAAGCTATTCTGTAGGATTGACAACTGTGGAGATATCCGTTTTTGAAGGTGATGCCACGGATGATGAGTTAATAGAATACCTTGCAAAATTAATGGTAATAAACCTTGATCTGTCACAAAAATCATTTGCTACTGTAAGTTACACAGCTAGATATGATCAAGGAAAATGGGGAGAAGATGAAGTAACGAGGGTAAAATGGTTTAAACCAGGAACAATTAATTTGGATAATACTTTCTCAGAGACATTATTAGATTATAAGTTAGACTCGGTTGGGATTGGTAAAGAAACGAATGAAGTTCAATTACTATATCGACAAAAAGAAAATCTTACAGATGGGTGTTGGATTTCAATAGCACCGCATACTTTCGAACAAGATTTACCAAAAGCTTTAGGGAGAAATATTGGAACTCGTCAAAAATGGAGATTTAGATTATTGAGAATTCCATATGAAAATAGAAAAATTGAAGTATATTATGGAGTTCAAGAAACTAAAAATCCAGCAAGATGGTTCTGGTTTAGCTTTGATAATAAAATTATTCAATGTCATATTCGTTCTTCAGTAAATGAATCCTCATCTTTAGTGCGTGAAATATTAATAAAAATACTATTTAGTTGGCTTGTTTAGTAGAAATAGCTAGAAGAATTTACCTCCATTTTGATTAATATCAAAATGGAGGTTTTTTTATAACTGAACAAGTCTGAGTTCATTTCGTCATTTTTTATTATCTTTCGGTAATCTTCTCCCCCCTCCGCGAATAAAATTCTTAAATAGGTGAAGAAACATTGTTTTTCGACTTCTTGCATAAATTATTTGGCGTATGTTGTTTGATAAGAAGAGAATAGCTATTACTCTGTCATATTTCTTTTTTTATCTAGTCAATAAATTTAAGGTATGATACATTCATTAAAAACTGAATTATCCAAAAATTTTATCGAAATCTGAAATTGGAGGTGTGTACTATACATGACGCTGTTTTTCTTCCTATTGAGGAAAATAAAACTTTAATGAGGGACTCAACGCCAGCAGTTCTTGAAAATGGCGAGCAGTTAATTCAAATTGGAGAAGAACATTCGAGGATTTTTATTCACCCAATTTACTATCATCAAAAAACACCAAACAGTTTACAAGCAATTTATTTACGTCAAAGTGTGTATGAACGATTAACACAAGCGCTATTATTATTGTCTAAAAATTATAGCCTTATCTTATATGATGGCTATCGTCCGTTCCAAGTACAGCAATTTTTGTTTACGAGTTTTTCCAAGCAAATCGCACAGCGTTTTCCACATTTTACTGAGCTAGAGGTTGTGAAAGAAACCCGAAAGTATGTTGCATTTCCTAGCATTGATCATGCTCATTTTGCCCCTCATTTAACAGGTGGAGCGATTGATGTGACACTAGGAGATTTAGATGGCAATGCTTTAAATTTAGGTACAGCATTTGATGAAATCAGCGAAAAGTCTGCGACACGCTATTTTGAACAACATCCAGAGGAAGATTGGGAAGCCTGTGTTCATCGACGTCTTCTATATAACTGTATGACAATGGTTGGCTTTACGAATTATTCAGAGGAATGGTGGCATTACGATTTTAATAATGTTTCATGGGCAAGACGTGTAGGTGCTCAAGAAGCTAGTTATGGGGCTGTGGAAGCAATTATCCAAGACTATAAAGTAAAGGAGTTTCGATTTCTATGAAGGTCTATATTAGTGCAGATATTGAAGGGATTACTGGCACAACAGCTTGGAGTGAGACGGAGCTAAACGCGCCAGATTATCAGTTTTTCCAAAAGCAAATGACTAAGGAAGTAGAAGCCGCAATAGAGGGGGCTATTCTTGGTGGAGCAACAGAAATTTTATTAAAGGATGCTCATGATTCAGCACGTAATCTTGATATTTCTAATCTACCAGTAAATTGCAAGGTTATTCGTGGTTGGACGTATGACCCGATGTGTATGGTTGCGGGACTTGATAAGAGCTTCGATCGCGCCATTTTTATTGGCTATCATAGTAAAGGTGGAAGCGCGCGTAATCCTTTAGCACATACGCTTTGTGTTTTTGCTGATGTGAAAATTAATGGGGAGTACGCGAGCGAATTTTTAATTAATACGTATGCGGCTGCTTTACACGGTGTTCCCGTTTCGTTTGTTAGTGGAGATGTAGGATTAACAGAGGAAATTCAATCTATCAATGATAACATCATCACATTTGCCACGAAAGAAGGGATAGGAAATGCGACCATTAGTGTAAGTCCACAGCTGACGATTAACGAAACGAAACGACTTGTTGAGGACTCGATGAAGGTGTCACGTGAAGATTTACAAGTGACATTACCTGAGCGCTTTCAAGTGGAAATCATTTATCGTGATCATACACGAGCTTATCGAAATTCTTTCTATCCGAATGCTACGTTTAAACCACATAATACAGTGGAATTCGTAACAGATGATTTTTATGAGGTGCTTCGAATTTTACAGTTCTTAACATAAGTAACGAAAAGGTAGGTGAATGGATGAAAATTAAAAATATTGTCGTGGGGAAGGTAGAGGCACCGCTTATAACACCGTTTAAAACAGCCTTAAGAACAGTTCATAGCATTCACAATATTGCCGTCTATGTCCATGCTGATAATGGGCAAATAGGCATCGGTGAAGCGGCACCGACTGCAGCCATTACTGGTGAAACACTAGGGTCTATTTCGCACGCTATCGAAGAGTATATAAAGCCAGCCATTATCGGGATGGATATTGAAGAATTGACAGAAATCATGGAGCGCATCGACAGCAGTATTTATCAAAACACCAGTGCAAAAGCCGCCGTAGATATGGCGATTTATGATTTATTTGCTAAATACTATCAAACACCTCTGTACAAATTATTAGGAGGCTATCGGAAAGAATTAGTAACAGATATTACGATAAGTGTAAATGATTCAGAAGAAATGGTGAAGGATAGTATAGCCGCCGTACAGCGAGGTTTTCAAATTTTAAAGATCAAGGTGGGGAAAGATCCAGCAGGTGATGTAGAGCGAGTTGTCGCTATTCGTGATGCAGTTGGACACGCTATAACATTACGAGTTGACGCGAATCAGGGCTGGACACCGAAGCAAGCTGTACAAATTATTGGTGCACTGGAAGATGCGGGTGCGAATGTTGAATTGGTGGAGCAGCCTGTTCATTGCCATGATCTAGTAGGAATGCAATTCGTGACGGCCAATACATTGACAAATATTTTGGCGGATGAAAGTGTTTTCTCCGCAAAAGACGCCTATACAATTATTGAAAAGCGAGCTGCCGATTTGATTAATATTAAGCTCATGAAAACAGGAGGCATATATCAAGCGCAGAAAATTTGCCACATTGCGGAGGCAAACGACATACCATGCATGATTGGCTGTATGCTAGAGACAAAAATTAGCGTAAGTGCTGCTGCACATTTTGCCGCATCACAGAAAAATATCACGATGGTAGATTTAGACGGACCAAGTTTATGTTTGAAAGATCCTATTGCAGGTGGTCCAATATTTGAAAATGATCGAATTAGGATGACGGATGCAGTTGGGATAGGATTTTCATAATAAGGTATTGCTTTAATCAGGGAGGGGTTCGTCACCCTACTGACTGTAAATAGAACCAATCTGGCTTTACGGATAGTTAATCTCTCACTTTTTTTGTTCCGTTATAGTGGGATTTTTGACTGTCACTTTATGTAGATAAATAAGATTACTAGGGGGATGCTTATGATCAAAAGGTATTGGTTGCTTTTCGTGTGTCTTGTTGTCATGCTTTGTGCAGCCTGTAGCGATGATTCTTCAAGTGAAAAAAAATCAGAGTACCGCGTTGTTTATTCGGGGGAAATAAAAACGTTAAATTACTTAAAGACCTCTGAAACCAATGAGTTTGCTGTAGCAGCGAACTTGGTGGATGGATTAATTGAGTATGATAAGTATGGTGTTGTACAACCAAGCATAGCCAAAGAATGGTCATCAAATGACGATGCTACAGTTTGGACGTTCAAGCTACGTGATGATGCAAAATGGGTTACTCATGATGGGAAAGAGTATGCGGATGTTGTTGCTCAAGATTTTGTAGATGGCTTACATTATGTGCTTGATGCAAAAAATGAATCATCAACAGCTTGGATTGCGACGGTCGTAAAAAATGGGGAATCCTTCTATAACGGTGATATGACAGATTTTACGAAGGTTGGCATAAAGGCAATCGATAAACATACCGTAGAATACACTTTAGAAACGCCTACACCTTATTTCCTTTCTATGTTGAACTATGTCTGCTTCTTCCCGGTTAATGGTAAGTTTATCGCAGAAAAAGGTGATAGTTTTGGTACAACTCGCGAAAATTTCCTTTATAACGGATCCTTTATTTTAGATAAATTTGAACCGCAAAATGAGCGAGTACTTGTGAAAAATGATACGTATTGGGATAAAGACAATGTCCTGATTGATCGTATTCGCTATAAGTACAATAAAGAAGCGGCTACAGTAGAACCAGAATTATTTTTACGAGGAGAAGTCGATTCAGCCAGTATTCCAACTTCTATTATTGATGAGTGGTTTAAAGATGAAAAGAAAAAATCACAAATTCGTCAAACACAAAATAACTTCTATACGTATTTCTTTGCATTAAACTTTAATCCGCAGTTTGATGCAGAATACGAGCCTGAAAATTGGAAGAAAGCGGTCAATAATAAAGATTTTCGAAAATCATTGTTCCATGCGCTTGACCGCGAATCTGCGATGCTAACGTTAGAACCTTATAATCCAAAAGATTTACTTAGCAACACGATTACTCCTAAAAACTTTGTCAATGTGGCGGGGGTTGACTATACACAGTTAGCACCACTAGCTGATATTTCAAATAACGACTCCTTCAACAAGGAGAAGGCATTGGAATACAAGGAAAAAGCGAAAAAAGCGCTAGAAGGAAAAGTAACTTTCCCAGTAAAAGTGTTAATGCCTTATAACTCCGGTGGTCCAGATTGGGCAAATCGTTCACAAGTGGTTGAACAGCAGATTGAAAAATTATTAGGTACTGATTATGTGGATATTATCATAGAGGCTGGACCATCAACAGGCTTTTTATCAGAGGTTCGTAAACCTGGTAAATTTGCTTTACTCGAAGCAAACTGGGGTCCAGACTATGCCGATCCATCAACGTATACGGATCCATTCACTGCAGACGGTACTTATAATAAACCAGAGCTAGCTGAAGGATATACTGAAGCGAATGGAAAATCGAAATATCAAAACTTAGTGGACGAAGCAAAAGCGACGATCGATACAGCAAAACGTTACGAACTGTTTGCCAAAGCGGAAGCCTTCTTAATTGATGAGGCATTTGTTATCCCTTATTCTGTAGGGGGTAGCGGCTATGTTGCCTCTAAATTAAATCCATTTGAAGCTCAATACTCTCCATTTGGTGTGACTTCCGAGAAATTTAAAGGTCAGCATATTTTAGACAAACCAATGAGTAACGATGAGTTTAAAGAAGCTTTAGCGAAGTGGGAGCAAGAACGTGCGGATGCGTTAGCTAAAGCTGAAAATGATTGAAAATTCAATCATTTTCAGCTTTATCCCCATGAGTGTTAGTTGAAAAAATCGGACTTTAGGGTAGTTAATGCTGAAAAAAACATAATTGCTCCATTCAAGATAAATGTTCAAAAGCAATGAGTATTGATGAAGGAGATACCGAAATAGAAAAGTCGGCATCTCCTTCAGTCTTTCTGAAGAAGGAGGATGAAATGATGCTGAGGTATATAGGTAAACGTTTATTACAATCAGTTTTAACACTATTTATTATTATTACGATTGTTTTTTCATTACTACGTTTAATGCCAGAAGAAGGTTATTTAGGAGCAGCAGCGAATAAAATGTCACCTGCACAACAAGAAGTATATTTAACGAATTTAGGTTTACGTGACCCGTTACTTGTACAGTTGGGAAATTTTTACGCTAAGCTGTTTCATGGTGATTTAGGTAAATCCGTTACATATCGGACAGATGTACCAGTCGTCACGATTATTGCAGATAAGATCATGTATTCCTTGCTATTTGGTTTAGGGGCGGTTGCGCTATCTCTTCTAATTGGAGTTCCGCTCGGAATATTGATGGCCCAGATGAAGGGACGCTGGTTGGACCGCTTAGGGACTGGTTATATTGTCATTATCGTTGCAGTGCCAGCAGCCGTCTATTATTTAGTGATTCAAATGTATATTACAGAATTGTTTCATTTGCCAATGCTTTTTGATGAGTATAGGCCCATTACTTGGATTTTACCACTTACTTCAATGGCACTAGCGCCGACTGCCTCCTATGCCATGTGGATGCGACGTTATATGGTGGATGAACTAAACAAGGATTATATCAAACTAGCAAGAGCTAAAGGCGTTAAAGAGCGTACTTTAATGTTTAAACATGTACTACGAAACGCCTTTATTCCGATGGCACAGTATTTACCAACGACTATTCTTTTTACCATTACAGGTTCCATCTACATTGAATCCTTATATTCCATTCCTGGTATGGGGGGCTTACTCGTAGATGCTATACAGCGACAGGATAATACGATTGTACAAGGCTTAGTGCTTGTTTTCTCTTCACTGGGAATTATCGGACTCATTTTAGGTGATATTGCAATGGCCCTTGTTGATCCGCGGATTAAATTAGGGAAAGGGGAGAGTGTACGTTAATGGGAATGTATTCAGAAGAAATAAACAATATCTCAAACAAATCACGTGAAACATTGTTCGAATTGGCGGAAGTAGATGAACGTCAAGCTGAAGAAACAGCCTATTCTAATTATTCCTATTGGCGTTCAACATGGAAATCCTTTTTGAAAAATCGCTTCGCTGTCTTTTTATTAGTTGGCGTGCTTATTATCGTAGGTTTCACCATTTTACAGCCGTATTTACCAGCGCAAAAATCACCGACTGAAATATATTTAGATGAGCAGACAGGCCTCCAAGCACGTAATATTGCACCAAACGCTGAATTTTGGTTTGGGACAAATTCCATTGGGCAGGATTTATGGGCGCGTATTTGGGCAGGGACAAGAACCTCGTTATTTATTGGCTGTGTCGTTGCTTTAGTAGAGGCTATCGTTGGTATTACAGTCGGTACAATTTGGGGCTTTTCGCGTAAATTAGAGTTGCCCATCACACAGCTTTACAACGTCGTTGATAACATACCGACGACCATCGTACTTATTTTAATGTCCTATATTTTGCGACCAAGTATTTCAACTATAATTATTGCCATGTGTATTACTGGTTGGGTAGAAATGGCGAGATTTATACGCAATCAAATTGTGATTTTACGCGATCGTGAATATAACTTAGCCTCAAAATGTTTAGGAACACCTGATTACCGAATTATCTTAAAAAATCTATTACCCTATCTCATTTCGGTCATTATGCTACGAATGAGTCTAGCCATCCCATTTGCAATAGGCTCAGAAGTCTTTTTAACATACATCGGATTAGGATTACCGATTAGTGAGCCGTCTTTAGGAAATTTAATCAATGAAGGACGAGTACTCATGATGTCTCCAGAATTAAGATACCAGCTCATTTTTCCAAGTATTGTATTAAGTATGATTACAATCGCATTTTATATTATAGGAAATTCATTTGCAGACGCAGCAGATCCGAAAAATCACGTATAAAGGGGGATGATGGAAGTGACACAAACTCAATCACCTGTTTTAACCATCCAAAACCTTGTTATTAAATTTACACTTCGTGGCAGAGTGCTAACAGCTATTCGTAATATTTCCCTCGATTTGTACAAAGGTGAAAGTCTTGCAATCGTTGGCGAGTCAGGTTCAGGAAAATCTGTTCTAATGAAATCAATCATGGGCTTGCTCGACAAAAATGGCTACATTGATCAGGGACAGATCATCTACAACGATCAGGATATAGCGCAGTTTAAAACCGAGCGGGAGTGGCTAAGCATTCGTGGAAAAGAAGTTGCAATGGTTACACAGGATCCAATGACATCATTAAATCCACTGAAAACGATCGGTAAGCAAATCGAGGAATGTGTTCATCTACATCAAGGCTTAAAGGGGAAAGTTGCATACGAAGAAACATTAACATTGTTAAAAGATGTTGGCATTCACGATGTAGAAAAGCGCTATAAGCAATATCCTCACGAATTTTCTGGTGGTATGCGTCAACGAATTGTGATCGCTATTGCGCTAGCATGTAAACCAAAAGTTTTAATTTGCGATGAGCCAACAACTGCATTAGACGTAACAATCCAAGCACAAATTTTGCAGCTTTTAAAAAATCTTCAACAAAAATATGGACTAACAACCGTTTATATAACGCATGATTTGGGCGTTGTAGCGAAGGTTGCTGACCGTATTGCAGTGATGTATGCAGGTGATATCATCGAAATAGGGAAGGCACATGAAATTTTCTTTAATGGCAAGCATCCCTATACATGGGCGCTCATTTCTTCATTACCGCAACTAGGCTCAAAAGGGGAGCAACTTTATTCCATTAAGGGTACTCCACCAAATCTTTTTCAAGAAATTAAGGGAGATGCTTTTGCACCTCGCAATCAATATGCGTTAAAGATTGATTTTGTAGAACGTCCTCCATTTTTTCAGGTCAGTGACACACATTATGCTCGTACATGGCTATTAGATCCACTTGCGCCGAAAGTAGAGCCTCCTGAAGCGCTACAAGCCTTTTTCGAAGAAGGGAGACGATACGCGCATGAGTCATAAAGAAGTAGTAGTTGAGGTGAAAAATTTAAAGGTTGTTTTTGGTAAAGGCAAAAATAAATATATAGCGATTGATGATGTCAGCTTCGATATTTTTAAAGGTGAAACATTTGGTTTAGTAGGTGAGTCAGGCTCGGGGAAAACAACAATCGGCCGAGCTATTATGCGTATCAATGAAGTCACTGAAGGACAAATACTGTATCACGGTAAGAAACTAAATGGCAAAATATCGAAGGAGTGGGATCGAGAAATTACACAGAAAATCCAAATGATTTTTCAAGATCCTATGGCATCGCTAAATGAACGCGCAAAGGTAGACTATATTATTTCAGAGGGACTTATTAATACAAAAAACTTTAAAAATGAGGCTGATCGTCAACAGAAGGTACGCAATGCATTGTTAAATGTAGGATTATTACCGGAGTTTTCTAGTCGCTTCCCTCATGAATTTTCAGGAGGACAGCGTCAGCGTATCGGCATTGCCCGTGCATTAGTAATGGAGCCAGAGTTTATTATTGCGGATGAACCAATCTCAGCATTAGACGTATCCATTCGTGCACAAGTATTAAATTTACTAGCAAACCTACAGCAGCAAAATGATTTAACCTATTTATTCATTGCGCATGACTTATCGGTAGTCCGATTTATTACGGACCGCACTGCTGTTATTTATAAAGGTAAAATTGTTGAGCTAGCGGAGACAGAAAAGCTGTTTTCTAATCCCCTTCATCCATATACAAGGGCATTATTATCTGCAGTGCCTGAGCCAAATCCTTATAAGGAGCGTGATAAAGTCGTAGAAATCTATGATCCTTCACAGCATCGCTATGACATTCAGCCACCGTCATTTATTGAAATAGAAGAAGGTCATTTTGTCTTGGCTAATGAAGAGGAATTGGAGAGATATCGAACTTCACTAAAAATGGAGGTAAGTAAATGATTCGTCCTAAGGCATTGAAAAAAGGTGACACAATTGGTCTTATAAGTGCTTCAGGTGCAACCCCACCTGAAAAATTTCTCCCTGCCGTTCAAAGTATTGAAAAGCTAGGTTTTAAGGTTGTGGCTGGGGAAACATGTAGAGCAAGGCATGGCTACTTAGCAGGCTCTGATGAACTAAGAGCCGCTGAAGTTAATCAAATGTTTAGCGACTCTAACATTGACGGCATTTTCTGTATACGTGGAGGTTACGGAGCGACGAAAATTTTACCGCTTCTAGATTTCGATATGATAATGGCAAACCCAAAAGTATTTGCTGGCTATAGCGATGTGACAGCACTACATATCGCTTTTAACCAAAAATGTGGCTTTGTCACATATCATACACCAATGCCCTCAACAGAATTTATTCGGCCTGAGATGGATGAATATACATGGAAGTCCTTTATCGAAAGTGTGACAGCAACAGAACGTGCGGACTACTGTCTTGAAAATCCACCTGGGCGTACAATGACGGCGTTTGCAGCTGGAAAAGCGACAGGGCAGCTTATTGGTGGAAACTTAACATTAGTTACCGCATCTCTTGGGACACCTTATGAAATTGATACAAAGGGTAAAATCTTATTTTTAGAAGATGTAGACGAGAGTGAGCAACGTGTTGATCGGATGCTTACGCAACTAAAATTGGCAGGCAAACTAGATGAGGTGGCAGGAATCTTATTAGGAGCTTGGACAAATTGCGGTCCTGAAAATCCAAAACATCCAGAGCATAGCTTATCACTACAAACCATTTTTCAGGAAATTTTAGGTCCACTCCACAAACCTATCATAAAGGACATAGCTTGCGGTCACACCTTACCAACGATGTCCCTGCCACTTGGTAGAACAATAACAATGGACGCGGAGAATCAGATGATAAAAGTTATAGAGTAGGTGAAATATGAAGCAAACGATAACAGATATTCTTCAAAATGCACCTTATAAAGTGCATATGTTTGTGAAAGATTGTAAGACTGAGCAATTTTTCATAAGTGAAAAGCTAGAAGACACGTTTTCCAGTGCTAGCTTAATTAAGGTGCCTATACTGCTTGCTGTTCTGAATTATGTAGAAAGCAACAACCTATCATTAGAGCAGGAGATTAAGATAGCACCAGAAGAATGGGTGGATTTTAGTGTTATTAGTGAGCAACGCCTAGAGCAATGTACCATCTATGAGCTTTTAGTATGGATGATTATTACGAGTGATAATACAGCAACAAATGTACTAATCGATTTTCTAGGGATGGAGGCACTCAATCAATATTTTCGTCAAATTGGATTACTGCAAACAATAATTCAACGAAAGATGATGGGTTTTGAGAGGCTTGCAAAAGGCTTTGATAATACTACGACGGCAAGTGATATGGCACTGCTATTTTCACGGATTTATCGCAGGGACTTGTTATCATCAGCATTTAGTGAACTAACGTTAGAGATTTTAAGTCGTCAACGTGTACACGAATCACTAAAGCGTTATTTAGTAGATGATGTGAAGCTTGCTCATAAAACAGGTGGTCTTGATACGGTAGATCATGATGTTGGGATTGTGTACAGCAGCTCTGGTGATTATATCATTGGTGTTTTCGTAACTGAAGTTATTAACAATGATCATGCCATGCAGCTAATTGGTCGTCTTTCCAAAGTTGTTTACGATTACTTGGTGAAGCGGAAGGAGATGATAGAATGAATGCCATTGTGACGTCAATGATTGCAAATTTACATGCAAAGCCAGATGAATCCTCAGAATTAGTGGATGAGGTACTATACGGAATGACGGTTCAAATCATAGAAGAAATAGATGAAATCTGGGTACGTATAAAAACCGCTTATCGCTATGAAGGTTATTGTCAGAAAGATAACTTAAAAGTTGATGAAGCAAAAACGGACACTTGGCTACAAAAGGCAAACCATTTTATTAACCAAAGCTTCGCAGATGTTTTGCAGCAGCCTCGAATTCAGAGTACGAAAACGATGACGCTCGTTAAAGGCTCAATCATCTGTTCGATTGCTATTGACGAGCTAGATCCTGAATGGACAGCAGTGCAATTAGTGGCTGGTGAGATCGGCTATGTACGTAGGCAATGGCTACAAGAAAAAATTTCAGAAAACAGCTTATCTGAGCAACAATTACGAGAGAATGTTGTCCAAACAGCGCTTAGCTATTTAGCAACACCCTATCGCTGGGGAGGAAAATCGCCACTAGGTATCGATTGCTCAGGTCTATGTTCAATGGCATATATGCTAAACGGGGTATATATTTATCGCGATGCCAAAATCGTTGAAGGTTTTCCTATCAAGGAAATATCTCTAGAGCACATACAAAAGGGAGATTTATTATACTTTCCAGGACATATTGCTTTATATATAGGCGACAATCTTTATGTACATTCTTCGCTTGATGGGAACGAGGTTAATATAAACAGTCTGGACGATCAGCATCAGCAATATCGAAAAGATTTGGCGATATCTATTACCGCTGTTGGAAGCTTATTTAAATAAAAAATTGAGAGAAGCTTGAATTAGCTTCTCTTTTTCAATTTTTGAGATGAATCGGGAAATTATTGATAGAGATAACCTACTTGCATTATGCTATAATGAAATCAAAATTTGAAGGATAGGAGGTTGTGAATTGAATCTAGAGTTAAAAGAGTTGTTACGTTCCGTATTAAAAGAAGAATTGACACCAGTTCATAAGCGACTTGACGGAATTGACCAAAGTCTAGATGGAATGGACCAACGTTTTGAGACTATTGATCAAAGATTTGACGGAATTGACCAAAGTCTAGATGGAATGGACCAACGTTTTGAGACTATTGATCAAAGATTTGACGGAATTGACCAACGACTAGATGGAATTGACAAACATTTTGAGACTATTGACCAAAGATTTGACGGTATTGAACAGCGCTTAGATAAAATTGAAAATGATGTGAATGAACTTAAAAGTGATGTACACGTACTTAAGGATGATGTGCATGAACTTAAAATTGGACAAGTAGAGCTTCAGAAAAATATTATCGAAAATTTAGGTGAGTTTACTGAAAAAATTGCTCAGCAGGTAGAAGGTAGAACTTACGTTTTGAATAAACGAGTCTTTGACATAGAAACAGTCATTCACAAATTAATAAGTTAGTAAAAGAAAAAATCTCCATGTCAAAAATTGTGCATGGAGATTTTTTACATTAATATTTATATATATTTAATTGTTGACCAGCTTCAAGTCTATCAGATCGAAGCTGATTCCATTGTTTAATGGACGTAACTTTAACATTATGAGCCTCTGCAATATGCATAAGAGAGTCACCATCAGCTACGGTAATTGTTTTTTTATCTTTGACAGGGCTGTCATACTGTTGTAAATCATACTTTGCTATCACTGCATTAAGCTTTTCATCGTATTGTGAATCTGTGGCATAGGAGCCTGTTAAAAACTTCGTAGCATTTGTATAGGATTTCGCATTGCTTTTAAAAACCCCTGCATAGAAATTTTTATCCCATGAAACCCCATTACGCATTAATTTCACATAATCTTGTATGGAAGCTTCATAGGAAGGGTATTTGCGAAATGCAGCCATCACCCTTGTCATATTACCTGAACCATCATCCTCAGATGTTTCCAATGTTACGGAGTTATTTTGGTAACTACCTTTCATACCAAATAAATTGTTATTTGGAGCGGATCCAAGACCACTTTGTCCATATTCACTTTCTAATACGGCTTGCGCAATGATAATTGATGCATACAAGTCATTTTCAGCACCTTGTTTCCGAGCTATTTCAGCAATAGCGCCAATAAACTCTTCTACACTAGGACTATTATCGACAACTACAGGTTCTTCAGTTTCATGAGTATTGAAAAACTGCGTCACCATAAAAAACGAAATACAGATAACAATGACAGTAATCAGAAGACCTTTGAAAAAATTTATGAAGTATTTCATGATTCATTGATGTTGGTAGATTACCACATCTCCCTCCTTTCTTCTCAATTACAAAGTTCATATATTTCTAATTATTACAGAATCATTAATAGAAATAAAGTAGTGTTTCCTTTAATAGAATACATCATTAATAGAACGAAAAAAGCATTCGTTTAGTTCCTCAATTACCAGCTATTTTTGAAATGAGAAGAAGTTTACAATAGTTCCATGAAAAAATAAAAAATGATATTATTAACCTTTCATAAGCTATAAATCTTGAAAGGAAGTCTTTATTGAATACTATTTTTAACGTTACTCAAAAACAATTATACGATTTTCTATTAAATATCGCGCCGGTTAGACCAGTTTTTATTTGGGGAGCTCCTGGTATTGGAAAGTCAGCGATTGTAGAAAATTTTGCAGCAGAATTAGGCATGAATTGTGTTTCTTTATTAGGCAGTCAACTTGCGCCAGAAGATATTATTGGTGTGCCTCAAATAAAGGACGGTTACAGCGTATTTTGTCCGCCAAAAATGATTGCACGGAATGAACCATATTGTTTATTTTTAGATGAATTAAATGCTTGCTCTCAAGAGGTTCAAAAAGCCTTTTATAGTTTAATTCATGATCGAAGAATCGGAGAATTTATACTGCCAGAGGGAACAATTGTGATTGGTGCAGGAAACCGGGCACAAGATAGTGCCATCGTAAAGCCGATGTCTTCAGCTTTAATCAACCGTATGGTTCACGTACAGCTAAGAGCATCTCATAAAGATTGGCTTGAATGGGCATATGAACATGAAATTCATCCGTATGTCATCGAATATATTCAGATGCGCCCCGACCATTTGTGGAGCGAGCCCCCTAAAACCGAGGAGCCTTTTTCAACACCACGATCTTGGCATATGCTCAGTGATTGCTTATATGCATATGGTAAGAGCCTACAAGAAAAAGATGTCGAGATACTAGCAAGTAGTTGCCTTTCTCCACATGTTGCGGGCCAGTTTAAAGCATTTATTAAACAAGTTCAAAGTAAATACGATTTAGCTAAAATAATGAATGGTGAGTTGCGTTGGCCAGACCAACCTGAAGAAAGAGATCTGTTATATTTTATGGCCCAATCCTTCCGGGCACAGCTTATAAAGGAACTCCCTAAAGAAAATACAATGCTGAAGGGCAATCAAAGAGAACTGGCATTCCGTTCCAAGGATCTCATTAAAGAATTATCCTCAATAAGTCTAGAAATAGCTCAAATGGTTGTCTCTGAGCAAAAAGGTGAGGTATTACCTGCATGGTTTATGCTTGAGGTTATAAGAGATTTACCACGTTTAGTAGCTAAAAAGGGTGATTAGCAAATGGCGAAAAAAAAGAGTAAATCGAATACTGAACATAAAAATGAAAAAAATATTGCACGAGGACAAGAGATCGTAAGCAAACATCCTTTGTTTGAAGCTTTATTTGAAGAAGTTTATATTCAATATGAAGAAATGCCATTAAAAGATTGGGCGTATGTAACAAGCTCTGGCAATATATATATTAATAATGAGAAAAATGGCCAGCCGGATGAATGGGCTTATGTTATAGCACATTGCTTATTGCATTTAGGCTTAAACCATAAACAACCAAAAGAGCATCAAGATCTTTGGAATATTGCCTGTGATTGTTACATTACAAAATTTCTTGCAGAATTAAAATTTGGGCAAGCACCACGAGAAATGAATGAACCTATTTTTGAATCTTTCGCCAATGAAGAGAAATTATATGAAAGATTTACAAGAGATGGAGTTCCAGAACATTTAAAGAATTATAGCACATCACCAGGAGAAGCTGATTTTTTTATTTCTAATGATAAAGACAGATACTACTTTGGAGGATATAGCAAAAGAGAGTTCCCTGTATTATTTGCAGAAGGATTATCAAGAGCAGTTCAAAGTGCCATTCGAGTAGCCGGAGGGGTAGATAGCTCTCTTTCTGGCTCTGCCATTAAAACACAAGCAGAGAAGGCTAAAGCTTGGTTTATGAGCTCATATCCACTTTTTGGTGCGCTTGCTTCTGATTTTAACATTATTGACGATCCACTTGTCTGTACAAGAATGGATATTTCTGTTGCAGCCATTTCGGTTGATACAAAGGAAATTTATATTAATTCCTCGGTACTTATGACGGATGAAGAAATGAGATTTTTAATAGCCCACGAACTTCTTCATGCGGGTTTAAGCCATGCTACTCGAAGACAAGGGCGTGACCCATATTTGTGGAATGTTGCTTGTGATTATGTCATCAATGGCTGGCTTATTGAAATGAAAATTGGAGACATGCCAGAAATTGGAGGCTTATATGATCCAGAGTTAAAAGGGTTATCCACAGAATCCATCTACGATCGAATTGTGACGGACATCAGGATGTATCGAAAATTACGCACCTTTAGAGGGCAAGGGGCAGTGGATCTCATTGAAACAAAAAAAACAGACTTTTGGCAAGGAAAAGTAGGAATTGACCTTGATACCTTTTATAGAAGAGCCTTAAGTCAAGGATTAAGCTATCATATTTCTCAAGAACGAGGATATCTACCTCAAGGTTTAATTGAAGAAATTCGAAGTCTTTCCCAACCACCTATTGCATGGGATGTAGAATTGGCGAAATGGTTTGATCGTATGTTTCAGCCTTTAGAAAAAATTAGAACCTACGCGCGTCCAAGTAGAAGACAAGCTTCAACACCTGATATTGCAAGGCCAAGATGGATTCAACAAAGTGGGGAAGAGGACGGACGTACTTTTGCGGTAATCATTGATACTTCTGGTTCGATGGATCGTGTATTATTAGGAAAAGCACTAGGAACAATTGCGAGCTATAGCATTGCCAGAGATGTTCCGTTAGTTCGAGTAATATTTTGTGATGCTATCGCTTATGATGCTGGATACTTGCCTCCTGAAGAGCTTATGACAAAAGTGAAAGTCAGAGGTAGAGGTGGAACCGTGTTACAGCCTGGAATACGTTTGATTGAAGAAGCTCATGATTTCCCGAAAAAAGGACCGATTCTTATCATTACGGATGGGGAATGTGATCGATTATCTATTAAAAGAGAGCATGCATTTGTCGTCCCTCAAGGTGCAAAACTTCCTTTTGTACCTAAAGGTGAGGTTTTTAGAATGAAATAAAATCTTAAAAAAAAATCCATAATGATTTTGAGACAGTCATTATGGATTTTCTTTTGAAAGAAGAGGCTAGGCAGTTAATTGGCGGGAATAATGACTTTAGTTGGTGAATTATATAGATGTAATACGATGTCTCTATAAAAAAGGAGCTTATACAATGATAGCATTTGAAAATGTCACAAAAAAATATGTAAATGACCAAGTCGCTGTGAAAGCTATTAATTTAGAGATCCACAAGGGAGAATTTTTGGTTCTTATTGGACCTAGTGGTTGTGGAAAAACAACATTATTAAAGATGATTAATCGATTAATTCATTTAACAGAAGGAACCATTCGAATTAACGGTAAAAGAATTAGTGATTACAACATTCATGAATTGCGATGGAATATCGGCTATGTCCTTCAACAAATTGCGCTTTTTCCTCATATGACGATTGAAGAAAATATAGCTGTTGTGCCTGAATTGAAGAAATGGAGTAAACCGCAAATTCAGCAACGAGTTCGGGAGTTACTGAATATGGTTGGACTTGAACCAGATAAATATAGTCAACGCAAGCCAACAGAGCTTTCTGGTGGTGAGCAACAAAGGGTCGGTGTTGTTCGTGCATTAGCAGCTGATCCCGAAATCATTTTAATGGATGAGCCTTTTAGTGCTTTAGATCCGATTAGCCGCACAAAATTACAAGATGATCTTCTGGAGCTTCAGCAAACGATACAAAAAACAATTGTTTTTGTTTCGCATGATATGCAAGAGGCCTTAAAATTAGGTGATCGAATATGTGTAATGAAGGATGGAGAGATTGTACAGATTGGTACTCCTCATGAAATCATAGAAAACCCTGTGAATGATTTTGTTCGAGAATTTGTTGGGATAAAAGAGTATGGGATAAATACTTTCCATATCCAAGCTGTAATTGAACCAATTGCTGATGAGGGTAATCAAAGAAATCGAGAGAACACCATTTCTTCCAAAGATTCTTTATATACCATTCTTCAAAAATTAACTCATGATGAATGTTTAGGTGTGGAAGATGACGGGAAAATAATAGGTGTTGTCACAAGAGCATCCATGCTTCAGTATTTAGCGCAAGATTCCTTAGAAAGAGGTAATATAAATGGCTAATTTTTTTGCAGTGTTTAGCGAACGAAAAGGTCAGCTATTGGCATCTTTATTAGAACATATTCAAATCTCCTTCATTGCACTATTTTTTGCAGTGGTGATTGCTATTCCTCTAGGAATCTATTTAACGAATAAAAAGAAAATAGCAGAAAGTATTATTGGGATTAGTGCAGTTTTACAAACGATTCCTTCATTAGCGTTATTAGGGTTATTGATTCCGTTGTTTGGCATCGGAAAAGTACCTGCAATTATTGCTTTAGTTGTTTATGCACTTCTTCCGATTTTACGTAATACATTTACTGGGATAAACGAAGTAGATCCGTCTTTAAAAGAGGCAGCGATGGCGATGGGGATGAATACGCGAAAGCGATTAGTGAAAGTAGAATTGCCTCTTGCTATGCCTGTTATCATGGCGGGAATTAGAACAGCTATGGTATTAATCGTCGGAACGGCAACTTTAGCAGCATTAATCGGAGCTGGGGGATTAGGGGATATCATTTTGCTTGGTATTGACCGAAATAATGCAGCACTTATTATTTTAGGGGCTGTTCCTGCGGCGATTTTAGCATTAGTGTTCGACTTCTTACTTAAAAAGCTAGAATCACTGTCGTTTAAAAAAACAATGACAACATTGAGTATTATTAGTGTAATGGCATTATTAATGATAATCTTCCCGCTGCTAAACTTCAAAGAGAAAGAAGAAATTGTCATTGCAGGTAAGCTTGGCTCTGAGCCAGAGATTCTTATTAATATGTATAAATTGCTTATTGAAAATGAAACGGACTTAAAGGTGCAATTAAAACCTGGACTTGGCAAGACTTCCTTTGTATTTAATGCACTTAAATCTGGCAGCATCGATATTTATCCAGAATTTACTGGAACGGCAATTTCAGAGTTTTTAAAAGAGGAAGCGATAAATAATAATCAGGAGGATGTTTATCATCAGGCCAAAGAAGGAATGATGAATAAATTTGGTATGGTAATGCTTAGTCCGATGAACTATAACAATACGTATGCATTGGCAGTATCAAAGGAAATGGCGGATACCTATCATTTGCAAACAATTTCTGACATTAAGCCTATTCAAGAAACGATAAAAGCCGGATTCACATTGGAATTTAATGATCGAGAAGATGGTTATTTGGGGATTCAAAAGCGTTATGGTATTACCCTTTCTAACATAACAACAATGGAGCCAAAGCTTAGATATCAGGCGATCGAATCAGGAAATATAGATGTCTTAGATGCTTATTCAACGGATAGTGAAATACGTCAATATAATCTACAAGTTTTAACAGATGATCAGCAACTATTTCCGCCTTATCAAGGAGCTCCTTTACTAAGGAAAGAAACGCTAGAGAAATATCCTGAGATTGAAACAGCCATAAATAAGCTGGCAAATCAAATAACAGATGATGAGATGCGGGAAATGAATTATCAAGTAAATGTAGAAGGCCAAAACATAGAAGACGTGGCACGCGAATATTTAATAAAAGCAGGACTGCTGTAAGACGAAAATCATGAAATACAAGAAGCTAGAAAAGAGATGTTTATCTTTTATCTAGCTTTTTTTGTTAGTCTTTATCACGTAGTTTGAAAAGAGCTAATGGTGTACAGCGAAGCGGCAGCCGTAATTAAGCTAAGGAAAAAATACGTGATTTCACACGCGACTATATTCATGGGTATATTATACTTATTTTCTGACAACTTAGAGAAATAAAGTTTTTTTAGTACATTAATAATTATTACTCAAAGGAACTACCTCGAAAAAGATCAAATATGGGAAATTATTGATAATTGAAAATAGGATAGAATTATTCAATAAACAATATTTGGATGGTCATTACTTCAATAGTACAGTTTCTTCCAGTTCAAGTTGTTTTGGAGATAAAAATGGATTAAAATGGGTATCAGCTCAAAAAATAGCTTTTATAATTTACTTTTACAGTTGAGCATAAAAATTTTAAAGACACATTTTGGAGGAAGAAATGAAAAAGAGTTTATTTTTAATGTCTTCGCTAATTTTATCAAGTTCAATCATTCTAGGTGGTTGTGGAAAAAGCGGGGATGAAACAAAAAAAGACGATGAACCAAAGAAAACACAGGAGGAAAAAGGACAAGATAAAGTCCAAAAGGAAGAACCTAAAAAAGATCAAGAATCAACTAAAGGATCAGCTGACTTTACTTCTTTAATTTCTTATATGGAAAAAGAAACTCAAGGGAAAACTAAAGTTCTTTTTGAAAACAATGAACCACAAGTACATAAAATGGAGAATGTTTCAATTTCGCTTGATGCATATTCAGTAGTAGAATTAAAAGATTTCCACACAGACTTTACTATTCCATTTGGTGAACAAACAAACGGTGGCGTCATTTTAGCTAAATATACAGTGAAGAATGACATGGATAAAGATGTGTATTACATGCCTACTTTAGATGCTACATTCACGGGTGCAACTAAAGATTATACGAATGATAAGTATTTAATTCCTGAAGAAGATCAATTACCTACAAAACTAGGCTATAAAACAGATTATTTGCTAAAAGCGGGTGAAGAGGTAACGGGGTATATCGCTTATCCATTCGGTGAAACAGATTTAGCAAAAATCAATGAACTTGGTACAGTAGCAGTAATGGTATCAAAACCGTTTACTGAAAAAGAAAATTATGGCTCTACTTTTGGTTCAGATGGAAGATTTAATCTTGCTCTAAATAAGGATGGTTCGAAGAAAGTAGCAAGTAATTCATCATTTTATCAAGATAAAGTAACAATGGACAATATGGGTGAAAAGACGATGTTGAAGGAAAAAAGCGACATCAATGAAAGTAAGAAAATAGGGGATGTAAATGCTATTCTAGAAGGGTATCAGTTTACAAAATTTACACCTAATGAGGTGGAAGCTCCTCGTTTCTCTAATTTCACGAATGGTGTCACTTTATTAACAGTGAAATTTAAGCTAGAAAATAAAGCTACTAGTGAAATTGGCTTATCTTCAATGTCTTCGAAATTATCCGTCAATGATGGCATGCAATATGCATTAAGCGAAGGTATGCTATTAAATTACAAGTATAATGACGTAATTAAAGTTGGTGAAACTGGCGAGTTATTACAAGTTTTCGTATTAGATCAAGAGCAATATGAAAAAATCTGGAAAGATAAAGCCTTTGACATCGAATTAGGTCCTATCCGAAATAAAGGAGCAGAGGATACTTCAAAAGGTAAAAAAGAAACGTTTACATTACCGAAATAAAATGCAGGGAGCCCTCTCATGATTTGAGAGGGCTTTAGTTTGGCGACAAAATGTAGCAGACAAAATGTAGCAATAGCAAAGGTTGATTTTCACTCCGAGTTGGTGCTTTCCGCGGGCTTGGCTTCAATCTCCTCGTCACTCCATTCCTGCGGGGCTTTCAGCGCAAGCTCATCCCGCAGGAGTCACCACTCTCCGTGAAAAATCAACAGTTTTTCATCATTAGTATGAGTGGACAAGCTGAAGCAAATTAGTATTATAATATTTGATTAATATAGAAAAAGACTCAGCTTAAATTAGAGGGTATCTGTTTATTCCTTTTCATCCAAGTAAGCCTACAATTAAGGGAAACGAAATACTTTCGGAGCACCTCACAAAATGGAAATATTAGTAGTCTTACGATTAAATTAGCAGGAGTAGTACTTGTCTACAGTCTGGAGCTCTCTCTCAATTTGAGAGGGCTTATTTTACTTTTACCATCCATTTAGACCTAATCCTTATCGATGGGACGATTCTAGCAGCTTCAGTTTTTCCTCCCATTCATTACATTTCTTCTCCCAATAATGTAAAGGAAGTATAGTAGGATCAATCTTTTGTAACTTAGCCCTTAATTGATGGGGATTGCTAGTATGTCATCACTAAACTTCATATCCTCTTTATCTCGAAAATTATTATAGTATTTCGTAATTTTATTGACGTATCGTTTATATACCACTAGTGAAAGACAAAAAGTCTCTATTGATGAATTTACATAGATGCGTTCTAAGTTTTCTAAATTGCTATAGTCTATTAATAAAATTTCATCACTAACTCGACTTAGTACAAAGTATTCATAATTGGTATGCTCTTTAATCAGATAGAAATCCTCAAACATTAAATAATTTTGTAGTTTATTTATAATATCTGCATAGTACCAATCACTTTCAAGCTTCTTTAAAGGTTCCTTTTCACCAGATTGTTCTAAAATTGATACTTCTGCTTTCAATTTCATTTCTTTTAGTGAATAATAGCTTCTTAAAAATCCTTTTGCAACTGATAAAAATTTATATTTTCTGCGGAACTTTTCAAAGTCATCTTCAATATTCTCAACTAAAAAGTTAATTGTAGTATGAGAGATTTCTTTTTGATCCATTTGTAAGATTGTTCTGTATGTATTTAAAGAATCCAATTATTTATCATTCCTTTCAAGTCGTAATTTTTTTCTTTGTAATATTATACAAAAGCAAATGTGTATTGTGGAAAAAAATAAAAACGTTATTTAGGAAAGGTTAAAGAGTTTACTTTCATTTATAGAAGGGATAGAGATTGGAAATAGCAGAAAAGGCCAAGTAAGAAATCCATAATTAATTGACGACGTATGATATAAGCTATAAAATAAAAAAGACCGTCCAGACGGTTTTTTATGCTTTTCTAGGGGGCGATTTTATGTCAAAAGCAGATTTAAAACGTTCACATATTATCCAAACGGCGATTCAATATTTAAAGGACAATGATTTAAGCACTTTAACATTAGATAAAATTGCTAGTAGTGCGAACATTAGTAAGGGCGGTTTACTTTATCATTTTCATACGAAGGATGCGCTTCAAACAGCAATCGCTGAAACGATTTTGAACGAGGTTATACAATCCTATGAACGTTTAGCAAGTCTTGAGCAAGGGACAGGGAGATTAACGAGGGCATTTATTTTAGCTTCTCAAAAAGATCTTGCGAATGGGGCAGCATTAAATATTGCGATTCAAATTATGCAAAACGACCATTCATCCATCTCAACAGTTTATGAATGTTTACTAGACGAGTTGTTTCAAGATGGCTTGGAGGAATCCGTTGTTCATTTGATTCGGTTAACGATTGATGGATTGTATTATTCGCAGTTATTAAATATTGCACCAATTTCTGATGAAGCAACAAAAGGTGTCTTTGAACAATTAATGCATATGACAAGGAAGGACTAACATACATGAGTGCTTTGGGTTTTTTATTCATTTCAATTATCTCAGAAGTTTTTGCAAGCTCGATGCTGAAACTCACAAATGGCTTTAAACGATTATTCCCTTCAATTGGTGTAGTGGTTGGATATGGAACGGCTTTTTATTTCTTTTCTCTAACATTACAATCTTTAGCAATTGGCACTGCGTATGCGATATGGGCAGGAATAGGAACGGCACTAACGGCGATAATCGGTGTAGTCTTTTATAAGGAATTATTCAATCTAAAAAAAATTATGGGTATTCTATTGATTATTGTCGGTGTGGTTATTCTTAACCTTGCCGGAAGCGGACATTAAGGAGGAATTTGTAATGAAAGGTTATCTTTTTTTAGCGTTATCGATTGTCAGCGAGGTAATTGCAACAACGATGCTTAAGTTTTCAGAAGCATTTACAATTCTAGGTCCATCCATAGCTGTCGCAGTAGGATATGGCATTGCGTTTTATTCATTGTCCCTATGCTTAAAAACGTTACCATTAAGCCTTGCCTATGCCATTTGGTCTGGCATAGGTACAGCATTAACAGTCATTGTGGGTATCGTTGTATGGGGAGATATTTTTAATCTTTACTCAGCGATCGGAATAACACTGATTATTGGTGGTGTTATTCTGCTAAATCAAGGAGACCATCATAATGTGACAACATAATATCCAAAAAAGAAAACGTCCTACTTTGTAACATTAAAGATAAGTAATTGTACATGATGATTTATTTCATAACTACTTTTTTATAATGTTACACATAATATGAAAATGTACATTACTAAATTTAATTTTGGTAGTGTACATTTTTTATTTTGAGGAAAATTTTATATCAAATCATTGAAATATTTGTTATTTTACAATTACATGGAAAACAGTTGAACGAGAATTAACGTTCTGATTGGAGGGGCTTAATTGTATTGGTATGAATATTGTCCAAAACATATAGAGAGCAAATATCAGCTATTAGTATTTAAGGGAAATGAACCGTTTTTACCACTAACAGACTATTACCATGATTGTTTAGGGAGAGTAGATAAAAGCTCTGCAACATCTTATTTAAATTGCTTGCTTCCCTTATTTAAATGGTTAGATGAACAGAGTAATTATCAAGGTGAACATGTGCATTGGAATGATCAAGCCCCTCGTTAGTTGAATAAAGACCTATTCTTCTACTGCACATTATGTTCGAAATCTTCATTAGACTATTACTCGGAATCCTGTTTTTCTTTTCGATATTTTTTAAGCGTTTCTAAAAGAAGTTCAGTTTCATCTTTCGTCAATTTCTTTTTTTCCTCTTTAAAAGTCGAAATTGCCCCAATTTCATTAGGAAACTTTACTAACTTCAAGTAGCTATATCTCACATGATAACCAGAGATTTTATTCAAACCTATTTAGTTCTCTTTATTTGTCGATCAAGCATTTAAGTCTGTTATTGAAGGAATAATGATTTCCTTAACACATGAAATTGGTGAAAGATTAATCACACATTGCACAATAGATACAATATCTTGTACAGGTATACGTGTACCTTCATATAAATCAATTGCCTTTTCTGCACCTTCTTCATAAGGTACTTCTGCTGCCATTTCCCCTGGATTAATACAAGTGACAGGGATTTTATCTTCTCTCAAATGTTCACGTAGTGCATTTGTAATGCCCCGCAAACCGAATTTAGATGCAACAAACGAAACTTGTGAACTATTTGTGTGATCTAAGCCTGCCGTTGAACCAATTAAAATGACTTTTCCATTTTTAGCTTGTCTTAAGTTTGGTAGAAGCGCCTGAATATATGTAATAGTGGAAGTTAGATTTATATTGATTAAGTTAGAAATATCTCCAATTTCATCCTTGTCAAATGTATAGTCATCCTCGAAACCATGCTTTTCCCATACTCCAACATTATAAATTAATACATCTATTTCATTGTCTTTTAAAGTTTCCTTTAAATCAGAGATTTGTTGTTGATTTGATAAATCTATTGAGAGCCATTTGCGATTTACACCATCATTAATATCCAAACTTTCTGGTCGTGTTCTTGACACCATCCATACTGTATCTCCCTCTGTAGGTAGACCTTTTACAAAGGCGTCGCCAAGCCCTTGACTTGCTCCAAAAATAATAAAGTTTTTACTCACCCAATCGTCCTCTCCAATAACTATCTTTTTGATTATTTAAGTTAGAAAACAATATAACAATTAAATCTATTATATTTACAACATTATTATTTCACTACATTCTTTAGACTGAAATTCATAACTTTCGCTTGAGTTTTACTATCACTTTCTTGTTCTAGTTTGCTATACACAACATCTGCACTTAAAAAACGATTTTTTTTAGCTCTAATTTTTTTTGGCCATCTTAATTCCCCTTCCTGGTACTGCACAATATGTGTCAAATAGCGACATAGAACCTCAACGTCTCTTGTTCAACTAACCTGCTCCGTTAGTCGAAGAAGAAAAGCTACCAAAGCGTCGTTTGGTAACAATTCTTTCCTTAGCCACTATAAAAAAACTTGGTGGCTTTTATATTAGTTTCTTACTCGAACATCCAGTCTTTTCTAACATTAACCTGCTTCGTTAGTACAATAAAGAAAAAAGAGCTGCATTATGCAACTCAATAATGATCTCAAGTAAAGCACCCCGTTAGTTGAACAAGTATCATAATTTTTATGACACATCATTATCCTACTAAGACAAAAGGCAGCAATAATGCTGGCATTTTCATTTTTCACATTTCATTTATTTAAATATTATTTCCTTTCACATCATTTTTTTGAGGTATGGAATCTTTCGCCATACAAAATGACTTAGCAAAAAGCTTAGAATGATTCCTAAAAATGCCGTCATAAGGAATTTAATCCAGACTGATATTGGTAGGTAATTTAATGTATATTGAAGGAAGACAACTACTGGGACATGGATGAAATAAACAACAAATACATTGTTCGATAACATTTTAGACCAACGATTAGTGCCGTTAAATTTTTCTCTAAATAATATTAGAAGACCGATTACAAGCGAAATACACAGTAACGTCTCAATTAATGATCGAGTCAACGAACCAAAGTTTTGTCCACCCTTTAAAAGAAAAGGATCCACCGTATTCCCTCCAAAATACAAAATAGTTACTATTAATACTCCAATAATAAGCCAGATGTATCCTACTCTCGCACTCAAAGTTAAAAACCATTTCCGATGATAAGCCATAATGCCTAAACAAAAGAAACTCACATACTGTGGTACATGTGCAAATTCTGTTTGAATAAATCCTACGAAAGCTGTCCAATGATCAATAGGAAACCATATCCTTGTAATGAAAGTCACTAAGCTAACGATCAACCACAGGAAGAGAATCTGATAAACCTTAATGTTTCCATCTAATTTTTTTGTGGATTTCTTGGATGTAAAGAAGGTCCAGATTGAAAACAGAACCGCATACACAAGTAAATGCTCTAAAAACCATAAGTGGCCAAATTGCATATCAGGCCATGATGGTCCAGACCAATTCGTGGGTTCACTACCAAGTCCAAAAAATATATTAACATAGTAAGAAAAAAATGAGATGGGTTCATAATCTCTGAAATTAATGTAATATAAATACATCAGAATAGGAATTATCACGAGAAATCCCAGTAGTAATGGAATACCAATTCTAATAAGCCGATCTTTTAAAAACCGTTTCGGCCCTTTTCTCGCGATTGATTGAGGGAGAAAATAGGCTGATAAAAAGAAAAACATACTCATAAAAAATGCTGCATTTACAGAGAAAAACCGGCCTAACCAGTTGATAGATTCATCATCTAAAAAATACCACCAACCACCTGGCCCATAGGCTTGTCCAGCATGGTGAGCTACTACAAGCATAATTAATGCTATTTTTATATTATCGATGAAATATAAATGATCACTCTCTTTTTTCACCTTTAAAACTCCTTTCCCATTAAAAGTTATACTTTAAATAATAGTAACGTATTTTCACCGTTACTTAAAAAATACATTTATGGTAAATAATATACTATTCTTGATCAATCATTTTTTTGCATTATCGACCTTCTGTGATATTGATAATAAGTTAATTCCTACTTCTACTAACCTGCTCCGTTAGTACAATAAGAAAAAAGAGCTGTCTAAAACAGCTCAATATCTTCAAGTAAAGCAACCGTTATTTTAATTACCTTTCCTTCTTAAAAGACACAATAATAAAGACAATTCCAACAAGGAGAAATAGCACTGTGAAAAGATTATCGGATAATGGCATTGTTCGTGGAATAGTATCCCAGGTACCAGTATTTATTTGTCCTGACCAATAAACATATGCAGTTAAGCGTTCAATCGTAAAAATTAGTCCACTAGTTAAAATGAATAACGATCCTAAAATTAGACTTGTTTTTTTATCCAAAAGATTACCTCCTATGTATAATAAATTGCTTTGATATGATTCAAAAAAATACCTACTTCTTCTTTAACTATACTGCCCCGTTAGTTGAATAACTGAATAATCAGTTGGTATGACTGGTGTAACATATTTACAATGTTGGTACGCAGAGGTGTGAGCTTATAAGGCAAGTTATGATGAGATTGCGGTAGCACATCATTAATTGTTGTGCTTTTTCTATTTTAAGTCCTACAGAATAGCATTGAGAGAAATCGAGATTTGTTCAAATGGATACTTGGTTACATGGATTGCCCTCATGTCGATTCTCAGAGCTTTTTACAGCTTATAAACGTTAAATCAAGAGCAGAGGAATCATTGATACAGGTTGTTTGAATGAAGCTACAGGGGCGATTAAAGATGCATAACAAAAGGACTTGCAATATGAAAATCCATCATATACACAAGTCCTGTTCTTATTAAAGTAAAGCACCCGTTCGTATTATAAGGTCAGCCAGAGAAATCTGGTTGACTATTTTTCATTCAATTTATAGATTGATAGTAGCCGGGGTAGAACGGAAGCACCCGTGGGACTTGATCCCGACAACTAAACTGTTCACCCTCTACTTGTTAACACATGATTAGGCTGGTTGGGACATTACGATCTCGTATAACAAGCGAAGATATGAATAACAAGCTAGATAGAGGTTACCGGTCAATACACTACATGAGGAGGAGATAAACTATGAATCCAGTAGTTGGTCTGGATGTCGCAAAAG
>NZ_JBIVRU010000019.1:0-79996 GCF_044755845.1 Lysinibacillus sp. NPDC092081
TGACACATGGAGCTGACGAATACTAATCGATCGAGGACTTAACCAAAAAAGTTTGAAACATTCAATGCACCGTTTATCCAGTTTTGAAAGAACAAACCCTTTCATTTTAGGGTTTCAAGATACGACGTATATTGAAAGCCGTTAATAGTCTAGTGATGATGGCAAAGAGGTCACACCCGTTCCCATACCGAACACGGAAGTTAAGCTCTTTAGCGCCAATGGTAGTTGGGGGCTTCCCCCTGTGAGAGTAGGACGTCGCTAGGCAATAAAAACAGTCAGCTGAGTGCTGGCTGTTTTTTTATTAAAGTAATTATTAAAGCTAAAGCTGATGACAATGAAATAATATAAAGAGCAACTACAAAACACTAGTTATTGTAGTTGCTCTTTTTCTATGTACTATTAAGGATCTAATTTCGCTTTCCTTTAAGAAAAGAACCAATATCTCTAAGATCTCACAATAAAACTTCCAAAGAATGTTTGTGGAATCTACTTAATTTACTTGCAAATTCGATGCCCAAAAGATAGAGAATATAAAAATGAAAAAAATTATAAAAAAATATTGCATATGTTATTTTTCTATGATATATTTATAAATGTCTTAAAGAGGTCCCGTGGTGTAGCGGTTAACATGCCTGCCTGTCACGCAGGAGATCGCCGGTTCGATCCCGGTCGGGACCGCCATTATAAACGATAATATAGTTCTTATGATGCTTTTAAATCATAAGAACTTTTTTTATTGTTAATATAAGGGAATTGGTGGATATCGATAAAATTGGTTCTA
Organism: Lysinibacillus sp. NPDC092081; assembly: GCF_044755845.1. NCBI lineage: Bacteria > Bacillati > Bacillota > Bacilli > Caryophanales > Bacillaceae > Lysinibacillus > Lysinibacillus sp. NPDC092081. The sequence goes on from NZ_JBIVRU010000019.1 coordinate 782, forward strand.
TTATATTTGTTGGGATATCCATAGATTTTTAGAATTAATTATGCCTCGGCATAATTGCGTCCAGAATCGGCTTTGTGCCAACACGAAGTTTTCACTTAGTCGTTGCCACAGGAAGTGGCGTTCTTAGACTGAGTTCCCCAATTTCAGCGGATGTGGGTACACCCGCTGAAATGTAACCTAAACCCACATTCATCTCACCACCTATAGAGGTGGGAGACTTAATGAGGGCGACTATTTTTTATCGATTCTTCTCGTGTAAAGGAATTTGGAGGTGTTAGCATGAGAAATTATTTCTACATAAAACGTCTTAACATAAGCTTACTTATAGGTGCTATTGTAATACTAGCAGGCTGTGGAGATCCTATTTTAGACATAGAGGAGTCCAATGCGTACCACTGGCAGAAAAATATGAATGAAGCAGAATTTGAAAAATTAAAAGAAGGTATGTCATATATGGAAGTAGTAAAAATTGCAGGGGGAGCAGGAGAAATGGTAAAAAAAGATCAATACCGCTGGAATGATGAAATACTTATGACTAAAACCTATATAGTACGATTTAAAGATGATAAATTGATAAATAAAGAGATTATTGAGGTAAAGAGTCGTTAAACAAGAAAATAACACATCTTCTATAAAAGGGGACGTGTTTTATCTTCATTTAGCACATGTTTTATAACGAAAGCAAAGCGACAGCACAGATCTTTTTTTTTAATCACTGGATGTTTTGAACATTTACGCTTGTTTCGGTAAACTAGAAGTAATGGAGCTAAGAGAGGAAAAAGAGATGATGTATGAAAAAATAATGAATTCACTTGATGATACTGAGCATTTTGCGTTGAAGCTAGCAAGCTTACTAGAAGTCCAGGATACAATTACATTAGAGGGTGATTTGGGCGCTGGTAAGACGACATTTACGAAAGCATTAGCGAAGGGACTTGGCGTGAAGAGAACGGTCAATAGCCCGACATTTACGATTGTAAAGCAATATGAGGGGCGTTTACCATTTAATCATTTAGATGTTTATCGCTTAGCAGAAAGTGATGAGGATCTTGGATGGGACGAACTATTTTATGGTGATGCGGTATCAGTTGTCGAATGGGCTCATTTGATTGAACAGGATTTACCACAGGAGCGTCTTGGAATAGAAATTTACCGAATCGGAGAAAATCAACGACGATTTGTATTAACACCTCTTGGAAAGCGATATGAGGCATTATGTGAGGAGCTAATGAAATGATTTGGTTAGGGATTGAAACAGCGAATGCACCACTTTCTATAGCTGTAATAAGGGATGGAAAAGTGATCGCAGAGATTGTACAAAATATAAAATTAACGCATTCGGCAGGTGCTATGCCAGCCATTGAAGAAGTGCTAGCAAAGGCAGACATAAAGCCAAGTGAGTTGGATGCGATTGCGGTATCAGAAGGACCTGGTTCTTATACCGGTGTACGAATAGGTGTGACGCTTGCTAAAACATTAGCATGGACATTGAAAAAGCCTTTAGTTGGAATATCTAGCTTAAAGTCATTGGCCGCAAATGCAGCACTATATGATGGGTTTATTTGTCCTATTTTTGATGCGCGAAGAAGCAATGTCTATACGGCCGTTTATAAAGGTTGTGAGCTTGAAGCGATTATTGATGATTATCACGATGATATTGATGGCTTGTTAGAACGTTTACGGGCTTTAGAGGCACCGGTTTTATTTGTTGGAGTAGATGTAGATATTTTTTGGCATAAAATTGTAGAAGTGCTAGGTGATTATGCGCAGCGCACACCATTTAGTAATGACTTACCACGAGCAAGTGAAACAGTTCGATTAGCGACGAAAGTGGAGCTACCAAGTGTGGATGCAGTTCATCATTTTGTCCCTCAATACAAACGTATTGCCGAGGCGGAGGCGAATTGGCTGAAGGAACAAAAGGAGAAGGCACATGAGTAGTAATGTAACATATCGTAAAATGGTATCTGAAGATGTCCCAGTAGTGTATGAAATTGAGCTTGCTACATTTCCAACACCATGGACGTTAGATTCTTTTTATTATGAAGTGCATGAAAATCAGTATGCACATTATGTGCTAGCTATAGATGAATATAATAACATTATCGGTTTTTGTGGAATGTGGATGGTTATAGACGCGGCGCAAATTACGAACGTAGCCGTTATAGAGGCTGCTCGAGGTCGCGGAATTGGTGAAGGTTTAATGCGAGAGGCAATGCGTATTGCTAGAGAGCATAGTATGGAAGTCATGAGTTTAGAGGTACGAGTTACAAATACAGTTGCTCAAAATCTTTATCGAAAGCTTGATTTCGAAGATGGCGGCATACGTAAAGGATATTATACAGATAACGGGGAGGATGCCCTTGTCATGTGGGTGAATTTATGATGGAAGATCGAATGATATTAGCAATAGAATCGAGCTGTGATGAAACAGCAGCAGCGATTATTCGAAATGGCTCTAAAATTGTTTCAAATGTAGTTGCATCTCAAATAGAAAGTCATAAACGATTTGGTGGGGTTGTACCTGAAATTGCATCTCGTCATCATGTTGAGCAAATTACAGTGGTCATAGAAGAAGCATTAGCACAGGCAAATATGAAGCCGGCTGATTTAGATGCTGTGGCAGTTACTGAGGGCCCTGGTCTTGTAGGTGCATTGTTAATTGGGATTAATGCCGCGAAGGCCTTTGCATTCGCTAATAATTTACCAATTTTAGGTGTGCATCATATAGCTGGACATATATATGCTAATGCACTCGTGCAGCCAATGGAATTCCCATTGTTAGCACTTGTGGTATCAGGTGGTCATACAGAGCTAGTTTATATGAAAGAGCATGGCTCTTTTGAAGTCATCGGTGAGACGAGAGATGATGCAGCTGGTGAAGCTTATGATAAGGTTGCGCGTGTTTTAGACTTACCGTATCCAGGTGGTCCGCGAATTGATAAATTAGCACATGAGGGAGATGAGGCAGTATCTTTCCCAAGAGTGTGGTTAGAGGAAGATTCTTATGATTTTAGCTTTAGCGGCTTGAAATCAGCGGTTATTAATTATAAACATAACATGGACCAACGTGGTGAAGAAATTTGTCCGACTGCTGTTGCCAAAGGGTTTCAGGAAAGCGTAGTGGAAGTGTTAACAGCGAAAACCTTACGGGCAGCTCGCGAATATAAAGTGAAACAGGTTATTGCAGCAGGTGGTGTAGCGGCTAATAAGGGCTTGCGTACATCACTTGAGAAGGTATTTGCTGAAGAAAACATACCATTTTTCGTGCCACCATTAAAACTGTGTACAGATAATGCCGCTATGATAGGGGCAGCAGCAACACCTATGTTTAAAGCAGGTATTCGAGGCAATTTATCAATGAACGGTCGCCCTGGAATGGAGTTAAAATCCTGGGTGTAAGAAGAAAAGAGGTGTTTTAGATTTGATTCTAAAATACCTCTTTTTGCTTTTGTGAAAAAATTGTTGAGAAAACAGTGTCTATAAGAAAATTTGAATCCGATCAGTTGACAAATTTTTCAGAAAATTATCCACAGGTAAGATAGAAATAAAACAGCGAACATCCGTACTTATGCACAAAATGTTGATAACTTGTGCATAACTTGTGATTATTCAATATATAGTAGCCTATTTTGTATAAAATGATGTGAATAAAATATTTTTGAATTGTGGACAATGTGGAAAAGTCTGTTGATATGTTGATATTACTAGATTTATAGTGTGTATAAAGTTGTGGGCATTTTTTGTCGAAAAATAGCACTTGACCAATATATATGAAAAATCAACGCGAGTAAAGTAAAAAGCCATGCGACAAGGCACATGGCTTTACAAGTTTTATCACACCTCAAGAGGGATGTTATAAAATAATATTTTCAAGTTCTTCACTTAGCTCAAGCCATTCCATTTCGAATAACTCATACTGTTCCTTAGCGGTTGATAATTCCTCTTGAAGCTGTGTAATTTTTTCGTGGTCTGTGAAAATCTCGGGATCGCAAAGAGCTTCTTCTAAGCGAGCTATTTCAAGATTTACTTGCTGCATTTTCCCCTCTAGTTCCTCAAGCGTGCGTCTAATTTGGCGCTCTCGTTTTTTAGCCTCTTTATCAATTGTAGAGGTAGAGATCTTCTCAGGTACATCAGCTTGTACTTGTGGTTGAGCGGCAGCCTTCATTTGTGCAATTTCTAATAGCTCTTGTTTCTTTTCAAGATAATAATCATAGTCACCTAAATACTCAAAGGACCCATCGCCAGACAGTTCGATTACTTTAGTAGCAATTCGATTGATGAAATATCGGTCATGCGATACAAATAAGAGCGTTCCAGGATAATCGATCAGTGCGTTTTCCAATATCTCTTTACTATCCAAGTCTAAGTGGTTGGTAGGCTCATCGAGAATTAAGAGATTGGCCTTTTGCATCATTAACTTAGCTAATGCAAGTCTAGCCTTTTCGCCACCAGATAAAGACGACACGATTTTATCTACATCTACTCCACTGAATAAGAAACGGCCTAGTACCGAGCGAATATCTTTTTCATTCATTAATGGCCATTCATCCCATAGCTCTTTTAGAACACTTTTATTGCTCGACAGCTTTGCCTGCTCTTGGTCATAATAACCAATTTGAACATTTGTACCATAGCGAATCTCTCCGGAGAGTGGTGGTAAATCTTTGACGATGGTTTTTAATAAAGTTGATTTACCAACACCATTGGGTCCAACAAGTGCAATGCGGTCTTCTCGGAAAGTGCGTAATGTGATGCCGCTTGATATTTTCTTATCACTATAACCTATAGCTAAGTCATCAATAGATAATACATCGTTACCACTTTGACGTTCAATTGTAAAACCGAAGCTTGCTGACTTTTCATCACCCTCAGGGGATTCCAGCCATTCTGTTCGTTCAAGCATTTTTCGACGACTTTGTGCCATTTTAGTAGTAGAAGCACGAGCAATGTTTTTTTGAACAAATTCTTCAAGCTTGGCCTTCTCATCTTGCTGTCGTTCATAAACCTTCAAATCACGCTCATAATTTTTCGCTTTTTCATCTAGATAGGCACTATAATTGCCTGTATATTTTGTGACGCGATGACGAGAAACTTCGTAGACAATGGAAACAACCTGGTCTAAGAAGTAGCGGTCATGAGAAACAATTAGAATAGCCCCTTCATAGCCTTTTAAATATGATTCCAACCAAGAGAGGGTTTCAATATCTAAATGGTTAGTAGGTTCATCGAGTATTAATAGGTCAGGTTTACTTAACAGAAGCTTAGCAAGTGCTAACCGAGTTCGTTGTCCCCCTGATAGTGAGCTAATTGGCTTTTCGTAATCCTCAGGATAAAACTGCATGCCATGAAGTACAGAACGTGTATCAGATTCAAATTGATAGCCACCCGCATCCTTAAAATTATGCTGCAAATGATCGTATTCAGACATTATTTTTGCATATAAAGTAGGATTTTCATAAACAGCTGGGTCGGCCATTTGTTGTTCTAATGATCGGAGTGCTTGTTCTTGGGCAATAAGCGGCTCAAAAATTGTCATCATTTCATCCCAAATCGACAATGTTGAGTTTAATCCAGCATGCTGCTCCAAATATCCAATTTGTATACCTTTAGGGATAATAATATCGCCAGAGTCATATGACAGTTGACCAGCAATTATTTTAAGTAAAGTGGACTTACCAGCACCGTTACGACCTACTAATGCAACGCGGTCACGATGTTGAACCTCTAATTTTACGCCACTCAAAATTTCATCTGCAAGGAAGGATTTATATAGTTGATTGACTTGTAAAACAATCATTCTCGACACCTCAATTCTTCCTTAGTGTAATAGATGTACGATTTGCATGCAATGTCGGTGCTTTACTTATTCCAAGCTGTCATGTAAGATTGAAACGATTTCTCTTTAGTTAGTGGCGTAAAAGCGCCATTAACTAAAGGGAAATACTACAGTGAATATTATAAACTGAGAAATAGTTAATTAAGCGTGTATCATAAATAGATTTGATACTCTATAAGGAGGAAAAAGTTTGAAACAAGAATTAAAAATTCCACAAGCCACTACGAAAAGACTTCCTCTTTACTATCGATTTATCCAAAACTTTGCACAAGAAGGCATGGAACGCATTTCGTCGAAAGAACTGAGTGAAGCGATGAAAATTGATTCTGCAACTATTCGCCGTGATTTTTCTTATTTTGGTGCTCTTGGGAAAAAGGGATATGGCTATGATGTGCAGCATCTCTTACAGTTTTTTAGCCAAACGCTCGATCAACATGAAGCGACAAAAGTAGCGTTAATTGGGGTAGGGAATTTAGGTAGTGCTTTATTAAAATACAATTTCCAAAAAAATCATAATACCCATATCGTTGTGGCATTTGATTCAAAGGCCCCAAAAGAAGGGAAGATGATTAGCAATATTCCAGTTTTTCATCCGGATTTATTGGAAGAAAAGTATGCAGAATATGGAGCGGAGCTTGCAATTTTAACAGTTTCACCACGCTCTGCACAGAAAATGGCTGATAGATTAGTGGCAATGAATGCAAAAGGGATTTTGAACTTTACGCCAGAGCGTATTACGGTACCAGATAAAATGCAACTTTTAACAATCGATTTGTCGGTAGAGTTGCAGGCACTTATTTATTTAATTCGTAATCAGGAAGAGTGATAATTGTACATAATTTAAAGTATAGCTCTCACAGTTTCTGTAAAATAGGTATGAAGTAAAATGCGAAAGTGACGAAAAAATTTCACATATTATTAGTTAGCCAAATAATCATATATGAGTTAAAATGAATCATATATAAGAGGAGGTGGCTGAAATGGGTATCGGTCCTATGAGCATGGTCATTATCGGAATTGTAGCAATCTTAATTTTTGGTCCTAAAAAGTTACCAGAGTTAGGGAAAGCTATGGGTTCTACACTTCGTGAGTTTAAAAATGCTACTAAAGGGTTAGTAGACGATGAAGATAATGATAAGAAGAAAGTCATCGAACACGATGATAAAAAGAAAGTCATCGAACACGATGATAAGTAACTGAAGGATGTCTTCCTAATATGAATACAAACGATCAAACTGTCATTGAGCATATAGAAGAATTAAGGAAACGACTTTACTTTGCAGTCGTTTTCTTTGTTATTGCGATTGTTGGGGCGTTTTTTTTATCGGAGCCGCTTATTCATTTTTTACAAAGTAGTGAAACAGCACAAAGCTTCTCGTTAAACGCTTTCAGGATCACAGATTCTATTAAAATTTATTTTCAAATGATTCTTTATATTGCTTTTTTGTTGACTTCTCCGATTATTTTATATCAGCTATGGGCATTTATTTCACCAGGATTATATGAAAAAGAACGTAAAGTCACATTAAGTTATATACCATTCACTTTTATATTATTTGTATCTGGAATTGTTTTTTCTTACTTTATTTTATTTCCGTATGTATTAAACTTTATGATTGAGTTATCTGCTCGCCTCGGGGTGCAGTTAACTATTGGAATTAATGAATACTTTTCATTTTTATTTCAAATAACCTTGCCTTTTGGATTTATATTCCAATTACCGATTATACTTTTATTTTTTGCTCGTCTTGGAATTTTAAATCCAAAAATAATGGCAATAAACAGAAAGTACGCCTATTTTGCACTTTTTGTGATAGCGGCTATGATTACACCTCCTGATTTAATGAGTCACTTAATCGTAACAGTGCCGATGTTTATGCTCTATGAATTTAGTATTTGGGTTGCTAGGATAGGCTATCGTAAATACTTAAAATCAGAAGAGTTACGTTTAAAGGAAGAACAAGAAGCTGAGCAAAAACGACAGATTGAAGACGCACTTGAACAACAGCGGCGTCAAATCGAAGAATTAAATCAATAAAAAATAGAAGCTCGATGCATATTAGTAGCATCGAGCTTTTTCGTCGTAATACATATACTTACATTCAACTAAAAATCAGTGGGAAGAAAAACTCGCTGATTTTTATTGCATTTTTTCTAGTTGTTCAAGAAACTTTTGCAATGGTTCTGCATACAATTGTACAAGTGTCACAAAACCATTCAGCATGACATGGGCGATAATAGATGTCCAAATGCGTTTTGTTTTGTGATATAAGAAGGCAAAAATCAATCCACAGATTGTATAAAGCAAGATATGAGAGAAGTCGAAATGAATAAGTGCAAAGAAAATGGCACTTACTATACCGGCTATCCAGAAATTAGTTGTTTGGACAAGCGATCCAAAAATAACACGGCGGAAGACGAACTCTTCTAATATTGGTCCAAATACGACAATTGCTAATATCGCAATAGGAGCGCCTTTTGCAATAGCTACAATATCGGCTGTGTTTTGTGATCCACCTTGGATACCGAATACAGCCATTTCGATAGCTGCGCCAATCATTTGGCCGATGAAAACTAAGAAGAAACCTATGATTCCCCACATAATTGATAGTGGTATAGTTTCTTTCTTTCCTTGATAAATATCCCAAAAAGCTTTATCGCGAGATGTTATGACTAAGCTTAGAATTAACGCAATGGCAAAGCTAAGTGCGATATACCAGCCTTGCGTAAGCGGAGCAGCTTGCTCACTAGGTAAACCGGTGGTACTCATAACAAATTTGTGAAACGGTTGTGCCAGCCATCTACCTGATATTTGCATGAGGATATAGATCAGTAAAACATAAAGGGCTGTTTTTTTATGTTTATTTATTTTTTGAGAATTGTTCACAGTCAAAATCCTTTCCATTCTTTATGCTACCTTTCTATTGTAGAGGAATATGGAAAGAAAACAAAATTTTTCGAAGTTCTGACTTGCAAAAAAAAGTGTGATTGATTATCATAATAATTGTGTTAGCACTCGACTAGATAGAGTGCTAATAGACTTTCAAACATATATTTAATTAATAGGAGGTTGTTTCACTTGTTAAGACCACTAGGAGATCGTATTGTAATCGAACTAATCGAGGTAGAAGAAAAATCTGCATTCGGTATTGTACTGCCAGACTCTGCAAAAGAAAAACCGCAAGAAGGTAAAGTTGTAGCAGTTGGGATGGGTCGCATTTTAGAGAACGGACAACGTGTAGAGCTTGACCTAAAAGTTGACGACCGCATTATTTTCTCTAAATACTCTGGTACAGAAGTTAAATATGAAGGTAATGAATACCTAATTTTACGCGAAAGCGATATTCTTGCAATTATTGAATAAGTTAATACTTTTAAAGTAAATGCCTTTAGTGATTGTCTTAGATAAACAAATAGATAGATGGCAATGACAGTATGGCGAAATTTCTATAAATATATTGATGAAGCTTAACGAATATTCCATTTCAGGAGGGTAAATTCAAATGGCAAAAGATATTAAATTCTCAGAAGAAGCACGTGCATTAATGCTACAAGGTGTAGATAAATTAGCAAACGCAGTAAAAATTACTTTAGGGCCTAAAGGTCGTAACGTAGTTTTAGAAAAAAAATTCGGTTCACCGCTTATTACAAATGATGGTGTAACAATTGCAAAAGAAATCGAGCTAGAAAACCCATACGAAAACATGGGGGCAAAATTAGTAGCAGAAGTTGCTTCTAAAACAAACGAAATCGCTGGTGACGGTACAACAACTGCAACAGTATTAGCGCAAGCAATTATTCGTGAAGGCTTGAAAAACGTAACAGCTGGTGCAAACCCTGTAGGTATTCGTAAAGGGATCGACAAAGCAGTTGCAGCAGCCCTTACAGAATTACACGCTATTTCTCGCCCAGTAAGCAACAAAGAGGAAATCGCACAGGTTGCGGCAATCTCTGCTGCTGATGATGAAGTAGGGCAATTAATTGCAGAAGCAATGGAACGTGTGGGTAACGATGGCGTTATTACAATTGAAGAATCTAAAGGCTTCACAACTGAGCTTGATGTAGTTGAAGGTATGCAATTCGACCGTGGTTATGCATCACACTATATGGTGACAGATACAGATAAAATGGAAGCGGTATTAGATAACCCATACATTTTAATTACTGATAAAAAAATTACAAACATCCAAGAAGTATTACCATTATTAGAACAAGTGGTACAACAAGGTCGTCCACTATTAATCATCGCTGAAGATGTTGAAGGTGAAGCTCTTGCAACACTTGTAGTGAACAAACTTCGTGGTACATTCAATGCTGTAGCGGTTAAAGCTCCAGGATTTGGCGATCGTCGTAAAGCAATGCTTGAAGATATCGCAATTTTATCAGGTGGTCAAGTAATTACAGAAGAATTAGGCTTAGACCTTAAATCAGCTGATATTACATCACTTGGTCGCGCTGCGAAAGTTGTTGTTACAAAAGACAATACAACAATCGTAGAAGGTGTTGGCGGTGCAGATGCAATCGAAGGCCGTATTGGTCAAATCCGTGCGCAGCTTGCTGAAACAACTTCAGAATTCGATAAAGAAAAATTACAAGAACGCCTTGCAAAATTAGCAGGCGGTGTAGCAGTAATCAAAGTTGGTGCTGCAACAGAAACTGAACTAAAAGAACGTAAACTACGCATTGAAGATGCTCTTAACTCAACTCGCGCAGCAGTTGAAGAAGGTATTGTATCAGGTGGTGGTACGGCACTTCTTAACGTATATGCAGCAGTTGAAAAAGTTGCAGATACAGAAGAAGGCGACGTAGCAACTGGTGTGAAAATTGTTCTACGTGCTTTAGAAGAGCCAGTTCGTCAAATCGCAAACAACGCTGGTCTTGAAGGCTCAATTATCGTGGATCGCCTAAAACGCGAAGAAATCGGTGTAGGCTTCAACGCTGCAACAGGCGAATGGGTAAACATGATGGAAGCGGGCGTAGTAGACCCAGCGAAAGTAACTCGCTCAGCTCTACAAAACGCAGCATCTGTAGCTGCTCTTTTCTTAACAACAGAAGCAGTTGTAGCAGACATCCCAGAACCAGCTTCAGCAATGCCAGATATGTCTGGTATGGGCGGTATGGGCGGAATGATGTAATCTACGGCTCCAGCCAAATAAAAACCACTTCTCAAAATTTGAGAAGTGGTTTTTTGCTCTTGTGAGTATTTTTCAGTGTATCGCTGATAGAATATGGACAATCGCTGATAAACCTCCAACAACCGCTGATAAAAGCCCAACAATTGCTGATAATGAGTAGCAAACCCGCTAATAGAAAACTCCGAAAAAGTAGCTTTAGAGTTATTCTTTTTGCTTCAACCTAAAATCAGGAGAAATATAAGAGATAAGAGCATAATCCATTTCTTCTCCTCCTTGAGTTGATAATTGCACAAGTAAAGATTCGTCGGTATTTGTGGGATGTATAGCGCTTGTTTTTATAGTAATCACTTGAACACCGGTTCTTCTTGAATTTCCAACAACGACTACCTGATTCCCCAACGTATAAACTGCTTTAATATCAGATTGGAACGCGACAATATATAAATCTAAATCAGTTTTATTTTGAAACATTGGAATCGTGAACCCCATATTTTGTTCAAAGTCGTACCAGTCAGAAAGAGCAACATCGTAATTCGTAAATAGTCGATGCAGTGCATAATGAATTCTAGTTGGAATATAGCTCCACCGACCGATTGAGCTATGCCAATATTCTTCATAAGCGGGTCTCTTATAGCCAGGATTATTGACGATAAACTCATAAGGAATAGTAGTGCCATTCTCTATCACCTGTGAAAGTGTACCAAATTTTGATGGGGGAGATAATTCTGGAAAAGGAGGATCAGCAATTGTTTGGGGTTTTATCGGTTCAAGGCTTTTCAAACGATTCTCTAAGCCTTTTATTTGTGCTTTAAGTCCATTAACTTTATTTGATTCTTTTGCATCGAAAGAAGATACAATGCTCAAATTAATTAATATTAGGCTAATCATACATAAAGTTATTTTTTTTACGTTAAACATAGATTCACCTCTCTATATACTTTGCTCATTAAATGAGGGAATATGTAGTATTGCTGAAAATTTTATAGACATGTTTCCACTTCCTTAGTTTTTTTATCAGTCAATAATAGTTTCTAATAAACAATAAAGAGGCTATCCACTAGTTCGTGTTTGAACTTCTGGATAGCCTTTTTGCTACAGTCTTTTATTTAGGACTTCCAAATATGTCAGGTGACATCTACATTCCCGGTAGATTCAATCCGGGGAATCCTGGTAAACCTGGTAGGCCCGGTAAGCCAGGAGATTGCCCGCCTGGAAATGGCATAGGACGCGGTGGATATGGTTGTGGTGGATATGGCTGCGGAGGTCGCGGTGGATATGGTTGTGGTGGGTATGGCTGCGGAGGTCGCGGTGGATATGGTTGTGGTGGATATGGCTGCGGAGGTCGCGGTGGATATGGTTGTGGTGGATATGGCTGCGGAGGTCGCGGTGGATATGGTTGTGGCGGATATGGTTGCGGAGGTCGCGGTGGATATGGTTGTGGCGGATATGGTTGCGGAGGTCGCGGTGGATATGGTTGTGGTGGGTATGGCTGCGGAGGTCGCGGTGGGTATGGTCGTGGTGGATATGGCTGTGGAGGTCGCGGTGGATTCGGGCTACCAGAAGGCATGGTAGGGTGAAACGGAATGTTAACATCTACATCTTCGGGATTTAATCTAGGGTTGAACAATGAAACACACCTTTCTTCTTTTTTCTTTTCTAACATATGTCCACTATTATGTTTGTCATAGGCATTAAACTAGCCGAATGATTGATAAAGGTATGATTTATTAAAATAGAAAATGTTATAAAATATATCAAATTTAATTATAATAGTAGGAAATATTATTAAAGGATGTTTAAATAAATGGCCATTATAAAAATCAAGAAAATAAAAGTACAAAATTTACGAAATGTACGACATGGTGAAATTGTGTTAGCGGTGAATTTCGAGATGTTTTTTAAGGCAAATGTTGTAGGTTTATACGGACAAAACGGTTCAGGAAAAACAACTATTGTTGATGCATTCGGCTTGTTAAAGGCACTTATCTCTGGCTGGATTGCTGAAATTAAATTACCATCTCAGGAAAAGAGATTAATTATGGCAGGGGAGGATACGGCAAGTATTGAGTTCGAGTTTCTAGTAGAGAATCAATTTGGCACATTTTTTCTCAATTATTATGTAGAGTTACAAGAAGATGAAAACAGACTGTACACAACGGTTGAACGTATAGCTTACAGAGAAAACGAGAAAGGGAAGCGTTCAAAGGTTCTAATTAATGTGACAGAGGAAGACATACAACTACGTAAAGCAAATCTTTCTGATATGAATGAAAAAATGCGTATTCAATTACTAGTCACTCATCAATTAGCTAAAAAACAATATATGTCCTTTGTCTTTCACAAAGATTTAAAGCCATTATTACAGGATAGGTTGTCAGAGCTAGAAATGCAATTGCTTCATAACTTAGCAATAGATTTTAATAGGGATTTACATGTCGTTAATAATCAAAATATCGCACCATTATTTGAAGAGCGCAGTATGCCCTTTAGTATCCATCTTGAAAAAACTCGTGGTTCTATCCCTTACAATTTGAAGGGGCCAGCGTTATTGCCAGAGGACGCGTTTTACGTGTTATGTGAAGTAATAGAGCAAAGTAATCAAGTATTATCAGCGATTATTCCAGGTCTGTCTATAAAGATTAATGTACTAACAAAACAAACTATGGATAATGGGGAAAAAGGAATTCGTTTTGAATTTTTATCGCAGCGAGGGGAACGCGAATTACCACTACGGACAGAGTCAGAAGGAATTTTGAAAATTATTTCTGTACTCAGTGTGCTCATTGCAGTTTATAATAACCCAAATGCTTGTGTAGTAATTGATGAATTAGATTCTGGTGTTTTTGAATATTTGTTAGGTGAGTTGTTAACAGTGATTGATGAGGGCGGAAAAGGTCAGCTTATTTTTACGTCTCACAATTTACGTGTGTTAGAGGTGCTAGCTATTAAAAACTTATGGTTTACGACAACGAATGAGGATTGTCGTTATATACAGCTAAAGGGTATTAAAGAGGTAAATAATGCTCGAGATGTTTATCTACGTGCAATTCAGTTGGGCGGACAGGATGAAGAGGTTTATAAGGAAACGAAGACATTTAAAATTAAGCGTGCCTTTAGAAAAGCAGGTGTACAGCGTGACTAAAAAGGTTCTTTTAATCATTGTAGAAGGGCAGACAGAGCAAATTGTTTTAGAAGATTTTCTAGATGAACATTTTGCAAATTCTACGATTCGCTTCGATGTACAACGGGAGGATATTTTAACGAAATGGGATGCTAATAAACGGATACCTAATATTAAAAATAGTGTTACGCGAGTGATTCAGAACTATTTGGAGAAGTATAAGTTTTTAGCGAAGGATTTAACCGCTGTCGTTCATATTACTGATGCAGACGGTTGTTTTATTGCCCCCGAATTTGTCAAGGTGAAAGAAGGTATTGAGCAAAATTTATTCTATACAGAAGATGCAATATTGGTGAAATCTGAGAAGCGTAAGGAGCAAATCGAACAACGAAATGAAATGAAGGCGAATAATGCCAAAATCCTTATGGCGAATGATCATTTTAGTATTCATCGATTAAAAATACCGTATCAGCTATTCTATTTTTCTACAAACTTAGAGCATGTACTATGGAATGAGCGTAATGAAGTAGCGACGGAAAAGGTGCAAAAGGCTGATGAATTTATGGAAAGTTTATCGAGCTCCATAGAAGAATTTTTAAAAGAATATCTCCCAGTTAACCCAGAGCTTCCGTATAAAGAAAAAATGAAAATGAGCTGGTCATTTTTAATGGAGGGCTGTAATTCGTTACAGCGCGGAACGAATGTACCGTTATTATTTGAAATGATTAAATCAGATGTACAATAAAATGCCCTCCGATGTTCAGTGGAGGGCATTGCATAGTGCTGAAAAACAAAATGGCTAAGGTAATCTTTGTGAATGACGATTTCCGTTCCAGGCTACTCGCTTTCCTGCGGGCGAGCGTCTAGCCGCTTCCTCCGCTTCGCTCCGTGCAGGGTCTCGTCTGTCTCGCTTTCCCGCGGGAGTCGAGTAGCCCTCCACTCCAATCAGCAATGGTGTAGAACTTTTATAAAATCTATGCATTTCAAAAGTGAACAAATGGTTGCTCTTCATAATAGACTTAATATTTCTGTTGTTGTTATTTCACTTTCGCACAGACAAACCCCTTTGCTAAAGTATTTTATCACTATAAATTAGAGTGAGAGCATGAAGATACATACTAGTGAAATAGTTGATTGTAGTGGAGACTGGGCGACTCCTTGGGGATCAGTGATAGGGAAACGAAGGCTAAAACCATCACGTCCTGTGATAACTCCTTCGTGACCAACATCGTGTTGGCCCAAGCGGCTCATCGGACGCCCCCAGGAAGCTTTGCTCTGTGCGAAAGCGTAGCGACAGCAACAACAAAGCGCCCAGTCGGAACGGAAATCAACCCCTCGTTTTGCCGAAGAGCTAACGGTCGTCTCCTTTTTTAATGCATTTGCTCATAGCTGCGTATATGTCCTAAAATAGCTGGATCTTTTATTTTTGTATCTTCACCTAACAGTAAAAGCTTTGACATAATTTCGGCTGTGCGTGGGTCGTCATCTACCATTGGTAAGAAAATGCGTCCGCGGTGCTGAGATTGTACGGCGATTATTGGAATCATTGATCCGCCCACTTGATGCACAACACCACTACCTAAGTGCAGTGTATAGCTAGCAAGTTTGCCTTCAATAAGTGCATGTTGTTTTTTCACTTCAACATTTGTTAGCTTTAATAATTTCGTTAATTCCTCTACAATGACACTGCGCATATCAATTGTAGAATGGCTTGCCTCAGGATCGACACCACCAACATGTGCAACACTTACAACGAGGTCAATATCCCGCATCACTTCAGAAAATATCGTTGCAGGAATATCATCTAATGCTATGTCTTTACCTGTTAAACGATTGTAGAAATAGACGCCCTCAATTGCTGGTGCTTCGATATCTGCTGGTGTAAACCAATCTGCTTGCGTATACAAGGAGGCAACGATGTTTTCCTTGTAATACACTTTTCGTGGTCCTTCATCATGACTAATTTGCCATCCTCGTGTTTTTAGAAGTGCAACCGTTTGAGACGGATTGACTTGATGTCCCGCATAGCGCAATGATCTTTTTTGCCCTTTTTCATCTGCATTCATCACATACAGCTCGCGGAAAATTTGCTTAAATGGCTGTTTTATTTTCTGTTCAAACATTGAAGCTTGCCATTGACGCCATTGACTGCTTTCGAGTAGGTGATATGGATGGGCAATCGTTAATGTTGCTGTCGGGGCAAGTGAAACTATCTCGTTCGATAGTAGCTTTAAACCATCCGCAGTTAGTAGTCCGAAATGCCCTTCATTTTTAAAGACGAGTTTTTGAAGAAGCGGAGCCAAAATCGGATGCTCTAATAAATTGATCAGCTCTTCGGCAGAGAATTTAGTTTCAAGTTCCATTGCCTGTTCAAGTGCGGGGCGTGCTCGTTTATATTGCTCCAGCAATTCTTTTCGCGCCTGTTGTAATGCTATAACTTGCTCCTGCTTTTTCAGAGCAGCCGGAATATTTTTTAGTCGTTTTCCACCTTTTTCAACGATAATCGTAACATTTGCATCTTCTTCAATTTGTAAATGTGCAGTAATATGTTCGATCTGTTGTGCATGGAATAAATGTTTTATATCGGTAAAGGCTGATAGCTCCATCCGCCATGTGAAGCGTGTTGTTTCGCCATCTCCTGCATTTCGCGCCAAATTTTCAAGCGCAATGCTAGCTGCACGTGCTTCGCTCGCACGACGCTGTGCTCCAAATTGTTTGCTGTCCTTAACAAATTGCTGGATGAATTGATAGCGTGTTAATGCATCTTTTTGATCCGATTTTTCTAATGGAATAAGACCGAGCGCACGTAATTTATCTTTATTACGTTTATCATGAATTTCTTCCATTAACGGTTTTGGGCTAAGCTTACCTATAGCTGTATCTGCATAAAGCTGTGCCCGACGGTGGTTAGCTCTCTCCGAAGCGTATTTTGCTGCATCATAGACGAGTTTGAATTGTTTAGCACCTAGTGTTTGATAAGCACTTTGGAACCAAGCTAAATCAAAGGCACCATCACGGAAATCCTCAGCAGTAATACTTGAGAAAAGGGCAATCTGATCTTTAGCAAAATCCGATAAATGGTCGGTCGTATGGGCGATAAAGTACCAAGCCGATTCTTTTAATCCTTCCCAGCCAATTACTTCACTAACAAGGTCTATCCAATGCTGGTTATACATCATTGCTTCAATTAGGCGCTCTTTTGAAATATCTGTTTTTTCCCATGCATTTTTTAATTGCTGTGCAGTTTCATCTTTTTTAGGATAGCAGCTTGCAAGGAGACGAGAAAAAACATCCTTCTTCGTTTCAGCCTGCCAAATATAGCCACGAGCAAGCTTTTCACCGTCAAGTGCTTGTAAAATTTTTAAGAAATAATCAATTCCCTCGACATAGGACATGCTACTAGTGAGCTCCGTTACTGCTGTAGGAATATCACCGCGCATAAGCTCTATTTCTAAAATTCGATCAATAGCCAGCTCACGAACAGCAAGGAATTTCGATAAGTCTTCAAATGACTCTTTATAATGTTCTATTAATTTGTTTGGAGCAACCAATATCTCAGATGCTAGCGTATTCGTGAAGATGGCTTCAAATAAATGATCCTGCGTGAATAAACCTACATTAAAGGCATCTAAATATTGGGTAAGGTTTAAATTGTATATGCCCGGGCTATATTGCTCCTTTTGTATCCTCTTTGTTAACTCTGCATTGATAGCGAGCATTTTGACATATTCACTATAAATCGAATAGTCTAAGCAACATCGATCAACAAAGGTATCAATAACATCTAAATCTACTAATGTTGAAGTAGAGCGATGAAAATAGTCCTTAGCTCGTACCTCTAGCTTCCACTGTTCAGCAGGTATTTGCGTTAAAAGCTGAAGCATAATACCGATGGCTTGCTCAAAAGCGTTAAATTCTGGCGAATGCTCTTCAAGTAATGCGATAGCCTTTTTATGAAGCTCCTGCTCTCCAACAATATTATTTAAATCAAGTGTGAGAACAGTGAAAATTTGTTTCATTGTTCGCTGATATTTTAATGCTTGGAACTTAGTAACGAGATCTTTTATTTCTACATAGTTAATGAATGGAGTGATTAAGGTTTGTGCTGCTTCGCTCAGCTCGTGTGCCGCAGGATATTCAGAGAGATTGTTGTAAAAGTTAAAATAAGCTAAATCCTCTGCACTGAATTTTGATGTCTTGATCCACTGAAGAATTTCATCTGGTATCGGATATACATCAAGACTTGCCTTTCGATTATTTTCTGCTTTTGACGCAACGATATTAAATGTTTGTCCTAATGTTGTTGTGATTGGCGTATCTTCCCATTGATATTGATATGTCTCATACTCATATTGGGCATTAGCATCTAATAGTTGAATGAGCTGCTCGAGCTTTAATAAAAGCTTCTCTATATCATAATCAAAGAATTTTTCGAGTGGCATTGTTTCTTGTAAATATAAAGGAACTAGTTGCTGCCATGCTTCCACGCCATTCATCTTTATATCTATTTTTGAAATGCTGTCATATTGAATAGGAGGGTGTGGCGTATATAAACCAAAGCCATTGTCCTCGTTATATTCTGGTACATCATTAGTTAACAATTGATCTAACAACACTTGCTCAGTTTTTGTTATTTTTGGAAGCTGGTCGCATAATGCTGTTATTTGTTCGCTAGTTAGGTGATATTCTTTAGAGGCCTCTAACAACAATTCTAGCCCTCCAAGTCGCTTCAACTGCTTCTTGTCCTGAATAAGTCGCTCAGCACTTTGCAATATTCTCTCCTGCGACTGTAGCTTTAAGAGGGAAATAGCTTCCTTACGAAGTGAACCTGATTTATTCGCTAAAAGGTCCTCAATTTTTAAAATTTCATCGTCTGTAAGTGTTAGTGATTGTATCTTTTTCAATGCAAGGGAACGATTAATGGAGCTTCGATCTCGTAAAGCGCTAAATAGAAAATCACGTTTTCCTTGCGTAGTAATATCAAGACAATAAATATTAAGTAGGCCGATTCTACTTGTAGGAGAGTAAGAATCTGCATTCGCAATAATACGTTGAAACAGCTCTTCATCTTGTAAATGATAGGCCAAAATTATTTGTGTGGAAATTAAATCTTCTAATGACAGGTGTGCATAGACGAATGATAAAGGTTTTCCTGCAATCGTTATACCATCTTTCGTAAGTTCACCTTTTGCCCATTCAAGCTGTTCAAATAGAAGGTGTTCAATGCCTTGCAGCTGGGTATTTTCCTGCAAGAACTTTTGTATATCCGTAATCCAATCGTTAGCCCAAGCATATTCACTATTAATATAGTTATTTGCGTTTAGGAAATTCCCCCAAGCAAATGTAAATAGCTCAATATCCTTTGTTGTTAAAATGAGACCCTTAACAAACGGAGCAGTGAAGGAAAGTTTCCCTAGATTTTTCAAAAATGCGAGTGTTGTCAGCTGGATATGCTTTTCGCGTTGTAACAACTCTGGCAAAATAGTATCGAGCTTCGAATAATCCTTCGTTGAAATTGTCCATAGTGCTACATAAATATCAATCGTTCGTTCACTTTTTAATAGCTCAAGGGTGAAATGATCGTCTTCAATTGCTCGAATCGCTAACGACAATACTTCCTCTGTTACTTTTTGATTTTCAAAGCTATTATAGCCAAGCCCCATCCAAGTATCGACTGCGCGAATAACTGAGGAGAAACGAGTTAGCTGATGCTCCTGAATAAGCTTCATAATGGTAAGCTGTGCCTCTAATGTGCCATGATCAATATTTTCAACAATGGCTTGGCGTAGTCCCTCTTGTCGTGCAGCAGCAACTAATAGTTTACCGAGCGCCTCATGTAGACGAGTATTTGTTGATTTGAAAATCCCTCTTATTAGTGGATAACCAAAAAAGCTGCCCTGATGCTCGTCAAATAAAATATGTTCAACTGCTTCTTCCATAGCAGGGTTTTCTAATGACAGTTCTTCAGCAAGCATTTGTTCAAAAACATTAAAAGGCATTACCTTCATATTCTCATTTTTAACCACAAAGCAGCTGTAGTTAGGGTATGAACCATGCTCATATTGATTGTGATTCATCAATAATTCCTGTAGATTCATTTCTTCAAATGTCAGCATTTCTACAATTAATTGTAAGCATTGAAAAAGGTGGTCCTGTACGGAGTGTGTCGATCGAAATGACCTACGCATAATGTCAGTCTGAAACATTGTTGTATCGTAACGTAATACTAATTTCTTAATAGTTTGAGCACGTTCTTGCGATGAAAATAGTGTTAGTACATCGAAAAGGGTTCCGGTAAATAGCTCCTCAAGTGTCGTGATCTCCAAATCAGCAATTTTCTGTTTAATGGAATAATCGCGATCACCCATATATTGAAGTAATGCTGTAGCCATTGGTTGAATGGCCAATGGTGCAGTTTCTATTTTACTTTGGAATTGGTTTTTTTGATCGTTTGATAGTGTCATGGAAATCCTCCTTACCAAATTCGTCCTGCTAGCATTGTCAGTTTAATAAATGTAAAAACATCATCTTCTCGTATTGCTAAAGGTTCATTAAGTGAATGTAACTGTTCTTCGTTCTGTAATACTAAAAAAAGTTCGTCTTCAAAGGCTTGAAAAACTGTGGATATTGCTTGATCTACAGACTGCGTAGCGGCATTTTTTTTCTCACCAAAATGTACTTTGCCATGCTGTGCTGCATCCTCTAACTGCTGATCAGTTATATAAATATGAAGCGGAGTATCCACCGCTTTTTCGTTATAATTATGTACCTCCTGTGTGACGAGTTGCTTAAGTAAATCTTTTAAAGTATGGACAGGCTCTTCAATAGTGAATGGAATCTTTTGAAGTTTACGCGATTTTTTGCCGATCATTTTTTGTTGGTAAAATAAACGCAACCTAACACCTCCTTACAGTAATTTCATTATACAAGAGAGTAAACAGTGAAAAGAATGAGGCATTTTACGCTAGTTGTGTAAAAGAAAAATTGGGAAAAGTGTAACAAATAATTTGTTGCAACGACTTATTAGGGGGTGTAGAAAGTGGGGTGAAGTTTTGCATCATGATAGATTAAAAATAGAACGTTTGTACGATTGCTATCATCGTGATGTGTATCATTTTGCGCTGTATTATACAAATTGCAAACAAGAGGCAGAGGATATTACGCAAGAAACGTTTTTTAAAGCGATGAAGAAGTTAGACAATTTACAGGATAATGATAAAGTAAAAACTTGGATCATATCAATTGCACGTAATACAGCAGTGGAATACATAGTTAATAAACCTTTGTCGAACGTGTCATAAATATTATAAGAAAATCAAAGAAAATAAGGTTCATTCGCTAGAATAAGCGGTGGATCTTTTTTGTTTGAGGGAATCTGTTCTTATTGAGCAATGACATCTTTTCATTTCCTAATTCATAAGCTTTACAGGTGTGATTTTATCAAGCTAGAAGGAGGCACTGACATTCAAATACATGTTGTACGGGCAGGGGAGTCCTTATGGGGTATTGCGCAGGCATATGGGACAACAGTTCAAAGTATTGTAGATGCCAATCAAATTCCTGAACCAAATCGATTAGTTATAGGGCAAGCGCTTGTGATACCGATTGTCGGAAATTTCTATTATGTGCAGTCAGGAGATAGTCTATATTCAATTGGCCAACGCTTTGGCATTAATTATTTAACACTTGCTCAGGTAAACAATATTAGTCCGAGTCAACCTTTATCGATTGGTATGCGACTTTATATTCCACCTCAACCAAAAACAAGAGCTGAAACATTGGCATATTTAGAGCCGAAAGGGACATTCGTTAGTGAGGCATTACTGAGTCAAGCAAGAGAAGCAGGTCCATTTTTAACTTATCTTGCTCTATTTAGCTATGAGGCAAGGCGAGATGGGACGCTTAAGATACCTCCGAGTCAAGGTGTGGCACAAATTGCAAATGATACAGGTGCTTCTCTAGCGATGGTTGTCTCAAATTTGGAGAATTTTAGTTTTAGCGGTGATTTGGCGAGAGATATTTTTCAAAGTACAGCAGTACAGGATTTGCTCTTTAATAATATTCTTGAAGAGGCAAAGCGTTTAGGGACCGTAAAAGATATTCATTTTGATTTTGAGAATTTACCGGGCGATCAACGAGAAGCGTATAACAACTTTTTAAGAAGAGCTGTGAGTCGATTCCATCCACAGGGGTATACCGTATCGACAGCGCTAGCTCCCAAAACAAGTGCTAGTGAGCGAGGTCCGTGGACAGAGGGGCATGATTATAAAGCACATGGGGAAATAGTAGATTTTGTTATGTTAATGACTTATGAATGGGGGTATTCTGCAGGTCCTCCTATGGCAGTATCGCCACTTCCTGAGGTAGAAGCGGTTGTTAAATATGCAGTAAGTGAGATACCTCGGAACAAAATTATACTTGGACAGAATTTATATGGGTATAACTGGACACTACCTTTTGTACGGGGGGGGCCTAACGCAGAAGCAGTTAGTCCACAAAGAGCAATCGAGATTGCTAAGAAATATAATGCTGCTATTCAGTTTGATTCGAGATCTCAAGCACCATTCTTTGAATACTATGATGAGCAAGGTAAAGCACATGTGGTGTGGTTCGAGGATGCAAGATCCATTCAAGCGAAGTTCAATTTAATCAAACGGTACAAACTTCGAGGAGTAGGCTATTGGAAACTGGGTCTACCCTTCCCGCAAAATTGGTTATTAATCGGGTCAAATTTTGATGTAGTGAAGAAATGAGAATCTTCTGGAGCAATAAAAAGTAGCTCTATGTCCATTCTATTTTCTTAAAAATATAAATAATTCGAAAACATCATTTCCATTTCTGGTAATCTATATTATAATTATGGTAAATGATAATCTAGGAGGGATATTTTGGGAAAATTTAAAAAGTTAGGAATTATACTAACATCTACTGCATTTTCTGTTAGTGTACTTTCGCCAATGGCACAAGCTTCAGCAAATGTAAAAGAACCGCAAGAGAGAGTTGCAATTCAAGTTGCTTCAACAGAAACAAAAGTAACAAAAAGTATGCTTATTAAGCAATTGAATACATTATTTCCAGACAAGTTCAATTTTGTAACAGAGAAAGATTTTTCAATGGGGGAAGCGCATTACTTTAATGATGATAAAACGATACGCTATGATTTAAGCTTCCATAAGATGATCAATAGCAAAGACGTTTTTGGTAGTTTTACTTTTAAAGGCGAAGATTTAGAATTAGAAAATTTCTACTATCAACCTGTTAATATCGCGGATGCATTGTACCCAGTGAAGTATTCAGAGGGGGATGCAAAGAAAATTGCCCAAGACTTCCTAAAGAAATTGCCGAATACTGCGAATTACAAGCTTCGTGAAGACAGTAGTTTTGGTGATTTTGGTGTAAGTTTTAGTAGACCTTTATCTGAACCAATTACGTATTCATTCACTTATTCACCAACACATAATGGTGTACCACTTAGTAATGAGTCTATCAATATTGCAGTTCTAGCGAATGGTGAAGTTACAAGTATGTATCGTAATACTGAGTCAGCTAGTAAGGCAACATTTGATAACTTAGAACAGAAAAAGAATGAGTCAGATATACTTGCACAAGTTCGCGAAAATTTGTCAGTAGATTTACGTTATATGGTGGACTATAACTACCAAACAGGTGAAGCTGGTGCTAAGCTTGTGTATATGCCTTCAACAAGCTTCAATAGTGTACATGCAATAAATGGGCAATGGCAATCAATGAATGGTTTCACTTCTCAAGCACCAAAGGCAAAAGGGGTAGAAAAACTTGCATCGCAACCACTTGCGCCTAGAAAGAAGGATATTACAGTAGCAGAAGTAGAAGAGTTGGCTAAATCATTCTTAAAAGTTGATTCAGACAAAGTAAAGCTACAAATTGATTCAGTTAATGAAAGAGAAAACGAAAATGGCGAGACAATTTACGATGTGAATTATATGTATGATTTTGGGAATCATGGCACGGGCTCATCATTTGAAGTGAACAAGGCGACGGGTGAGATTATAAACTACTGGGATATGCGTGGAGATTTCACGGAGACAGATGCTAAAGTAGAACCAATTTCAAAAGATGCTGCATTAGCAAAAGCGATAGACTACTTAAAAGAGTGGGCTCCGTCATATATTCATAACTATTCAAAACCATTAGAAGATACAGTATATGACAAATACAGCAAACAGTATTACTTCTCCTTCCCACGTATTGTTAATGGCATTGCTGTAGAAGGGGATGAAATTTCTGTTAGTATCAGTGCAGATGGAAAATTAAGTGCTTTACATGTTAATAATCGTAAGATTGATAATTGGCCGTCTGTAAACAAAGCTATTCCTGCTGATAAAGCAAAAGCAACGTTCAGTGAAGGGTTAAAATTGGAGCTCCAGTATGCAAAACAGGATGGTGAGGATAATCACCACTATGATTTAGTATACGCTCCAGTTTATAGTGGAAGCTTGTTCAATAGTATTGATGCAATTACTGGTGAATGGCTTCAAAAAATGGATGATGGCAAAGAAAAACCAGCCATTTCACATCCAACTGCTGGAGGAGAATTAACTTATTTACTACGCCAAAATGTATTAGAGGTTAAAGACCCAGCAAACTTTAATGCTGATACAGCTGTAACAAAGGGAGAATCTTTGAAAATTTTAGTTAAATCATTATCATACGGATATGATTTCGGTCCGTATGGAAGAGACAACGATAAGCAATCCTTCAATAATATTGACAAAAAGCATCCATTATACGGAATTGTTGAACAAGCTGTAAGAATGGGTATTTTACAACCGGCAGATCAATTTGCAGTAGATACAACATTGACTCGTCAAGAGCTTGCAGAATGGTTAGTACGCGTACTGAATTTAGAGAATGCTGCTAAGCATAGTGACATTTACAAATTAAACTTTACTGATGCAAGCTCTATTGACCCAGCGTACGCAGGTTATGTTGCATTAGCGAGTGCAATGGGACTAATTGATGGACAGCAAAATAAATTCAATGCTACTGAGAAAGTGACATATGCAGATTTGGCTGTATCTACAGTTCGTCTAGCAAAGGCTGTTTATGAGAATAACAGCGGCCGCAATTACTATTAATAATCGATAATTTCTAAATGAAAGGGTATCTCCTGTTTTTTAGGGGATATCCTTTTTGATTACAGTAAAACAAAAGGATTGCTGTTTAGAAGCTTATATGTTATTATTATCTCGAATTAAATATGATTGAATTCGAGATAAATGAAAAGAGGGAGTCGTATGAAGGAAGACAATCGTAATTTAAAAGCTTTTACGGTAATGTTCCGGGCGTATCAAACGATTCAGGATGCAACAAAGAGAGATTTACTTCAATACGAATTAAATCAAACCGAATTTTCGGTACTTGAGTTTTTATATCACCATGGTGAGCAGCCAATTCAAGTGATTGGAAAGAAAATTTTAATCGCAAGTAGTAGTATTACGTATGTTATTGATAAGCTCGAACAAAAAGGTTTTGTGTATCGACGTGCTTGCCCGAAGGATCGTCGTGTCACATATGTTTTATTAACATGTGAAGGACAAACGTTGATGGAAGAAATATTTCCAAAGCATGAACAAAAAATTAACGAGATTTTTGCAGTATTAGATCAACAGGAGAAGGACACAATGATTCTGTCTCTGAAAAAGGTTGGTTTAAACGCAGTTAATAAATAAAAAATTTTACGCAAATATCTCGAAATCGAGATAAATAGGAGGAACAGAAAATGAATCATTTAAAAGGAATTCACCACGTTACTGCTATTACAAGCAGTGCTGAAGAGAATTATAAATTTTTTACTTATGTGTTAGGGATGCGATTAGTGAAAAAAACGGTTAATCAGGATGATATCCAAACATACCATTTATTCTTTGCAGATGATAAAGGTAGCGCTGGTACTGATATGACATTTTTCGATTTCCCAAACATTCCAAAAGGTGTGCATGGAACAAATGAAATTTCCAAAACTTCATTCCGCGTGCCAACAGATATGGCGTTGGACTATTGGGTAAAACGTTTCGATCAATTAAATGTTAAACATACAGGTATTAAAGAGCAGTTCGGCAAAAAAACTTTATCTTTCGTCGATTTTGACGATCAACAATATCAACTTATTTCTGATGAAAACAATACAGGTGTTGCATCAGGCACTCCATGGCAAGATGGACCGATTCCTCTTGAATATGCAATTACAGGCTTAGGTCCGGTTTTTGTGAGAGTTGCTGATTTTAAATATTTCAAAGAGATGCTAGAAAAGGTGATGATCTTTACAGAAATTGCAGAAGAAGGGGATTTCCACCTATTTGAGGTTGGCGAAGGTGGAAACGGTGCACAAATCGTTGTAGAACTTAACACAGTTTTACCAGTAGCTCGTCAAGGCTTCGGTACAGTACATCATGCTGCATTCCGCGTAGAGGATCGAGCTGTACTAAA
This sequence comes from Lysinibacillus sp. NPDC092081, assembly GCF_044755845.1. Classification (NCBI taxonomy): domain Bacteria; kingdom Bacillati; phylum Bacillota; class Bacilli; order Caryophanales; family Bacillaceae; genus Lysinibacillus; species Lysinibacillus sp. NPDC092081. Next base: position 27,345 of record NZ_JBIVRU010000019.1, read on the forward strand.
TGAATGGACTGAACGATTTGAAAGCTTTGGCTTCCATACTTCTGGTTACGTAAATCGCCATTTCTTTGAATCACTTTATACACGAGTAGCACCACAAATTTTATTTGAGCTAGCTACTGATGGCCCAGGATTTATGGGGGATGAGCCTTATGAAACTTTAGGTGAAAAATTATCGTTGCCACCATTTTTAGAGTCAAAGCGTGCACAAATTGAAAAGCTTGTTCGCCCTATTGACACTGTAAGAAGTACGATTACGTTCGATAAAGAATAGGAGTAATACTTTCATTCCATTCAGCAGAGATAGAGAGCATCTGTTGAATGGGAATTACATACTCTTAACAGAAAAATGATTGGAGGTCAGTTGGATGGAATTTGCAAAGGTAATAGATAAGCGACGTTCTGCGAATAATTTTATAGAGGGCATCAAGATGAGCGAAGAAGATATACGTTCCATTTTGGAGGATGTTAAGTTTGCTCCATCAGCCTTTAACTTACAACATGCCAATTACATCGTTGTATTAGATGAAGAAAAAAAAGAACAAGTAAGAGAGGTGGCATACGGGCAGTATAAAGTGCACTCTGCCTCAGCAGTTATACTTGTTTTAGGAGATAAAGAAGCCTATAAAAACACTGCTAACCTTAATCAAGGAATGGTAGACTTAAGCATTATTAATGCTTGTGAGTTAGAAAATCTTGTCGATGAAAATACTAAATTTTATGAAGAACGTGGCGAGGAATTTAAGAAGGAGGAAGCTATTCGTAACGCTTCACTTTCAGCTATGTTATTTATGCTGGCAGCTAAAAATCGTGGATGGGATACATGTCCAATGATCGGCTTTGATCAACAACAAATGAGAGCACTTTTTAACGTACCAGAAACACATGAAATTGCACTAATGATTACTATAGGTAAAGAAAAAGAAACTAGTCGCCGATTGCGTGGTTACCGTAAACCGGTTGAGGAATTTGCAACCTACTATTAGGGCGGTATAAAATAAAACTGTTTACAAATAATAAAATTAATGCACATTTAGGAGGAAATATTGTGAAAGTAGTAGCAATCGTAGGTAGTATCCGTAAAGAATCTTATAATATGCAATTAGCGAAATTTGTTCAAAAGCGTTATGCAGAGAAAATTGATCTTGAAATATTAAGCTTAAATGATTTACCAATGTATAATCAAGATATCGAAAATGAAGCACCACAACCTATACTTGATTTTAAAGCAAAAGTAAAAGCGGCAGATGCAGTACTATGGTTAACACCAGAATATAATGGTACAGTGCCAGGTGTTATGGTTAACGCCATCGATTGGTTATCTCGCGTTGATAAAGTAATGATTGGCAAGCCATCATTCATGATGGGAGCATCAATGGGTAACTTAGGTACTGTTAAAGCACAATTACATTTACGAGATATTTTATTCTCACCTGGAGTAAATTCACCGTTGCTTAGTGGTAATGATGTTTATATTGGAGCAGTACACACTAAATTTGATACAGAAGGCAATTTAACAGATGAGGGTACTATCAAATTCCTAGATGTAGTTATTGATAACTTCTTAAACTGGGTGAAAAAATACGCTTGAAAATAAAAAAAATGTCCCATAAGTATGCAATATACTTATGGGACATTTTTTTGTTTGTTGGGTTTAAGACGATAAAAGAGTCAAAGCGACAAATAGAACAATCAGTAAAAACGCTCTTTTAGCATTACACTAAAGAGGGGCATTTTTAGGAGATAAATTGTTTATTTTATCCTTTAACAAAAAAGTTGTGGATAATCGTATGCTATTTATATATGTTGATTGGAGTAGAGGCTGGGCGACTCCATGGGGCTCATCGGACGCCCCCAGGAAGCTCTGTTCTGTGCGAAAGCGAAGCGACAGCAACAAAGCGCCAAGCCGGAACGGAAATCAACCCCACGTTATAGTGATTAGCTTATTTAATCGGAATTATTTTTAACACCTTTTGAAGGCGGTGTGCAAAAATACCCGCAAATATAGCTAAAATAATATCCTTTGGTAAAGGAGGCATCATCCAAAGCCATGCTACCTTATAAGTGAAAGCATCAGGAGCACTAGCCCATAGCTTGTAGGCAAAGTACATCCAATTTGTTCCTAGTAAATAATTAATAGCTGTTGCAACTAATGCTGCAACTACATAGCTTTTCTTCGTTCCACTGCGTTCTACAATAAGCCCTGCGACAAATGCAGCTATTATAAAAGAGACAATAAAACCAAATGTAGGACTTATAATTTGTCCAAAGCCTCCATTGAATCGTGCAAATACAGGTGCACCTGCTAAACCGATACACATATAAACAGTACAAGCGAGTGCCCCTTTTCTACTACCAAGAATAAGTCCTGCTAAAATAGCAAAAAATGTTTGTAATGTGATAGGTACTCCGCCAACCACCATGAAAGGTATAATGGACGTAATATTAGCTCCTATCATCATCAATGTTGAAAATAGTCCAATGTATGCAAGATCGACTGTTCTTAATTTGTGATGCGTGTGTTCCGCAACTGTTGTCATTATTTCACCCCTAAAAAGTAATGTTGATAATATTAGTGTAAAAAAATAATGATTTTGTGTCAACTTGAAAATCATTAGTGGTTAACGTAAATGTATTTTTCCTACTTAACTTGATAAATAATGGTTAGTTATAGACTAACTATTAAAATATATGATAGAATCGTCATAATTTTAAATATTCGATGCTAATGGTGTGACATCTTGTACAATGTGTCACTTAAAAGGGAAGTTGGTGCAAATCCAACGCTGTCCCGCAACTGTAAAGAGGAGTTCTATGAGATTTAGCCACTGTTCTAGAATGGGAAGGCAATCATAGTAACATTGATTCGAAGCCAGGAGACCTGCCAATTAGTAATTCCTGTAATGCCCACGAGGATGAAAGCAATTACGGACAATAGTAGAAGGAAATCTTTCTAATGTTGTTTAATCAAGGGTATTTCTATGCGCGTTTGCATAGAATACCCTTTTTCGTTTCATTAATCTTTATTCAGTACTTCTTTTTGTACCAAAAGCGAAGTAACAACAACAATAACAACAATTAAGCCAAGGCGAAATTAATCTTTAATAATTAGGAGTTAATAAACAGATGAATAAAAAATTTATGCTACTCTCAATGACTCTTTTTCTAGTACTTATCATTTCAATGACAATTGCGATTATGGTTGGATCGGTTTCCGTTACGCCATTTTATGTATGGAAGGTCATCCTTTCTAAAATCCCAATTATACAAAATTCAATCGAAGAAGATTGGAGTCGCTCGCAGGAAATTATCATTTGGCAAATACGAGCTCCGCGTGTATTACTCGCTGCTATTGTAGGAGCAGGCTTGGCAATTGCTGGAGCAGCCATTCAAGCACTTGTTCGTAATTCGATTGCAGAACCATATATTTTAGGGATTTCTTCCGGGGCGACGGTTGGTGCTACAGCCGTCATCATTTTAGGTGCTTTTTCATTTCTGGGCGTTTATGCTCTTTCTGTATCTGCATTTTTAGGTTCTCTCACGGCAATGGGGTTAGTTTTCTTCTTATCACGTGTTGGAGGTAGGATTTCCGTCTTTCGGCTTTTACTTTCAGGGATGGCGGTGTCTTTTATTTTATCTGCTATTTCAAACTTTATATTAATGATGTCGAAGCAAGAGGGCGGAATGAAGGCGGTCATGTTTTGGATGCTAGGAAGCCTAGCTGGTGCTAAGTGGAGTAATCTTTTAATTCCTACTATTATTTTTATTGTAGTATTTGCCTTGTTATGGCTTCACTATCGAAGCTTAAATTTATTACTCCTTGGGGAAGAAGCAGCAGTCACATTAGGGGTTAACTTACAACAATTTCGTATACAGCTTATTTTATTAGTTTCATTATTAACGGGTGTGATAGTTGCTGTAAGTGGCTCAATTGGATTTGTCGGCTTAATCATTCCACATATTGTGCGGCTAATTGTAGGTTCAAACCATAAATATGTCATACCGATTAGCGCATTATTAGGAGGGATTTTCTTAGTTTGGGCAGATGCACTTGCTCGAATTTTAATCGCCCCTGAGGAAATGCCAATTGGAATTATCACAGCTTTTTGCGGAGGTCCATTTTTCATTTGGCTGCTACGTAGTAACAATTATTCATTCGGTGAAGGAGATTAAAGCATATGACATTAGAAGCGAAACAAGTATCATTCTCCATTTCTGATGAACGTATATTACATGAAGTAAGTATTCGAATAAAGGACAAGCAATTTGTTGGTCTAATCGGTCCTAATGGTAGTGGGAAGTCAACGCTATTAAAGAATATGTATCGTTTATTAAAACCAGAAGGTGGAACAGTATTATTAAATGAACAGGATATTTTAAAGCAACCGAGTAAAAGCATTGCTCGAAATTTAGCAGTTGTGAGTCAAGAAACACCAGTCTTATTCGATTTTTCAGTACATGATTTAGTGAGTATGGGTAGAACACCTCATAAAAAACTATTGGAGCTTGATCAAGAACGAGATTTTCAAATTGTAAAAGATGCACTGAACCAAACAGGTATCGCTCATTTAGAGAAACGTAGTTTTAGCTCTCTTTCGGGTGGAGAAAAAAAGCGTGTGATGGTTGCTCGTGCCCTCGCTCAGCAAGCGCAGGTGCTGATTTTAGATGAGCCAACAAATCATCTAGATATTCAGCATCAATTACAGCTCATGGATTTAATCCAAACCTTACAATTAACAGTTGTTGCTGCAATACATGATTTAAACATTGCAGCTATGTATTGTGATCAAATTTATGTTTTACAGCAAGGTCGAATTGTTTGTTTTGGAACACCAGAAGAAGTACTTACACCGGCATTATTACAAGATGTATTTGGTGTTTATGCCGATATTCAAACACATCCACTTACAGGTAAACCATATTTAATGTATATCCCAGAGCAATTCACATAGGAAACTTTAGAAATTACATAAAGTGATTGATATATTAAAGCCTATTATGTCAAAAAAATTAAGGTTGTTACTATGGTCTTTGGCAAAGCGAGGGGTTGATCTCCGTTCCGACTGGGCGCTTTGTTGCTGTCGCTTCGCTGCAGGGTCTCAGGCCAACACGATGTTGGTCACGAAGGCGTTATCACAGGACGTGATGGTTTTAGCCTTCGTTCCTCTATCGCTAATCCCCAAGGAGTCGCCCAGTCTCCACTCCAATCAACCTCTTCATATAGTATATATCTTCTGGCCTGTCACTCTAATTAATAGTGATAAAACGAAACTTCATCCTCTAGATGTATCTATTAAATAGTTATAAAATAAAATTTCCATGAAAAAGTTAATTTCAAAAGGCTTATCCACAATATTAAAGAAATGAAATCAAATTAAGATACTGCTTTTAAGCCTGCCACACCAATGATAATGGCGATGATACTAATAATTCGAGTCAGGTTTTTAGATTCACCGAAGAATATAATATTCACGAGAACAGCACCGACTGTACCAATACCAACCCAAACTACATAGGCGATGCTTAACTGTAAATAGTTAAAGGATGCATATAAAAGTACAAAGGACATTCCGAAGCCGCCTACATATATTAATAAATTACGTATATTTTTTTCCTGACTATAAAAGCGTAAACCTACAACACCGATAATTTCTGAAATTGCAGCTAATAAAACAAGTAACCAACCCATTATGCATTAGCTCCTTTCTTTTCATCATGATCTCTTGAAGGGTTATCAGCTAAATTAAGACCAATAACACCCAGTACTAAAATAAACATAAAAATGCCTTTAATAGCATTAAACTCGCCTTCAAAAATAAAAATATCCATTAATGTAGTACCAATTGTTCCGACCCCAGCAAAAGTGGCATAAACGGTGCCTGTAGGTAAGTTCTCACAAGCCTTCGATAAGAAATGGAAATCGATCGCAATTAGAGACACAATAATAATCCAATGCCACCAAGCATTTGCAACATTAAAACCAAATATCCAAAATAATTCAAACAAACTAGTTAATCCAACATAAATCCAATCTTTTTGCATAGTTAAATTCCTTCCTATCATTATGACTGACATTCAGTCATTTTAATGTAAAAGAGAACGTCACTTAGGTGTGACGTAAACCGAGTGCATGATGTAAAAAGTCGATTAGCTCAAGCTTTTGAAGTCTAATTGATTCTTCTTCACTGTCGTCATACAAATAAATTTGTTCAGCGGCAGATTCTACTAGACCTATGATAAGTTTAGAAGAACGTGTAGTATTTAGAGAAGCACGTATCGTCCCTTGTTGTTGAGCTTCATATAAGAAATTATTCATCCATTCGTAATAGGGAGAATATATATTTTCCCATTCTTTCATATGCTCAGTTTGTGTAATACCGGCATAGATAAGTGCAAATACATCTCGATATTCCTCTGTTAGAGAAAAAATTATATCGACTACTTTTTCAAGTTGCTTTGCAAAAGGCTCTTGTTTTGAAATACCATCGTTAATAGCAGCAATAATTTTCTCAACCATAACTTTCGCAATGGCTGGCATAACTGAAAGCCTAGATGGGAAATAAAGATAAAATGTCCCTTGTGCGATACCTGCAGCTTTTACGATATCAGAAACCTTTGTCTTTTCAATTCCTTTTTCACGGAAAACTTCAATTGCAGCTTGAATAATTTTCTCTTCCTTTGACATGAAATCCCTCGCTTTTAGCCTGCTTATTTAATATGTTACAAAAAAGCTGAAATAAAGTCAAAGGAAAATGACTGACAATCAGTTATTATTTTTGTGTATATATGTTCTTATTTGGGGAATTTTATTCGTGAAAGGATTTGTTGAAAATGGAAGAGATAAAAATTGCCCAACTAGATCAGCAACAGCTTGAAAAAATTAATGAGCTAGAAAAGAACATGGGAGTGACATTAGTGGCATATGATTCTTCGACAATGCCATCACAGGGATCGGGTGCCTTTGAGTCAAATAATAATACTCACGGCAATCATCCATCATAATTAAGAATAAAATGCCTTGCAGCAATGTGAGGCTTTTTATTTTATCTAAAAAAATAATAGGGGGTTACAATGATGCAGGATTTCTATGCAGATTTACATATTCATATTGGACGCACTTCAAGTGGACGTGCTGTTAAAATTACTGGCAGTAAAACGTTAACGTTATCAAGAATTTTAGAGACTTCAAGTGCAAGAAAGGGACTTGATATTATCGGGATTATTGATTGCCATTCACCAGAAGTACTGGATGAAATGGCAGAGATGTTAGAGCGGGGCGAACTGAAGGAGCTGGAACAGGGTGGACTTCGATTTCAAGAAACAACACTTATTCCAGGTACTGAAATTGAGATTTATGATCATCATTGCCTTGGACCAATTCATGCACTGGCTTATTTTCCAACACTTTTGCTCATGAGGGAATTTTCAAATTGGATGTCTAATCATATGAAAAATATTCATTTAAGCTCTCAGCGAATTTATTGTGATGGTCGAACATTGCAGCAAAGGGTTCATGAATTAGGAGGGCTTTTTATTCCTGCTCATGTGTTTACACCATTTAAAAGTTTGTTCGGTAAAGGCGTATATCGTAGTTTAACAGAAGTTTTTGACCCGCAGCTTATAGATGCGATAGAGCTTGGTTTAAGCTCTGATACCAATATGGTGAGTAACATTAGAGAACTGCAAGCATATACATTTGTCAGCAACTCTGATGCACATTCACTTGGGAAAATTGCACGTGAGTATCAAAAATTAAGACTATCTAATGCAAATTTTACAGAATTAAAGATGGCACTTCATGAACAAGAAGGTCGAGCAGTAACAGCAAATTATGGCTTAAATCCTTTGCTTGGTAAATATCATCAGACTGTCTGTGCAAAATGTGGTGAGCAGCTTGGCAATTCGGCAACAATCTGTACAAACTGTGAAAGCCCGCAAATTATAAAAGGTGTTGCAACACGTATTAAGGAGCTTTCAGAGCAAGTTACAGATAAACGTGCACGACCACCGTATATTCACCAAGTACCACTAGACTTTATTCCAGGATTAGGTCCAAAAATGATGGAACGATTAGTACAAGCATTTGGTACAGAGATGAACATCTTGCATCGAGTTACTCTAGAGCAAATCGAACAACTCGTGCCGCATAAAATTGCCAAGATGATCGATTTAGCAAGAACGGGGCAATTGGCAATCGAAGTTGGTGGTGGCGGCATTTACGGGAAGATCCAACTGGAATAAAAAAACAATTACTCTTATTTAACCCGTTTTTATCCTCCTTATATTAAACTAGTAATTAGTAAAAATTGGAGGAGTGGGTGTATGCAATTATCAAAGAAATTTCGGTTTTTAGCGGCTAGCGTTCTGGCATGCCAACTAGTAGTACCAATAGGTGTAAATGCTGAAGAACAAAGAGACTTCATATCGCCAAGTTGGGTTGTTCAAGCAGATTATGTAGCACTAGGCGATTCCTTAGCGCATGGTATGAATGAGGTTGGTATGATCGGGTTAGGTTATACAGATTTTATTGCACAAACTTTACAGCAAGATGGTTTCATCACTTCTTATAATAAGGGATTTGCTTATTCAGGCTATACCACGAAAGATGTATTGGAAGATATACAAAATAATGTGGAAAAGCCAGTGGTAGGATTCGGTTATCAAAGTGAAAAGGTAAAGCTTCGCACATCTATTAAAGAGGCTGAAATCATTACTTTAACTGCCGGTGCCAATGATTTAATACCTATTTTAAAAGAGTCTCAGACAACGGGTATTAGTGCAGCAGCGATGTTAAAAGCTTCCCAAGAGGCAATAAAAAATATTGCTGCTATTTTAGAAGAAATTAAGAAAGTTAATCCGAACGCTCAAATTTATGTGATGGGTTATTACAATTCTTTTCCGTATTATAGTGAGAATTTACAGAAACAATTTATAATGCTATTAAAAGTTATGAATGCAACGATTAAAACAACAGTTGAAAAAGCGGGTGCCGTCTTTGTACCGACGTACGATATTGTAGCAAAAGATGTTCCAAGCTATTTACCAAATCCCGAAAATATTCATTTAAGCGAAGCAGGCTATTTAGCAGTAGCGAACGATGGGTTTTTACCATTGATTAAAACAAGTACGTTATGGGATGTATCTAAAACGATTCAAGCAAATATGAAAGATAGTACAACTGTAAAAATAAGCTGGCAGGAAGCGAGAGATAATGTAGGTGTTACTAGTTACAACATATATGTAAATGGTAAGTTAACATTTACACAAAATGCTGAGACAACAGCGATAACTTTGGATAATTTAACTGAGAATACAGCATACACAGTAGCTGTTAAAGCGCTTGATGCGGCTGGTAATGAAAGTGTTCAAAGTCCAACAGTTACTTTTATTACAGGAAGAACTTTAAGCTTTACTGATATAGAAAATCATTGGGCAAAGGAGTTTATATTGAAGGCAGCTGAAGCGGGTATTATGAACGGTTATCCAGATAGTACATTTAGACCTGAGCAAAATGTTACTCGTGCACAGGCCGCTATCATGCTTGTTAGAAGTCTCGGTATAACGACGAAGGAACAGGCACCATTTACTGACATAGCAAGCTATGATGTCGGAACTCAGTCAGAAATTGCAGCAGCTTATGCGTATGGACTAATTAAGGGAACGAATGGGAAGTTTAATCCAGGACTACCAGTTACTCGCGCTCAATTAGCATTAATGATTAGTCGTGCTTATGAGCATAAACAAAAGCAACCTTATGCTGTAAAAGGAAAAGCACCATTTTCTGATATCGCCTCTTACAATGAAGAAACAAAACATGCAATAACAATGTTATATGAGCTTGATATTGTTAGAGGTAACGAAGGGCAATTTTCACCTGAGGCTCCTACAAAACGTAGCCATGCAGCAAAAATATTTGTGAACTTTAACAGTCTATTAAAGAAGTAAAATAATTTAAGGTAGAGATTGTAAATAGAAATCTCTACCTTTTGACGTTTAAATATGTTATTTTTATTGCGATGAATATCTAGTACAATTTAGGGGCTCATCATCAAAAGTTGGGGATGACATTTGTTGAAAAGTACGCCATATGGATAAGTTGATTTCCGTTCCGGTTGGACGACTCCAGGAATGCGCCCAGTCGGAACAGAAACCAACCTCACTTTATGTGGATGAACCCATTTAGATTTGTAAATAACGCTGAAGTGAAAGTAAATCAAAAGGAGAATGGGATGCTGTCATTTATTTTATCTGCGAAAAGATAGTAGGCATGTGGAAGTCATTCAAGCGTCCGCAGTTTCTATCTTTGTTTACAACATTATTTTTTATCATTTTTTCAGGAACTATGTTTTATAAAGGGGCGGAAGGTTGGCATTGGCTTGATGCCATGTATTTTTCAGTAGTGAGTTTAATTCCAACCGGTGTTGAGACGGGACTGTATCCTACTAGTGATTTTTCAAAGATATTTACAATGATTTATTTAACTTCTTTCAGCAAGTCTTCTACTTCTATAATTGGTGAGATGAATGCGAGTTTAAGTTACTTTTCAGTAGGTGTACAAACATCCGCTGAAATAAGTTAAAAGCCTCCGGCGGATGTCACGGAAATCGGAAAGGAGTTCTTTGTGCAAGCACAAAGCCGATTCCGGACGCAATTATGCCGAGGCATAATTGATTTATTGGAACAGGCGTCATGTTTATTACGCTAATAATGCTCGGCCGATCAATAGTCGATTTTTCAATTGAGGAAGAAAAGAAAGAGCAAGCAAAAAAACGCCTTAAAAAATAAAAAAGCAGTTCCATAAATCTATAAGATTTATGGAACTGCTATTCTTTACTTATTTACGATAGTCTAGCAATAATGCCTTCCTCATCGTCTAGGACGAGTTCGATGCCTGTTGAAAATGGATCACCATGTAGGACGTCTTTAATCCATACACGTAGTGCGCCAATCATTGCTGCTGTATCAAACATCTCGATTTGACCATTAGTTTCAACTTCTGCACCGAAGCCTGTGTCATCATCGTATGTTAGTTCTACAAGTACATCCTCAGGGCGAATGTTTTTATAGTAGGCCTGAGATAAGCAAATTGCATTAATAATATCTTGCTCATTAATTATTTGTGCCATTGTGCTTCCTCTTTACGTTTTTTATCTTTAAACATATTAACAATTTTTACAACTAGCATTACGATAGCCATGATTGCTACAACGTTAATTAATAAGCCTAAAATATTACCAAGCATACCCATACCACTGAAAAGACTTCCGAATAATAAACCAGCTAAGCCACCAAGCATTAAGCCTTTCATAAGGCCGCCTGAGAAGAAGCCGCCTTTCTTAGCTGTTGAATCCGTTTTGTTTGTAGAAGTTGTATTGTTTTTATTTGTTGTTGCATTATTTTGGTCTTTAGTTTTATCCTGAGATTTTTGGAAATTTGAGTTATTGTTATGATTATTGTTTGAGAAGCCTTTTTTACCCGACTTATAGGATTTAGCTTCTGCAGTTGGTGTATCTGAGATGTATAAAGTTGCACCAACAGACGCAAACATAAGTGTCGCTGCAAAAATAGCAGCAAGGATTTTTTTCATTACTGACATTCCTCCAATATAATTTTTAGTTTTTATCATAAACTAGTTCTTAATAGTAATTTTACATGAACCATCTCGAAAAATAAAATAAACGCTTCCATCAATTTAGGAATATCAACAAATTTGAACAAGTAGTGTCAGAAGAAATTGGTAAAAAATCGCTTGTTACCAAAAGTTGGACATGTGCTCGTAGTGTATGTTAAGCAAATAGTTATTGTAGTAGATGCTAGGCGACGGGCTCAGGTGGAACGGAAATCAATTTCCCGTTATGATGATAAGCCCTAAAAAATGGTATATAAAAAGAAAGGAGTGAGGATGATTTCAACATTATTACTATTAATTTTAATTTTTTTGCTGTTATATATAACGGAAAAAAGGCGTTTTTTTAATGTAGTAGTTCTAGGCTTTTTAGGGTTGTATATTTTAAGCACAATAATTAGTCACCCTTTATTTCTCCCAAATGAGCAGGGGATTATGCCGAAGATGGGTATTGTCATTATACTTGGAAGTTTCCCGAGTATGATGTTTATTTTATCGATAGCTACGTTTTTTAATAGTAAGGTTTTACTTGAAAAAGAAGGACGTAAAGTTCGTAATCTATTGTTAGCTGTTTTTGGCTTGAGCTTTTTTATCATGATGATTTGGTATGTATTTGTAATTTTTACGAATATCGAACATGAAATTTGGCATATTCTTTTCTTCTATGCATTTTTAGTTTTTGGCTATACAATGTTTTTATATACAAGCATAATGGCCTATGCCACTCTATATCATTTTACGCCGATCCTTTATGAACCTAACTATATTATTGTGCTAGGGTCAGGACTAATTGGAGATAAAGTGCCACCACTTTTAGCTAGCCGTTTAAATGAGTCAGTAAAGCAATTTCAAAAATATGGTGAACAACCTTACATTATCGTCTCAGGTGGACAGGGCAGTGATGAGAAAGTATCAGAAGCATATGCTATGAAAAAATATATAGTTGACGAACATCAAATACCTGCTCAAAAAGTATTAATGGAAGATCAATCTACAAATACTGAACAAAATATGGCATTCTCCAAAAAAATTATGGATAAGCATGCTCAAGGAAAAAAATATCGATCCTTATTCGTAACGAATAATTTTCATGTTTTTCGTGCAAGTATTTATGCCAAAAAGGTGAAGCTTGATGCACAAGGTGTTGGTTCGAAGACTGCCTTTTATTATGTACCTAATGCATTTACGCGTGAATTTATTGGTTTATTAGAAATGTATAAATGGATTCATGTCACTGTCTTTTTGTTCATTACATTGTTCATTGGTTTAATCTTGAGAGCGTATGTGTAACCAATTTCAAACTGTCTTCCATATAATAGTGGTGAGGCAGTTTTTTTCTTCATTCAGTAAATGTTTTTGCAGTGAAAGCGAAGCAACAACAACAGCAACAACAATTACGCCAAGGCGAAATTGATAGTGTGTTAGGGGGGAAACGTATGTATGGGCAATTTTTAGCAAAACAAAATAAAGAGCGAATTGGAGCCCTACAAAAGCTCACGCAAACACAAGATACATGGTTTGCGCAAAACATTTATTTGATAACAGTCGAAGAAGTACAATTAGCAGCCTTGCACAAAATATTATATCAAGTTGTGCGAGGACTTTTGAAAAAAAATCAGCAACGACATTTACAAATTATTCATCCAGAACAGACACAGTCAGTACAGGAGAATGTGCTAACACTTTTAGCTGAATATGATGATTTACTGCGTGAAGCAATTCCACTCCCTATCTATATTTTCATTTGGCAAATTTCTTCACTGGAGAAGTTAGCCAATTGCAATGAAGTTGTTGATGATGTACTTGATATATTGGAATGGTATTTTGTTCACCAAAATGAACAGGTTGAGGCGTTTGACGAAGAAGATCTAGATCATGAAGTAATCATTGACTTATACAAAGATGCCATCGAGGAACAGGATACCGATGCACAATTTCAGCTTGGAGAATATTATAGTGCAATTGACGGAGAATATTTTAAACCAGAAAAGTCAGTAAAGTGGTTTGAGTTAGCAGCATCTCAAGGTAATGCCGATGCACAATATGCACTTGGTAATTTTTATTTTGAAGGTATAGGTGTTCAAGAAAACTATAATAGGGCTTTTTCATTGTATGAAGCTGCAGCAAAGCAAGGGCATCCAGATGCTGCAAATAATTTAGCAGACATGTATTTTAACGGTGAAGGGGTACCAGAAAATTTGGTACTTGCGAAGAATTGGTTCGACTTCGCCGCTCAAAAAGGTGTGGCTGAGGCTATGTTTACACTCGGAATTATTTACGAGCAGGGATTAGGAATCGACAAAGACGAGGAGCAAGCATGTAGCTACTATAAAAAATCTGCAGAAGCCGGCTATGTTGAGGCACAATACAGGCTTGGAGGAATCTATTTAGAGGGACACTTAGGGCGACCTAAAGATGTGAACCGTGGATTATATTGGTATGAACGAGCTGCAGAGCAATATCATGTCGATGCCTTTTATGATTTGGGCTTTATTTGGAGTCAAGGGTTAACAGGTATACGAAATATTGAAAAGGGTATTCATTGGTTTAAACAGGCTGCTCTTCAAGGTGATTTGGAGGCTAAATTACAACTAGGGCACATATACAATAAAGGGGAAGGAATAGCTAGAAATATTAAAGAGGCTATAAAGTGGTATGGACTTGCAGCAAATGCAGGAAGTGAGGAAGCTGCAAATTTACTGCAAGAATTAAAAGGAACGTAAGTGTTTTTAATTAAAAAATAATGGGTATTTAGATTCAATTATCAACTCTTTTTGTATAGGTCCTAGGTTTTTGTTTTGGATTATAAGATGAGTGTATATTACTATAATTAACTGATTGTAAAAATATTAATATAATAAAGCGATAGTACTACAAACTAAAACAAGGAAAAAATAAGCATAAAAAAAACAGAGATGATGTAAATTGGCTACCCAAAAGTATTGTGGTAGCTTTTTTTTGCTTTGGACAAAAAATAAGATAATAGGTACTATTCGTACATTTTATGGTAAAAAATGTATAAATGAAAATTGACAGCTATTTATAAAATGTATAAGGTATATGAGGGATTTTGAAAGAGTAGTTAGTAGCTATAGCAAAGTATAAGGTTATTGTTATACTGTTTTTTCGCAATATTTTCGTAAATAATGGTGCTTTTCTTCTTGGGTATATTAAATAAGAAAATATAGGGTTAATTTTGACCGATAAAAAGATTTTTTGCTTATGTATACCCATTTTTAGCTAATAGATTAAAATGGTTAACCAACATCCTGATGGCTTATCACTAAAAGTTAAAGCCTCGGACACAATTATGCCGAGGCATAATTGATTAAACATATACTATATAAGGTGATTGGAGTGGAGGCTGGGACGCCCAGTCGGAACGGAAATCAACTCCACATTATGTGATGAGCCTTTCTGATCTCTTATATTTTATGAACGGACTTAGATTTTTCTCAGCTTTTCAAAAGTACACGGCATGAAAGAGGGTAAATGTGTGATTTTTCAAAAACAGGGAAAGACAATGGCGTTAGATTTAGAGCAATACATTGTAAAAATGGATATAGCGAATTGCCATTCAATAAAAAAGCAAATTGATTTACTTAAATTGACAAAGCGGGATTTACAATATTTAAAAGCCTTTCAACCTTTTGTAGAAGGCAATATTGATAATATTGTTGATCGATTTTATGAAATGATTGGAACTGAACGTAGTTTAGTAGATATTATTAATAGACATAGTTCCGTGGAGAAGCTGAAAATTACATTACGACGTCATATTATTGAAATGTTTAATGGTACGATTGATGATGAATTTTATCAAAGACGAATTAAAATTGCTAAAGTGCATGTCCATATCGGGCTTAAAACACAATGGTATATTTGCGCCTTTCAAGATTTAACAGCATCATTTATTGATTTGGTTGAAGAACATATTAATCATCCAATGGATCAGCTTAATACAATTCGAGCCATCTCAAAAATTTCTAATTTTGAGCAACAGTTAGTTTTAGAGGCATTTGAGCACACAATTGAGCAACTTCATGAAAAAATGGAACGTAGGAAAGAAGCGATAGAGCAAGAAATCGTAGAGTCTTCAGAAGGTCTTGCCACAATATCTCAGGAAACGAACAATTCATTTCATCGCTTAAGTGGACAATCAGATGAGATTAAACAACTAGCGAAAAAATCACTTCAAGTTTCGACTATGGCTGAGAGTCAGGCATTAGAAGGTCGTGAACGGTTAAAGAGTCAATCGCAAAATATGAGTAATATTATTTATTCGCTTGATGATATTGCGGAAAATATTGCACAGTTGTCAGATATGTCAAAGGAAATGGAATCGATTATGAATGTTGTGACAAATATTGCTAATCAAACAAACTTGTTGGCATTAAATGCGGCAATAGAAGCGGCTCGTGCTGGAGAAGCGGGTAAAGGCTTTAGTGTTGTTGCAGATGAAGTAAGGAAACTATCGATTCAAACAAAGGAATCTGTCACATCGGTAGCGACTTTACTACATAAAACGAATGAACGGACAGATAAACTTGTTCATTCGCTTAGTAATATTCAAGAAGAGGTAGCCTCTGGTGAGGAAAATATGGTTCAAACAGAAGGACAATTTACTAACATATTAGAAGCTATGACTGAAGCCAAAGATCAAAATGGTCGGATGGAAAAAGAAGTACAAGCAATAGTAGAAGTACTAAGTGAATTAGGTATTGCCTTTAATGAAGTGAAAAATTCTGCTGGAAAATTAGCTAGCTTTACACAAAATTTAAATTAATTAAGGCAAAGAAATTGTTGTTTCCTATTTTTTTTAGGCGCTACACACTTAGGGCACAAATAACACTATATCAACTGTTAATATATAAATTCCGTTAGGTAGATAAAAGCCTCTAGCGAGTATAGGCTATTTGAATATGAAAAAGATGGAGCTATCCAATGTGCTGGATAGCTCCATTTTTGCTAAATTTGTAAAGGGTTTAACATAATTTTCGATAAAAAAAGTTTATACTGAAATAAAGAACTAAAAATAGGGGCGGTTAATATGAAAACAGTTGTTGTATTAGGTGGCGGAATTACGGGATTGTGTACGATGCATTATTTACAACGCCAAGTTCAGGAGAAAGACTTAAATGTAAAGCTTGTACTCGTTGAAAAGAGTACATACCTTGGTGGCAAGCTTCACTCTGCATATGAACAAGGCTTCATCATGGAAACAGGAGCAGATTCTATTGTAGCGCGTCATAAAGGTGTCATGGAGTTAGTAGAAGAACTTAATTTTGAACAAAATCTTGTGTATAACGAAACGGGCATTTCGTATATATACACAAATAATGAGCTACATGCCATCCCTGCAGACTCAACGTTTGGTATTCCTATGAGCTTACAATCTCTTGAAGAAAGCACGCTTGTATCAGAGAAAGGTAAAAAAGAAGCATTAAAAGATTTAACAATGCCAAATGAAGTGTTTACAAAGGAAAGCTCTATTGGGGAATTTTTAACATACTATTTAGGTGAGGAGCTTGTTCAAAACCAAATAGCGCCCGTACTTGCAGGTGTATATTCAGGAGATTTAAATCAGCTTTCCATTGCTTCCACGTTACCTTATTTAATCGATTACAAAAATGATTACGGTAGTATTATTAAAGGTTTCGATGCAAACAGAGAACAGTTTGTGAAAGCAGCCAATAAAAAATTTATTTCATTTAAAAATGGTTTATCATCACTAATAGATCGACTTGAAGAAACATTAACGGATGTAGAAATTATAAAAGGGGTAGCCACTACTAGTGTTAAAAAGCAGGAGAATCAATACTCTGTTACATTAGCAAACGGTAAAATGATGGAAGCAAATCATGTTGTAATGGCACTGCCAAATGAAGCGGTACAAAGTTTATTGCAGGATGAATCTTTGAACTGCTATTTTAAACAATTCAATACTGCATCCGCCATTACAATTTACTTAGGATTTGATGTACCCGATAATAGATTACCAGCAGATGGAACAGGCTATATTGTGTCACATAATTCGGATGTTATTTGTAATGCAGCAACGTGGACAAGTCACAAGTGGAAACACACCTCAGCAGAAGGGAAATTACTTGTACGACTTTTTTATAAGAGCATTAACCCTGAGTATGAGAGATTGCGTATGATGACTGATGAAGAGTTAGCAGCTGTTGCTCTAGAGGATGTAAGAATAAGCTTGGGGATCGAGGAAAAACCAACTGTTGTTGACGTGACAAAATGGATCGACCAAATGCCCAAGTACGACTTGGCACATCGTGAAGCGTTGCAAGGCCTCGTTCAAGAGCTTGAGAAAAACTATCCAAATTTATCAATAGCGGGATGCTCTTATTTTGGAGTGGGCATAGGTGCATGTATTCAAAATGGTAAAAAAATTGGTGAGGAACTTGCTGAAAAACTATCATAATTGTTTGAATTGAATCAAAATATAATGTTTTTCGTAAAATTATCCTCTGTTCTGTGAAATAGTCTTGACTCAATCGTTCGTAAAGGATATGATTCTTTTAATTATTTAAAAAATTCATACTACATTCTTATCAAGAGAAGCAGAGGGACTGGCCCTATGAAGCTTCAGCAACCAACTTATTGTCAGGTGCTAAATCCAGAAGACCGTTGTGTCGAAGATGAGAAGGAAAAACAATTACGAAACGTAAAGCCTTCTTTTTTTTTATAAAAGAAGGCTTTTTTATTTTAACTTGTTTCAGCGGGTGTCCAAACATCCGCCGAAAGAAGTTAAAGCCTCCGGCGGATGTCATGGAAATCGGAAAGGAGTGCTAAAAAGGATGTTAGCCTAAAATCATCGCATCCATGCGATAACGGCTAACTAACCTGCATCATGCAGGCCTAAGCACAAAGCCGATTCCAGACGCAATTATGCCGAGGCATAATTGATAGAAAAGGGAAGAGAGGCTAGTTTTATGGGATTGCTTGAAAGGTTAAAAACGCATGTTCTAACAGCAGATGGCGCAATTGGTACGGTTTTATACGGCTATGGCTTGGAGTACTGCCATGAGGAAATGAATGTACAGAGACCGGAATTAATTGAAAAGATTCATAGAGAATATATAGCAGCTGGTGCCGATATTATTCAAACGAACACTTACGGAGCTAATGCCATAAAATTAGCCCGCTATGGATTAGAATCTCGTGTGCAGCAGTTTAATGAAGCCGCGATAACGATTGCAAAACGAGCAGCGGTAGATGGTGGACAATTTGTCTTAGGTACTATTGGGGGAATCCGTGGTATTCGTAAAAGTGACGCAACGTTAGAGGAAATTTTAGCAACAGTTGATGAGCAGGCAACTGTTTTACTTGCAGGAAATCCAGATGGCCTTTTACTTGAAACTTATTATGATTTTGAAGAGCTAACAGCGACTTTAACAATGCTACGAGGTAAAACGAAATTACCGATTATTGCTCAAGTTTCTATGCACGAACCCGGAATTTTGCAAAATGGAATGAGCTTAAATAACGCCTTACATAAACTTGAAGCGCTAGGTGCTGATATCGTAGGTGTTAACTGTCGCTTAGGTCCTCACCATACTATACAAGCATTCGAAGGAGTAGAACTTCCTAAGAAGGCATTTATGTCAGCATATCCGAACGCCTCTCTCCTTGATTTGGAGGATGGCCGTGTTGTTTATGAGTCGGAGGCAGATTATTTTGGTCGAGCAGCTGTAGAGCTTCGTGATCAGGGGGTACGTTTAATTGGTGGCTGCTGTGGTACGACACCAAAGCATATTGCTGCAGCGAAAAAGTACTTAGATGAGCTATCCCCGGTCGAGGAAAAGTATGCAAAGCCAGAAAAAGTAGAGGTTGTACGTGAGGCAGAGCCAGCAAATTATGAGCCATTACATGTAAAAGTAAAACGTGAACGCTCGATTATTGTGGAGTTAGATACACCAAGACATTTAGAAATCGAAGGTTTTATTGAAGGTGCAAAAAAGTTATATGAAACTGGCGCGGATGTAGTCATGATGGCAGATAATTCACTCGCTTCTCCAAGGATTAGTAATGTCGCAATGGGTGCCTTGCTGAAAGAAACGCATGGGGTACGCCCATTGACACATATAACATGCCGAGATCGTAATTTAATTGGTCTACAATCACATTTAATGGGATTAAATGCACTAGGGATTCATGATATTTTAGCAGTTACTGGAGATCCGACAAAGGTAGGTGATTTTCCAGGGGCTACTAGCGTTTATGACGTCTCTTCAATGGAGCTCATCCAATTAATAAAACAGTTAAATGAAGGTGTATCTTTCTCAGGGAAACCACTTCGTAAAAAGGCGAATTTCTCTGTAGCGGCTGCATTTAATCCTAATGTACGTGTGCTCGATCGCGCTGTCTCTCGATTAGAAAAGAAAATTGAACATGGGGCAGATTATTTTATTTCACAGCCTGTTTATACAAAGGAAAAAATTGTGGAAATTTACGAGGCAACAAAGCATTTAGAAACACCAATTTATATAGGCATTATGCCAGTAACGAGCTATAAAAGTGCGGAGTTCTTGCATCATGAAGTGCCGGGTATCAAACTATCGGATGAAGCGTTAGCCCGTATGAAGGCTTGTGGCGATGATAAGGAACGCGCAACACTAGAAGGGATTGCAATTGCTAAGGAATTAGTAGAAGTAGCAGCGGAGTATTTCAATGGTATTTACCTCATCACACCGTTTTTACGCTATGATATGACACTAGAATTGATGAAATTTATTGAGCAATTGGATGAACAGAAAAAAGGGGTAAGTATAAATGGCTAAGCACTTGATTGAAGAGCAACTAGAGAAACGAATTTTAATTCTTGATGGCGCAATGGGTACAATGCTACAAAATGAAAATTTATCAGCAGAGGATTTTGGCGGCGAGGAATATGATGGCTGTAATGAAAATCTTGTGCTAACTAGACCAGATGTGCTTGAAAAAGTTCATAGAAAATATTTAGAGGCTGGCGCAGATATTATTTGTACAAATACATTTGGAAGTACACCACTTGTATTAAATGAATATGATCTTGGTGCGAAGGCAGAAGAAATTAATAAACGTGCTGTGGAAATTGCACGCAAAGTAGTGGATGAGTTTTCTACATCCGATTGGCCACGTTTTGTTGCGGGGGCTATGGGACCAACTACAAAAACCTTGTCGGTTACAGGTGGTATTACATTTGATGAGTTAGAGGAAAACTTTTATGTTCAGGCAAAGGCATTAATCGAAGCCGGATCAGATGTCCTTTTGCTAGAAACTAGTCAGGATATGCTAAATGTTAAGGCAGGAACATTGGGAGTATCTCGTGCCTTTGAAGCAACTGGAAAAGAGCTACCTGTGATGATATCGGGAACAATTGAACCGATGGGAACGACACTGGCTGGTCAAACAATTGATGCTTTTTACATTTCTATCGAGCATATTAAACCATTGTCAGTTGGCTTAAACTGTGCGACCGGACCAGAGTTTATGACGGATCATATCCGTTCACTAGCAGAGCTTTCAACAGGCTATATTAGCTGTTATCCGAATGCAGGCTTACCTGATGAGGAAGGCTGCTATCATGAATCACCTGAATCACTGTCACAAAAGCTAAAAGGCTTTGCAGAAAAGGGCTGGCTGAATATAGTTGGAGGATGCTGTGGTACAACGCCAGCGCATATTGCCGCTATTCGAGAAGTGCTAAAGGACAAAAAGCCTCGTCAATTACCAGATGCAACACATGGTCATGTAGTATCAGGTATAGAGCCATTAGTGTATGACGATTCTATGCGTCCATTATTTATTGGGGAACGGACAAATGTCATCGGCTCTCGTAAGTTTAAAAATTTAATTATTGATGGGAAGTTTGAGGAAGCGGCAGAAATTGCGCGAGCTCAAGTGAAAAATGGAGCACATGTTATCGATATATGTTTAGCAAATCCTGACCGCGATGAACTAGCGGATATACGTGGCTTTATGCAGGAGGTTGTAAAAAAAGTAAAAGTACCTCTTGTGATTGACTCAACAGATGAAAAAGTAATTGAGGAAGCACTTAAGTTTTCTCAAGGGAAAGCTATCATTAATTCGATTAACTTAGAGGATGGCGAGGAGCGTTTTGACGCAGTCTTACCGCTAGTGAAAAAATATGGTGCATCTTTAGTTGTGGGGACAATTGATGAGCAAGGCATGGCGGTTGATCGACACCGCAAGCTAGAGATTGCTGAGCGTTCATATAAATTGTTAACAGAAAAATGGGGTATTGCTCCTGAAGATATTATATTTGACCCACTAATGTTCCCTGTAGGTACAGGAGATGAACAGTATATTGGCTCAGCGCTTGAAACAGTGGAAGGAATTCGCCTTATTAAAGAAAAAATGCCTCGTACATTAACGGTGCTTGGTGTAAGTAATATTTCGTTCGGATTACCACCAGTAGGTCGTGAAGTATTAAACGCTGTGTATTTATATCACTGTACACAGGCTGGTTTAGATTATGCAATTGTGAATACGGAGAAGCTAGAACGTTATGCATCCATTCCTGAGGAGGAAATTAAGCTAGCAAATGATCTACTCTTTCATACAAATGATGAAACATTAGCAGTCTTTACGGATTTCTATCGTGATAAAAAGAAGGAAAAAACAGAGGCAGATATTCCAAAAACAGTAGAAGGTCGCTTAGCTTACTATATTTTAGAGGGTACAAAAGAAGGGCTTATTGAAGATTTAGAGGCTGCTCGTGAAATTTTCGAAACACCGCTTGCTATTATTAATGGACCATTAATGGATGGAATGGCAGAGGTTGGCAGCTTATTTAACGATAATCAGCTGATCGTAGCAGAAGTATTACAATCAGCAGGGGTTATGAAGGCAGCGGTGGCACATTTAGAGCAATTTATGGAGAAAGATGAAGAGAGTGCTGGCAAGGGGAAGATGGTACTTGCAACTGTAAAAGGCGATGTGCATGATATTGGGAAAAACCTTGTTGATATTATTTTAAGTAATAATGGCTATAGGGTGATTGATCTTGGCATCAAAGTAACACCTGCCCAGTTAATAGAAGCGATTCGCAAGGAAAAGCCAGATTTCATCGGGCTTTCAGGCTTACTTGTAAAATCAGCGCAGCAAATGGTTATTACAGCTCAAGATTTCAAGGAAGCAGGTATTGACGTACCTATTTTAGTAGGGGGAGCGGCATTATCCCGTCGCTTTACTGAAACAAAAATTGCCGGCGAATATAATGGACCTGTCATTTATTCAAAGGATGCGATGCAAGGATTAGAGCAGGCAAATCGGTTAATGGGGATAGATACACGTGCAGATTTCTTAGCTGAAATTAAGGAATCGCGTGAAAAACGCTTAGAGGCAGACGAAAAAAGAGCGGCTCGCCCTGCAAAAGAAATAACTGTAAAGCCTGTGCGCACGGTAAAGGAAGCGACTGTCTTTCTTCCAGCTGATGTGCGACGCCATGTAAAGAGAGAATATGCTGTTTCGCATTTATATCCATATGTTAATATGCGGACATTACTAGGACATCACCTAGGTTTAAAGGGTCAAGTACAGCAATTACTTGATGCTGGCGATGCAAGAGCAACGGAGTTAAAAGATTTAGTCGACGATTATTTACAAAGGGATCTGTTGAAACCATCAGGTATGTATCAGTTTTTCCCTGCCCAAGCCGATGGGGATGATGTAGTCGTTTACGATCCAGCAGATAGCAAAACAGAAATTGAACGATTTACCTTCCCGCGTCAGCAAGTTGAACCGTTTTTATGTCTTGCAGATTTCCTAACAACAGTTGAAAGCGGTGAAATGGACTATATTGCCTTAATGGTGGTAACGGCAGGACAAGGGGTTATGGCGAAGGCTCGTCAGCTAAAAGAGGAAGGGAAATTCCTTGAAAGTCATGCATTACAATCTACAGCCCTTGAGCTTGCGGAAGGCTTTGCGGAACGTATGCACCAAGAAATTCGTGACCAGTGGGGCTTCCCAGATGCGACAGAATTTACGATGCGTGATCGTTTCGCGGCAAAATATCAAGGACAGCGCTTCTCATTTGGCTATCCAGCATGTCCGAACTTAGAGGATCAAGAGAAATTGTTTGGCTTATTAAAACCAGAGGACATTGGAGTGCATTTAACGGAAGGCTTTATGATGGAACCTGAAGCTTCTGTTTCAGCAATCGTCTTTGCACATCCAGATGCGAGGTACTTTAATGTGTGATGCCAGAAAAAGTAGTAAAATCTAATAGTAATTAACCCCTTCTAAAGTTTGGACGTGAGCATGATGATTCGATTAATGGAAGAGAAAGATTTACCTGAGGTTTTAGATATTTACAATGACATTATTTTAACGAGCAAAGCTGTTTATCGATATGAAACACAATCGTTAGAAGAAAAAAGACAATGGTTCAAGGAGCAGCAAACGATTGGGAATCCACTGCTAGTCTTTGACGAAAATGGCAATGTAGCCGGCTTTGCAACATATAGTCAGTTCCGTCCATATCCAGGTTATAAGCATACAATGGAGCACTCTGTATATGTGCATAAGGATCATTATCAAAAGGGAATAGCTACACAATTAATGCTTGAACTTATTCGAACTGCTAAAGAGCAAGGTGTGAAGACACTCGTAGCGGGTATTGATGGTGAAAACAACGGAAGCATTAAAATACATGAAAAACTAGGCTTTGAATATGCAGGTACAATTAAAAATGCAGGCTATAAATTTGAACAGTGGCTAGATCTTGTATTTTATCAACTACAGTTAACTGGACCAAAAGCATAGAAAGGGTATGGCATGTCATATCCTTTCATAACTGAAGGCAAACTCTAGTTTATTTGCATAAAGCTGAATAATAATTGACCCCGACATTCAGCATTTTGTGAGGAGCATCGAAAAGTATTATTTTCCTCCATAGTTAATCTTTATGATATTGTAATAAATAGTAATATTCTTTTGGATTAGCTTGTCTACCTATGCTAATGATGAGGAGTTGTTGATTTTTCAAGGAGATTGAAGCCAAGCCCGCGGAAAGCGCCAACTCGGAGTGAAAATCAACCTTTGTTTATTGATACAAATTATTTAATGTTTATTCAAAAGATAAAAGGATATGACAAATGTCATATCCTTTTTATGATGTTTGCGTCTGTGCTTGATTATATTCTTGTTTTATGATGAGGTCATAAGGAAAAGGAAACGAGGGAGTAAAAATGATGGCAACAGATAAAGAAAAAACAAAAAGACTGCGCCAGGATGTAGCACCATTTGCGAAATCTGATACAGCTAAAAGTATTTTTCAAATGGTCAATACGATTGTACCGTTAATCGCTCTATGGGTAGCTGGCTATATGTTAATGGATATTTCACCATGGTTAACAGTTGGGTTAAGTGTAATTTCTTCTGGCCTTGTCGTACGATCATTTATTATTTTCCATGATTGTACACACGGTTCATTTTTCAAAAGTAAAAAAGCAAACGACCGGGTTGGTTTTGTAACTGGAGTGTTAACATCATTCCCATACGAAAAATGGAAGCGTGAACATACAATTCACCACGCTACTAGCTCGAACTTAGATAAGCGTGGTATCGGTGATATTGATATGATGACAGTGGAAGAATATTTACAAGCATCTAAAGGACAACGTTTATGGTATCGTTTTTACCGTAATCCTTTTGTGATGTTCGGTTTAGGACCATTATTTATGGTTTTAATATTAAACCGTTTTAATCGTAAGGACGCTAAACAGAAGGAACGCTTTAACACATATTTAACGAATGTCGTTATTGCCGGAATTTGTATATCTTTAGTTTACTTTATGGGTTGGCAAGCATTTTTATTAGTACAGGGTGTAACATTATTTATTGCTGGTTCTCTTGGTATTTGGTTATTTTATATCCAACATACGTACGAGGATTCTTATTTTGAGCATGATAAAGAGTGGGATTATGTAAAGGCTGCTGTCGAAGGTAGCTCATATTATAAATTGCCAAAGTTATTACAATGGGCTACAGGCAATATCGGCTTCCACCATGTACATCATTTAGCTCCTCGTGTACCAAACTATAATCTTGAAAAAGCTCATAATGAAATACCGCCATTACACACTGCAACGACGATTACGTTAAGTACAAGCTTAGAATCATTACGCTATAAGTTATATGATGAAGATCAAGGTAAGTTTGTCACTTTTAAAGACGTTAGTGAAATAATCAAACGTAAAGCAAAAGACAGTTTTGCTGCTTAGTAAAAAATTATTTCAGCCATCTCTTCTAAGGGATGGCTGTTTTACATAAATGAGTTGTATATGGCAGATGAAGCAATTACTATGCAAAATGCCATTGTACGGCTGTCACGCTAATAACCATGTGCAGGCATAATATTAATTTTCTTGTTATAATGAGGGAAAAGTAGGAAAGAGCGTGAGATTATAATGAGGAAATGGCACAGTATTATTCCGAATAGTCCAATGCTCAGTGTATATTTATGGATTATTTTCTGTTTCCTACCGTTTTTCTTCATTTTTAGAAAATCATCCTATATAGAAATATCAATTGGTATTACATTTTTAATGCTATATTTTATTTTCTATCGATTTTCCATGAATTCGAATAACGGTCTTGTTTATATGTGGATTAGCTTTGAAATGGTCATTAATATCGTTATGACCATATTGTATGGCTATGTGTACTTATCAATTTTCACAGCTTTCTTCATTGGAAATATTCGTAAACCTGTTGGATTCTACATTATGTATGGACTACATATTGGCTTTACGGTTATTTCTACAGTTGTTGGTTTCTTCGTTGAGCTACATTTATTTTTATCACAACTACCATTTGTTGTTATAACGATTCTAGCAGTTGTGCTTCTCCCACTAACGATTTATTCAAAAAATAAACGCGAAAATTTAGAGGGTCAGCTTGAAACTGCTAATGAACGAATAGCTGAGCTAATTGTTTTTGAGGAACGTCAACGTATTGCTCGGGATTTACATGATACGCTCGGTCAAAAGTTATCGATGATAGGCTTAAAAAGTGACTTAGCTTCAAGGTTAATTGAACGTGATCCACAGCAAGCTCTAATAGAGATTAAGGATATTCGTCAAACGGCGAGTATCGCATTAAAAGAGGTACGTGAATTAGTATCGGGTATGCGAACAACTAGATTTGAGGACGAGCTTATGCGCATTTCCCAAATATTAAAGGCCGCTGAAATGGAGTTTGTATTTGATGGTGATAAAGATAAATTACAAGTTCCACCACTTGTAGAAAATGTATTATCTATGTGTTTAAAAGAGGCCGTTAATAATGTCGTTAAACATAGTGGTGCTAAAAAATGCGAAATTGCCTTCCATCAAAATTTTAAGGAAGTATATTTAGTTGTTCGTGATAATGGGCAAGGAATCACCAAAAAGCAAGCTTGGAAAACTGGTAACGGATTAAAGGGAATGCGAGAACGGTTAGAGTTTATAAACGGTTCATTTAAAATCGAAAGTGAAGAGGGCACAACATTAACTGTGTCGATTCCAGTGGCGATTACGCATCAAAAGGTCAAAGAGAATCTGAAGAACATATAGAAAAGAGGGTGTGACATGATACGAATTGTAATTGCTGAAGATCAGGGTATGCTATTAGGCGCACTTCGTTCATTACTTAGTATGGAGGATGATATGGAGGTCGTCGGCTTAGCGAAAAATGGTGAGGAAGCATTGGCGCTTGTTGAAGAGTATCAGCCTGACATTTGTGTTATGGATATTGAAATGCCAGTGAAAACTGGATTGGATGCTGCCGAGGAACTTCATAGCACAGGTTCTGATTGTAAAGTGATTATATTAACGACATTTGCAAGGCCGGGTTATTTTGAGCGTGCAAGAAAAGCTAGTGTTCGTGGCTATCTCCTAAAGGAAAGTCCGATAGAAGAATTGGTCAGCGCTATTCGCACTATTATGGACGGCAAAAGAATATATGCGCCTGAACTCGTTGATTTTGTTTATGAGGATGATAGTGAAAATCCTTTAACTGACCGTGAGAGCCAAGTACTGACACTTGTTGCAGAGGGGAAGACGACAAAAGAAATTGCTGCAGAATTATTTTTATCGGCAGGGACTGTCCGCAACTATATCTCCACTATTTTAGAAAAATTAAATGTTGGAAATCGTATTGAAGCCATTGCACGTTTTAAGGAAAAAGGGTGGAATAAGTAAAAAACATCATAAACCTTATCGCATAAAAGACGATAAGGTTTTGTGTTGTTGAAAAACTATTATGTAAATGAATTAAGGTATCATAAAAAAAAAGTAGGGCTCTTCGGCAAAACGAGGAGTTGATTTCCGTTCCGGCTGGGCGCTTTGTTGCTGCCGCTACGTTAGCACTACGCTTTCGCACAGAGCAAAGCTTCCTGGGGACGTCCGATGAGCCGCTTGGGCCAACACGATGTTGGTCACGAAGGCGTTATCACAGGACGTGATGCATTTAGCCTTCGTTCCTCTATTGCTGATCCTCAAGGAGTCGCCCAGCCTCCACTCCAATCAACCACTACGCATAGTTATGTATCTTATGGCATGTTACTTTATTTTATTGTTATAAAACTAAACGAAACTTCAGCAAATCCGTACGAAAGCGGTAGCTTAGAAGGAAATCACCCTCATTTAAAGTGCCGTAACTCCTTGGTCATTTTGTTTGCCAACACTAAAAAACCTTATCGCCTAAAAGAGACGATAAGGTTATTAAAGGTTATTTTTTACGTTTTGTTAAACGTCCAAGAACGAATGCACCTGCTGCTACAGCAAGGACTGTGTTCGTTTTTTTCGTAAATACTTGTTTTGTAACAAGATTAAGATTTTGAGGACGCTCCGCTAAACGGCGCATAAAGTAGCCGTACCAATCTTCGCCGAATGGTACATATACACAGAAGTTATAGCCTTCTTTTGCAAGCTCTTTTTGCATATCTGTACGGAAGCCGTAAAGCATTTGGAATTCGAATTTATCAAGTGGAATATTATTGTCAGCTACAAAACGTTTTACGTGTGCAATAACATTATGGTCATGTGTTGCGATGGACGTAAATTTACCATGTAGTAAATGATATTCGAGTAACTCGATGAAATTTAAATCAATATCCAATTTATCTTGGAAAGCAACCTCTACAGGCTCCTTATAAGCACCTTTTACTATACGAAGGCGATAGTCCTTGAATTTTTCGATATCGTCCTTAGCACGGTAAAAATAAGATTGGATAACAGTGCCAACA
The DNA here is from genome assembly GCF_044755845.1 of Lysinibacillus sp. NPDC092081. NCBI lineage: Bacteria > Bacillati > Bacillota > Bacilli > Caryophanales > Bacillaceae > Lysinibacillus > Lysinibacillus sp. NPDC092081. The sequence goes on from NZ_JBIVRU010000019.1 coordinate 56,219, forward strand.
TTATTAAATGTTTTGGATAGCTCTTCCACCATATCAAAGGATGTTTGTAAACGACCGTAGTCTTCCATGTCAAAGTTAACGAATATATCATATGCTGCTGCTTTTTCTACAATTTCATATAAATTATCGTAGCAAAAATCAACATCAATATCTAAACCTAATTGAGATGGCTTTAATGAAATATGTGCATCAACGCCGTTTTCATGAATAGCCTCAATAACAGCAAGGATTTGTTCTTTAGCTTTTGTTGCTTCTTCTTCAGTTGAAACGAATTCCCCTAAATTATCTACTGTGCAAGAGATTTTATGTGCGTTCAGCTCTTTGATGCTCGCAATCGTTTCTTCAATATTTGTACCAGCTACTACACTTTGTGCTCCTAATTTTAGTCCGTATTTTTTTGCAGTACTATTTAATAGTTGGTTTTCAGATAAATGGATGAAAAAATCGCGTAATAACATGGTCATTCTCCTCACTGCATTTCTTTTTTCTATATTATAGCACAATTTAGAAAATAAACATTGTTTTTACTATAACAATTATTTCACTTCAAGTAGTTGCATGCGCTCATTAAAAAGTGCAGGATAGCTTAAAAAACCTATCATTATGCTCGATAATGTCGCTGCTGTGAGCAGGGCGAAAATGATTAATAGTTGGAATTGCACCGCTTGAATAGGGTCTGCTCCGCCGATTATTTGGCCACTCATCATACCTGGTAATTGAACAAGACCAATTGTTTTTTGGCTTTCAATTGTAGGAATCATACTTGCCTTTATCGCATTCATTAGCTGTCGATGAATTGCCTGTTTTGGTGTGCCGCCAAGCGATAAAATTAACTCAATGTCGTTCTGATGACTTGCAATTTCCGATGTAAAACGATTTAAAAAGAGAACCGATAATATCATTGAATTACCAATCATCATGCCGCTAATTGGAATAATATACTGCGCTGTTGCAGGTACAATATCAAAACCAAGCAATACTCCTTGCGTAACAAATTCTACTACAATGAGAGTCAGTGCTATTTTCCATGTAATACCTTTAATACCTTTCCCTTTTTTACGAGCATTTAGTGTTGCTACTATAATCATTAATGCCACCATAAGTACAATATAAATATAGCTTTGAGCATCAAAGACAAATTTTAAAATGTATCCGACGGCAAGTAGTTGAATAATAGAACGAATAGTAGCTATGAGTGTATCTTTTTCAAGTCCTAGCTTTAAGGTTTTTGACAATAGAAGAGGAATTAAAACAAAAATTAACGTTAAGGAAAGCGAAGTATACGTCATACATTCACCCCCTGTACAAATTCAGCGACACGTGGATTTTTAGGTGCGTTAAGTAAGGAGCTTTTTCCTGTTTCGATAAGCTCCCCGTCCATCATGACCCATGTATAGTGTCCGATTGTCAGTGCTTGCTGTAAATTATGAGTTATCCAAATGATTGTGACATTAAACTTTTTATTGATTGTAGCAATAAGTGTCTCAATTTCCTGTACGGATTGACGGTCTAGTGCAGATGTGATTTCATCTAGCAATAAAATGGAGGATTGATTAATAAGTGTTCTTGCTATAGAAACTTTTTGTCGTTGTCCACCTGATAATTTATTCGTAGGGCGTTGTAAAAAGCTTTGATCGAGTCCGACATCTCGTAAATAGTGGATGGCTTCTTGCTCTGTAAGCTTTTCTCCTTGTAACGAACGAGGAAGTGCAAGATTGTCCAATACAGTTCCTTCTATCATAGGGGCTGCTTGAAGAGCCATACTTACATGTCTTCTTAAAGCGGTTGGCTCGTATGCAGAAATGTTTTGATTATCAATTAATATTTGACCATCTGTAGGGGATAATAGTCCATTGCACAATTTAAGTAGAGTTGTTTTGCCAGCACCTGAAGGGCCGACTAATGTAGTGATTTTTCCTTTTGGGAAAGAACCAGTAATCGATTTTAATATCATCTTGTCATTCGATGAAAAGGTGACCTGTTGAAAATGAATAGCAGGCTCATATGATGTATTCATAAAGTTAAAACTCCTTTATACTAATAGGTAAAATAACTGTAGCATGAAACAAAGGGAAGCTAAAGATATTTAACATTTTACAGGTAATGGGTAAATTAAGTTAAGGGGGGAGAGAATGGATATATTATATGTAGATACATTAACATATGCACAAGGTAATATGTATATCGTTGCTACAGATGAAGGTCTTGTATATATAGGAACACCGAATGCACCATTTGAAGAGGTAGAAGTGTGGGCAAAAAAGCCATTTAAAGGCTATCGCTTTGAAGAGAATAAAGAAAAGTTACAGCAATATGTTAAGCAATTAACGGCTTATTTTAATAAAGAGCTTACTGAATTTGATGTGCCAATACATGTCAAAGGGACAGCGTTTCAACTAGCAGTATGGGATGCTTTGAAGGAGCTACCATATGGTACAACGACAACGTACTCAGATATTGCACACCGCATCGGTAATCCGAAAGCAGTAAGAGCTGTAGGTAGTGCAATTGGTGCCAATCCAATATTGGCGATTATTCCTTGTCATCGTGTAATTGGAAAAGATGGTAAACTAACAGGCTTTCGTAGTGGACTAGCTATGAAAGAATTTTTACTGGAACTAGAGAGAGCATAATAAGAATCTGCAAAACTTTTGGTGTAACAGCTCGCCAAAGAGATTGCAGATTCTTGTTTTTTTGTATTAAAGAAGACGAAGTTTATTAAACACTATACATGTTCCTCGTGGACATTGTTATTTGTTTTACCGAAATGAGTTAAACGATGGGCAAATGTTTCTCCTCGTACGGCAGAGCCTTTGAAGATATCCTGAAACTCATAAGCTGGAGCACCATGTTCGATGACATCTAGGCCAGTGACTTCTTCTTCAGCAGAAACACGTAATGGTACAAATGCTTTTATAATAAGTAAACCAGCTGCTACTGAAATGCTAACCCAGGCAATTGTAGCGATAACCCCTATGGCTTGCACTCCTAATAGTCCAAAACCTCCTCCATAAAATAATCCTTGACCACCAATATCAAACAAACTAACTGCTAGAGTACCCCAAATACCACAGATACCATGGACAGCGATTGCACCAACAGGATCATCGACTTTTAATTTCCATTCAATAAAGCGTACGCCTTCGACCAATAATGGAGCAGCAATTAATCCGATTATGATGGAACCGACAATACTAACATTAGCGGCACCAGCGGTAATACTTACGAGACCTGCTAAAGCACCGTTTAATGTGAGTGAGCCATCGATATGGCCATATCGAAATTTCGTATAAAGGGCAGTAACCACAACTCCTGCAGCAGCAGCGAAAAATGTATTTGCGATTACGCTAGGAACAAGTTTAGGGTCAGCGGCTAATGTTGAAGCGCCATTAAAGCCAAACCAACCAAACCAAAGTAAAAATACGCCTAAAGCTCCTAATGGAATACTATGTCCTGTAATAACGTTAACACGACCATTTTCATATTTACCGAGACGAGGGCCGACCATTACCGCAGCTACAAATGCCGCAACTGCACCTGTTAAATGAACAACGGTAGATCCAGCGAAATCGATAAAACCAAGATTTGTTAACCAACCTTGGCCACTCCAAACCCAATGACCAACAACAGGATAAACAAGTGACGACATGAGAACAATAACGCCGATATAAGCAAAAATATTAGTACGTTCTGCTACTGCTCCTGATAAAATTGTTGCTCCAGTTGCTGCAAACATCGTTTGGAAAATAAAGAAGGAAAGATCATCTACACCATTTAAGGCAAAGCCACTTGAACCGAAGATACCACCAGCTGTATCACCAAACATAATAGCGTAACCACAAAGAAAATAGACAATACCGCCAAGTGAAATAGTTAGGAAGTTTTTCATAATAATGTTGACTGCGTTTTTTGAGCGTGTAAAGCCAGCTTCAACCATCGCAAATCCTGCATGCATAAAGAAGACTAAAATTGTACCGAGCATCACCCAAACTAAATTTATAGATAATGTTATTTCATCCATATATATCGCCCCCTTATTCTACAGCAATTGATCCGACTTCTTTTGTGCGGATACGAATCGCTTGTTCTACTGGATAAATGAAGATTTTACCATCACCGACCTTACCGGTTGCTGCCTTATATAACAAAACTTCAACAATAGGATCTACTTTTTCATCATCAACAATCATTTCTAATTTCAACTTCGGTAAAAATTCAACTTCGTAGGTATTTCCACGAAATAAACCTGTACGCCCTAATTGACGGCCGCAGCCAGCAATTTCTGTAACACTGAGCCCTGCGATACCTTCCTGTGCAAGTCCGTCTCTGACAGCGCCGAAAACTTCGGGACGGATGATTGCTTCTATTTTTTTCATCAATATCAGCTCCTTGAGTAAATTTAATTTACATGTTAAAACGTTATGAAAAACGGCGCAATAATTTTTTGGATATCCATGTTATGTTTTATCACATGGAATATTTCGTCTTTCGTAATAGTTTGCTGAAAAGGTTTTAAAAAGGGGAATGAAAGCGTTACTAAAAAGTGTGTCTGAAATGTGAACAGTTCGAAATTTTCTGACTACTTATGTAAGGAAATCTAACATTAAAGCAGAAGGATGTGATACGCAAGAATTTGGGTATATAGTGTATACTAGGACTAATTATCAAAGCGGAAGAAGGGGTTTCTTGTGAGATCAAACTATGCAGATGATAGCTTAGCGCTACACACGGACTTGTACCAAATCAATATGGCAGAATCGTATTGGGCTGATGGTATACATAATAGAAAAGCAGTTTTTGAATTATATTTTAGAAAATTACCTTTTGGCAATGGTTATGCAATTTTTGCGGGGTTAGAGAGAATTCTTGAGTATTTACGTGATTTTCGTTTCACTGATTCGGACATAACGTATTTACGTGAAGAGGTTGGTTATAAAGAGGATTTTATTGAGTATTTAAAAAATATTCGCTTTACAGGGGATATGTTTTCAATGGTGGAAGGAGAAACTGTTTTCGCTAATGAACCAATTATCCGCATTGAAGCACCTTTAGTGGAAGCGCAACTCATTGAAACCGCATTACTTAATATTGTGAATTACCAAACCTTAATTGCAACAAAGGCTAGTCGTATTAAACAAATTATAAAAAATGAAGTGGCGATGGAGTTCGGTACACGACGCGCTCAGGAGATGGACGCGGCAATTTGGGGAACGCGTGCAGCGTTTATTGGTGGTTTTGCATCAACTAGTAATGTGCGAGCAGGTAAACTCTTTAATATACCAGTATCAGGTACACATGCACATGCACTTGTACAGGCTTATAAAAATGATTATGATGCTTTTCACTCCTATGCAAAACGTCATCGTGATTGCGTATTCCTTGTAGATACTTACAATACGTTAAAATCAGGTGTACCAACAGCAATCCAAGTAGCTAAAGAGCTTGGTGACAAAATTAATTTTATTGGCATTCGTTTAGACAGTGGGGATATAGCTTTCTTGTCAAAAGAAGCACGTCGTATGTTAGATGAGGCAGGCTTCCAGAACGCTAAAATTATCGTATCGAATGACTTAGATGAATATACGATCTTAAACTTAAAGGCTCAAGGTGCAAAAGTTGATGTGTGGGGTATTGGTACAAAGCTCATTACTGCATATGACCAACCAGCTTTAGGGGCTGTTTATAAAATGGTCGCTATTGAAAATAACAGTGGGCAATTAGAAGATACCATTAAAATTTCAGCGAATGCTGAAAAGGTAACGACGCCAGGTCTTAAACATGTATATCGCATTATTGATAGAAAGAATGGCAAGGCGGAGGGGGATTACATTACGATGCAAGATGAAAATCCCCAATCAGAGGGGAAAATTAAAATGTTCCACCCTGTTCATACATTCGTATCAAAATTTGTAACGAACTTTGAAGCTAAGAATTTACATCATCATGTGATTAAAAATGGTGAAATACATTATCAAAATCCTACTTTGGAAGAAATGCGCGATTATGCAGCTAATAATTTAGAGTTGTTATGGGATGAATATAAACGTGCCATGAATCCTGAGGAATACCCAGTCGATTTAAGCCAAAAATGCTGGAATAATAAAATGCGTAATATTGAAGAAGTAAGTGAAATGGTCAATCGATTGTAATGCGTAAGGAGTGAAGGATAAAATGACACTACAGCAAGAAATCATTAAGGAATTACGTGTATTACCTACTATTGATGCGCAGGAAGAGATTCGCAAATCCATTGATTTTTTAAAGGAATATGCACGTCGCTATAGCTTTGTAAAGGGATTTGTTCTCGGGATATCAGGTGGACAAGACTCCACGTTAACTGGAAAATTAACGCAGCTTGCGGTTGACGAATTAAATGCCGAGGTGGGAGAAGCGAAATACTCGTTTTGGGCTGTTCGTTTACCATATGGTGTTCAAGCTGATGAAAAGGACTGTCAGGATGCAATTGACTATATAAAACCTACGAAAACGTATACGGTCAACATTAAAGATGCAGTCGATGCAAGTGTTGGAGCATTAACGAATGCGGGTATTGAACTAAGCGATTTTGTAAAAGGCAATGAAAAGGCACGTGAGCGAATGAAAGTGCAGTATTCTATTGCTGCTATGAATAATGCTGTTGTGCTAGGGACAGATCATGCTGCGGAGGCAATTACAGGTTTTTACACAAAATTTGGGGATGGTGGTGCGGATTTAATGCCTATCTTCCGTCTCAACAAGCGTCAGGGTAAGCAGTTGTTAGCTGTGCTTGATTGCCCGGAGCACTTATATTTAAAGATACCAACTGCAGATTTAGAGGAAAATCGTCCTTCATTACCAGATGAAGTAGCACTTGGTTTAACGTATGACCAAATTGATGATTATTTGGAGGGAAAGAAAATCCCTGAAGATGCTCGTAAAACATTAGAAGGGCATTATTTACGATCTCAGCACAAACGTCATATGCCAATTACAATATTTGATGATTTTTGGAAATGATATATAGCTAACATCATGACGTGGGTTTGATTTCCGTTCCGACCGGGGCGTCCGATGAGCCGCTTGGGCCAAAAGGATGTTGGTTACGAAGGCGTTATCACAGGACGTGATGTTTTTAGCATTCGTTCCTCTGTCTGCTCGCTCCAGGGGCTTATTTGTGACGCTAATCCCCAAGGAGTCGCTCAGCCTCTATTCCATTCAGCTTATATACAATGTAATACGTTATAATAAATGATATTTCCAACTTTTAGTTATCGGCCAATGAATATTTGGGAAAAGAGTTATAAGAAAGAGTAAAAAATACTTTTTTTTATAGCTCTTTTCTCTTTTTTTTAAGCAATTTGGTTCTGTATTATTAAGTTCAAGCATATAATGTCGATATATATACCTACAAAGTTCATGAAAAGTAAAGGAGGGTAATTATTTATGAGGACTTCTAGAGTAAGTGCGACGACTAGTAGTATATTTCGTAACGAACAACAGTATCTACATGCCGGGGATTTAAGCCATAATTTCGGACAAAATTCGAAGCAACAGTTTAAAAATAGTCTGCAAAAGAATAAAGATAAAAAGCATATAAGTAAAACTAGACAAATTCAAGAGCAACGTCCTAATAAAATAGCGGCTAGTTATGTGGACAGTTCTTACGATTTACAAATACGCAATGAATTAAATGAAACTGCCGTTAAGCTAAGTCTTGTCAGCAAGCAAAAGAAGCTTCTCAATAGTTACCGCTCTTCTATATAACATCATAAATCCAACTCTCTACATCATTCAGGATGTAGGGAGTTTTTTAGTGCGTTGAAAAACAAAATGGTGTCAGTGCAATCTTTACGAATGTTGAGGCATTTTAAAATGAGGGCGATTACCGTTCAAGCATATTAATGGCTCTTCGGCAAAACGAGGGGGTGATTTCCGTTCCGCCTGGGCGCTTTGTTGCTGTCGCTTCGCTTTCGCACAGAGCAGAGCTTCCTGGGGGCGTCCGATGAGCCGCTTCACTCGCGTTGCTCGCTCCAGGGTCTCGGGCCAACATGATGTTGGTCACGAAGGCGTTATCACAGGACGTGATAGTTTTAGCCTTCGTTCCTCTATTCGCTGATCCCCAAGGAGTCGCCCATTCTCCACTCCAATCAACCACTGCGCCGAGGATTACATCTTCTGACATGCGTCCTGATTTATAGTAATAAAACAAAACTTCACCAACAGGTCTTGTACACCTTAATTTATTGACCCTGAATGTAAGTTGTAGAAAATGGAAATCATATATTTTTTATTCAAAATATTTGAAGTCGAGATGTTCAATGAATATTCAAGGTAATTTTTCCAATACTTCACAGTGATTTTTAACTTATTTCACAACTTACCTGTAAAGTAGTTATTAGTAAAAGAAAAAAGAAATATTGGGGGAAGCAATTGTGAAAAAAATATGGTTACCTGTACTAGCAGCATCATTTTTACTCGCGGCTTGTGGTACAGATAAAGCAGAAGAAGTTAAGAAAGAAGAAACGAAGCAAGATGTTGCGGCAAGTGATACAGAAGCAAAGGATAAAACTAAACAAGTCGCTTCTTTAGTGGATCCACGTTTAGAAGAGCCAAAAGAAGATACAATGTGTGAAATGTGTAATATGAAAGTATATTTAAAGGACGAAGATATGGGTGAATTCTCTACTCAAGCAATAAAAGAGGATGGAACAGTTGCCTTTTATGACGACATAGGCTGCTTAGTAAATGCCGAGGTTGCGAATAATGAAAAGAACGAAAAGTTTGTACGCGATCATATCACAAAAGATTGGGTAAAGGTTGAAGATGTAACGATCGTTAAAACCGATCTAAAATCTCCAATGAACTGGGGTTATATTTATTTCACCAATAAAGCTGATGCAGACAAATATATCGCTGACAATCCAACTGCACATATTGAGGAATTACAAAAAATTAAAGACGATGCATTAGAGCGTCGTAAAAAGAAAATGAAAGAAAAAGCTGAAAAAGAAGCCAAAGGTGAATCTGATTCTATGCATATGGAAGAAAAGAAACCTGAAGGTCATGGTCATTAATCGAATGGACTAGGGGGGAATTCCTCTAGTCTTTTCGTGCTGAACTAGGAGGTGAGGATTGGTGAAAAAAATAGGGTTTGCCTTATTATTTTTTCTATTCATGAGTCAGGCAGTGTACGCCGATTTCGATGTACAGGAGGCAATTAATAGAGCAAAGCCAGGGGAGACCGTTCATATTCCTGCTGGTCGTTACCAAGGTAATTTTATTGTGACAAAACCGATAACGCTACAAGGTGAAGAGGGAACGGAACTTTTCGGTGAAAGAGACAACCCCACACTCCGAATTGAAAACACTGCTAATGTCACTGTGGAAAATATAACGTTATCAGGGGAAAATAAAGCGATCGTTGCTAGTACTGTAGATGGACTTGAGCTACGTAAGTTACAAATTAAAGATGTTCATACAGGTGTCCATATACAACGTTCCAAAAATGTACACATACATGATATCAATGTGACTGGTATCGAAGGTCATTATTCAAAAAAAGGTAATGGGGTGGCTGTTTTTAAGAGTGAGGACATCACCATCGAAGGCAATACTATTGAGCAAGTGCAGGACGGAATTTATATAGAAGAGGTCAAGCATATTGTTGTTCAACGTAATAAGGTGACGAGCGGTCGCTATGGTACGCATTTTATGTATACAAGTGATGCTGAAGCACTTTTTAATACATATGATCAGAATGTGACTGGCCTTATGATTATGATGACAACAGCCATATTCCTTGAAAATAATATAGTAGCTAATCATTTTGATTTTAATGGCTACGGTATGCTGCTGTATAATGTGCAGCAAGCAAAAATTAAACATAACACGATCAAAAATAACCGAACTGGTGTTGCTATGCAGAAAAGTGCAAATATCCAAATTGAAACAAATGATTTTCAGATGAACCAAACAGCCATTGAAGGTACAAAGGTAAGTGACGACACAATGGCTAGTAGTAATAACTTTACAGGTAATATTTTAACGGCGCGCTCCGATAAGCAAGGCTTTCAACTAGTAAGTAATTATTATGATGATTATACAGGGGTTGACTTAAAAGGCAATGGTATCGGTGATATTCCATATGTGGCTGTGTCAAGCTTTGGTCAATGGATGGTACGCCAACCTGTTTATCAATATTTCGTGGCATCTCCAAGCGTCATTTTACTAACATCGCTGGATCAACAAATCAATAAAATCGAAAAGAACATGCTTGTTGATAATACGCCAAAATTGGCGGTAAAGCATGTGAACGAGAAGAACAAGATGAATGTGGTGCAAATGCTAGTAGGCTTATTCTTGACATTAAGTAGTTTATGGCTATGGAAAAGAGGAATAACAGAATGAAAAAATGGATGATGATTGTAATGTTTTGTTGTGGTGTGCTAATGGGCTGTAGTGAAAAAACATATGAGCCTCGTGAAATAGTTAGTGAAACCGATGTTTGTAAAATTTGCAATATGAGTATAGTTCACAATGCATATGCTGGTCAGATTGCGTTGAAGAATGGTGATTATGAAATTTTTGATGACATTGGCTGTCTGATGGAATATATAGAAGCGAATGGAGAAGATGAGATTGGAGCAGCCTTTATTAAAGATGCAGCAAAAAATGAATGGATTGACGTTTTTAACGCTGTTTATGTATACAACAAGGAATATTGGACTCCGATGAATTATGGGGTAGTTGCGCTCGATTCGAAGGAAGCGGCACAGGAGTGGATGATTTCAAAGGGAGAAGGTCATCTGCTGGCCTATAAGGATTTACACGATTTTAAATGGGGGATCCATAAGTGATGTATAGCATGCTTATTAAACTAGAATTAAAGCAAATGCTCAGAAGTCGTTGGATGCAGCTTGTAGGCATACTTTTCACATTCGTTTTTACAGCTATCATTGTCATTCAGCAAATGGCATTACCGGATGTAGAGGGTTTTACAAGACAGACAGCCTCGTTTTTAAATGTATTGTTGTTTTTATTGCCTCTGTTTATATTAACGATCGGTAGTATGAGTGTCGCTGGTGATGTGGAATCAGGCTGGCTTTCATTATTAAAGACATATCCGATGACACGTACGCAATATGTTGCAGGAAAGTATATTGCCTCCGTGCTTGCCTTTTTATTGGTCGTTGTCGTGGCGTTTGGAGTAATTTTAGCGCTTGGTGGATTTCTTGGTGGAGTGCGTTTGCCATTTATTTTCATTATTCTAACTTTGCTATGTATATTCATTTTTGTGTCATTGGCCATTGCAGTGGGAGCCTTTGCGAAAACAAGATTATTTGCACTGTCGTTATCACTTGTTTTTTGGTCCATTTTTTTATTGCTAATCTCTTACGCTTTAATGGCTATTGGAACTGTCGTGGCGGGGCATATCCTTCAAAAACTGACGATTATAGCGATACATATTAATCCTGTGGAGTGGCTGCGCTTTGGTTACTTTATTTTTACAGATCAGGCTAGTGTACTTGGACCAGCATTTTTTAAAGTAACGCAGTTTTATTCGTCACCATTAGGTTATGCAGTATACGTAGCTGTGACATCGCTTTGGATAGTATGTCCGTTAGCTTATACTAGCTTGCTTTTAAAGAAAGGAGAAAGAAGATGATGCTATTAGAAACTAAGAAGTTATCGAATATCTATGATAACAATAGAGGTCTTCATGAAGCCTCCTTTTCTTTACAAGCGGGGCGTATTTTAGCGCTTGTAGGAGGAAATGGTGCTGGAAAGAGTACTTTAATTCGCCTGCTAACTGGGCAAGAAAAGCAAAAATCAGGAGAAATAATATGGCATAAACCACAAGCTATTCGGTATATGCCTGACGATGTGGACTTTCCGTCTATGTTAACAGCTGCAGAAATTTTGCAGCTACTTGCCTCTTTAAAGAAAATCGGTAAAAAAGAACAGGAAGATGTACTGCGACGCGTTGCTTTGTGGGATGTTCGAAAGCAAAAAGTGAAGCATTTCTCAAAGGGAATGCGTCAACGACTTAATCTCGCTCAAAGCTTACTTGGTGAGGGCTCTTTGCTTATTTTAGATGAGCCTACGAATGGTCTTGATCCTTTTTGGATTGCAGAGCTGAAAAAAATGATGATAGAGGAAAAAATAAGGGGCTGTACTGTCATTTTTTCTACACATTTGCTTGCTTTTGCGGAGGAAGTAGCGGACGATGTGTTAGTTTTACATGAAGGAAACATACTTATTTCTGGTGACTTAGAGGAAATACTTTTACAAGAAGATTCATCTTCTTTAGAGAATTTATGGTTAAAAAAATTAAATTTGTAACATTTTGATAGGTAATGACGTTATATACTAAAAGATAGGTTTGTTTGAATAGTATTCAGACAAGCCTTCTTTTTCATGCTGAAGTATTATTACTTTTCTCGCTAAGTGCTCGAACTATAGGGATAAAGCAATAGATGAACGTTTCATATAATTGTGTTACTAAACATATTTCGTTATTCTTAAAGGAGTTATCATGCAATTCAAACAATTGCTGAATGAAATAGGAGGTTTTTTGATTTATGAATTCACAAATACAAGATGTATTAGAAAATATAGAAAAAGTAATGATCGGCAAAAGAGAGGTTGCAGAGCTCAGCATAGTAGCTTTGCTGGCAAGGGGACATGTCTTGCTTGAGGATGTACCAGGTGTCGGTAAAACAATGATGGTGCGAGCACTAGCAAAATCCTTTGATGCACAATTTAAAAGGATTCAATTTACACCGGATTTATTACCGTCAGATGTTATGGGGGTATCTATCTATAATCCAAAAACGTTGGAGTTCGAGTTTCGACCTGGTCCGATTATGGGTGACGTCATTTTAGCTGATGAAATTAACCGTACATCTCCAAAAACACAATCTGCTTTACTTGAGGCGATGGAGGAAGCATCTGTCACGATTGATGGTAAAACCTTAACCATCAATCAACCATTTTTCGTTATGGCCACTCAAAATCCAATTGAGCATGAGGGAACATATCCGTTACCAGAAGCACAACTGGATCGTTTCTTACTAAAAATAAAAATGGGCTATCCTTCAAGGGGACAAGAAGTGGAAATTCTTCGTCGTGCTGAACATGGTAAACCGATTGAAAAAATTGAAGCAGTGCTAAAAGTTGAGCAATTAATTGAATTGCAGGAGCTTGTACAGGGTGTACATGTTGCAGATTCAGTCAAAAACTACATGGTCGAACTAGCGACTCAAACAAGGGAAAATAGCTATGTATATTTAGGCGTAAGTCCTCGCGCAACGATTGCTTTAATGAAAGCTTCACAAGCTTATGCATTTATCAAAGGGCGTAGTTATGTTACTCCTGATGATGTTCAATATTTAGTACCATTTGTCTTTAGCCATCGTTTAGTATTAAAACCAGATGCTCGTTATGATAACGTAACGGCAGAGGAAATTATTGAGCGAATTATTGCGAAAACACCTGTGCCGACAAAGAGGTTTACAGAGCAATGAAGAAATGGCAAGCTTCAATAGAGAAAAGTAAACATTTCTTATTAGTATCTTTGTTAATGATCATAACGTTTTGTTATGCCATGTTCCAAGGTGGGTTTGTCAGCTGGTTTGTGTTTTTTACAGTTAGTCCATTTTTGTTATATGCATTCGTTTTCTTGCTAGTTAGGGAAGAAATCTTACTTGTGGAACGCAAAATTGAACCCTCTCATATTGAGAGTGGACAATCTGCTAAGGTTACAATTACGGTAGAACGAAAAACACGCTTTCCATTTGCTTATATGATGATGGAGGAACTTGTGAACAGTGAAGCCCTTGTTCAATCGAAGGTGCAAGGAACAAATGCCATTAAGTTCGTAGGTTTTAAGAAAAAATTTAGTTGGAATTATGTGTTGGAAAATATGCCCCGTGGCGAGCATCGTTACTTAGGTGTTAATATTGTTTTCTGTGATTTTTTTGGCTGGGCAAAAAAGCTTGTTGCGGCAGAAAAAGAACAAGTCATTTTAATTTATCCGAGAGTTCGAGAGATGAAGTATGCCGCTCTTCAAACAAAATTTGATGTTGGTGCAATGATGTCGCCTTATTCAATTGTGAAGGATACATCAATGGCTGTTGGTTTACGTGAGTATGTTCCGGGTGACCGTTTTTCGTGGATTCACTGGAAATCATTTGCGAAGACGCAAACTTTGCAATCTAAGGAATTTGAAGATCGTCAATCACAGGAGTTAATGTTGGTACTCCATGCCGGAAAGTCTCCGTTATTTGAAGAAAAAATTGAGCTTGTAGCATCGATGCTACAAACAATTGTCGGAGAATGTGGAGATATCTCATTTGTTTCAGCTGGTTCTAAAACGAAGGTGTTTCCGATTATCCAAGGTAATAAGCAACTAGATCAAGTAATGTATCATTTAGCTGCAATAAAACCTGCTGAAACTGTCAAATTTCAATTACGAGATAAGCAAGTGTTAAAGCATATTGCAACATTACTGTATGTTACGAGTGAAGTATCAGATGAATTACTTCATTCTCTAGCCAATATGGTAAAAAGTTGTATTTGTTTTGTAGTAGCGGAGCAGCCACCTATGCAAACAGAGCTGGCGAAGCGTTATAAGCAAATTCAAGTTGTACATGTAAATCCAACAGATTATTACCATCTGTTCACGGAGGTGATGAAGCCGTGAAAAAATCACTAGGAAATTTTATAGAATTAGCATTAGCGTACGTAATTATTTTTCTAATTTTACGTGAATGGCTTATTCCTGTAATGCAACTAACAAATACAGGTGTGTTTCATTTATTTTTAGTGTTTATCGGTCTATCATTGGTACTCAGTTTATTTCAAGTACATCCATTGTTGTCGGGATTAGTGAAATTTGGTTATATTACTTGGTTTATAGTGTTTGTTTATAGTGAAAGTCCCTTTTTTTCTGGGGAGACAATACCATTTTTAATGCATGAATGGAAATGGAATATGACGACCATTCTTTCGGGCGATTTTGGACAAGTATCGGATTCATTTAGAACGGTGCTATTCCTTGTGCTTGTTTGGATGTTAATATACCTAATTCATCACTGGATTACTGTGCGGAAAAATATATTCTATTTCTTCGCGTTAACTGTATTCTTTATTGCCACACTAGATACGTTTAGTGACTATGATGGAAAGGTAGCGATTGTTAAAGTTATAGTGCTTGGATTAATCATGACTGGCTTGCTTTTTGTTAAGCGCTTATGGCTTCAAACAGGTGCACCGAGCAATGGAATAGGAAAATGGAAACTGATTATTCCGATGATCGTTTCGGTAATGCTTGTAAGTGCGGTGGCTTTCCTTTTACCTAAAACAGGACCGACTTGGGCTGATCCAGTGCCTTTTATTAAAGGGATTACAGGGCAAGGGAACGTTGGAACAGGTGCAAAAACAGTTGGTTACAGCGAGGATGATAGCCGATTAGGAGGACCGTTTCAAGGTGATAATACACTAATTTTTACTGCAACTTCCCGTGATCGCCATTATTGGCGTATAGATACAAAGGATACTTATACTTCGAAGGGTTGGATTCTTTCAGAGGGGAACTTTGGCAAAAATGTCTACCAGACCAATACCCCTATCCAAACTTCGTTACAAGTTGGATCTCCTGAAAAAGAACGTCAAATTCAAATAGACATTGCTACTCCAATGCCATTTTTATTGCAAACGTATGGCATGATATCTGTTTCTGCCCAAGATTCACCGCTATTTATTCAAGATGGACGCACTGAAAAAATAGCAATAGAGCAACAGAATGGCGAGTCAAAATTATTGTCCAACTATACGATTTCTTATAGTGAGCCAGAATATAGCATGAAGCAGCTTCAAATGTCTAAATCATCCACGTTAGAAACATTAGATTCGTCTTTTGATCGTTTTTTACAATTACCAAACACACTTCCACAACGTGTAGGGAATTTAGCGAAAGAAATTACACATGATAAGGCTTCGTTATATGATCAAATAAAAGCAGTTGAAAGATATTTTTCATCTCATGGCTTTAGATACGATAAAAAAGAAGTAGCAATTCCGGCTGAGGGTCAAGATTATGTTGATCAGTTTTTATTTGATACTAAAGTTGGCTACTGTGATAATTTCTCAACATCAATGGTTGTCCTCCTACGTTCGGCGGGGATACCTGCACGTTGGGTGAAAGGCTTTGCACCTGGTAAGCCTGGTCGAATAACAGATGGTTTACAGGAGTATCAAATTACAAATGATAATGCACACTCATGGGTCGAAGCATATGTACCTGGAACGGGCTGGATGGAGTTTGAACCGACAATTGGATTCACAGGGAATGTGAATATTGATTATGATATGGAGCAAGACACTCCTCAGCAGGAGCAAGTAGTGCAGCCAGAAAAAAAACAAGAGCAACCAAAGAAGGAAGAGCAAGAGCTGAAAAAAGAAACTTCTAGCTCAACGTCGTTTAGTTTTGATGCTGTATGGACATGGGTGAAAAAGCTTACTTATGTATGGATTGCGTTAGTCATTTTGATGATTATCGCTGGCATAGCTTTGTTTATGCAACGTAAAACGTGGATACCTAAAATGCAAGTACGAGCATTTCGTAAAAAAGAAGCGGACTGGACAAATTTTGATGCTTCATATCATGTTTTAACGAAGCAATTATCTCGTATTGGATTACGCCGAAAAGATGGCGAAACATTACGTGCATTTGCTACAAGAGTAGATGCATCGCTAGAGACAGAAGAGATGCAGAAACTGACCGCTATATATGAACAACATATTTATGGTAAGGATAAACAAGAGGTTGATTTTGTGAAACTGAAAGAAAATTGGGAAAATTTAATCAATCGCACTATCAGTTGATTTTGATGGGTACAAAGAGTAAAATGAAAAAAATTATATATGATGAGGATTGCTTTCATATAAGTTCGATAATAAGGTTCGGATGTTTCTACGAGATCACCGTAAATGATTTCTCTATGAAGGTGGATGTTTTGGTTAGGTGAGAAGGTTAGTAAATCACTTTTCTTTGCTACGCATTCGCCTTTATAAATCAAGAGCTTATGAACGCGTAGGAAGTTTTTACTTTCATACGCGTTTTTCTTTGAACATATGAAAAGTCCTTTAAAAATAGTAGAAGAGGTGGAAATATTGTCAGCTAGCCCTTTATTAGAGCAAGAAAAAATCGTCGTTCTTGACTTCGGTAGCCAATTTAACCAATTGATTACTCGTCGTATCCGTGAATTTGGTGTTTTCAGTGAGTTACATCCTCATACGATTACAGCAGAAGAAATTAAAAGTATGAACGCTGCAGGTATTATCTTTTCAGGTGGTCCAAACTCAGTTTATGACGAAAATGCCTTCCATGTAGACCCAGCTATTTTCGAATTAGGCTTACCTATCTTAGGTATTTGCTATGGTATGCAATTAATGGCACATACGCAAGGCGGTAAAGTTGAAGGTGCTGAAACACGTGAATATGGTAAAGCAGAAATTAAAGTAACAGCATCAAACAAGTTATTCGGTAACTTACCAACTGAACAAATCGTTTGGATGAGCCACGGTGACCATGTAACAGAAGTGCCTGCTGGTTTTGAAGTAATCGCAACAAGTGCTGCTTGCCCTATTTCGGCAATGGCAAATGTTGAACGTAAACTATATGCAGTACAATTCCACCCAGAAGTACGTCACTCTGTATATGGTAACGACTTATTACGTCAGTTCGTTTTCGACATTTGTGGAGCAAAAGGCGATTGGTCAATGGCAAACTTCATTGAACTTGAAATCGCAAAAATCCGCGAAACAGTGGGCGATAAAAAAGTATTATGTGCACTTTCTGGCGGTGTTGATTCATCAGTTGTTGCTGTTCTAATTCATAAAGCAATTGGCGACCAACTAACTTGTATGTTCGTTGACCACAACTTAAACCGTAAAGGTGAAGTTGAACAAGTTATGAAAACATTCACAGAAGACTTTGACATGAATCTTATTAAAATTGATGCACGTCAACGTTTCATGGATAAACTTGCGGGCGTTTCTGATCCAGAGAAAAAACGTAAAATTATCGGTAACGAATTTATTTACGTATTCGATGAAGAAGCTGCTAAACTTGAAGGAATGGACTTCTTAGCTCAAGGTACGCTTTATACAGATATCATTGAATCTGGAACTGCAACTGCACAAACTATTAAATCACACCATAACGTTGGTGGTCTTCCAGAAGACATGCAATTCAAATTAATCGAACCACTTAACACATTATTTAAAGACGAAGTTCGCGCACTAGGATTAGAGCTTGGCCTTGACGAAAAAATCGTTTGGCGTCAACCATTCCCAGGCCCAGGTCTAGGTATCCGTGTACTTGGTGAAGTAACAGAAGAAAAACTAGAAATCGTACGCGAATCTGATTTCATCCTACGTGAGGAAATCGCAAAAGCTGGTCTTGATCGCGACATCTGGCAATACTTCACGGTATTACCTGACATCCGTTCAGTTGGCGTAATGGGCGATGCACGTACGTATGACTATGCAATCGGTATCCGTGCGGTAACATCTATCGACGGTATGACTTCTGACTGGGCACGCATTCCTTGGGATGTACTAGAGAAAATCTCTGTTCGCCTAGTAAACGAAGTGAAACACGTTAACCGCGTGCTGTATGATATTACATCTAAGCCACCTGCAACTATTGAGTGGGAATAATCCCCCTCATTTGATATCGAATAAAAAGCTAGTCTGATTTTTTTTAGACTAGCTTTTAATTTCCTTTTTTAGCATTAAAAATAAGAAAAGTACACCAATTTCTACGATTAGCGGGACAAAAATAATATTTAAATGGAAGAAAATTATACTTATCAAAATAGCTATACAAATAAATATTGAACTATATCGATAACTTTTTGATTGATAAAAGAATGAATATGGTAACAAATGTGCACCGTAAATAATTGCATATACAGGTAAGACCCACATAGGAGCTTTAATTAATAAAAGAATACAAATAATTAAATATAAAATTTGATTGTTTGTTGCAATCAATAGTCCATTAATCAATGGATTTTCTTTATAAAATAAATCAACATTTAATATTTTGGCACAAAGAATCGAGACAGGAAACAGCAATGCACCACAAGATAAAATACTAATATTTTTTATCATTAAATCTAAAGGCAGCACCGTGATTATTGTGATAACTCCCCAAATAAATATTGAGGCCATTATAAAAGGAAGCCCCTTCTTTTGTTTCTGAGCAATATCATTTAATAGTACTTGTAAGCTAGTATTGAGGTTCATTTGCGTCTCCTTTATTTTCAAGCGATCTATTCAAACTATCCGCTATTTTTTTATTTTCATATTTTGAGAAGAAATAAAATCCGATGATATGACCAATCAACGTTATCACTAAAATTAGCAACAAATAAGGTTTGATAATTTCAAATACTTTCAGTGAAAAGAGATATACACTTCCTATGCCACAGAAAAAATTCAAAAAAGTACTAATAGTAATTTTAGCTGTTACTTTTAACGTTGAGTAATTCCACAAATAAGGATAAGCTATACCAAAAACAATTCCCATCAGAACGCTAATACCAATTAAATTCCAAACATATAAAAAGTTGACTATTTCTTCGTGAAGATTGAAAATAGTAATTAAAAAAACAATCCAAATCAACCCCAAAAATGAAACGTACAAAAAGCTATTTTTTAAGTCTTTTATCATATCAATTTCTCCTTAATAGATTTTGCATAATGTCTACTGACAATATACTTATTTTGTTGTTTTGTAATAACTTCCAATCTAGCATGACTTCCCGAAGCAAATGAGCGTATTTGCTTCAAATTTAAAATTATTGAATTGTTGATTCTAACCAATCCGAATGATTCCAAGTAAGATAATTCTTTTAAAATCTTATTCAGCAATAGCTCTGTACCATCTATTAAAAAGATTTTGGTGAAATGACCGGATGCTTCAATTGCTTCGATGTCATTGAGTTCAATCATAACCTGACGATTTGTTTTGAAATCTGTTGCGCTTAATGTTATAGATTGAAAAAAATGCTGTTCAATTGTCGAAAGCAATTCTTTATTCGATGGATTACTGATAATCTCAATTTCTGAAGATGATTGATTGTTTTTCCAAATATAGTTGAATTTCATGTTGATCTCCTTTCTGTTTTAATCGTAGCAACACTTCTCAGAACTTACGATGATTTTTCGTTTTGTTGCAAAAAAAATAGGCTTTGTTGCAACGTTGATTCAGTAAATTTAAAGCTACAGTTTTCACACCATCAAAAAACTTATAGATTTACAATTGATGTTTAACTTCTTTCAGCAATTATTTTCTGTAGCGAAAGCAAAGCGTCAACTACAGGTGTTTTATGTAACGTAAGTGAAACGTCAGTTACAGATGTTTTATGTACCGAAGCGTAGCAACAGGTACAGAAGTCTCTCATCTCTATAGCTGGTGAGATGATGCGGGTTTAAGTTACTTTTCAGTGGATGTGTGGACACCTGCTGAGAGAAATTAAAATGATTGTATGTTTTTATGGAGTTAGGAGTTGTGAGAGTAGTGGATGTTAAGCCATAAAAATTACAGTTCTTGAAATTCTTTCTTTAAGGATAATACTTTCGAAGCGTTAGGTATAGTAAACTAATGAATATAAATAGGACTCTATGTCGTTGTTTAGTTTAGGGGGATGGAAATGGAAAACAATATTGCGATGATACATACACTTGCTATTGGTATGCCAAAAGAATTGCATTATAGTAATGGGCACTCAATGATTACAGGGATTGAAAAGCGAAAAGTACAAGAAGTTTATTTGTCTGCTCGTGGATTTGAGGGGGACGATGTAGCAGATAAAAAACATCACGGTGGTCCTGACCGTGCTGTTTGTTTATATCCTGCGGAGCATTACATACAATGGGAACAGGAACTTAGTAAACAGTTGCCGACAGCAGCATTCGGTGAAAACTTAACAGTAACGAATATGTTGGAAGCTGATATTTGTATTGGCGATATTTATAAAATAGGTGATGCCGTCATCCAAATTACCCAAGGACGTGTACCATGTAGTACGATTGATAAATATACTGAGGCGAACACCTTACTCAAACGTTTAATTGAAACAGGTTATACGGGCTTCCTTGCACGTGTACTGGAAGAAGGGACAATCTGTGCAGATTCAAAAATTGAATTAGTGGAAAAGCACCCTGCACGTGCTTCAGTTTTGCATTGCAACGAAGTGTATTTTAAAAATAAAGATGCACTAGCAATGAAACGTATACAAGCGGTTGATGCATTAGCAGAAGATTGGAAACAAAAATTAGAAAAAAGAATTCAGCTCTTACAAAGTAAAGTGATGAATTAAACATATGTTGATCAAGGGGGCTCTCCCTATAATCACTGTATTAAAATCCTCTAGAATTCGAATGGATCCTAGGGGATTTTTTATTTTATAACTAACAATAAAACGTTCAGCCCTAACCTATTTATGCAACGATTTTTTTAAATGTGAACAATAAATAAGAATTTTACACGAACTTTCGTGTGGTATTTATAAAAAATGTTCGGAAATAGGGTTGAAATCTGAAAAGTGAAATGATATATTACGATTGTAAATTAAATATGTCGTCGTATAATGTCGGGGATAAGGCCCGTGAGTTTCTACCAAGTTACCGTAAATAACTTGACTACGATTTTAGTTATATATACCAATGTATAGACACTAATTAATTTCTCACAATAACTGTGATGAAATATATCGTAGACATGCGACTAGTAGAGTAGTCAGTGTGTCTTTTTTGTTTTCGATATTGAAGACGACCATACGGAGGATTTCTTTAAAATGAAAAAGTATTTCATGTTCGATGAATTAGGAACTAATTATCGCCGCGAAATAATAGGTGGTATTACTACATTCCTTGCTATGGCTTACATTTTAGCCGTTAACCCTGGTATGTTAGAAAACGCAGGAATGGATAAAGGTGCTGTATTCGTAGCTACAGCATTAGCAGCTACAGTCGGTTCTCTGATTATGGGTATATTCGCTAAATTCCCAATTTCCCTTGCTCCTGGTATGGGCTTAAACGCATTCTTCGCCTTCACTGTAGTTGGAGCTTACGGAATTCCTTGGCAGACTGGTTTAACAGGTGTTTTCTTCTCAGGTGTTATCTTTATTATTCTTTCGTTAACAGGTATTCGTGAAACAGTAATTAATGCAATTCCAGTACAACTTAAATATGCAGTTTCAGCAGGTATTGGTTTATTTATAACTTTTGTAGGTTTACAAGGAGCAGGCATTATAATAGCTAGCCCAGCTACATTGGTGACTTTAGGAACATTCACTGGTTCAACTTTACTAGCTGTATTCGGGATCGTACTTTCAATTATTCTTATTATTAAACTACGTAGTGTTGGTATTTTCTTAGGGATGGTTATAACAGCAATTGTTGGTATGATTACAGGTGTGATTGAGCCTCCTACAGCAGTTGTTTCAGCAATTCCGAGTGTAGATTCTACATTTATGGTAGCTTTAAATCCAATTTTCCATGACTTCGGTTCATTATTAAACGTTAAATTTTTAGTAGTAGTGTTAACATTCTTGTTTGTGGATTTCTTTGATACAGCAGGTACTTTAATGGCAGTTGCGACACAAGCAGGATTAGTAAAAGATAATAAATTACCACGTGCAAGTCGTGCATTGATGGCTGATGCTCTTGCAACAACAATTGGTTCTTTATTTGGTACATCAACAACTACAGCGTATGTAGAGTCAACTTCAGGTGTAGCAGCAGGTGCTCGTTCAGGTTTCTCTGCTGTTGTAACTGCAATACTATTCCTAGTAGCATTATTCTTCTCACCGTTACTTGCTGTGGTAACTCCAGCGGTAACAGCGCCAGCTCTAGTTATTGTAGGTGTTCTGATGGTATCTTCATTACGTTTAATTGATTGGGATAAATTCGAAATTGCTGTACCAGCTTTCTTTACAGTAATAATGATGCCTCTTGGTTATTCAATCGCTACTGGTATTGCAATAGGTTTTGTATTCTATCCAATAACAATGCTTTTAGCGGGTCGTAAAAAAGAAATTCACCCTATGATGTACGGATTATTCTTTGTCTTCCTTGCATACTTTATCTGGGTACGCTAATAATAAATACACATTTCGAAATAAACAGCGCCTCAATTGTTAGAAAACGAAACTAACAATTGCAGGTGCTTTTTTATTAGAGAATTTAAAGCTAGTGAAAAGAATAATAATAGAATAATAATACGAATTTAATGGTAAGAAAGCTTCATTACTTTCTGTAGGAGAAAGAAGGGAAGAGACTAATATGAGAAATCAGGATCTTACCTGAGACGCTCTCAATGTGGAACATATAACATTCATGTGTCTTTATGGAGAAGTTGATTTATATACTATAGAAGAAACTCCTTTTTAATTAATTAGAATAGTTTTTCTTTAGTAAATCTCTTGCAAACTTAATATTAAGGTGATATATTTATAAACGTTGTTACGAAATAAACGACAACTTAAAAAAATACTAACATAGATGGTTGACATAGAGTTAACGCTATGTTAAAGTATAGAAAGTCACTTAAATGTGATGAACTAATGAACCTTGAAAACTGAACAAGCAAAACGTAATCAATAAAGTTTTCAGTAGCTAACCTTGAGTTGGTGAACGAAACAAAATTTTGGACATCAAACATGATGCCAGCAAAACAATTTGAGCTAATCAAATTTCTTTTTATGGAGAGTTTGATCCTGG
>NZ_JBIVRU010000020.1:0-79343 GCF_044755845.1 Lysinibacillus sp. NPDC092081
TACTTTTTTTGACTCATGGTCGGACACGTCCTCTCTTATGCTCAATTCTATTGATTTAACCGAGGTATGTCCACTCATCTATAATACATCCATGTTGCTCTTCAACTAACGGGCAGGTTAGTTGAATAAGAAATAATATATATTGAATGGTTTAAAGGGGATCTGTTATTGCTTTATAGTAAAATTAATAGATACAAAAGAATGATTGGATGGATAACTTTGACTGAAAAAGTATTAAAAAAACATTTGAAAGAAAAATACGGTGATTTTTCACTTGTTCGATTAACTGGAGGGTACACAAATGACACTTTTTTGTTAAATGGTACACTTCCTCCGTTAGTTGTTAAAGTTGCAAATAAATTTAACGAAGACATTGAAAATGAAATAAATTGTTTAAATTTAATTCAAGAAACAGGAGTAACACCAAAAATTTATGAGTTAATAGAAACAGATGCCCTTCAAATAATTGTAATGGAGTACAGAAAAGGAATAAATGGACAATCCATTTTAGATAACAATGAATTAGAAAGAACAAAGGAATTATATAAAAACTTAGGAGCATCTCTTGCTAAAAGAATTCATTCAATAAAATATAACTATACTTCAAGTGGAATTAAAGAATGTACTTTTAATGAATTTAACTTAAGTTTAGATTTTGTACCTGAATTTCTTATTGCAAATTCTATGGAGATATTACAAAACATAAACGATACTAAGGAGGAATGGGTTTTAACGCACGGTGACTATGGGATTCACAATGTTTTATACACAGACTACACAGATACTAATACTCTTACAGTCTTAGATTGGGAATGGTCTGAATGGGCAAATCCTTTAACCGATATAGGATGGGTCTGCTGGTTTACAAAACTTCATTACCCTGAATATGCGGACTCATTAAATCTCTTATTTATTAAAGAATATAAAATTAATAATCCAATACACTTATCTCCTGAAGTATTAAGGTCTTACTGTGTATATAAGGTATGGAAAGTATTACATAAGGTCAAAAAAGCACCACAAGAAGTACAGGAGGAATGGATAAGACGTTTAAAATGGACCATAGAAACGGACATTTTTAATTTCGTCTTAATGAACTAAGGGTGCTTTACTTCAAGATGGGATTCCACAGAGACCCCATCTTTTTCTTATTCAACTAACGAGGCAGTTTAGTTGAAGAATTTTGTTAATCTTTCGTTCAATAATCATTGGACATATCTGGAATGATATCCGACAGGTTATTTGGGTATTTATGTTAAAATGAATTTTAGGAGGGGAGTAATCTAATGGTTAAAAAAAATATAATTGACATTATCATGTATTCTTTTTTTCTAATATTTTTTATCTATATCGATATTAAAAATAATTTACCTGTTGAATACATTGTTGTTCTTATTATCGCGTACATATCTGTCATCATTTATAAAATCATCACAATCAGAAATCACGGCAAAGAGAACTAAATGATATGGTAACTCTCTTTGTATAAACATTCTTAAGTAAATTTATTCAACTCCCATGAAAGAACGTAAAAATCTTTCATTTTCTGTGGTGTAGTGTTGATTTTGCGCTACATGGATGGCTAACGGGTGCTTTACTTCAAGATGGGATTCCATAGAGAGCCCATCTTTTTCTTCTTCAACTAACGAGGCAGGTTAGTTAAACAGTAAGCTTTGTGGTATCTTATGGTAAAATAAAACACTTTTTCTATAAAGGCAGTTATATTAATGTTTGGATATTGTCTTTATCAATATGATTACGTTTTTAGTTACGCTTTTTCAAAGTTTCAAGAAATCGTAAGAATAAACCTAGGGAAATACAATACTTATTCTTACGATAAATACAAGAATTTGTGATATTTTAATTTTGGGAGAATGATATATAAAACATACGGTATGAAATGGGTATCATGGAAATGGTGGTAATTGAAAGGTGATATAAATTGGATATAAAATTTATAATAAATGCAGTACTTTTAATAACAATGAATATCGGAGGATTATATATTTACAGAAATAGCAAAGGCTGTTTAGTTACCCTAATGAAAGCATTGTCTATTTTTCTTATAATCGGTACAATTATTGTTGTTTTAATGGCAGTTTACGGATGGTGATTTTGTTATTGAAAGCCTTATAGCAGTAAGTATAAATCCCAATTATGTATAGAAAAAACACGTATAAATTTGTTACTTATTCAAATTTATACGTGCTTTTTTATTTCAATTTTTTTCACCAATGGATTTGAACTTAAAAATCCTGCTACAGGACCCGTAGCTAAAGAACTAAAGAATAATATTTAGATATAATCCTCAAAATTAGCTGCTTCCCACTCATGAATAGCATGTTGATCAGTAGCCAAAACCTTCTCCATATAAATAATCGTTGTTTCTATCTTCTCATGTCAAAGGCTTTTCGTAATTTTGTAGATATCGTAGTAACCCTTTAAAAGTTTCCGTCTACAAAATAAATGGATAATCCTTATTAAGCTAACGGGGTGCTTTACTAGGAGAACATTGAGTTGCATGTGCAGCTCTATTTTTATTGAACTAAAGGTGCAGAATACTTTAAAAAGATTTGAATGAAAAAGAGGTTACGGCTATGCGAAATAGAGGTTCGGTAGTAATAGTAGAAAATGATAAGGTTGGGTTAATTCAAAGAATTAGAGATGGCTCTGTTTATTATGTTTTTCCTGGTGGTGGAATAGAAAATGGGGAAACACCAGAAGAAGGAGCGAAAAGAGAAGCATTTGAAGAATTGGGAGTAGAAGTAAAGGTTAATGAGTGTATAGCAAAAGTTGAATATAAAGGAACTCAATACTTTTTCTTATCTGAAATCATTAATGGAATGTTCGGAACTGGACAAGGTGAAGAGTACACAGACAAAGAGAGAGATAGAGGAACTTATTTGCCTATGTGGGTAGATATAAAAAGATTATCATCGATTGATGTTAAACCGAAAGAAGTTGCTATAAAAGTTCAATCCTTATTCAAGTAACGGGGTGCTTTACTTTAAGATGGGTTTCCACAGTAATCCCATCTTTTTCTTCTTCAACTAACGAGGCAGGTTTGTTGAAGAGTGATGTTTAACTTGTATTCAACAATCGGGCCAGTTAGTTAAAGAAGACATACTTAAACAAAACATGTGAGTAGTTTGATAATACGATAATAATTAGACAAGCATTCGGAACTCGTTGAATGAGCAACAATACTTTGGTTTTTGGTCAAATATATAACTTTCAAGTAAACTACTTAATAAATACTAATAGATGGATTTTTGTTGTGATTCTTTATTTTGAAAATGAACGATTTTTCCCAGTAAATCGTATTACATATAAATCATTATTGTATGGAGTAGATCTCATGGATGAAAAGGATTTAATTCGAAAAGCGAAAAAAGGAGATACATTGGCTCTTTCGAAACTGCTACAACAGAATTATTCGTTCCTCGTAAAGTATTTAATGAAAGTTACTCTTCATCCACAAATCGCAGAAGATTTAACACAAGAGACGATGATGAAGTGTATTGAAAAAATCCAACTGTATAATGGTGAATCCAAGTTTTCATCATGGCTCATCACAATCGCAACGAACCTTTTTATCGATCAACAGCGCAGAAAGAAGCGGGAGAAAAACTGGCTAGAGCAGGAACAAGCGCTCCGAAAAATGAAATGGAATGCAGCCATTATGAACGAAGAATGGAATGATGTACTTGATGTACTTGCTCAAATTAATGAAGAAATACGTATGCCAATCGTGTTAAAGCATTATTACGGATATTCATATAAGGAAATTGGAAAAATGATGGGTATTGCAGAAGGAACAGTAAAATCTCGAGTTTCAAATGGTCTAAAAAGTGTACGAAAGGAGTTGGCTGAACTTGAAAGAGTATGATTCTAAAAAAAGTAATTCTATGTTGGATGATGAAAATGAATTAACGGTTAAGCAATTAATAGATGGTTTAGAAAAACTGGATCAATGGAATCCAGTATCTACTCCAAGCTTACAATGGTTTCAACAGAATGTTGAATTAGAGAAAAAAAGAATACGAAAAAAACAATGGAAAGACCTCCTCACGTTTATCTCTGTTGCAGTATCTGTGCTTTCGGTTGGGATTGCTGTCGTTTATCGTCAGCCAATTCTTTTTCTTTATTTTCAGCTTGTGGGGATTATCTTATTGCCCTTAGCGCTTAAAAAAACTAGAAAGAAGGTCAGTAATGAATGATCTCAAATGAACTAAGTAGCACACCGCTTTGGTTATGCATCGTGATTGCATTCATTCTGATTTGTCAGAGCTCATGGATGTTTTGGGATGCACGGAAGAGGGGACACAATGCTTGGCTATGGGGCTTTTTAGGCCTTATTCAATTTCCAGCGTATCTTATTATCTATCTTATTTTTGCAAGAAAAATATTTAAAAGAAAGGTCTCAGGATCAAATTCCTGAGATTTTTTTTATTTATTTTTTCGTGAGTGAACGATTAGACGAACGTAATCGTATTAAGGGTAAATAAACAATTTGGAGGAGAAAAAAATGAATGAACTAGTAAATGGAATCCTATGGGAAAGGATTGCGCAAATTCTTGTCTTACAATGATTACCGCATTAGTTTGGTTGTATTAGAAATGAAAAAATTGAATCTCTTGTAAGCAATTTTGAGAAATTACTTGATAAATATCTTATGGAAGGCAGCTTCTATAAATTTTTACCATCTGTTAAATAAAGACAACAAGGAGATACCTTTGTTCGAAATAACAGCAATGAAATCAATCACTTATCTAAGGAGGCAATTCTTTTATGAAAAATAAACTATCTGGGGTGTTAGCTGCTACATTAGCGTTAACGATGAGCCTACCAACAGGAGCGATGGCGTTTTCTAGCAGTCAGACTACGGTTGTAGCAAGCCAAGAAATAGCTAGCCAAGAACTGAAGAAGATTGCGGCAGAGAAGGCTGCGCTACTCACGAAGTCGTATCAGACGAATAGCGTGCAGTATGCGCTAATTGATAATGGCCAAATTATTTTGTCGGGTCAGGCAGGCAAGAACGATATGAGAGGGAAACAGCCGCTGACCAAAGATACCCTATACGGGATTGCGTCAGTCAGTAAAATGTATGCAACGGCGGCTGTGATGAAATTGGTCGACGAAGGAAAAGTTGATTTGGATGCACCTGTCGTCCACTATGTGCCTGATTTCAAAATGAAAGACGAGCGTTACAAAAGCATTACGCCGCGTATGCTGTTGAACCACTCCTCTGGTTTGCAAGGTACTGAGTTTAGGAATACATTATTATTTAAAGATAATGATACCTCTGCCCATGATAACTTGTTGCAGCGATTGTCCAACCAGCACTTGAATGCGGATCCTGGTGCGTTCTCGGTATACTGCAACGATGGTTTTACGCTAGCCGAGATTATGGTGGAAAGAGTCAGCGGTATGAGCTTTACCGAATTTATACATCAACAGTTTACAAAACCCTTAAAGCTAAATCATACGAAAACGTCGCAGGACAAATTGGAAGACGATAAGCGGGCTGGACTTTATTCCCCAATGTACCAAGGGCAGCTTCCTACTGAATCAGTGAATGTGATTGGTACGGGAGGGATCTCTTCCACAGCAGAAGACATGGTTCGTTTCTCACAATTATTTATGGGACAGGGAAAAGGGATCCTCTCTAATAAGGCAGTCAAGGCGATGGAGCAAGAGGAATATAAAAAAGGAATGTGGCCGGGGGATGGAGAAAACAGTTTCAACTATGGTCTTGGCTGGGATAGTGTAAAACTATATCCATTTAGTGAATATGGGATAAAGGGCTTGGCTAAAGGCGGCGACACGGCACTACAACATGCTTCACTGGTCGTACTTCCTGAACAGAAGATGGCAGTGGCTGTGTTGTCATCCGGCGGCGGCAGCACTGTAAATCAACTGATGGCGACTGAATTACTGCTCGCTGCGCTTAAAGAGAAGGGCACAATTAAGGATATCAAGCCGAACAAATCCTTTGGCAAGCCGGTCAAAGCCAAAATGCCTCAAGACGTAGTGAAGAAAGCGGGTCTTTACGGCCTTAGTGGCGGTCATTTTAAAATAGAAATTAAGAAGAATGGAGAACTGTTCTTACCATTATATCCAGAAGAAAAATATGTCTATACTGCGAATGGAAGCTTTATTAATGAGACAGGTACCTCCAAGCTCAACTTCGTCACAGAGAAGAATAGACGAACATATTTGAGGGAGAGCACATTTATATCGATGCCAGGTTTAGGGCAAGTAGCGATGACTCAATATGTAGCCGAGAAACTTGAAGACAATGTGCTATCGAAGGAAACCGCTGCCGCATGGGCAAAGCGGGAAGGCGTCAAGTTCTATATTGTAAACGAGAAATATAGTTCTACTCAATATCTCGTACCAATGATGCCGCTTACAACACAAATTAATCGCACTGAAGGTCTAGAGGGCTATTGGGAAAGCAGAAAAATTACAGGCCCTAACACGGCGATGCATCAGCTTCAAATACCTGGAATAGGTGGCCGTGATACGAAGGTAGCCAGTTTCTATACAGAAGGCGGCGATGAATATTTGGAGATGTCCGGATCTTTATACGTAAGTGAATCTAACGTAAAACCGCTTGACGCAAGCCAATCATCCAAAGTTACACTACAAGCAAATGCTCATGCGAGATGGTTTACGATCCCGCAAGCGGTAGCGGGGAAAACGATGACCGTGGCGTTGCCATCGAATAGTTCGTTCGCGGTGTATGATGAGAAGGGATTATGTATCAATTTTACCGTTGTAAGCGACAATAACAAAGTAAAACTGCCAAAGAACGGAATAGTTGTATTTGCTGGTGCGCCGAATTCGGAATTTGCAATCAAGTTGAACTAACTACAATTTAAGATGTACTTCAACAAAACCAGTATGACACCGAAAAGGTGTTTTGCTGGTTTTGTTTGTATTTACGCATTCTCTTTACGAAGGGGCTTACTGAACTCTTATCATTTCCCCATAAACAATCATGGTAATAATCTGTTAATGGTGTTTGTCTTAAAATACTAAAAGCTTTATGACAATAGCTGAAAGCATAAATTAAAGTGAAAGGGAATGAAATTGTTCCCTTTTTACTTTAGAACTTCTTAAACTAATGGGGTTTACTTGAAGATCATTGAGTTGCATAGGCAGCTCTTTTTTTCTTATTGAACTCCCATGAAAGAACTAAATCATCTTTCATTTTCTGTGGTGAAGTGCTAATTTTAACGGGCACTTTAATTGAAGATTCGCATCCAGAAATAATCAATAAAAACCAAACTAGATAAATAAAGAACCAACTGTTTTGATCAAACTTTGTTTCAAAACAGTTGGTTTCTTTCTGTATAAAATCAGTGTTTGCGACTTACTTTTAATCGAACTTTATTCAAAAGCTACAAAATATGTTGAGTTACAATAAAGATGTATACTAGACAAAAAAGTTGTATACTGATTACTTAAACAGAATACATGAGTGATTATAACTAATCTCGTTATACTTTATAATCACATTATCTTGTAAATAAGATGATTTAGCATGAAATACAAACCTTGGTACAGTGTGTTGCTGTATCAGGGTTTTTTTACGGTTATTTATTATGGAACACAAAATATATACAATTGAATAGCCTTTATTACATTGTTTGATTTACAATTCAAATTAAAAAAGAACTAATTATTATGAAGAGATTGATCATTTAAAACAAAGTTCGATAATTTAAAATAAAAATTGATTATTTTAATAAAGTTTTGTATCAAAGCAGGATTTTTTCTTATTCAACAATCGGGCCATTTAATTGAATAACACTTCTAAATTAAAAATGGAATTTTATATTAATATTGATGTAAGTTTGGGAAACAATGTACTTAAGCTAACGGGGCAGGATAGTTTAAGAAGGAGATCAGAAGAAATGTAAAAAGTATTTGACGTTTTTTCTGATTCCTTTATAATTAAAAATGTAAAAAGTATTTGACGTTTCGAACGTAGGTGAAATTGATGGAAAATCACATAAGAGTTTTAAGAAAAAATATGAAGATTTCTCAAGAGGAATTAGCAACAAGATGTAATGTTACAAGGCAGACAATTAATGCAATTGAAAATGACAAATATGATCCTACCTTACAATTGGCATTCAAGTTATCTGCAACCCTAAAAACATCGGTAGATGAAATATTTATTTATGAGAGGGAGAGGGAATAAAAATGAGAAAGCAAGATGAAATGGAAAAATACCAAAGTGATAAGGCTGCAAAATATGGTTTTATATTTTACACAATAACGTTGCTTATTTGGTCTATATATAATCAAATCACTTCCAAAGGTGATGGAGGTTGGGCACATATCATTTTAATGGGAGGTGTAGCATTATACTTCTTAACTAGAGTAGTTCTAAATCGAAAAATGAACAATTGAATCATCCCACTAATGGCGGCGTTTCTATAATAAGTTGAAACGCTTTTTTACAAACGGGGGCTTTACTTCAAGATGGGATTCCACAGAGATCCCATCTTTTTCTTATTCAACTAACGGAGCAGATAAGTTGAAAAAGGAAAAAATTACATACGTAAAATTAGGAAGTTCAATGTTAAGATTTGATAGGTCAAATATTCTATGAAAAAAATAACTTGATAATAAAAAGAGGTGGTTGATTTGAACGCTAAAATCTTACTTGAATGGGGACGAAAACACGATGCAGAAAATCAATCAATTAAGGGATTTTGGGAAAGTTTTAGGGTAGAGGTGCTGATAAATGCTGGAACTTCAAAACGAGATTAAAATATATTCGATAAATAGTAAACATTCTTTAATCTTAAAGACAAGGTATCTTGTTGAAATAAATTATACTTTCGCATTATTTGGGCAATCAAAATATAATTCACTTACCTCTCATTTTTGTATCAGAAAAGAACAAATCAAAAATTTTTGTACAGACTTGGGAAATGAATACGCTTGTGTAGAACTCGCAGATAATGACTCTGATGGATATATTGAGATTATAAAAAATAAAGAGGAGGTTGTTGTAAAAGCACAAATTGGTGGAACTCATGAAGAGTATTTGTACATTGAATTTGAATCAAATACTAGGACTTTAAAATCTTTTATTAATGATTTGAATGAACTTTTAAGGTATGAGGATGTGTAACTAACGTAGTGCTTTACTTCAAGATGGGATTCCTTATAGATCCCATCTTTTTCTTATTCAACTAACGGTGCAGGTTAGTTGAAAGAGGAAAAAATTACATATATAAAATAAGGTAATATATTGTTAAGATTTGATAGGTAAAGTATTCTATGGAATGAAATTGGAACGGTGGCGTTTCTCCAACAAGTGAGGACGTTTTTTACTAACGAAGCAGTTTAGTTGAATAAAGATTTGGTATAATAAGCGACAATAAACTAAGTTGATTAAAGGAGTGACAATATGATTACTGCCCAAAATGCTGAAGGTTTCCTCAATGAGAAGATTGGTGAAAATACAACTATAGCAAATGTTTGGAATGAATTTATATCGTTTGGAAGACAACCAGTTGAAGGAGAAGAGGAAATAGCTTTACTCTTCCAATGTGGAGTATACGATTTTACAGGAGAAGAATTATTTTATTTTGATTTCGTTAGACAATTTACTGTCTATGAAGATGACGAATATTCTGGGATGGAACAACTCCATTGTGAATTTGTATTTACCCCAACTAATGAACTTAGAAGTTTGGAAGCGTCAGAATGGTATTTTGATACCGATGGTGATGTGGATGTTTTTTATCATTTGGTTGAAAATCTTGAAGAGTTTAAAATAGCATTAAAATTAGAACCTTTACGATTAAATATTTATCAAGAACAGATATAAGTTATTTAACTACCTGTGCTTTGCTTCAATAAGGGAGCAGGGCATTTTTCTTATTCAACTAACTGGTAGCTTTAGTTAAATATTCGATTTACGAAATATCAAACATAAAATTATATTACATATAATACCATATATATTTATATATAACTACAATAAAAAAGGTACTACATCATTAAAATGTAATACCTTTTAATAGTTTAATTATAAATATTTCACCCTAGATAAAAACTAGTGACCAAAGGTTTTTTTTATTGGGAGCGATAGGGTACAATAAAGCGATATAGATATTGAAGTGAGGTGGCATATGTGCAACTACATTTTTTAGGAACAGGCGCAGGAATGCCTTCAAAGGAACGAAATACAAGTGCTTTAATGGTAAAGCTTTTAGATGAAGTGGGGGAAATGTGGCTTTTTGATTGCGGGGAGGCGACCCAACATCAAATTTTGCATACATCGTTAAAGCCACGTAAAGTAACGAAAATATTCATTACACATTTACATGGTGACCATATTTTTGGCTTACCTGGCTTTTTAAGCTCCCGTTCATTTCAAGGCGGTGAAGAGCCAATAACAATATTTGGTCCACAAGGTTTACAGCAATGGATAGAGCAAACTTTAGCCTTGTCAAAAACGCATTTAACATATCCATTACAATTTGTTGAAGTCCATGAAGGTATTATTTACGAGGATGAACATTTTACAGTAAGTGCCAGTGAATTGCGACATGTAGTTCCATGCTTCGGTTACCGTATTGAGCAGAAGGATTTGCCTGGCGAACTGTTAATGGAAAAAGCACTGGCTCTTGGTGTTCCAAAAGGTCCTTTGCTAGGACAATTAAAAGCTGGGAAAGATATTGAGCTCGCGGATGGCACCATTGTTTATGCGAAAGATGTTGTCGCTCCACCCAAAAAAGGCTTTACGCTCACTATTTTAGGAGATACTAAATACTGTCCTGAGGCTGTTTCATTAGCTAATGGAGCAGATATTATTATTCATGAAGCGACTTTTGATGGTACTACGACAGATTTAGCAGCGAACTATGGACACTCTACCAATGTCGAAGCGGCAAAGGTGGCACAACAAGCAGGAGCAAACTATTTGCTGCTTAACCATTTAAGTGCCCGCTTTTTACCACATGATTTACCGAAATTTTTAGCAGATGCACAGGAGGTTTTCCCACAAACCTTCCTGACATCTGATCAATCCGTATTCTCTTGGAATAACAATCAATTAATTTAATCAAAAACATAAAGTACCTTTTAGATGACGTTTCATTTAAGAGGTACTTTTAACTTTATTTAGCGAATATTTTCTGTGCGAAAGCGAAGCGACAGCTACAATCGTTTCCATAGCGAAATACACCCACATTTTGAGACCCTAAGAAAGAGTATTTTATAAGGTAGTAAGCAATAATTATCGATACAATTCAATAATTTGACCAGCAATATATTCGGAGCTAAAGTGAACCCCGTTTCTAAGCCACCACATGATAATCCCAAGTATTGAAGATGCGAGAATATCCATTGATAGAGTGGTATCAGCGGATTCACTTTTACGTTGTATAACAATCAAGTCCTTTAATGTCATATGCATTTTTTTATTGAAACCAGGATGCTCAAATAGAACCGCTAAAATTTTCCTATGCTTATAAAAGTAATCTAAAAACGTAATTAGTTGTTCTTGATTATTTAAATTATCAATTTGTAAAGTTGGAGACATTTTAGACAACAAGTCGTCGAAAATATCGTAAACTACCTGCTTTAATAAATCATTAATATCTAAAAAATGTAAATAAAAAGTTGCTCGGTTTAGTTCTGCACGTTGGGCTATTTTTTGTACTGTAAGTTTCGAAATATCTGGGTTTTCAATTAATATATCTACGACGGCTTCTTTAAATACCCGTTTAGACCGAATAGCTCGTGGGTCTTGTTTTTTTTGTGTAGTCAAAATTTAATTCTCCTTTATCTATTAAATACACATTTAATTAATAGTATTTTAAATTTTGTTGTTTAATCGACACTTCTTGAAAAATTGTAAATAGGAATCAAAAAATAAAAATGTTATTATCTATTTTATTGACATAGTGTTAATAAAACAAGCAGAAAGAGGAATAATGTAATGTCGGAATCAATAAATAAAAAAGTACTATTAACAGTATTAATTTTAGGGTGTTTTTTGTCTACACTAAATCAAACACTTTTAAACGTTGCATTAAGTAATTTAATGGGCGTATTTTCCGTTTCTGCTACAACTGTTCAGTGGTTATCTACTGGCTTTATGTTGGTAAATGGGGTGCTAGTCCCTATTACAGCATACTTAATGAAACGTTTTTCAACACGCCAATTATTTATAAGTTCAATGCTGTTTTTATTACTAGGCTCTATTTTTTGTGCAGTAGCTCCGAACTTCACGACTTTACTAATAGGTCGAATGATTCAAGCAATAGGAGCAGGAATTATTATGCCGTTGTTAATGAGCATCGTGATGTTTATTTTTCCTCCTGAAAAAAGAGGCAGTATGATGGGCTTAATTGGGCTAGCTATGATTTTCGCTCCAGCTATTGCACCAACATTAGCAGGTTTCGTTATAGATTATTATTCATGGCGTTGGTTATTTATCGGAATAATCCCATTTGTCGTGATCATTATATTTATGGCAATGAAATATTTAATTAATGTTTCAGAAACAGCAAAAACGAAGTTAGATTTAATCAGTGTTATTTTATCAACAACTGGCTTTGGTCTTATTTTGTATGGTTTTAGTAATGCAGGAAGCCATGGTTGGGATGATAAAGTAGTAATAGTTACTATCCTTGTGGGGATAATGACTACGGCAATATTCTGTCTTCGACAAATTAAATCTTCTGATCCACTTCTTAACTTATCCGTTTTTAACAATAAATTATTTACGCTAACATCCATCATCAACATTATCGTCACAATGATGATGTATGCGGATATGATTTTATTACCAATATATTTGCAAAATGGAAGAGGGTTTACGGCATTAGACGCTGGTTTATTATTATTACCTGGTGCACTTGTAAATGCCTTTATGTCTCCAGTGACAGGAAAAATGTATGACCGCTTTGGTGCAAAGCCGTTATTTATTATCGGTTTGATTTTTGTCATTCCTTCAATGTGGGTTGTAACAGATTTAACAGAAACAACAACCTATAGCTTTTTAATGATACGTACCATTTTTCTACGTATAGGGTTGAGTTTTATCACAATGCCATTGAACACAGCTGGTTTGAATGCCTTACCTAAGACACTTGTCACACATGGTACAGCAGTGAATAATACATTACGCCAAATTGCGGGTGCAATTGGATCTGCTGTCGTTATTACAATTTTTACAGCACAAACGACAAACCATGCGAAAACATTGCTTGCAGCAACACCAAATGCTACGGCTGAAGGTATTCGTACACTTGCTTCTATCTTAGGTTCAAGTGATGCCTATTATTTCATGACAATTCTAGCTATAATTGCATTTGTTTTAACTCTATTTGTTCCATCTAAAAATAAGTTTAAACAACAAGCATAATGATTAAGCATTAAAGAACAACTTTTAAGAGCCTTACTACAATAAAATGTAGCAAGGTTCTTATTTTTACCTCAAAATTAAATATCTTTATAGGAAATTGTCTCAACCTATCAAGCGAAAAGAAATCAAATACAATGTAATAATAGTAGTAGAACGGAAATTTGGAATATAAAAGAATTATAATGCGGTTAATAGTATATTTTTGTATAATTTAGTAAAGGGGAGTGGTTTATATGAATCAGCAAAAGATGCCACCAGCACTATTGCGTTTAATCGTTATTTTTCCAAATGTGCTAAGCTATTTATTACTATTTGGACTAATTCTTTTTGTTATCTCAAATTATGATACATTAAAAGCGACGGACAACTTAACTGTTTGGCTTATTTTTATTGTAATACTTGCACCAGCCGCTGCCTACACGACTTTCAGCATTGTCAAAAAAATTCGCGCTGGACAAATGTAAGCTAAAACAAAAAGTGTATTCATTAGATAAACTAATGGATACACTTTTTGGACTTTTTAGTTCTGAATAATAAAACTCCAATTACAAGTAGTGCTATGATTACAACAACTGATATGAAGTAAATGTTAGAAATGACATTCATTATGTGAAAAGGTGCTTTATGAACAAAGACAGCCTTTACCCACTGGTTATTTTCTTTTACTGCAATTGCAATGGAAGTCGATGTCCCTTTTATTGCATAATATTTTGTTCCTTTTGGGTAATAGTTTGAGGCATCTCCGTAATAATTTCCTGTCATATCATTTGGCTTGGTTTTTACTTCCCCTATCATTTTAACAATTTCACTATCTTCAATAAATTCGTCTTGTTTAATTTCATAAACCTTTCCTTTCCAAACGACAAAAGGATAAGCCCAAGAGAGTGCTTGAACAGAGGATGAAATTATAAATATAAGTAATACCGATAACAACGGTATTCTTTTCATAAAGCACCTCCAATAGGTAACCATTTTATTTTATTATAAAAGAAAAAATTGGAAATGTTAAATTAATCTAAAAAAACCGTGAAACGTAAAGTTAATTCCACAATTACTCTTTTTATATTTGATCAACAACAAAACATCATTATAAGCAGGGGGTATTAGTTTAATAAACAAATCCAAGATGAATAAAATAATTCCATCTAGAGAAACTAAAAATAAATACGAGTTTTTTCATAATAAATTTGAAAAGCGGGGTGTTTTTTGTGGATCCAACAAATTGCGATTTTTCACCAATGAAACAAACATTAAAGGAAGAGCTTCTGCAGGTCATTCATTCATTACAGCAAAATGTAGAAGCAATGGATACTGAGGCAAACTGTCTTCTGGGGAATTTTGAAAAAATTAAAGAGAAATTTGTAACGATTGAAATGAAAGCTGCAACCTTTTATTTAAATTGCTATCTTTCCCCGTTTACTGAAAAATATCCTGAGCTTTCGCATTGCGTACAAAATATGTCTAGAAGAAGACACGGGGGACTAATCGTGATCGAACGGGAGGATTCTGTGGCATCGATTATACAGCCTGGTATTCATATTGGTGCAGAAGTAACGCATTCCTTATTAGAATCTATTTTTTATCCTGGAAACCCACTTCATGATGGCGCAGTTTTGGTAAGCCAAAATCTAATTGAGTCAGCAGCAAATGTACTGCCTCTGTCAGAGATATATACGGGGGAAAAGAAATTAGGCACAAGACATCGAGCAGCATTAGGGTTAAGTGAAGTAAGTGATGCGCTTGTCCTGGTAGTGTCTGAAGAAACAGGGAGAATTTCGTTTGCCTTTAAAGGAAACTTATATCCAATTACGACGCATGGCATTATATAGTGTGAGCTTCACACTGAAAAATATCTTGAATTCGAGATATTTTTCTTGCTTATTTATCATTTGCGTTGTAAAGTGATGAATGAGAGGGGGAGGAAGCGATGCGAAAACACACGCTCGGAACACTGACGTGGATTCGGATGATGCGCTTTACAAATCAAAGTAATCAACTATCCAATGAGTTTTTAAAGCGCTTTGACTTAACGACTGCACAATTTGATGTCCTAATCCAAATTAAGACATATGCACCGTTAACGCAATCCCAATTAGCAGAGAAAGTGATAGTGACGCAAGGTGGTATGTCTCGGATGCTTGCTCGTCTTGAAAAAGATGGACTTATTGAACGTAAGCAAAATTGGAAGACTAAAACAATCTCACTAACAGCTAAAGGCGAGCAGATGATTGATGCGGCAACACCAAGTCAGCTACAATTTCAATCTTCATTTTTTGAAGAAGTATTAACAGAAGAAGAAATCAAAACTTTAAATACACTAATGTCGAAAATAGAGAAGCATAGTCGTGATAAAAAATTACCACCAGCGTGATTTTTTTACACTATCACTTGCTTAGTCAAGTGAAAATAAGGAGGAAACATTCGTGAACAAATTAAGTGGACATCATCATATATCAATGCTAACAAAAAACGGCAAACGTAATAATGATTTTTATACAAAAATTCTCGGCTTACGTCGAGTAAAGAAATCAGTAAACCAAGATTCGCCTTCCATGTATCACTTGTTTTATGGAGACTTAACAGGAGCACCGGGTACAGAATTAACATTTTTTGAAATGCCTGTAGCAGGACGGACAGTTCGAGGAACAAATGCCATTACACGTATTGGACTACTAGTGCCAAGCTATGACAGTCTGCAATATTGGAAAAATCGTTTTCAAGAATTCGAGGTTGAACATAGTGGAATTACAACTTATGCAGGGAAAGATGCTTTATTTTTCGAGGATCATGAAGGGTTACGAATGGTGCTTTTAAACAATCATGATCACGCAACACCAGCTCATTGGCAACCATGGGACGGCTCTGATATCCCTGCAGAACATCGCATTTTAGGGATGGGTACAGTTGAAATGACAGTGCGTTACTTGCAACGGACAGTAAATTTATTAAAAGAATTATTTAACTACACAGCTGTTGAAGAAAGTGAAAAAGAAGCAATATTGCAATCCATTCCTGGTGAAGTACTTGGAGAAATCGTCGTTAAAGAATTAGAAGGGCCAAGTGAGAAACCTGGTCGTGGTAGTATTCATCATCTAGCACTACGTGTCGGAACAGTGGAGGAATTACAACAGTGGGATATCAAAATTAAGGAACAGGGCTTTGATAGTACTGGCATTGTGGATCGTTATTATTTCCAAAGTCTTTATTTCAGAGATCGTAATGGAATTTTATTTGAAATGGCAACAGATGGCCCAGGATTTACAGTTGATTCGGCAGTAGAGGATCTTGGTAAAGAACTTGATCTCCCTCCATTTTTAGAAGAAAGACGTGCAGAAATCGAAGCTAATTTAGAACCACTAGATTAAGGAGAGGTTTAATTATGGAAAAATACCGCATTGATCAATCGAAAGGCATCGAATTTGGCCTCTATTCATTAGGGGATCATATTCCAAACCCATTAACAGGTGGACGAATTTCAGCTCAGCAACGAATCCAAGAGCTAGTTGAAGCAAGTCAGCTTGCAGAACAAGCAGGTATCGATGTGTTTGGTGTGGGAGAAAGTCACCAATCGTACTTTACTACACAGGCACACACGGTTGTTTTAGGAGCGATCGCACAAGCTACATCAAAAATTAAATTAACAAGCTCTGCGACGGTACTAAGTGTCTCTGATCCAGTACGTGTATATGAAGATTTTGCAACGATTGATTTAATTTCAGATGGACGTGCAGAAATAGTTGCTGGTCGTGGCTCTCGAGTAGGTGCATATCAATTACTAGGCATTGATTTAAAGGATTATGAAGACATTTTTGAAGAAAAATTAGAGCTACTGAAAAAAATAAATGACAATGAGCTTGTCACTTGGGAAGGACAATTCCGTGCGCCACTTCACAATGCGCAAATTTTGCCACAACCTAAAAATGGCTCGTTGCCAATTTGGCGTGCTGTCGGTGGACCACCCGCTAGTGCTATTAAAGCAGGCTCTATGGGCATTCCGATGATGCTAACGACATTAGGTGGTCCTGCCGTTAACTTTAAGCCATCAGTTGATGCCTACAGAGAAGCTGCGGAGCGAAGTGGTTTTGATCTGAAAGAGTTACCGATTGCTACAGCAAGCCTATTTTACGTTGCTGATACGACGAAAGAGGCACTAGAAGGGATGCACCCACATTTAAATGGTGGATTCCAAGCAATTCGCGGCGCCGGTTATCCAAAGCAACAATTTGCGGAAGCGACAGATACACGAGACGCCTTAA
The DNA here is from genome assembly GCF_044755845.1 of Lysinibacillus sp. NPDC092081. Taxonomy (NCBI): domain Bacteria; kingdom Bacillati; phylum Bacillota; class Bacilli; order Caryophanales; family Bacillaceae; genus Lysinibacillus; species Lysinibacillus sp. NPDC092081. Next base: position 17,665 of record NZ_JBIVRU010000020.1, read on the forward strand.
TGGTCGGAAGTAAGGAACAAATTATTGAAAAATTACTATATCAATACGAGCTCTATGGCATGCAACGATTTATGGCACAAATTGATTTTGGCGGTGTGCCGTTCGATAAATTAATGAAAAATATTGAAATTATAGGGAACGATATTCTACCTGCAATCAAAAAATATACAGTAAAAAATTAGAGTGATATGCCAGAAGTTCATGCTAAGCGAAGCGGCTCATCGGACGTCCCCAGGAAAGCGCTCAGTCGGAACGGAAATCAACCCCTCGTTTTGTCCATGAGCCATACTTTATAAATAGAAACCTTAAATTCATTATATAATAGTTTATCGACAACATAACGCTGCAGTAAGAAGGTAATCTTACTCAGCGTTTTTTCGTGCTTTTTATTGATTGTTGGACCACTTGAACCATCGAGCATGACCATCAGGGCGTTCCATTATTCGTATAGATTCTATCTCTCCTTGATCAATAAAATCTTGATGTAGTTGCATATCAAATAAATTGTTATAACAATGGTAGAGAGGTCTTTCCATGCTGATCACTTTTAATTGTTCAATTAGTTCAAGGCGTAATTCCATTGGGATTTGATTTGCCACATGCGTATGATAAACAACTAACATCGCATCTTGATTAATATCTCTACTAATTTCTTTTATAAGTTTAATAGCATCTCCTTTTATCAGCTCTAAATCGAGTTCTTTTAAAATAGGAAGTGCTTGATTTAACAAAAGTCTTCGCTCTTCATGCTCAGGCCAAATTAATGCTTGGAGCCATTGGAGTTCTTCCTCATTATGAATATCAATAGGATTTAAATCGATGCCAACTCGTTTACAAACAACTGGAGCATTTGTAATAGAAGCTGGAAGCGGTTCTCCTCGATTTTCTGAGGACAAAACGAAAGCGCTATGACAATTGTTTACGTGAACCTGTTGATTATAGCAGTAATTGTATTGATCCATTCCAAGTTGAAGTCCTGCACTCGCACCGATTTCTATTAAAGCTATTGGTTTTTGGTGGCTTTTATAAATTTCTGTCATCATTGGATAAAGGTAAGAACAACGGCGAATTTCATTAGTCTGAACAAGTTTTTCTTGAAATAAAATCTTCAATTCTTCTGAATGGGATAAGACGAATGCTTTAAAAACAGGATACACTTCATCAATTGCTTTGGGTGTTGTCGTTAAAGATGGATAAAAATTAACTAATTCGTCTTTGGATGATGACAGCAAATACTGAACACCAGCTAATAATAAATTAGGTACAGGTTGTCCTTGAGGTATAAATGCGACAACTTTTAATATTTCATCATCATCGGCAATCTTATTGGCTAAATGTTCATACAGTGGACTTGAGTTTTCACATTCATCTTTTGCAAAAGTACGAAATTGTTTACTTAATCTAGCTAACATACGATTCTCCCCTTTGTGTAAAAGTAATCGATCTAATTTTAGTTTATTATTGTTGGATAATTTAGTAAATTAAATATAGTTAATGAAGTTGATTATTAACATTAATGAAAGAGGTGAGATTATGGATTATAAATGGATACAGTCTTTTGTAGTAGCCGCTAAATCTTGTAATTTTCGAGTAGCCGCAGAGGAATTACATTTATCGCAACCAAGTATCACAGTTCATATTCATCAGTTGGAACATTTCTTGAATGTAAAATTGTTCAAACGTGAAAAAAATCGAGTGCAATTAACGGAGGCAGGGCAGCTCTTTCTAATAGAAGCTCAGCAAATCATCCATCAATGGGAAAAAAGTATTGAACGTTTTCAGTTAGCCACTAAAGGTATTGAAGAAAAGCTAGTGATTGCAATGACCCCGTTAATGGTGGAAACAATATTACCCCATGTTATCTATCAGTTTATCAATGAAAATCCTGCCATTGAAATATCGATTCTAGTGGAGGATTCAGCAAAAATTGAAGATTTAATCAATAGTGATAAGGCGCATATTGGTATTTCCTTATTGCCAACGCGTTACCGCCATTGGCATCAAGAGCTCCTTGTAGAGAGTCCTTTAGAATTGGTTATTCCCCTGGATGCTTTCGATGATGAGACAGGGGCTTATATTGATTATGAGGAATTATTTCAAACCTACACTTTATTTACACACCATCATCCAACTATTTGGGAGGATTTATTACATAAACTTCAGGAAAAATATGTAGTGACCAAGCAAGTGTCCATATCTCAATCCTATGTGGTAAAGCGCTTAATAAAAGACGGATTAGGCATGTCATTTTTGCCACGGATGATTGTAAGAAGAGAGCGGATGGAAGGGAGGTTTAACATCGTTCCCTTCGATGAAATAGCTTTGCCAAATGTTCCTGTATATCTTTTTTATAAGGGTTCGGTAAAGGTTCCTGAAGAGTTATTATGTTTATTTCAGACGAGGGATTATCTGTAAAACTATTGTTAACCATTTCGACAATTACTTATCGATCTCATAACTTTATTAATGGTTCATATCAAAAGTAGGGAAGTTATTTGTAAAACCTATGCTTTGTAAGTTGATTTACGTTATGGTGATGGGGCTGAATAATATAAGTTTTGAGTATTTTAATGGCTGAGGATCATGAAGATGTAAATGCAATGTTAACAGAATTGTTTGAGCCAAGTAGATGATCAGGTGACAAGTGTGATGGATGGTATAGAAGGTCACCGGGCATTTCTTCAAAATGAGTTTGATATTGTGTTTCTTGTAATCGCAACCGTGCTTGCGTAGCATATTTTATAAAGCGCTTCATTAAATGAATAAACGACATGAAAAGCCCCTCCTAACACTTTGGCTAGCGGGTGATTAGGAGGGGCTTTGATTATCTCATTTGGATCAATTCAATAACCATATCCGCGAAACGTTTAGCGGATGTGGTTATTGCTCTTACAAATTAACCTTGCTGCTGTCACTCGCCTGGTCCTGTGCCGGTTGCTCCGATTGTGTCGGTTGTTGCTCCGACTGCTCTTTCTTCAATCCGAGTTTTTTGCGAATAAAGCCCCAAATCGCTCCGCCGAACAGCACAAGCACGATCCAAAACTTCTTCAATAGAGGGATGAGCACAAAACCCTATTTATTGAAATGAAAAGTCTATATACCGCTATTTTCTACCAACCGCGTACATACTGCACTGGAGGTTTAATTTCTTCTCCTAAATCCTTAGCAGCATGAAGTGGCCAATATGGCTCGCGCAGAAGAACGCGTGCTAGGAAAATTAAGTCAGCACGATTGTTTTGTAAAATTTCCTCTGCTTGAATGGCTGTCGTAATAAGGCCGACTGCTCCAGTTGGAATATTAGCACCATGCTTAATCGCTTCAGCATGACTTACTTGGTAGCCTGGAAAAACATTGATATGTGCTTGCACGACACCACCCGTAGAAACATCCACTAAATCGATACCCTGTGATTTCATCCAACGACTGAAGATGATAAAGTCATCCATCGTTGTACCATCTTCTGCATAGTCTTCAGCGGAAACACGCACAAGCAAAGGACCTTCCCAAACACTACGAATAGCATCAATGACTTGACGTAATAATCGATAACGATTTTCTTGAGAACCACCGTATTGGTCATTGCGTTTATTCGTTGCAGGTGATAAAAACTCACTAATTAAATAGCCGTGTGCTCCATGGATTTCAAGAACATCAAAGCCCGCTTTAGTCGCCCGTACAGCTGCTTGTTTAAATGCTTCTACAACATATTCAATGTCTTCTAATGTCATCTCAGTTGGCGTTTTATAAGCATCGCTAAATGCAATGGCAGATGGAGCAAATATTTCTCCATCTACAGTTGCTTTACGTCCAGCGTGTGCAAGTTGTATGCCGGTTTTTGCCCCGTATGCCTTCATTCCTTGAACTAATTGACGTAAACCTTCGATATGAGCATCATCCCAAATTCCGAGGTCGTTACTAGATATACGACCTTCAGGTACAACTCCAGTAGCTTCGACGATGATTAAACCAACTTGCCCAGCAGCCCGCGTTGCATAATGTACTTGATGGAATGGTGTGACAAGCCCATCATCCTGCGCCGAGTACATACACATCGGTGCCATCACAACACGATTTTTTAAAGAGATATTTTGTAATTGATAAGGTTCAAATAATTTAGCCAATATAAAGCCCCCTAATCCCTAGTGATACACTCTATTTTGCACCCATTATTTACTATTTGCAAGCGAACGAGATCGAGCTTCAGCTTCTTTAATACATGCTTCAATGGCTTCATTAAATTGATATTGTTCAAGAGCTTTAATTCCAGCTTCTGTTGTACCGCCTGGACTTGTTACTTTACGGCGTAAGACATCAGGTTCATCGACTGATTGCTTCAGCATTTCCGCAGTACCAGCAAGTGTTTGCGTCATTAATAGTCGTACTGTATCCTTCGAGAGACCAACCTTTGTACCAACACGTTCAAATGCCTCCATTAAATAATAAATATAAGCCGGCCCACTCCCAGAAAGAGCCGTTACAGCATGTAATTGATCCTCACCCACCTCAATAACTGAACCAACCGCCTCTAAAAGCTGTAAGAAAATGGAGCGCTGTTCTGCTGTCACTTTTTCATTAAATGCAATCCCACTTGCAGACATCCCAATAGTGGCAGAAGTGTTTGGCATAACGCGTGCAACTGGACGAGCACCTAAATGTTCTATAATAGTAGAAATGGCGATACCAGCTAAAATAGAAAGAACAGCTGAATGCTCTGTAATTTTAGGCTTTAGCTCACGCATCGCTGCAACGGCATCCTTAGGTTTCATCGCTAAAATGATTAAATCAGCCTGCTGATAAATTCTATCATCAAAATGGCCATTTACACCATATGTGTCGTGTAAAAAATGTAAGCGTTCTTTGTCGGAGCGATTGGTGACGTAAATTTCTTGTGCTGTAAATACCTTTTGTTTAATCCAGCCCTGAATCAATGCCTCTGCCATCGAGCCTGCACCAATAAATAATATTTTTTTCATGATAAAACCTCCAGTTCAAAATCAAAATCAATTTCGCCTTGGCGTAATTGCGTCCGGATTTTGAATTGTGCTAGCTCAATTCATTCCTTTGAAAATCCGTGACATCCGCCGGAGACTTTGGGCCAACGTGATGTTGGTCACTCAGTTGTTGCCACAGGACGTGGCGTTCTTAGACTGAGTTCCTCTATTTCAGTTTGTGTTTGGACACCCACTGAAAAGGAACCACACCTGCATTCAAACAAAAGACATTTGCTGAATGCAGATAAAAAAGCGCTCTCGTCCTTATAAAGAAGGACGAAAACGCTGTTGTTTCCGCGGTACCACCTTTGTTTGCCAATTGGCACAACTCATAGCCCTTTTAACGCAAGGGAAACGGTTATGTTTTCATAACTGCTCAGAAGTAGGTTCGGTAATGGGAGCGGGTGATGTCACTTTCAGCAAATGTAACACTCTCTAAGACACCTTCACCAATTACGTACTTGGCTTCATCAACGCACATTAATAATTAGATTATTCAAAATTATATTGATAATACTTCAACCTGTCAACAGGAGGGTGACGAAAAGAAGAAAAACTTGTAAAATAGAATGAATAGGTATTCACTAGTTGCATAAAAGGGGGAAACAGCTTTTGTCTATATACAAAATAGAAATACCAACACCCTATGAAGTAGGAGATGTGAATGCATTTGTTGTAAAAGGTGATGCATTGACAATTTTTGATGTTGGTCCAAAAACAATGGAAGCCTATGATGCTCTAAAATGGGGTATTCGAGCAGCGGGCTTTGACATGCAAGATATTGAACAGGTTGTGTTAACCCATCATCATCCAGATCATGCAGGTTGGGTGGATGCCTTTCCAAACGCAGAAATTTTAGGGCATGCCTATAACGATAAATGGCTTCGTCATGACGAGGAATTTTTACGTTACCATGTGCAGTTTTACAGTGAACGCTTATTTGAGCACGGAGTTCCTCAACAATATATCCAGCCGAGTGTACATGTCCGCCGTGAAATAGAGCTTGTAGGTGAACGACCATTAACACAAATTCTTAATGATGGGGATGAAGTACCAGGACATCCTGGATTAAAGGCTATTGAAACATTAGGACACGCACAAAGCCATTTAATCTACTGGGATGAAAAAACTCATCATGTAATAGGTGGAGATTTATTGCTTGAAAAAATAACACCAAACCCATTAATTGAGCCACCACTAGACCGTACATTAGGACGTACTAAATCGTTACTACAATATAATGAATCGCTAGAAATTTTACGTCGATTACCCGTAAAAAAGATGTATACAGGACATGGTGCTGAGCTAGAGAATATTCCTGATTTAATTGATAAACGGCTAGAACGCCAGCATCAGCAATCTTTGAAGGTTTGCGAATTATTTGGGGACGAAGCATTAACTGCTGTACAAGTAACGAAGCGCTTTTACCCAGCAATTTTTCAGCGTCAGCTTGGTCTGACGTTGTCCAAAACGCTCGGTTATTTAGATTACTTAGAGGCCAACAATTTGATTACATCTACTAAAACGGAAGAAGGCATCTATTTATTTCAAAGGAAGTAGGTTTAAGCATGAGCGTGAATAAAAAGACTATCTTCGTGACAGGTGCAACAAGTGGTGTTGGACTGAAAATTACAGAATTATTAGTAGCACAAGGTCATACGGTTTATGCAACAGGACGTAATGCGGTGGCATTGAAAGCATTAGATCGAGCAGGCGCACACGTGATCCAAGCAGATTTAACTAATTTAACTACAATCGATGAAGTATGCGCACAGCTACCGCCTCTTGATGTAGCTATTTTATCTGCCGGGGTAGGTAAATTTGGCATTGCACCTGAATTATCAGATGAAGCTATTAGACAAATGGTAGAGCTAAATGTCAGTGTACCGATATATTTAGCAAAACGTCTAGCAGCACCTATGATACAACGTCAGCAAGGTCAGCTAATCTTCATCGGCTCACAGGCAGGAAAGGTAGCGACACCTAAGGCTAGTGTTTATGCTGCTACAAAGCATGCGATTGTTGGCTTTACGAATGGGCTTCGCATGGAACTGGCTCCGTATAATGTGAAAGTCACTGCAATACATCCAGGTCCAATCGATACACCATTTTTAGATAAGGCTAGTGATGAAAGTGGCTATCGCGAGTCTTTAGGAAGATTTTTATTAACAGCTGAAGAAGTTGCACAAGCTACTGTAAAAACAATCGGGCGCCCTGTTCGAGAGGTTAATTTACCAAGGATCATGGGATTAACAAGCAAGCTGTATGCAATGGCACCTGCAACCGTTGAAATTTTAGGCAAATCATTTTTTAATAAAAAATAGTCAATCAATTATGCCTTGGCATAATTACGTCCGGAATCGGCTTTGTGCTTGCACAAAGAACTCCTTTCCGATTCTGTGACATCCGGCGGAGCCTTTAATTTCTTTTAGTGGGTGTTTGGACACCCGCTGAAAGAAAAAAAACTGTAAACATACTCAAGTGAAAATTGAGTGTGTCTACAGTTTTTTTACGGCTCATCACCAATTGTTAAAACACATGTCATTTTCTCATCAGACACCCCCATCCGGAACGGAAATCAACCCCTCGTTTTGCCGAAGAGCCATTTACTTTCCTGGCATTTATATAATATACATTCATGTAGTTAGTAATAATTTGTTTATCCGAGTGAAAATATTCATAGTTGGTACAAAGGCTTAAAGTATTGTAATGACTCACTTTTTACAATAAACATAAAAGTCTAGAAATTTATAAAAATACACTTGTTTTAATTTTTATAACATGATACTATTCGTGTATAAACTTTTAAATGAATGTATAAACATACATATCTTATAGATTAATTGGAGGCGCATTTTTTATGGCGAATAAAAAAGTAGTATTAGCATATTCAGGAGGTCTTGATACTTCTGTAGCAATTCCATGGTTAAAAGAACAAGGTTGGGATGTTATTGCAGTGTGTCTTGACGTTGGTGAAGGTAAGGATCTTGAATTTGTAAAAAATAAAGCTCTTCAAGTAGGAGCAATTGAATCCTATATGGTAGATGCGAAGGATGAATTCGCTGAAGGATATGCATTAATTTCATTACAAGCTCATACTTGGTACGAACAAAAATACCCACTAGTATCGGCACTTTCTCGTCCATTAATTTCTAAAAAATTAGTGGAAATTGCAAACCAAGTAGGTGCGGATGCAGTAGCTCACGGTTGCACAGGTAAAGGTAATGACCAAGTTCGTTTCGAAGTTTCAATCAAAGCGTTAAATCCAGATTTAGAGGTATTAGCACCTGTACGTGAGTGGGGCTGGAGCCGTGATGAGGAAATCGAATATGCAATGAAACATGATGTACCGATTCCTGCAACGTTAGATTCACCATTCTCAATCGACCAAAACTTATGGGGCCGTGCAAATGAAGCGGGCATAATGGAAGATCCATGGGTATCTCCACCAGAAGAAGCATACGGTTTAACAGTTTCCGTGGAAAATGCTCCAGATGAAGCGGAATACGTAGAAATTGAATTTGTAGCTGGTAAGCCAGTATCTTTAAATGGTAAAGAAATGAAGCTTGCTGATTTAATCCAAGAGCTAAATGCAGTAGCTGGAGCACACGGTGTTGGTCGTATCGATCACGTAGAAAATCGATTAGTTGGTATTAAATCTCGTGAAGTGTATGAAATTCCAGGAGCAAAAGTGCTATTAACGGCTCATAAAGAGCTTGAAGACTTAACGCTTGTAAAAGAGTTAGCACACTTCAAGCCAGTCATTGAGAAAAAATTATCTGAATTAATTTATGATGGTTTATGGTTCTCTCCATTACGTGTAGCACTGGAGTCATTCCTTGCTGAATCACAAAAGTTTGTGAACGGAACTGTGCGCGTGAAGCTTTACAAAGGTCATGCAATTGTGGAAGGACGTAAATCTCCAAATTCACTTTATAGCGAAAAGCTAGCAACATATTCTAAAGAAGACCAATTCAACCATGCTTCAGCAGTAGGTTTCATCGAATTATGGGGTCTACCAACAGTGGTTAACTCTTCAGTAAATAAAAACTAATTTGACAAGCGAGGTGTAGTGTAGCATTGCGCTATGCTGCATCTTTTCGAAAAGATACGAAGGAAAAGGTGAGCTGTTATGACAAAACTTTGGGGCGGACGTTTCCAAAAATCAGCAGAAGCATGGGTGGACGAGTTCGGCGCATCGATTGGCTTTGACCAACAGCTTGTTCTGGAAGACCTTGAAGGTAGCGTAGCACATGTTACGATGCTTGGCGCAACAGGAATTTTACCAGCAGCTGACGTAGAGATAATTCTCGGTGGACTTGCACAATTACAAGAAAAAGCAATTACAGGTGAGCTTGAATTTACAGTTGCCAATGAAGATATTCACTTAAATCTGGAAAAAATGCTGATTGATTTAATTGGTCCTGTAGGAGGTAAGCTTCACACAGGCCGTAGCCGAAATGATCAAGTAGCAACGGATATGCATATTTTCTTGAAAAAACGTGTGAAGGAAGCAATCGGTTTAATTGAGACATTCCAAAAGACATTGCTAGAAAAGGCTGAGGAGCATGTAGAAACAATTGCTCCTGGCTATACACATTTACAACGTGCTCAACCAATCTCATTTGCCCATCACTTAATGGCCTATTTCTGGATGTTAGAGCGTGATAAACAACGTTTTACGGAATCGCTTAAGCGTATCGATATTCTGCCTTTAGGTGCAGGTGCCATGGCAGGTACAACTTTCCCAATCGACCGCTTAAAATCCGCTGAGCTTTTAGGCTTCAGCGAGGTTTATGCAAACTCTATGGATGCAGTAAGTGACCGTGATTTTATCGTTGAATTTTTAAGCAATTCATCATTATTAATGGCGCATTTATCTCGTTTTGCAGAAGAAATTATATTGTGGTCGACAGATGAATTCAAATTTATCGAATTAGATGATGCCTTCTCAACGGGCTCATCTATTATGCCACAAAAGAAAAATCCTGATATGGCGGAGTTAATCCGTGGAAAAACGGGGCGTGTTTACGGTAACTTAATGGGCTTATTAACAGTTTTAAAAGGAACACCGTTAACATACAACAAAGATATGCAGGAAGATAAAGAAGGTATGTTCGATACAGTCCATACAATTCTTGGTTCACTAAAAATCTTTGAAGGTATGATTCGCACGATGACTGTCAATACAGAGCGTTTGCATCAGGCAGTACACTCTGACTTCTCCAATGCTACGGAACTTGCAGATTATCTAGCAACAAAAGGCATGCCTTTCCGTGAAGCACATGAAGTCACAGGAAAACTTGTATTCACATGTATTCAACAGGGTATCTACTTATTAGATTTACCGCTTGAAGACATGAAAAAAGAAAGTGAGCTTATCGAAGCGGATATTTACGATGTATTAGCGCCTGAAGCAGCCGTTCGTCGTCGCCATTCTTTAGGTGGTACAGGATTTGATCAAGTAACCATCCAAATCGAAAAGGCAAAAGCTTGTCTTGTTTAACTTATTTCAGCGGGTGTACAAACATCCGCTGAAATAGAGGAACTCAGTCTAAGAACGCCACGTCCTGTGGCATTACCGAAATGACCGACATCGTATCGGCCCTCACGCAGGCCTAAGCACAAAGCCGAATCCGGACGCAATTATGCCGAGGCATAATTGATCAATTTCCTTAGCGTGCATGTCCTTGTGACTTTTGCATAGATATTCATTAAAGCTGTCCAGAGAGGCACTATGAAAAACCATTTCCTTTTTCGTTAGAGCCAGTGGGTGAAACGAAAATGAGACCCTTACATAAGTGAAGGACAATCCCCAATTCTGGAGACGCGGAATTGGGGTTTTTGTGAAAAGAAATAACAATGGGAGCTCTGAAACAGTTAAAAAAATCTAATAAAATTGTGTGATATTTATTAATTTTTCGTAATTGTTGATGTGCTTTCAAGCTATGGTGAGTGTAGTTTCTGGCAACAGAAATAGCACGATGAACTACGTTAGTGCAGTAAGGTAAAAACACACCTGCGGATGTATCCATCAGTCCTCTGAGGCAGATGCACTAGCTGATGTAGCACCAGATTTACGCAAAATGATTATTGAATTTGCCTATGGTGATGTGTATTCACGACCAGGGCTAGATGCAAAAAGCCGTGCACTTGTTGTCATCACAGCAGTAGTAACTCAAGGTGCTGCCTCACAAACAAAAACACATATTAAATGTGGTTTGCATGCAGGTTTGACACAGACAGAAATTGTGGAAGCACTATTACAATTAGTGCCTTACATAGGTTTTCCACTCACGGAATCGGAAAGGAGTTCTTTGTGCAATCACAAAGCCGATTCCGGACGCAATTATGCCGAGGCATAATTGATCCATTACACAACAGGTCTTTAAAGAAGACGCCTAAAATGAAAACTCTGCATTTCCGTGGAGTTTTATTCTACATCAAGGCACTTTTAATAAAAATGCTCATCACATGAATAAACACTTGTGAAACGGTTCATATTAAGAGAGGAATCACTTATTAATCTTATATGATGAGGAGGATGTAGAATGAGTAGTCAAACACCCAAAGACCAGGAATCTCAGGAAAGTCCGCCACAACTGTATAGGGTGAGCTTCTAAAATCTTAAGGAATCGGTGAGGCAGAGGATAGTCTGTTTTGCTGTATCTTAAGAAGAAGCAATAACCGATACAGATCAAATCAAATAGAAATAAGTGTTCTTGGACCCAGAATCTTTCTGGGTCCTTTTTTATTTCGCATTAATTGACCTAAAAACCTCAGAGGGAAGAAGATCCCAATTGATTATTTTCCGCTTTATATAGAATTTTACATTTTTAGAATACTGTATTACTCTAAGTGCGACAGATTTCTGTTTGGTGAAGAGCGGTACAGATGGGAGGGGTAAGATGCATATTCATTTAGATCCAAGCAATGAATTACAGCTCTATAAGCAGTTAGCGAATCAATTGATTGAGTTAATTGCTAAGGGAAAGCTAAAAAATGGTGATACATTACCTTCAGTTCGTTCAATGGCTTCGGATTTAGGTATCAATGTCAGTACAGTTAGTAGGAGCTATCATGAACTTGAAGAAAAAGGGTTAATCGAATTAAAGCCGAAAGCAAAGGCTATCATTATCGGTGGTCAAAAAAAAGAACTGGAAGAGACGGAAGTTGAAAAAGTAGAAAATGCATTAAAACCAATTATGGCAGAGGCCATTGCACGTGGTCTCGAAAAAGATCAGATGACAAGTTTGTTTCATCGAATTTTAAAACAATGGAAGTAGGGGAAATATGCTTTTTATATTAAGCATCTTTATCTTTGTAGGAGTACTGGAAACTTTAACACCATATTTTGCGAGAAAAACAACTGTGTTTGGTGTTTCAATTCCAGAACCTTATGTGAAACATCAGCAATTACGTATATTTAAAAAGCACTACAGCATGATGGTCGGGAGCATAGCAGTTGCCTTTCTTTTAGGCCAAATTTTGCTACTGTTTACGTCCATTCAAGAAGAGCAATTTGTTTTATTATCCTTTATCTTGCTTTATGTCGTGCTTCTTATATCAGCTGGACTTTATATGTTTTATCATATAAAAACAAAAAAACTAAAAAAGCAAGAAAATTGGGAAGTGCATGTAAAAACTGTTTATGTGATGGATTTATCTATTCGAGATCGAGATGAAGTACTTTCACCTACATTTTTTACATTACCAATTATTATCACGTTAGCATTGATTACCTTTACTTATATGAATTACAATGCCATCCCGGATGTATTTGCTACCCATTGGAATGCAGCAGGTGAGGTAGACGGTTGGACAGAAAAAACTTGGCTATCAGTTATTGTAATGCCGCTTATTTTACTAGGGACACAAATTAGCTTTTTCATCATGAGCATAGGTATGAAAAGTGCCAAAATACAATTGAGTGCACAGGCGAAAGAAGCTTCAGCCAATAGAGAGCTTACACAGCGTAAATATGGCAGCTGGTACCTCGCAGCAATTAATTATAGTCTGACCATTCTTCTTGTTGTTTTACATTACACGACAGTGATTTTAGAAAATCAAACTGCTCCTTACTTCTTTCCACTTTTTATCGTTTTTATGATCGTTTCTTTAGGGGGACTTATCCTCTTAATTTGGAAGTTAAGTAAAAGTAATGAGCGCTTTGATGATTTACATACAAACGAAACAGCTGCAGCCGATGATCGATATTGGAAATGGGGTATTGTTTACATCAATAAAAATGATCCTTCACTATTAGTACAAAAGAAATACGGTGTTGGTTGGACTGTGAATTTAGCGAATAAATGGAGTTATATCATTTTACTTGTAATATTTTTGCCAATCTTATTAGTCATCTTCATATAGAAGGAGAGATTTTATGAAAAAACTTTTGTTTTTATGTTGTGCGCTCTTATTATTAGCAGCATGCGCCCAAAAGGAAGACAATACAAAAGGTAAAGAGACAAAGGAGGACAATAAAATGAATGAACAGTTAGTAGGTAAATGGGAAGGGAATATTGAAACGCCAAACGGAGCACTTCCAATTATCGTTGATTTGCAGAAAGATAGTGGGACATTATCAGTACCGGCACAAGGATTATCCAATTATCCATTTAAAAGCATTAAATACAATGGTGATCAAGTGAGTGTTTCGATCAATTTAAATGGCTCGGCAGTTGAAATTAACGGAACATTAAAAGATGGGCAAATTGAAGCAACGTTTCAACAAAATGGTGGTAAATTCCCACTTGTCTTAAAACCATTCAAAGAACAACCAGAACAACCAGAACAACCAGTTACGTATGAAACGTTAAAGATTCCTGTTAAAGATGGTGAGTTAACAATCGCTCTTCAAAAGGCTAGCAAGGAGCCATCTCCAGTGGCACTTATTATAGCAGGCTCTGGACCAACTGATAAGGATGGAAATTCAGCAATAGCTGGTAAAAATAATAGCTTAAAAATGATTGCGGAAGGGTTAGCTAATGAGGGTATTGCAACTGTTCGCTATGATAAACGTGGACTTGGCGATAATCAATCCCTTTTAACTAAGGAAGAGGATATCACGATTGACCAATACGTAGATGACACAGTACAAGTGATTAATGCTCTTTTAGCCGATAAAGCGTATTCGAGTGTTCATATTATTGGACATAGCGAAGGCTCACTGATTGGTTTGCTAGCAGCACAAAAAGCAAATGTAGAGTCCTTTGTTTCCATAGCAGGTGCTGGAAGACCAGCAGATGAAATTTTGTTAGAGCAATTAAAAGGTCAATTATCGCCAGAGCTTCTAAAAGAATCAACAGATGCTCTTGCAACCTTGAAAAAAGGAGAGCTAGTGAAAAACGTTTCTCCAGATTTACAATCACTCTTCCGTTCTTCCGTTCAACCGTATATGATTTCATGGTTAAAATATAACCCTGCAAGTGAGTTAGCAAAAGTGAATAGCCGAGTTTTAATTCTTCAAGGTACAACTGACTTACAAGTAGTTGCGACTGATGCGGAAGTGTTAAAGAAAGGTAAACCAGATGCCAAGCTGGTATATATGGACGGAATGAATCATGTGTTAAAAAATGCTCCGGCAGATCGTACGAAGAATTTAGCAACATATTCAGACCCATCATTACCACTTCATAAAGAATTACTGCCAGCCATTCAGCAGTTTATTATGAATGAAAGTAAAGACTAAGCAACATGGATGCCATTGTTTGGTTGATCATTATGATTCCGTTCCTAATCTTTGCGATTGTTTTATCACAAGGCAAAGGCGCATTTTTAATAGCGGGCTACAATACGATGTCTGACAGTGAGAAAGAGAAATATAACGAAAAAGCACTCGCTAAATTTGTGGGCAAAGTGATGTACGGCTATTGTTTTTGTTTACTATTATGGGGACTGAACGAGCTATTCAAAACGAGATGGCTATTTATCATCGGGCTCGTTCTCTTTATAGGTCTTACAATTTTCGTAGTTGTCTATGCCAACACACGTAATCGCTTTAAAAAATAAGTTTCTATATAAGGTGAATCGAGCGAAATAGGTAGATACCCGTGTGAAGCAGGGGAAATACCCGCGGAAGAATAATGAAATCTTAAACAACAAAAAGACCTTTCAAATACTTATCTTAGGGTGACAACCTTCAAACGTATATAAATAAATAGACTAAACATATTATATATTTAAAATATGTTTGGTCTATTTTTATGATTTTATCTTGCCTTACTCAACTAACGGTGCAGGATAGTTTAATAAAGGACATAGCCGTTCGCTTGTTATACGGGATCCCTTTGTCCCAACCAGCCTAATCATGTGTTAACAAGTAGAGGGCGAACAGTTTAGTTGTCGGGATCAAGTCCCACGGGCAGGTCCGTTCTACTCCGGCTACTATCAATCTATAAATTGAATAAAAAATAGTCAACCAGATTTCTCCGGTTGACCTTATAATACGAACGGCGCAAGTTAGTTAAGAAAATCATGAAATTGTAAGAGGAAAGATTAAAAGGAAAGAACCATTGTTTTATTACTGATTGGTTAATTTATTTCTACCATTGAGTTTCAGTTTTATGCTCGATGACTTGTATTACTATTGGTTCAATATTTTTTAACATTTCCTCGTATTGTTTACTATCGACATTATTTTCACCCTTAAATTGTACATCAGTCTGTGTTTTTGCAATGACGTCAATTACTTGTTGTTTAGTAACGTTTTTAGAAGCTGCAATCTCCACTACAGATTTTCCTGTTGCCAATTCTTGTTTTAATTCTTGTGCGTTTATTTTTAATAAAGACAATAAATTTTTATCGTTCAAATAAAAGTCTGCAGTATAATCAGGTTTACCATTTAAAGAAAATAAACCTTCGACTTTAATATTAGAAGGTGTAGGTTCACCTTCTAATACTTTTTGGATTTCTTCAGGGGTTGGTGCTTTAATAGAATTTACAGTTTCTACCGACTCATTTATTTCTTTTTTTTGAGTAGCATAGGCACTGCCAACACCTACTAATAATGCTGTTGACATTCCAAGTGCAGTGAATAATTTTGTCTTAGGATTTAACATTTTAAAACCTCTTTTCATTGTTTTATTGGGTGTTACAAGTACTAATATAAACGCAGCATGTAAAGATGAAGTGAAGATGATATAAAATTGAAATCAAACTTTATTCTTCCACTAACGGAGCAGTTTAGTTGAAGAAAAAATTATTAGCTTATTCAACAATCGGGCCATATTGTGGAATAACAGTTTTTTTAGAAAAGTACCAAACTTCGCTTCGGTAACAATATTATTCGACTTACCTCCTGTTTAAAAATAAGTCTATATTAACCGCTTGATTTTACTGATAATTCTGAAATTTATGTTAAGGTAGTTAGGGAGGGGGTGAAAATTGTGGAAAGAAAGAAAAGGAATCTTATATTAACTTTCGTAATCAGTTTTGCTTCAGTAATTTTCGGATTACCATTACTGTATACGTTGGGAGTTCCTTCGGGTGATGTGGTATTAACTGCATTATTCGGAAAAGGAAATATATGGGCTTTAGTCTTTTCTGTAATGTTAATCCTATTAGTCACTTTTGGTGTTGGTAAAGTTATAAAAAGCAGCACTTAGTTTTTATTAAACTAACCGATGCGTAGGTGACAAAGTAAAGTAAATAGTTGAAATAATTTTATAGGTATTCAACAATCGGGCGCGATTGTTGAAGAAGCGTCCTTATTGAACTAACGGGTGCTTTTCTTGAAGATCATTGAGTTGCATATGCAGCTCTTTTTTTCTTTATTGAACTAACGGTGCAGGATAGTTAAAGAAAGGGATTTTTTACTTCATATTAGTACCAAGTCATAGTAATAAGTGATATAATTTTAAAAACTATAGAAATGAGGGTGAACTTTTATGATTAAATCTAAAGCACGTATTACTGCAATAGGCTCTTATGTTCCTGAAAGAAGATTAACAAATGATGATTTAGAAAAAATGGTCGAAACGAATGACGAATGGATTGTCCAACGTACGGGTATTAAAGAACGAAGTGTTGCAAATGAAAATGAATTTACAAGCGATATAAGTTATAAAGCTGTAAAGAATTTGATGGAACGTTATGACAAATCAGTTGATGATGTTGATATGATTATCGTTTGCACACTTACTCCTGATTTTAAAACTCCAAGTGTTGCTTCGTATATCCAAGCAAAATTAGGTATTAGGAATACTGGAGCGATGGATTTAAACGTTGCTTGTGCAGGATTTACATATGGATTATATGTGGCAAACGGATTAATTACTTCGGGCTTAAACAAGAAGGTTTTGGTTATTGGAGCTGAAACGCTATCTAAAGTAACCGATTATACAGATAGAACAACCTGCATCCTTTTTGGAGATGGTGGAGGGGCAGTTCTTGTTGAATATGATGAAAAACAACCGAGTTTTATTTCATCACATTTATGTTCAGAAGGCGAGAAAGGAAATAGTTTATATAGTACCAATTTATCTAACACAATGAATGGAAAAGATTTGGTCGGAAATGGTTGCATTGTTCAAAATGGGCGGGAGGTTTATAAGTGGGCGGTTACAACTGTGCCAAAAGGAATACAATCCGTTATGAAAAACACTTCAATTGAGTTGAAAAATGTCGATTGGTTTGTTCCTCACAGTGCAAATTTAAGGATGATTGAGTCTATATGCGAAAAAAGTGGTTTTCCAATAGAGCGAACTCTATATAGCTTAGTCAATTACGGAAATACATCTGCAGCTTCAATCGCTTTATCTTTAGATATAGCGGTACGAGAAGGTAAAATAAAAAATGGAAATAAGATTTTATTATTTGGTTTTGGTGGTGGCTTGGCACAGGCAGGATTACTTATAGAATGGACTATTTAGCTAACAAGATTTTTAATGTAAGTAAGAAAATCTTATTAAACGGGTGCTATTCTCCAAGAAGAGGATTGGCTTTTTCTTATTGAAGTTACGGAGCAGGATAGTTTAAGAGTGTTGTTTAACTTGTGTTCAATAATCGGGCCATTTAATTGAATAACACATTAAAAGAAAATAGATGTTTAAGTAGATTTATGAAAGCTTGTGAAGATGTACTTAAGTCAACGATCAGGTTTCTTGAAGTAGGAAAAAGTAATACTAACCATTAATAGTAGGTGTTAGAATAAATTAAGTAATCGCGTTAATTAATATTTAAGAGGTGTTTTTATGAAGTTAGATGAATTTACAATTGGAGATGTGTTCGAAACTAAACCATACAAATTAACAAAAGAGGATATTATGAGGTTTGCAGGTGAGTTCGACCCCCAATATATGCATTTAGATGAGGAAAAAGCAAATCAGGGAATATTTAATGGAATTATTGCTTCTGGGATACATACACTAGCTATTTCATTTAAGCTATGGGTTGAAGAAGGTAAATATGGTGAGGATGTTATTGCAGGAACAAGAATGAATAATATTAGATTTATAAAGCCGGTGTATCCAGATGATGAACTACATATCATTGTAAAGGTTATAGATAAGAAAGCAACAATGAATGAAACGGGTATCCTAACGGTATTGTTATCTACTTTCAATGATAAGGAAGAAAAAGTTTTTGAGGGCGAATTATCTGCATTGATAAAGCGATGAAGGTTATTTTAAAGTATTGAACACCACCAGTTAATAGTAATTCAATTAAAGGGGACAATTCTTAAGAGGAATTGTCCCTTTTTCAATAAAATAAAAGAAGAAGGTTGGATTAGTGGTTGGATATGGTTATTGTAGAAAGAATTACATCAAGTAAAATTAAGCCATAGTCATTACTTTTAAACTATTTTTGAACATTGCGATTTATGTTGATGATTTTGGTACCTCTCCAACTGCTGTAATATGGTAGCGACTTCTGGCTTTATATGGCATGGTTACGTATAGCTCTACTTGCAATTATTAATTTAAACTCTGGAATTAAGTTATTTAGTAAATAGAGAAAATTATCGTTATTCTTATGAAGACTTATTCCATTATCGGGCGCGATTATGGAATAAGTGCCTCTTTTTCTTCTTCAACTAACGGAGCAGGATAGTTGAAGAAGATCTTTCGACGAAAAGGGCATTCCTGGTAGTACAGAAATGCCCTTTTTTACTGTTTTGTTAGAATTTAAAATCTAGAATCATCTTACTGGTTTCACCTGTAAACTTATAGTTATAAGACCCTTTCAAGCTTTCTAAGTCACCGGTAGCTTTGATGATTGTTGCTGGAGAATCTAGATTTCCTTTATCAAATATTCCTTGCTCTATAGCTGTAAATGTCCCCTGTTTTCCCTTGTAAGTTCCTTCAAAATGCAGAAATCCGGAAATTTTAGCAGTGGCTAAGTGACTATCATCTATATTAGATTCAACATAATATAACAAATATTCAACAAAAGCTTTTCCTGTTAATTCACCCTCTAAATCATATTCGACATGGGCAATATTAATAGGGAATTCTTTTCTAGTGTCATCTACTGGCTTTTCATCCCATCTGCTTACTGTAAATGTTACCTCCATGGTAAATCTCCCTTCATTATTAAATAGTAATTCACCTCCAGTATAATATACAAAAAGTACCATTATCAACAGTAGAATAGGATTACTTTTATTAATTTTTCTTTACTAACTTTGTGAAATATTGCACTTAAAGTAACGAGGGCTTTAGTTAAATTTTCGATTCGCGAAATATCAAAAATAAAAAGACAGAATTTATTCTACACGTTTTGAGTAAATCTGCCTTTTTGTTTTAGAGAAAACAGCCCTTGATAAAAAGTAGGCTTATATAAATTTTTAATCAAACTATATTAAAAGTACACCAACGTTCTGATTTACAAGAGAAAGATTATTTTTTGTATACAGGATTCCTGTCAAGAAAATCATCTATTTCTTCCTTCAAGGTATAAACCTGAGTGAAGTAAAGATGACCTACCAAAATACCTTTAGATTTCCATTTCTCCATTTCATTATAATGTAAAGTTACAAAATACTCATACAATTTTTCCCTTCCAATTCCTTGTTTTTCAGCCATCTCTGCAATAGAAAGACCTTTTTTCCAATATACGTCATACTCTTTAGCAGTTAAACCCAATAGTTTATAAATTTCATCATATTTATATTGAAATTGGTAAACCACTTCACCTTCACTTGTAGCTATTTCATCTAAATGACTATCTTTTGCTTGAGCAATTTTGGGGGAATTCGAACAAATAGAAATTAAAAACAAGGATAAAACTGTTTTTATAAGGAGCTTCAAAATAACACCTCCTCCATTTTTGATTTTAACTATGTTTTATTTTGTGGGGTTTTCAAAATTTTATGCCGTTCACTAAATCTTATGAAAAGAATATATTTGAGTGACTCTGCTGTTTTAAAAACTGTTGTTATTTAACTAACGGGGCAGTTTAGTTGATTAAGCTAACGAATTTTAAAGGAGAGTAGAAATTGAGTATGAATCAATTATATTTATCTTTAAATAAAGCAGGTTTGATGTTTAAGGGGAATTCATAACAGGGAGAGGTTGATTTCATTCATCTTGAAACTGACGAGAATGGAACAACAAATTCAGTGGATGTAAATACATTTGAAACGCTTTTTGGGGATGTAAAAGGGAATCCAAGCTACGAGGCATTGTCGGGTTCTCATACTTTTAAATGGGAAGATACGCAAACACTATGACAGCAGAGGAAATGAGTTATCAAATATTTTAACAAGTGGAAAGAGCAAGGGTTGTTTAACTAACGAGAGCGGTAGGTTAATAAGAAAAGGGCTTGCGTGTATGATTGAATCTCATATATGCAAGTCCTTTTGTTATGCTTTCTCAATCACTCCAGTAGCTTAACACAAGACTTTGTAGCTCCCATCAAGCAATCTGTGTCAATGAATTTAGTTATGAAAGGTTCGAGGAGTGTCAAGAAAGGATTTATTAAACATAAAAAAGAAAAGATGACTTTTATAGTTACCTTTTCACTTGTAAGTAGCAATTTAGTTATTGAATATTTGTTCGTAACGGTGGAAGAATGCCACTGTGTGCGCTCTTGCTAGAGAATCATTTGGTTTAAACTCTTCATTTGTTTTAGTAGTTGTTAAACCATTATCACGAAGGAATTTAATAGCTTCTGACTGAGATACAGTCTTACCATAATGCATTGAAGCTAAGATACGAGCGAAGTTACCCCGTGTGATATCCTTACCTGCAATGGCTTGTTTGGATGCTGTGTTTGCACCTAGAACTGGTAGAGAGTATTTTGTAGCCAGTTGGTAGTTTACGTCTCCATACCATGAAGTATTAGCTATCGTTGAAGCTAGTTCTGATGGTTTGAAGTAACGTAATAGGATAGATAACATTTGGTTTTCCGTTAAGTTAGTGTACGGTTTAAGTAAGTTTTCGTACTTACCTGTTGATGGGTTTTTCACGTTTGGGTATCCACTGATGATACCGATGTTGACTGCCCACTTAAAATCCTCAGCCCAGTATTGGTTTGCATTGTAATCAGCAAACTTTGATACATCAACGTTGCCCGTTGTGGGCGGTGTTACTGGAGGTGTTGAAGCTGAGTAGTTTAAATAACTTGATGCTACATACCCCTCTGTCCCGTCACTTCTTTTCACAGGATACCAAACAAAATGGTTTTTCTTCGTTGATACTTTTTCATATTCAAAAGGACCCGTAATGGTAATAATTTCACCTTCACGTAAAGTACCCAAAGAAGGACTATCCGTAGTAGGTCTTGTCCTAAATGTTACATTAGTTATTGCACTAACTTTTTGATTTGTTTCAAAAAAATACTTAGATTTTGTTAATGGTAAATCAAAATCATAGTTCATCGTTGAAAATTTAATATTTTCCCTGCTGTTAGAGTCATATTGAAAATGTTCACGTGAAAAAGGCAGCTCTGTTAAGTCTATTAATTCCAATTTCTTGATAATTTGGAGAATTCTTTCTTGATAGGCATTTGCATTTCTTTCACCAGTTGCTTGGACAAAAGGACTATTTACTGGCTTAGTACCGTTATAAGCCATGATAGCGAAGTACCAATGTTCCAGTACATCTCTTTCCCCACCGTTGATGCTAGGTAAATCCTTCCGCTTAAACATATTATCTAGAGTCTCTACACCAGCTTGAATATTATAGACAATATCGCTTTTTAGTCTATCTTGATTGTAGCCGGCTTGATTTGTAATTTGCATAATGCCAATCCCCTTATCAGCTGTCACAATCGCTTCACCATTCACATCGAAATGACGCCAATTTCCACTTTCACCTTCCGCAATTGCCTTCACAATTTCAGGAGGAACATCATAAATCAGTGCTGTTTCGGTTAACAAACAGTTCATTGTGGAAAAATCAGGGTTTACTTTCGATGCCGAATTATAATCACATGTATTTGCAATATTACTAGCTAATACATTTTTATCTATATTTATAGATAGAGAGAGGGCACCAATGGCAATAACACTAATCAATGGTTTCAATATCTTTTTCATATCTGAATATTACACTTCCTTTCATATTTTCTAAAGTTAAAAGATTCAGATATATGTTATCATAAACCCAATATTTGGGATAGTGGTAATATTCAATGTTTCTTTCATTTAACAGGATTGAGTGATAAATGGTAGCCCTAACATATATTGTTTAATATTGATTCGGTTTCGACTTTTAAACTGTACCCTATAAGATAGACACTTTGAAAAAAGTCTATCCTATAGGGTACTTTTGTTTATAATGAGAAAAAAGATGTCGGAGCGGAATAAATGACGAAAAGATTATTTACTAAAAAAGAGCAAGAACAACTAAAATGTAATCCTAATGTCCAGGCTATTAGTGATAAAGCGATTACTTATACTGAGGAATTTAAACGCCATTTTATTGCAGAAAATGAAAAAGGAAAACTCCCAAGAACGATTTTTGAAGAGGCTGGTTTAGATGTTGAACTTATTGGTTTGAAGCGCATTAGTTCAGCGGGAAAGCGTTGGCGTGCAGCTTATCGTACAACTGGAGTAGCTGGTCTACAAGATACACGTAAAACGAATTCAGGTCGTCCATCAGAACGGGAATTAAGTTTAGAAGAAAAAATTGCACGATTAGAAGCGAAAAATAGATTATTACAAGCGGAGAATGAACTTTTAAAAAAGCTCGATCTACTCGAAAGGCAGATGTTAAAGAAGAAATAACAATCGCAACGGAACTAAAGTTTGAATTAATCAGTAAAACGATTCAAAAATATAAACTAAAACGTTTAGTAAGCTATCTAAGTGAAATCATGGGCGTATCACGTTCAGGTTACTATAATTATTTCACAGAGAAATCAATGCAAAAGCGTGCAGCATATGAATTAGCAGATGAAGCAACCAAAGAAATCATTTTAAAAGCGTATCATTTCCGAGGACGTAGAAAAGGTGCACGTCAAATTAAAATGACGTTAGAAAATCAATATGGAATTACATATAACTTAAAACGTATTCGCCGCATTATGAGAAATTTGAGATTATATGCCCAATTCGAAAAGCGAATCCGGCACGTAGAATGGCCAAAGCAACAAAAGAACATCGTACATGTCCAAATGAATTACAGTGTAACTTTAAACAAGGTGTAGCAGGAAAAGTATTATTAACAGATATCACGTATTTGACGTATGGAAACGGCAAACGTGCTTATTTATCAACGATTAAGGGCGCTGAGACAAACGAAATTTTAGCGTATGAAGTATCTGCTTCATTAAGTATGGATATCGCGCTTAATACTCTTCGTAAATTGAAGCGAAATCACCACCATTTAACGAAAGATGCATTTATTCATTCAGATCAAGGATTCCATTATACGAATCCAAAATTCCAGAAACTTGTGAAGGAAATGGGACTAGGGCAATCTATGTCACGTCGAGGAAACTGTTGGGATAACGCCCCTCAAGAATCCTTCTTCGGTCATTTTAAAGATGAAACCAATCTGAAAGCGTGCGAAACATTGGAAGAAGTAAAACGAGAAGTGAAAAGTTATATGATGTATTACAACCATTATCGAGGGCAATGGAACTTGAAAAAGCTGCCGCCTGCAAAATACGAGGGCACTGAAAAAGTCCAATAAATATCGAAAGTGATTGTGGGAACGGAAATCCGTTCCCACAATCGTTTTTTCTTTTCTTTCCATTCTCTTACCATAGTATAATAAATAAAACTAACTAGAGGTGGTGCGACCATGATTTCCAAACAAGAAACTTTCAATTTAAGTCCTTATATGGCGTTGTACGATTTAATTATTCCAAAAGATAATATGCTTCGCCAAATAAATGAGGTCGTTGATTTTTTATTTATCTTAGACGAACTAAAATCAAAATATTGTTTGGATAATGGTCGTAATGCGATCCCACCAATTCGTATGTTCAAATATTTACTCTTAAAAGCGATTCATGACTTATCCGATGCTGACCTTGTCGAGCGTTCTAAATACGATATGTCCTTTAAATATTTTTTAGATATGGCACCTGAAGATGATGTGATTGATTCGAGTTCTCTTACTAAGTTTCGCCGTCTACGCCTACAAGACATGAATTTATTAGATTTACTTATCGGAAAGACGGTTGAAATTGCATTAGAAAGAGGCATTATTACAAGTAAAACGATTATCGTCGATGCGACTCATACAAAAGCACGTTATAATCAAAAATCACCGAAAGAATTTTTACAGGAAAAATCTAAAAATGTTCGTAAAGCTGTCTATCAATTCGATGAAAATATGAAAGGGAAATTCCCTGCAAAATCAACGTCAAATGAAGTTGCAGAGGAATTGGATTACTGCCGTCAAGTGGTCAAAATTGTGGAAACACAGACAAAAATTTCTCAAATCCCCGTTGTGAAAGAAAAGTTAAATGTGTTAAAAGAAGTCATTGATGATTACGATTTACAACTGAGCTATTCAACTGATCCGGACGCACGTGTCGGACATAAATCTGCGGACTCTTCTTTCTTTGGTTTCAAAACGCATGTTGCGATGAGTGATGAACGAATTATTACAGCAGCGATTGTGACTACAGGTGAAAAAAGTGATGGGAATTATCTTCAAGAGCTAATTGAAAAAAGTAAAGATACAAGTATGGTAATTAATACAGTGATTGGTGATACAGCTTATTCAGGAAAAGATAATTTACAATATGCAAATTCAGAGAACCTTCAATTAATTTCAAAGTTGAATCCATCAATTACAAACGGTAACGGTCAACGAAAAACGGAATTTGATTTTAATAAAGATGCAGGTATGTTTGTTTGTCCAGCTGGGCATATGGCTATCCGGAAAGCACGCACAGGAAAGAAGAATGACAAAAAAAGTCAGCGATTAAAGTTTTATTTCGATATAGAAAAGTGTAAGGTATGTCCATTGCGTGAAGGCTGTTATAAAGAAGGTGGAAAAATGAAAACTTATAGTATTTCAATAAAATCCACCGACCACAAAGAGCAAGAAGCCTTTCAAGAAACTGAAATTTTCAAAGAGCTTTCAAAAAAAAGATATAAAATCGAAGCCAAAAATAATGAAATTAAAAATCCGCACGGGTTCCATACGGCCAAATCAGCGGGTTTATTTGGCATGGAAATACAAGGGGCCACAACGATATTTGCGGTAAATCTCAAACGAATATTGAAACTGCTAAACGAAAAAGATTAAGTAATAGACAATAAAATAAGACACTTTCTGTTCAAAATGTACAGAAAGTGTCTTAATTTTATTTGAAAAACTACTGAACCCTTAAAAAGCTCAAGTTTTTCAGTGCTCTCGCAAAATACAGACAGCAGCTTCAAAAGGTTGCTTAGCTTTTTTTCAAAATGTCCTTTACAAAAGGGTACACTTTATTTTTAGTTGGCTTTCTTTCATTTACTTACTGCTTCCATTAACAGTTTTAATAGAAGCTTGTCTAACCTCTTCCGTTGGACTATCTTTCCAAAATATAAATAACTCTATATCAGAATATTCATCGTGCCAATTACGTGAAATAGACCCCCCAAGCAGTACAGCCTCAACCTTAGAATTTTGCATATAAATTTTAGAAATTTCTGACGCCAATGACTTTAAATTCAAATTTATACCCCCTATATATCTTTGTATTTATAACAAATTCTAACAATTCTTTTATTCAACTAACCTGCTCCGTTAGTTGAGTAAGACAAGATAAAATCATAAAAATGAGGCTGGGACAAAAGTGTTTCAGCAAACAAAAATACCGAACTATCCAATGAAACGCTCATGAAGTGTTTCGGAATAGTTCGGTTTTTCTTTTTATCGTGTTTTGTTAATTTAGAGATTATTCGGCTTTATGAAGGAACCATTTAGTTATGTCCCAACCTCATTTATTTATATACGTTTGAAGGTTGTCACCCTAAGATAAGTATTTGAGAGGTCTTTTTGTATGTACAGCAATCACGGTGTCCGACAGTTAAAAAGAGAAAGATAACGAACACGCACTCGCTAAATTCGCACCGATCGCTCGGTGTTGACATTAACAAAAGCGTAAAAGTCTGATTGGTTCAATTTTTAATAAGTAGAAAAAATTTACTTTATGGGTGAAATATATTATGAGGACTGAACGGGCTATTTAGTGGCTATTATTCGTAGTTAATTCTCTTTATCTTGTTTATTAACTTAATTCGTTCGTTACTACTTGGATAAATTCATCTCGATATTGTGATTCAAAAATAGTAACCCCTTTTTCTCTGGAAAGATGTTGTAACTTTTGAATCTTTGCTTCATCGTGCTCCATAAAGGCTTTTTCTACATATTGTAAATCTTGCAAGATATGATGTATAAATGTATCCCCTTCTCTTTTGATATCTAAAGCAATAAAGTCAAAAGATAAAAATGTTTTAGTAGGTATAATAATTTTATCAAACAAATAGTTTAAAGCTTTAAAAGGGACATAAGGGATTCCTTTCTTATACTCATATTTCTCAATAATAGGTAAAACCTCATCAATAAATCTTTGTATTTTTTCAATATCGTATAGCTTTGTATCTTCTAAATCATGCTTCTTGATAATCTGCTGTATTTTTTCATATTGATTTTGTTCTAACAGTTGCTTCATATAAAGGAGCTCTTCTTTGAATTTGGATCGTACTTTTTTACTTAATTGTCGATGATCAATAACAGCGTATTCGATTAGCTCCCAGTCTATCTCTGGACCAAAATGTGGTCCTAAAAAATACTTAAGTTCTTCAAAATCGCTCACTTCGGTAACTCCCTTTAAATTAGTATTCTATTAATTGTGAAGTAAAAACAATAAAAAATTTGGCCTAACCACTCATCGTGTCAGGATGAAATCCCTTTATTTTTACTTAATTACCAACAATTATTTATTTTACATAAAAAAACATTTTATAGAAACATATATTTTTATTTCATTTTTTTAAAATAAAATGAACCTTTTGCAATCCCCGTTTGTATAGTCAGTGAACATATAAAAAGGGAGGGCTTATTTTGGAGCTTATTGTGAAGGATATTGTGAAAAAATATAATGGTGTGAACGTTTTAGATGGTGTGTCGGCCACATTTAAAATGGGGTACTGTTATTTATTATTAGGTCAGAATGGAGCGGGTAAATCTACATTATCAAAATGCATAGCTGGAGATGTAAAACCTGATGGTGGTTCCATTCTATTCAATGATTCATCCCAATATGTACAAGAGCAAGTTGCATTGCAGTACCAATTTTTCTCGAGTTATCAACATCTTAAAATTCGTGAAGTGATGGCTCTTTTTACTACATTGACGAACAATAAGAATGATTTGGGAGAGCTATATGAAATATTAGGATTACCGACTTATGACCATATATTGTTGAAAAATGCATCAGGCGGTCAACGAAAAGCAATATCCATCTTCCTTTCATTTTTATTAAATAAACCGATCATCATTTTAGATGAGCCGTTTGCTGATTTAGATTTAACAAAGAAAAAGCAATTGATGTTTTACTTACGAGATGAAATTCATCAACGTAACAAAATGATTATTATTATTAGTCATGAAGTGGCAGGGTTAGAACCTTTATTTGATTATGTAGTGATCTTAAAAGACGGGAAGCTCATTGAAAATAGCACACAGGATGAGCTCTATAGAAAATACACAGACGCGAAATTGCCAGGAATCGAAGGTCTCTACTATGAAGTAACAGGTCAAATTTTAGGAGGAAAAGCGGGATGATTAAACAAATTGCAAAAATGTATATGTTAGAAAGTATTCGCAATCCAGGAATGACTATTGGAAATTTACTACCATCCTTTATATTTATGATTACTTCAGTGATTTGTAAAAATATAGTGACTGAAGATGTGATAGATTTTATGATTAAAGGTCAGTTTTTACCATTTTCAATTTTAATGTTAATTTTCTCATTTGCATTTTCTAGCGCTACTATATATTTGGCAGATATGAAGGCCAATAAAACCCTCCAATGGGTACAACGAACAGGCGTTAAGCCACACACTTACTATATTGGTATGGGAATAGGTGTCTTTACATTATTAAATGTATTTTTAGTGCTACTACTCATTGGTTATTCCTTCAGCATTGATATTTCACTTTCATCTTATTTTATGATTATTTTGATTAGTAATTTTGTTTTACTGGCATTATATCCATTGAGTTTTATATTGGCGGGTCTATTTAAAAACGAGAAAGTTGCTCAAAGCATGTTAGTGCCAATTATGATTTTATTCATGTTTTCAGTAACGATGACAACGATGTTTTTAACGCTTGCGGAGAAAAACCCACATGATTATTATATTTTTCTAAGCTGGAATCCAATGCTTTATTTAAATGATAGCTTGCAAATGTACTTAAATTTAATCAATGAAACATGGCTTCCGCAATATCAATATTGTATAATTTTAGCAGTTGTTAGCTTGGTGTTAGCAGCCATCGCTAAAAAAGTATATATCAGTCAGTAGGTGATTTTATGGGAATTGGATTTATTGTATCTTTAATTGCAATTGGAGTTTGGACTATTATTATTTTGGGAATTACAATCCCGATGGATAAAAAATATGTTGTTCGCGAAAATGGAAAAATTAATTATAAAAAAACAACAATTTATTTACGTTGGAATGTATTTGATACGTTAACGCTCGTTTTAGCCATATATACAATACTTTGTGTACAGACATTAAACATACTCTTATTTTGCAGTCAAACAATCGAAAATCCATATGTACAGTTTTTTACAAATCAATCGCAAGCATGGGTCATTGTAATAGTAGGCTATTTGGTATCTCGTCTTTCTATGACCTTGAAGGCTATTAAGGCTCATTTGGGGGATGAGCTAGATGATGAGTAATGAAGAGTGGATGGAGGCCTATAAAAACGGCGATGTCGAGGGCTTTGAACAGCTCTATAGTCGTTTGTATGAGCCATTGTACTGCTTTTTATTTCGCTATACTCGGGAAGATCAGCTAAGCATTGATATTGTGCAAGATACCTTTGAGCGTTTACAATATATTAAAGAGGATTTTGATCAACAAAAAGGAACGGTGAAAGCATTTTTATTTCAAATTGCGTATCGCTTAATGATTAATAAATTGAATCGGCGGAAAAAATGGCGCACACTGTTCCCGTTTTTAGTACCGACGTCAAGTCATCGCATATCTGCTGACGAGAAATTAACGATACAAGAAGCGATACTTCAATTACCCGAAAAGCAACGAGCTGTTATTTTGCTTGTTTACTATCATGATTTGCCACTGGAGGATATTGCACAAATTTTGTCCATTCCCCTTGGTACCGTTAAATCGAGGCTACATAATGCGATAAAGGCTTTGAAGGAAGAGCTAAAGGAGGATTTCGATGCTTAAGGATGAATTTCAAAAGGAGCAATGGCTGAAAGACCGCTTAGATGATGATAAAGTGGAGATTCCCCAGCAACTAATGACATACAAGAAAAGTCGCTGGCAACGTTTTCTTCAGTATTTAGCCTCACCAACAAAGGATCCGTTAGAGCCAATATGTACATCTTCAATCGGCTACACCTCTTTGAAAATAGTGCCTATTGTCGCGGCTGTATTTATTACAATTCTCCAAATTTTATTGCAATAAATTTTATGAACTAATCAATTATGCCGAGGCATAGTTGATAAGAATAAATTTGGAAAGTGGTTTTTTATATGAAAGAAATAATACTTAGTAAATTAAAAGAAATTGAAAGTGAGTATCAAGTAAAAATTTTATACGCTGTAGAATCGGGTAGTCGTGCTTGGGGATTTCCTTCTAAGGATAGTGATTATGATGTTCGTTTCATATATATTCATCAACCTCAATGGTATCTTTCAATTGACCCTCAAGGAATTGGTGCGAAGAGGGATGTTATTGAAGTGCCTATTAATGATTTATTAGATATTAGTGGTTGGGAAATAACAAAAGCATTAAGGCTTTTTCGCAAAAGTAATCCACCTCTTTTAGAATGGTTACGAAGCAATATTATTTATGACCAACAATATTCATTTATTGACAATGTACGATCATTAGAAAAAGAAGTATTTTATCCAAATGCAAGCTTATATCATTATTTAAATATGGCAAAAAACAATTATCGTGAGTATTTACAGGGCTCAGAAGTAAAAATAAAAAAATATTTCTATGTCCTCAGACCAATCTTAGCATGTAAATGGATAGAACAAAAAAATACGGTTCCACCAATTGATTTTCAGGAATTGTTAAATGAAATCATTTCTGAGGGTCCTTTAAAAACGGAAATTCAGCAACTTTTGCAGAGAAAGATGGCTGGTGATGAACTTAATATGGAGTCGCAAATTGAAAGTATTAATGAGTATTTAGATAAAGAAATAGTGCATATTGAGACATATTGCAAAAATCTTCATGTTAAAGTCGATGATCCTACACAAAAATTAGATGCGTTATTTAGACATACATTGCAAGAAGTGTGGGGTTAATGGAGATAGAAAACTGAATAATTTTTCATTGTAAGGTTATACTAAAAAAGGTTTCACTTATGAAATCTATATTGATGAGGAGGATGGCACGAATGAGTAGGTTCGAACAACTAGACCCAAAATCTCAAAAAATCCACCGCAACTGGTCAAGGATTAAGCGTTCAAAATCTCAAGTAAATGGTGAAACGGAGATTACTCTCCATAACCGTATCTTGAGAAGTGAAGCAAAAGCCCGACAGTTTTAATCATGCTAGAAAAGTAAGTGTCATCAAGCCCAGAAATTATTCTGGGTTTTTTTATTTTACGGAATTGTAAAATTGACCAATTATTATTTTATCTTCAATTATTTGTAAAATCCGATATAGTCTATAACGCAAATTAAAGATGGAGACAATTTTATTTTGAAGATAACGTCCTATACTCATACGATAAATTTTCTTCAATCTACGAATACTTAACTAAAGATAATCATCAAGGAGACTTAATGAATAGTTGAAAGGAGTGAGGATTTTGACAGAAAAAATCAAAATTAGAGTTGCCAATGAAGAGGATGCTAAAACCTTGTTGGAAATCCAGAAAGGAGTTTTAGCAGAAAAAGATTATTTAATCACTACAATAGATGAATTTCAGAGAACAATTGATGAGCAAAGAGAATGGATACAAGCGAAAATAACAAATGAACGTGAAACAATTTTTATCGCACAATATCAAGGGAAAATAGTTGGCTGGCTTGTATTTCAATCACCACAAAGAAAACGATTAGCACATACAGGTACCTTTGGCATGATGGTGCTTAATGAATATCGTGGTCTAGGAATTGGCAAACTCTTAATTGAAAAGCTACTAGAATGGGCAGAGCACAACCCTTATATTGAAAAAATTAGTCTTGGCGTATTTTCAACAAACGAAAGGGCTATTGCGCTCTATAAAAAGATGGGATTTATTGAAGAAGGAAGAAAAATCAATGAAGTTAAGTTACATGACAATGAATATATAGATGATGTTCTAATGTATAAGATGGTAGTAAAAATTTGAAAGGAAATATGCTTACATGAAAAAATATAATTTCACACAAGAATTGGCCAATCAAATTAATAATTATCAATCGATAGATGCTTTTTATACGAAAATCATGAAAACGGTTGAGCCTGCAAATATTGGCTTTATTTATATAGAGCCTGGTGGTGTTGTTGGGATGCATGAGGCGCCTGTCCCACAGTTATTTATTGTGATTCAGGGTTTGCGGTGAAGATCAAGAAAAAGTAATCATAAAGACAGGGGAAGGTGTTCTTTGGCAAACTGGAGAGGCACATGAATCTGGAAGTGATTCAGGCTTAACAGCACTTGTTATTCAATCCGAGCAAATCAATCTTGCATAGATTACATATAAAATGTGTAACGGAGTAAGCTATAACTCCGTTACACTAAGTTATCTTTAGGCCTAGTTTAACTGTTTTCAATAAGTGACCATCAAATAACTCATCAAACTCCTCCATTTTCTTGAAGCCCTTCGCTTGATAAAAGTTCATGCCAATCGTATTTTCCTTTTCTACATAAAGTAAATATATGGAGTAAAGTTCTGCCTCACCATCACAACATTTGAAAAATTTGCAAAGCCTACTATTGATTTTTCAAGTATAGCAACTAAAAACAAACTATTTTCTAAACGACTTAGTAATCGATCACTACTATAATCAGTTTGTAAAAAACGGTTTTGAATGTCATTTGGGATAATTCCTTTGTATGTTTGATGCCAACTATTTTTAGCAATTTCTTACACAAAAATGATGTCATTCTTTTGCATGTGTCGTATAATTGAACTCAATACTTTTCACTCGAAAATCCAAATTTTTCTATTTATTGTAACATCAAATCGCGCGAAAGGGGATGACTTCATGCAAGTTGTTGGAAAGGCATTTGGTTATATTACGAGGGAGCATGAGGGTCAGTTACAAGTGCTAGTATTTGAGCAAAATACAGAAGGAGCAGGAATTCAAATTCCTAAAGGCACAGTAGAGGAAGGGGAAACACCGCTAGAGGCAGTAAGACGGGAGATGTTTGAGGAGACAGGTTTATCCTGTTTAGTAGTGAAGGGTTTAATTGCCCAGGATTATTTTAATCATCATTCAGGGCTATTACAAAAACGCTATTTTTATCATTTAACAACAAATGAAAAATCAGATTCATGGAAGCATTGTCCGACAGGTGTAAATGAGGCAGGCTTAGAATTTTCATATTACTGGATAACAGATGAACAAGAAGTAACTTTGGCAAAGGGACATGGAGATTATTTATATAGAGTGTTAGCTCGTGTGAACAACTGATTTTTAAACATTTTGAGTGTACATTTAAGAACAAGAGGCTGGGTCACATCAGAAAAGCGCGAGAAATCAACGTTTTTAAAATTGATTTCTCGCGCTTTTAAGGTTTTGACCAGTTTATGCCCCAGCCTTGTCTTGCTATATAGCCTTTGCAGCAACCATCTCTAATGCCTGAGCGAAATCGGCGATCAGATCGTCAACATGCTCTAGTCCCACTGAGAATCGTAATAGCCCATCAGTAATACCACGTTTTGCACGCTCCTCAGGCTCCATTGCTGCATGGCTCATTTTAGCAGGGTAGGATAAAATCGATTCAACGCCACCAAGTGAGACAGCGAAAACTGGAATTTTCATCGCTTCTACTAGCGCTTTTGCAGCTTCATAGCTTGGTAGGCGGAAGGATAGTACTGCACCTGCACTCGTGGACTGGCTATGATGAATCTCGTAGCCAGGATGTGCTGCAAGCCCAGGGTAATATACTTGCTCGACAAGGGAATTTGTAGCTAAAAACTCCGCAATCTTTTGTGCCGATTCTGTAGAACGAGTAAAACGTACATCTGTTGTTTTAATATTTTGCAATAAAGTAAAGCAGTCCTGTACACCTAATATATTGCCGAATGAATTTTGGATAAAGTATAGCTCCTGACCAAGCTTTTCGTCAGCAGTCACTGTCAATCCCGCGATAATATCAGAGTGCCCAGATAAAAACTTTGTAGCACTATGAATGACAACATCGACACCTAGTTCAAGTGGACGTTGGTGTAAAGGTGTCATAAACGTATTGTCTAAAAACGTTAAGCAATTATGCTGCTTGGCAAGTGCTGCTACTCCACGAATATCTGTGATGCCAAGTGTTGGATTTGACGGTGTTTCCATATAGAGTAACTTTGTAGCTGGTGTAATGGCTGCTTCTACTGCCGCTAAATCTGTGTAATCAACGAAAGTATGGGAAATACCGAAGCGTGGTAAAACCTTGGAGACGAAGCGGTATGTTCCTCCATAAACATCCTCTGTAATGACAATATGATCACCCTGAGATAATAGCATTAATGCTGCAGATACAGCGGCAATCCCAGAAGAAAATGCATGAGCTCGTACTCCGCCTTCAAGCTCAGCTATTGCTTTTTCTAATGCATCCCGCGTAGGGTTGCCAGAACGTGCATAATCATATTCGCCGAATTCATCGATACTTTCCTGATGAAAAGTAGATGATAAATACATAGGCACATTGACTGCACCTTTTTTATTTTCATAGCCGTCACGGACACCTGCGTGAATTAGGCTTGTTTCAATATGCTGCTTCATTTTTAACCTCTTTTCTAAGGATATCGAATACTTGTTTTAAGTCTGCAATTAAATCTTCAGCCTCTTCAACACCAATAGAGAAGCGGAGTAGTCGGTCACAAACACCACGTTCAATACGCTCCTCATAAGGCATATCTGCGTGAGTTTGAGTAGCAGGATACGTAATGAAGCTTTCAACACCACCAAGGCTTTCAGCAAAAGTAATTAGCTTTAAGTTTCGAAGGAATGGGTCAATCCACTCAGCCTTTTCCAAGCGGAATGAAAGCATGCCACCTTTTCCTGTGTATAGCACGTCTGTTACAAGCTCTTCTTCCTCTAAATATGCGGCAATTGCTTTGGCGTTCGCATCGTGCTGCTTTAATCGAAGATGCATTGTTTTTAATCCGCGAATAAGTAACCAGGAATCCATCGCACCTAATACCATACCGCTACCATTATGAATAAAGCCAATGCGTTCGGCTAATTCAGCACCCTTTGCGACAACTAAACCAGCTAACACATCATTATGTCCGCCAATATATTTAGTTGCCGAATGAATGACAATGTCTGCACCTAATTCGATTGGACGTTGGAAATATGGTGTATAGAACGTATTATCGACAATTAACCATGCCCCATGCTTGTGAGCTAATTCTGCATATACTTGCAAATCAAATTCCTGCATAAGCGGATTTGTTGGTGTTTCAATAAATAGAGCACGCGTATTGTCGTTGATTAATGCTTCTACCTGTTCAACTGATTCAAATTTTGAGTAGACAGGCTTAATATTATATGTTTCTTTAAAGAAATTAAAAAGTCGATATGTACCACCATATAAATCATCAGGCACCACTAATTCATCACCAGGCTTAAACAATGATAGAACTAGTTGAATAGCAGCCATCCCAGAGCTACAGGCAAAGCCCTCATCTCCGCCCTCTAAATCTGCAATTCCTGCTTCTAATAGAGCACGAGTTGGATTTTTTGTACGTGCATAATCAAAACCAGTGGATTCACCGATACCTGTATGTTTGTAAGCTGTCGATAAATGGATTGGTGGGCTGACAGCACCTGTTATCGGATCACTTAAATTCCCAAGTTGTACAAGTTTTGTTTCAATACTTCTGCTGTTTGTCATGTCGTCACTCTTTTCTTCATCTTAATAAAGGGGGAGTCTATTAGACCTTGTTTTCCCCATATTCTCAATAATTGTTACCAATTTAACATGTATACTAAAGAAGAACAAGATAATTTCAGAAAATTAGCGAGATTATTTATATTAAATCATCTAGGAATAGTAGGAGATAAAGAAGGGAGAAAAGTAAATGAAACATTGGCTAGTAATAGGTGGAACAGGAATGCTAAAGGAAGTTTCTGTATGGCTTATACAGGGAGGTAATCATGTAACCGTTATTGGGAGACAGCAAAATAAAATGCAAAGATTGATAAATGAAGCAAAAAATGCTTCAAATTTGACGCCTTTATTAGTTGATTATACGAATTACAACAGCTTTAAAACGGCATTAATAGAGTCTCAACAAACTAATGGGTCGTTTGATTGTATTATTTCTTGGATTCATGGCTCTGATAAAAAAGTTTGGGAGTCGCTTTTAGAAGCAATCCCTACTACAAAAAATATAATTATTTACCATATAAAAGGAAGTAGCTCTTACTTAAACAATGACCGTACAAAATGTTATATCCCTTCTAATATAATTTATCGAGAGGTGAAACTTGGATTTATCATAGAAGACAACAACTCTTCAAGATGGCTAACGAATAGTGAAATTGCACAAGGAATTATTGATGCAATAGAACAAGAAATACCGGAAAAACATGTGGGAGTATTTGAACAATGGAATTTACGTCCTTAAAGGAAAAAGAATCTGCCTATTACCTCGGATAAGTCGAAGTAATTAGACAGATTCTTTTTAACTTTAATTTAAGCTTGTTCTTTTTTTAATAAATCTCGAATTTCTTTTAGAAGCTCTTCTTTAGCATCCAATTCTGGTGCTGGTTCTTCCACAACAGCCTCTTCTTTTTTTCGAGATAGCTTGGTCATAATTCGTAATGCCATGAAAATTGCAAATGCAATTATTAAAAAGTCAATGATCGACTGTAAAAATTCACCTAATTTAACTTTCGCATCTCCTGAGCCAAACACAAAGCTCTCTGTTAAATCAATACCACCAGTTAAGACACCGACTAATGGCATTATGATATTTGCAACTAAGGAGGTAACAATTTTACCGAAAGCACCACCAATTACTACTGCCACTGCTAAATCGACAATATTGCCTTTCATAGCAAACTCTTTAAAGTCTTTCCACAAAACAAATTCCTCCCTATTTTTATCCATATAAAATAATCGAATTATATTTTACTATATTTTTCTCTTTCTTTTCAACTATTAAAGTAGTGGTAAATATATACTGAAAAATCTATCTGCTCTATCATCTAAAATTTTGGTAATATAGAAATAAAATAAAAGATTAGGTGTGACTTATGACGGAAAAAAAGAAGAAAAAGCCGAAGCTATCGCCTTCCACTCAATTAGGCATGATCGCTTTATTAATACCAATAGCGATAACTGTTTGTGTTTTCGTATTTTTTGCATGGAAGGAGCTACAAACATCACCTATATTTGAAAAATTAGCTCGGGTAAAAGCACTGGAAGAAATTCAGCAATATTTCGATATGAAAATTCCTGAGCAATATATTCCTATCTATGTAGCAGCAGAAGAGAAATACGGCGTACCTTGGACTTTGCTTGCAGCCCATCATCGAGTTGAAACACGATTCTCCTCAATGAAATCGCTCGTTTCACCAGTTGGCGCAGAAGGTCCTATGCAATTTATGCCTTGTACATTTGTCGGTTGGAAACATTCTTCCTGCTCGGGGTTAGGAAAAGGGGATATACCGAAGGCTGAGTTAATGGATCCAGAAATCATAAAAAAATATGGTGGATATGGCGTAGATGCTAATGGGGACGGCATAGCAGACCCATTTGATATTGAGGACGCTATTTTTAGTGCCGCGAATTATTTATCGAAAAATGGCGCAGCAGATGGTCATATAGAGGAAGCTATTTTTAAGTACAATCATAGTGATGAATATGTTAAAAAAGTGTTACATTATTTCAATGTGTATAATGAGCATCATGATGAGCTAAAGGAAGCAGTTGTTTTAAATAAAGAAAAGTAAAGTACCATCACAAAGATGCTCTTTAAAAATAAAGTAATAGATTTTTACGTGCGAAAAGGACTCGACACACTCATGTAAAGCGTTCACATTAAAATATTCCCTTGATCATTTTATTTTCAAAAATATAAGTAAAGAGCCATCAAAATTGATGGCTCTTTATTACATATTTAGGTCGCTTTACGCATACTTTTTAAAATAAGGCTTACGATGAATATCAGCACGACAGCACCGATTAATGCTGGGAATACGTAAAAGTTACTAACTCTCCAACCCCAGTTGCCAAGAACCATACTACCGATCCACGAACCGACAACCCCTGCAACAATATTTCCAATAATGCCGCCAGGTACATCTTTACCTAAAATTACGCCAGCTAACCAACCTAATACTCCGCCGATGATTAAATACCAAATGAAGCTAATCATTTTTTTCATCTCCTTAAAATTAAGATATAATGGCGATTGCTTAGTTATGCCCTGAATGGAGTAGTTTAAACGCGTCTCGCTTCTTTAGTAATTATTACAAATTCACGATAATGTTTTTCATTCAGCATTATTTTTTTACCGAATGCGTAGCGACACGTACAGAAGATTCCCGCCTCTGAAGGTGGAAGGCGAAATTAATTACTTAACAACTGTTGCGCCTAATGTATGTTCAAAATGACGTAATGCCCATTCATGACCTGCAGCATCAAAACTTGCAACACCATCTGTATAAACAACCGTTGAAATACCCAAATTATAAGCATCAACTGCTGTATGTAAAATACAAATATCAGTACAAACGCCAACTAAATGAATTTCTTTGATACCTCGCTCATTCAATAAAATCGATAAATTGGTTCCGGCAAATGCGCTATAGCGAGTTTTATCGAGCCACAAAACTTTATCCTTGTGAAGGTTATAAATTTTGCCAACTTGCCCGTATAAATGACGTCCTTTAGTGTCACGAATATTATGAGGGGGAAATAGCTTTGTTTCAGGATGGAACGGATCATCTTCCTCATGTAGATCATTCGCAAAAACGACAAATTCGTTTTCAATAATAAATTTTTGAATTAAGGATGAAATTTTTTTATCTAATGCTTGACCGGGCTCTCCACAAGTTAGTTTTCCATCAGAAGCGACAAAATCATACGTATAATCAATTACTAATAAAGCCTTTTTCAACCTTTTCACTCTCCCTATAGGTATAATTTCACTTTTATCATGCCATATTTGGGCCAGTTTGTCAGAAAAATGATTCGATTTTAATATTACGAATAGTTTGAAAATTGATTTTTCTGAGAGTATAATGTGAAAAAAAGGAGAGTGGTCTATATGAATAAAACATCTATGAAACGTTTAAATCGCCAAGGATTACTGATTGCAGGCTTACATCTGCTAGTATTGTTAAATTTAGCAGCGGATTTCATATTTTCCTCGTAATCTCTTAAAATAATAGAAAGGTGAGTTAAATGCTTGTCCATTATTAAAACAACCGTGAAGGCAAATTTGATTTTATGTCCACGGTTGTTTTTTATTGTCTAAATATTTTTTTACTAAAAGGAATTTTTATAATGAATATCAAAGACAAAGGAATGATAGCATGACCACTAGATTTGATCACTTGTTTCATGAACTAGAACGTCCATTTGCTTGGTTAGACTTTGATGCATTGGATCACAATATTTTAGCAGTACACAACTCTTGTGGAGAGAAAAATATACGTATCGCGACGAAATCAGTTCGTTCAGTGGAGATATTACGTTATTTACAAAAAAATCTACCCAATGTGATGGGATATATGACGTTCACAGCGGCAGAAACAATATTTTTACTGCAACAGCATATTGATGATTTACTGTTAGGATATCCGGTGATGGAAGAAGCTGCTGTTCGTCAGATATTACACTTCGTAAAGGCGGGAAAAACTGTTACTTTTATGGTGGATAAGCGGGAACATGTCAAATTTTTGGCGGACCTAGGGCAAGAGCTAGGTGTTCGTGTGCAAGTATGTATTGATATTAATGTATCCAATGATTTTAAGCTACTTTATTTTGGAACAAAACGCTCTTCGCTCCATTCACTTGAGACACTTACACCATTCCTCGAATATATTAAAAATCAAGCATTTATTAAGGTGGTTGGAGCAATGGGCTATGAGGCTCAAATTGCAGGAGTCGGTAATCGTCCAGCCAATGCTGTTAAAGGAAAACTAATTGAAGTAATGCAATGGCAAGCTAAAAAGCAAGTTACCCAGTTTCGTAGATTAGCAATCGCGCACATAAAAGCGTATTTTCCGAATTTGGACTTTGTAAATGGTGGTGGTTCAGGAAGTATGGCATACACGGCACAACAGAAGGAAGTAACAGAAATTACAGTGGGCTCTGCATTTTATGCACCAGCTTTGTTTGATCAATTCACGTATCTACAGCTGGAAAAGGCAGCTGGATTTGCTTTAAGTGTAACAAGAAAGCCAGAAGAAAATATTGTTGTTTGTCATGGTGGAGGTTATACGGCGTCTGGAGCAATTAGTGCTGATCGATTACCAGTATTCTATGAGCCAACTTTTTTTTCATATCTTAACCTAGAGGGAGCAGGAGAAGTTCAGACACCTGTTAAAGTAAAGCGTAAAAAAGTTAATATAGGAGACACGCTATATTTTCGACATGCGAAGGCTGGTGAACTTTGTGAAAGATTTCAAGAACTACATGGGATTAGAGGGGACAAGTATGTAGGAGCTTATTCAACCTATAGGGGGGATGGTCAATGTTTTCTATAGATAAGTGGAAAAATGGTGAGAAGTGGACAAACTGGGCTGGTAATATCATCTCTTATCCGTCTGAAATGTACTTACCTCGATCAATTGAAGAGATTACGGATATCGTGAAGCACGCACGTGAATTAGAAAAAACGATTCGTGTCACTGGTGCAGCTCACTCTTTTAGCGCTGTTGCAATGCCTGAGCATATAGCACTTTCTTTACATAATATGCGTGGGCTCATAGCTGTGAATGAGGACAAGCAAGAGGCGACACTTTGGGCTGGAACGTATTTATATGAAATAGGACCATTGCTTGCGAAGCATGGTTTTGCCCTTATAAATATGGGAGATATTCAGGAGCAAACGATTGCAGGAGCAGTGTCAACAGGTACCCATGGAACAGGTGTAACACTCGGTTCGTTATCCTCAGCTGTAACAAGATGGGGTTTTGTAGATGGTACAGGTACTTATAGGGAGCATATGAGAGGAATGGATGATTTATCTGAAGCTTTACATCTTTCACTAGGTATGCTGGGTGTGCTTGTGAAAGTAACGATTAAGGTGATACCTCTATATAGCTTACATTATGTAAGCACAAGAGATACTTTAGAGAATGGTCTGGCGATATTTACTGAAGATATTCGACAAAATCGACATGTTGAGTGGTTTTATTTCCCGGGCAGCGAAACAATTCAAGTGAAGCGTATGAACGCTATAGCGCCTGTTTTTCAGAGTAATTGGAGTAAGAGAATCGAAACATTGAAGCTTCAAATAGTAGAGAACGGTGCTTTTTTTGCTATGTCCGAGCTTTGTAAATGGAAACCTTCGTTTAGTGGTGCTATGAGTAAATTAGCAGCAGCCAATGTTGTGGAAGGGGAGAAAACGGGGATAAGCTATGAAATTTATCCGTCTCCAAGAAGCGTCAAGTTCCAAGAAAGTGAATATGCTATTCCGTTAGCACAATTTGAAGCATGTTTGGAAGAGATCCACGCAACCTTTAAAAGTGGAATTTTTAATGTGCATTTTCCGTTAGAGTGTCGAACGACAGCAGGAGAAGCAGGTTTTTTAAGCCCTACCCAAGGACAAGAATCAGCGTTTATTGCCTTTCACATGTATAAAGGAATGCAGGAAGAGCCTTATTTTAAATGGGTCCATACGATGATGATGAAATATAAAGGACGACCACATTGGGGCAAGCTAAGTCATTTAACTAC
Source organism: Lysinibacillus sp. NPDC092081 (assembly GCF_044755845.1). Classification (NCBI taxonomy): domain Bacteria; kingdom Bacillati; phylum Bacillota; class Bacilli; order Caryophanales; family Bacillaceae; genus Lysinibacillus; species Lysinibacillus sp. NPDC092081. The sequence continues at coordinate 59,347 of NZ_JBIVRU010000020.1, forward strand.
TAATTATGTATATGAGCTATACCCAGATATCGAAAAGTTTTTAGCAATCCGAAGTCAATATGATCCCGATAATGTGTTTTTAACAGGGTACTTAAGAAAATTATTTACATTGTAAGGAAATAGCTATGCACTTACTTTTGAGGATTTGGAAAAATATTAAGAGATTATTAAAAAAATTAAAATTTGAACGAAATGTCAAAATATTCTCCAAAGCGAGATAAAAGTGATGCTTAATCAGCATGAAAACGATTCCAAATTTTATATATCATTTAAATTGTTCAAACAATTCTAAAAATACTGTTGACTAGACCTTTTTTTCGTACTATGATTACAACAATTTAACACGTTCGTTACAGCAGTTAGTCGTCTTCTAGGCGATTGACATATACGTAAAAACGGAATAGACAGAACATTTCGTATATAGCAACGAACATAGCAATAAATGAGGGGCGTTTAAAATGAGAAGTGACATGATTAAAGTAGGCGTAGATCGTGCGCCGCATCGAAGTCTTTTATATGCAACAGGCAAAGTAAAAGCGAAAGATTTAGGCAAGCCATTTATTGGGGTTTGTAATTCTTATATCGACATTATACCAGGTCACGTTCATTTACGTACATTTGCTGATGTTGTCAAAGAGGCCATTATTGAAGCGGGTGGTATTCCATTCGAATTTAATACAATTGGTGTAGATGATGGTATTGCAATGGGGCACATTGGAATGCGTTACTCTTTACCGAGCCGTGAAATTATCGCAGACTCTGCTGAAACGGTTATTAATGCACACTGGTTCGATGGAGTATTCTATATTCCTAACTGTGACAAAATCACTCCGGGAATGTTAATGGCAGCAGTTCGTACTAATGTACCGTCAATTTTCGTATCTGGTGGTCCAATGGAGGCTGGTACTTCTGCTACTGGCAAGCAACTTTCATTAACATCAGTTTTTGAAGGAGTAGGGGCTCATAAATCAGGCAAAATGTCAGCTGAAGAGCTGTTAGATATTGAAAGCAATGCATGTCCAACATGTGGTTCATGTTCAGGGATGTTTACTGCAAACTCTATGAACTGCTTAATGGAAATGCTAGGAGTAGCTTTACCAGGTAATGGAACAATCGTAGCTACTTCTGAAGAGCGCCATAAGCTTATTAAAGAGGCTGCTAAACAATTAGTCCGTATGATTAAAGAGGACATCAAGCCTCGAGACATTATTACTAAAGAAGCAATTGATGATGCATTTGCACTTGATATGGCGATGGGTGGTTCGACAAATACAGTCCTCCATACATTAGCAATCGCCAATGAAGCTGAAATCGATTATAACATTGAAGAAATTAATAAAGTTGCAGAACGTGTTCCATATTTAGCGAAAATTATGCCTGCTTCAGATATTTCAATGGATGATATTAATAAAGCAGGTGGCGTTAGTGCCATTATTAATGAATTAGCATCTATTCCAGGTGCTATTCACCCAGATCGGCCGACAGTTGCAGGAGTAACAATGGCTGAGCTTGTAAAGAATTATCATATTACAAATGATGAAGTTATTCGTACAAAAGACAATCCGTATAGCCCAGTTGGTGGTTTATCGGTGTTATTTGGTAATATCGCGCCAGAGGGTTCTGTTATTAAAGTAGGCGCTGTAGACCCTTCTATCAAAGTATTCAGGGGCGAAGCAATCGTCTTTGATTCACAAGAAGCAGCACAGGAAAATATCGATAACGGGACGGTAAAAGAGGGCCATGTAGTCGTCATTCGTTATGAAGGACCAAAAGGTGGCCCAGGGATGCCTGAAATGCTTGCACCAACGTCAGCGATTCAAGGTCGTGGACTTGGTACAAAGGTTGCGTTAATCACAGATGGACGTTTCTCAGGTGCATCTCGTGGTATTTCAATCGGACATATTTCACCTGAGGCAGCAGAAGGCGGTCCAATCGCTTTAGTAGAGAACGGTGACATTATCACAATTGATCTACCAAATCGTACGATCAATTTAGAAGTTTCAGATGAAGTATTAGCTGAACGTCGTGCAAAACTACCGGTATTTGAACCGAAAATTAAGCGCGGTTGGCTAGCAAGATATTCAAAACTAGTAACAAACGCCTCTACAGGTGGCGTTATGAAAATTTAAATAGTTAAAGCGTTGATGAGGTTAAAGGTTCTAGAGCCTTGTATCTACCAGAGAGCCGGTCGTGCTGGAAGCCGGCGATACAACTAGATCCGACATCCCCTCGGAGCGAGCTATTAAAAGCGTATTCGCCATTAGATAGCTCCGGGCATAATCGAAAGTGCTCGTTATTAATGAATAAATAATTTATGACACCATATTGGATGCGAATGATCTCGCATTGGTGCATAAATGCTTACATTTATTCACGAGGTAGCAATTATTTGCTATAAAAAAGGGTGGTACCATGGAAAGTCTTTTTCATCCCTACGTAAGGTAATTCTTTGCGTGTGGAGAAAAGGGCTTTTTATTTTTTTTCGAAGTTAGAAAGAGTCTGTCATCTCTTTTCAAGGAGATAACCAGCTAGTAATACTTCACTGATGTGCATTACTGATGTGAAATTGAATGATAAAAAGGAGGCATATTTGATGAGTACGAATGTTTCTATCAATGAAAAAGAAGAAATAGCAACAGCAGCAAAAGCTGAACAAACCTATCAAGCGAAAGATGGTGCTGACGTATTAGTGCAAGCGCTGCATGAACAAGGTGTTGAAATTGTTTTTGGATACCCAGGTGGAGCGGTACTACCAATCTATGATGCCATGTATAAAAATCCGATTCGTCATATTTTAACTAGACATGAACAAGGTGCAATCCATGCAGCGGAAGGTTATGCACGTGTTTCCAATAAACCTGGTGTTGTTATTGCAACTAGCGGTCCGGGGGCAACAAACTTAGTAACTGGTATTGCCGATGCGATGATTGATTCTATCCCATTAGTTGTATTCACAGGTCAAGTTTCAACATCCGTGATTGGTACAGATGCTTTCCAAGAAGCGGATATTATGGGAATTACGACACCAATTACGAAGCACAATTATCAGGTGCAGGATGTTAATGATATCCCACGTATTGTTAAAGAGGCTTTCCATATTGCAAGCACTGGTCGAAAGGGCCCTGTTGTAGTGGATTTCCCGAAAAACGTTTCTCAAATGTTATTTGATGTGGAGAACCCACCACAGGCTCCTGATGAAATATATTTACCAGGTTATCAGCCAACATACAAACCGAATTATTTACAAATTCAAAAAGCTATTCAGGCGATTTCACTGGCCAAAAATCCAATCATTTTAGCTGGAGCTGGTGTCCTCTTTGCAGATGCTAAAGAAGAGTTAACAACATTCGCTGAAAAATACCAAATTCCAGTAGCAAACACTTTACTAGGACTTGGTTCAATTCATGGAGAGCATGAATTATTCATCGGTATGGCAGGAATGCATGGAACAGCAACAGCGAATATAGCTATTACAAAATCAGATTTATTGTTGAATATCGGAGCTCGCTTTGATGACCGTTTAACTGGTAATTTAGCAACATTTGCTCCAAATGCAACAATCATACACATCGATATCGATCCAGCGGAAATTGGAAAAAACGTTCCGACAGATATTCCAATCGTTGCAGATGCCAAAGAAGCATTAAAAGCATTATTGAAAAAAGACTTCGAAGGTCCAGATACAACAGAATGGCTAGCATTCTTAAAAAATCATACAAAGGAATACCCATTATGGTACAGCAAGGAGCCAGGGGACAAAGAAATTTTACCGCAGGAAGCATTAGAGCTTGTGCATAAAATTACAGAAGGTAACGCAATTGTCACGACAGATGTAGGTCAGCATCAAATGTGGGCTGCGCAATATTATCGCTTAAACAATGATCATGGATGGGTAACGTCTGGTGGACTTGGTACGATGGGCTTCGGCTTCCCGGCTGCAATTGGCGCCCAGTTTGCGAAGCCAGACAAAAAAGTTGTTTCCATTGTAGGTGATGCAGGATTCCAAATGACTGCGCAAGAGCTTTCTATACTACAAGAATTCAACTTACCGGTAAAAATAGTGATTTTAAATAACAGCTGTCTAGGAATGGTACGCCAATGGCAAGAAACATTCTATGAGGAGCGTTATTCATCTTCATTAATGCCGATCCAACCAGATTTTGTTAAATTAGCTGATGCATATGATCTGAAGGGCTACCGAATTAACACAATCGATGAAGCGGAAAGTATTTTCCGCGAGGCACTACTTTCTGATGAGCCAGTGTTAATTGATTGTCGTGTTAAACAGCTTCAATGTGTTTACCCAATGGTAGCACCAGGCAAAGGCTTACATGAAATGATTGGGGTGAAAAAGGATTGAAACGAGTAATTACAGTAACAGTGATTAACCAAAGCGGTGTGTTAAACCGTATAACAGGCTTACTTATGAAGCGTCAATTTAATATTGAATCAATTACAGTTGGTCATACCGAACAGCCAAACTTTTCGAAAATGACTTTTGTTGTAAACGTAGAGGATGAGCGTAAAATTGAACAGCTAGTGAAGCAATTATCAAAGCAAATTGATGTGTTAAAGGTCAATGACATTACAGATAAATCAATCGTGCTACGCGAGTTAGCACTTGTGAAGGTAATATCACCACCAAATTTACGACTGGAAATGAATTCAATTGTTGAACCATTCCGTCCACAAATTATTGATACAGCGAAAAACGTTGTCACTTATCAAGTAGTAGGAGATCCAGATAAGATTGATGCCTTTATTGAACTAATTCGACCTTATGGTATTAAAGAATTAACGCGTACAGGGGCTACTGCATCTGTTCGTGAAACACAAAAAATCTCAAATACGCAGCTCTCTATTTTAAAATAGTTTGCATATAAAAATTCATAGCTTTGGATGCATAGCCCTTAGTTAGCTTAATGGCATCCGAAGTTGAAAAAACAAACCCAAAATTAGGAGGAAACAAACAATGACTACAATGTACTATCAACAAAACATCAACGAGGAAGTATTAAAAGGGAAAAAAATCGCAATTATCGGTTATGGTTCACAAGGTCACGCACATGCATTAAACCTTAAAGAATCAGGCTTCGATGTAGTAGTAGGAGTTCGTCCAGGCGGATCTTTCGATGCAGCAAAAGCGGATGGATTAGATGTAAAAACTGTTGCTGAAGCAGCGCAAGAAGCAGATGTTATCCAAATTTTACTTCCAGATGAGCGTCAAAAAGCTGTATATGAGGCTGAAATTGCTCCACATCTTGAAGCGGGTAAAGCACTTATGTTTGCACACGGCTTCAACATTCACTTCGGTCAAATTACACCACCAGCAGATGTGGACGTATTCCTAGTTGCGCCGAAAGGTCCAGGACACTTAGTTCGTCGTCAATTCCAAGAGGGTGCTGGTGTACCAGGATTATTCGCAATTCATCAGGATGCAACTGGTCAAGCAAAAGATTTAGCTCTTGCATACGGTAAAGGAATTGGTTCAGCTCGTGGCGGTTTACTTGAAACAACATTCAAAGAAGAAACTGAAACTGATTTATTCGGTGAGCAAGCTGTACTTTGTGGTGGTGCTACACAACTAGTAAGAGCAGGTTTCGAAACTTTAGTAGAAGCAGGCTACCAGCCAGAATTAGCATACTTTGAAACACTTCACGAACTAAAATTAATTGTTGACCTAATGTTTGAAGGTGGTATGGCAACAATGCGTTACTCAGTATCGGATACAGCAGAGTGGGGCGACTATGTTGCAGGACCACGCATTATCGATGACTCAGTAAAAGCTCGTATGAAAGATGTATTAACGGATATCCAAGATGGTACATTCGCTCGCCGTTGGATTCAAGAAAACGAAAACGGTCGTCCAGAATATACAAAATTCAAAGAAGCTGGTGCAAACCACCAAATCGAAGAAGTTGGTGCTAAATTACGTACTATGATGCCATTCATCAACGAAGGTAAAGAAAAAGTTGTGAGAGAAGTGGCTGCAAGTGCAAAAAATTGATATTTTCGATACAACCCTTCGCGACGGCGAACAATCTGCTGGTATTAATCTAAACACCGCAGAGAAGATTGAAATCGCCAAGCAACTGGAGCGCCTAGGAGTGACAATTATTGAAGCAGGTTTTCCTGCTTCGTCACCCGGTGACTTTGAGGCGGTAAACCGTATTGCTGGAACAGTGAAAAACTCGATCGTAACAGGCTTAGCTCGCTGTGTACAAAAAGATATCGATACAACATGGGAAGCGATTAAAGTGGCCGAACAGCCGCACATTCATATTTTCCTAGCAACTTCCCCAATTCATATGGAATACAAGCTAAAAAAATCACCCGATCAAGTGGTTGAGCAAGCAGTGGAAGCTGTAAAATATGCAAAAAAATTCTTTCCACTTGTACAATGGTCTGCTGAAGATGCATTCCGCTCAGATCATGAATTTTTAGTACGCATTATGAATGAAGTTGTTGCGGCAGGTGCAACAACCATTAATGTACCTGACACAGTAGGATATGCATCGCCACAAGAATATGGTGCATTATTTAAATTCCTACTTGAAAACGTAAAAGGTGCAGAACAGGTAAAATTCTCTGCACATTGCCATGATGATTTAGGTATGGCAACCGCTAACACGATTGCAGCCATTGAAAATGGTGCCTCACAAATAGAGGGTACGATTAACGGTATCGGAGAGCGCGCTGGAAATGTTGCGCTTGAAGAAATCGCTGTTGCCCTTCATATCCGTAAAGATATTTACTCTGTAGAAACAGGTATTCATTTACAAGAAATTAAGCGTACATCTCAATTAGTTAGTAAGCTCACGAATGTGGTTATTCAGCCGAATAAGGCTATTGTTGGTAAAAACGCATTTGCACACGAATCAGGTATTCACCAAGATGGTGTGTTAAAAAATCCTGAAACGTATGAAATTATTTCACCTGCCCTTATTGGTGAAGGGGAGGTACCACTCGTTCTAGGTAAACACTCAGGTCGTGCAGCATTCCGTGACCGAGCAGAAACGATGGGCTTCAACCTTTCGGATGAAAAACTAAATAAAGCATTTACAGAATTTAAAAAGCTTGCTGATCGTAAAAAAGAAATTACGGAAGAAGATTTACTAACGCTACTTACTGAGCAACAAGTTCAAATAGAAGATGTTCCACTTTACGAACTAAAGATGGTACAGGTGCAATATGGTACAGAAAATATACCAACAGCAACAGCGATTGTTTTAACACCAGAAGGTTTGGAAAAGACAGTTGTGGCAACAGGTTCAGGCTCGGTGGAAGCTATTTTCAATACGCTTGAGCAACTTGTGCAAGGAGATATTCATGTGATTGATTATCGAGTTAAGTCCGTCGGTAAGGGACGAGATGCATTAGGAGAAGCTGTAATTAATATTCGATATGATGGTATTTCAACAACCGGGCGAAACTCATCTCAGGATGTTTTAGAAGCATCGGCTAAAGCTTATTTAAATGCCATCAACCGCCATTTAATACAAGCAAGCCTTCGTGCACAACCTGTAAGTTAATCAATCATCAAGCTTTTTGTGAATGTTGAAGAATTCTAATGAATTGAGTCAGCATCATTCACATCCCAACCGCAATTAGGCCAATTACGTTAGTCTTAATATTGATGATCTCACCTATTAATATAGGTGAGAGTCTAACTAAAATAGCGTAGTTCAACGCTATACAAAGAAAGGTGTTTTGACGATGGAGAAAAAAATTACAGTACTTCCTGGTGACGGAATAGGGCCAGAGGTTGTTGCTTCTGCTGTACGTGTATTACAGGTGATTGGTAAGCGATTCAACCATACTTTCCATTTAGGTTATGCAACAATCGGAGGCGCTGCCATCGACCAACACAATAATCCACTACCAGATGAAACAATTGAGATGTGTGAAAATAGTGACGCAGTTTTACTAGGAGCCGTTGGTGGTCCGAAATGGGATAATAATCCACCTGAATTACGTCCAGAAAAAGGATTGCTACGCATTCGCAAACACTTTGACTTATTCGCAAATCTACGTCCAGTAAAGGCGTTCCCGAGTTTACTAGATGCTTCACCATTAAAGCGTGAAGTAGCCGAAAACGTCGATTTAATGATTGTACGTGAATTAACAGGCGGCGTATACTTCGGGGAACCACGTATGCGTACTGAGAATGGTGCGATTGATACAACTGTTTACTCAACTGCTGAAGTTGAGCGTATCGTTGAAAATGCCTTTGAGTTAGCACGTTTACGTGGAGGCAAATTATGCTCTGTTGATAAAGCCAATGTACTTGAAACAAGTCGTTTATGGCGCGAAGTTGTAGAAGCGAAGAAAAAAGAGTATCCAGATGTGCAAGTGGAGCACAATTTAGTAGACTCAGTTGCTATGAAATTAATTACAAATCCTAGTCATTATGATGTGGTAGTTACTGAAAATATGTTTGGGGATATTTTAAGTGATGAAGCATCTGTTATTACAGGTTCTTTAGGCGTACTTCCATCTGCATCTATTCGCGGAGATAATTTCGGTCTATATGAACCAGTACATGGCTCAGCGCCAGAAATTGCAGGCCAAGGTGTAGCAAATCCAGCCGCAACAATTCTTTCAGTGGCCATGATGCTACAATATTCATTTGGCTTAAAAGAAGAGGCTGCAGAAATCGAACGTGCTGTAAGTGCAGTATTTGATGATGGCTATTTCACAGCAGATCTTGCACGTGATGGCAGTCGTATACTATCGACAAACGAATGGACAGATAAAGTCATTAACGAGATTGATACAAGCTTTGTTTCAGAAAGCATTATGACAACATACATTTAAGAAATAGGTGAAGATAATGGGCAAAAATATAATTGAAAAGATTTGGGATAAACATGTAGTTTATCAGGAAGAGGGCAAACCGGACCTGTTATATATTGATCTCCATTTAATTCATGAAGTAACTTCTCCGCAAGCCTTTGAAGGTTTACGAATGAACGGACGTCAAGTGCGTCGTCCAGATTTAAGCTTTGCAACAATGGATCATAACGTGCCTACAAAAAATTTACCAACAATTCATGATCCAATTGCACGCAACCAAATTGAAACGTTAGCTAAAAATGCTGAAGAATTTGGAGTTGAGCTTGCAGGAATGGGGCATCCTGACCAAGGAATTGTTCACGTAATTGGACCAGAGCTAGGTTTAACTCAGCCAGGTAAAACGATTGTCTGTGGTGACTCCCATACGTCTACCCATGGTGCGTTCGGAGCGATTGCCTTCGGGATTGGTACATCTGAGGTAGAACATGTATTGTCAACACAAACTCTATGGCAAAATAAGCCGAAAACAATGGAAATTCGTGTAGAGGGTGAGCTCCCTGTAGGTGTCGCTGCAAAAGATATTATTTTAGCAATTATTTCTAAATTCGGTATTAGTGTTGGCACAGGCCATATTGTGGAATTCACTGGGGAGGCTATTCACAAGCTTTCTATGGAAGAACGGATGACAATTTGTAACATGTCAATCGAAGCGGGTGCAAAGGCGGGGCTAATTTCTCCTGACCAAACGACTGTTGACTATATCCGTGGGCGTAAACATGCACCACATGGAGAAAAGTTTGAAGAAGCAGCAGATTATTGGTTAAGTTTAGCATCCGATGAAGATGCAACTTACGATACAGTTCTAATTATTCAAGCTGAAGAAATCGAGCCAATCATCACTTGGGGAACGAATCCGTCAATGGGTTCAGGTGTTTCAAGTAATGTTCCAACACAGGCAGATTATGAGGATGAATCAGATAAAGCAGCTCTTCGTAAAGCACTTGCCTACATGGACTTAGAGGAAGGTCAACCATTAACTTCAATCGATATCCAACACGTATTTATCGGTTCTTGCACAAATTCACGCATTAGTGATTTACGTGCAGCTGCAAAAGTCATCGAAGGGCGTAAGGTACATGAAAATGTAACAGCTATCGTTGTGCCAGGCTCATATTCGACGAAACAACTAGCAGAAGCAGAAGGATTAGATAAAATCTTTACAGATGCTGGCTTTGAATGGCGTGAGACAGGTTGCTCAATGTGTCTGGCAATGAATGATGATGTAGTACCAGCTGGTGAACGCTGTGCATCAACTTCAAACCGTAACTTTGAAGGACGCCAAGGAGCTGGTTCTCGTACACACTTAGTGTCACCACCAATGGCAGCAGCGGCAGCAATTGCTGGTCACTTTGTGGATGTTCGTGAATTCGTAAAGGAAACTGTGTAATTTCTATTTACACGGAAGGGATGATTGCAAATGGAACCAATTAATATCGTAAAAAGTGTGATAACACCACTTGATCGTAAAAATGTCGATACAGACCAAATTATTTCGAAAGAGTTTTTAAAGCGTATTGAGCGTACAGGTTTTGGTCAGTTTTTATTTTACCATTGGCGCTTCGATGCAGAGGGCAATGAAGTAAAGGATTTTGTGTTAAACAAACCTGAATTTAAAGACTCCAAAATTTTAGTAGCACAAGATAACTTCGGCTGTGGTTCATCTCGTGAACATGCACCGTGGGCAATCTTAGACTATGGCTTCAATGTAGTAATTGCACCATCATTTGCAGATATTTTCCATAATAACTGCTTCAAAAATGGGATTTTACCAATCAAACTAACTACAGCAGAGTGTGATGAAATTTTAGCTAAAGGCTTAGAAAATCCGTACAAAATGGAAGTCAATCTAGAAGCACAAACAGTAACGGGTGAAGATGGTGCAATTTATAAATTTAGCATCGATCCTTACTATAAAGAAACATTGCTAAATGGTTGGGATGAAATTGCCCTAACCTTTAAATACGATGAACATATAGCTGCTTACGAAGCAGAACGTATTGCATTTTAATATTTCTTTTTGACTGAAGACATACTTGTTGTCTTCAGTTTTTTATTGCTTAGAAAAGGAATTGGTGACTCGAGGGGAAACGTTACGGTAGCGAGGAGTACTGCCTGTGAAGAAGACAAAGCTACTCAAAAAAGGAAGGAAAACTATTCAGGGAGTAGTGAGAAGTTGGAAAAATCATGTCTCGTTCTCACCAGTTCCAATATTTTTTGTGTAAATGATTGAAATGTCTATTTTTTGTAAAATTACACAATAAATAGATGCAATATTTTGATAAAATATAATCAGGGGTGGGGACAATTGAATAATGACTTTACTAGAAATATAGGTCAGTTAATTAAATATCAACGAAAAAAACAGAAGATTAAACAAGATGATCTGGCAATTGGTGTTTGTACATCTTCATATTTGAGTCGTATTGAAAACGGTCTCGTAATTGCTGATGAAGCAAATTAACAATTGTTGCTACAACGATTAAACATTGATTTACATCAACATACAGAAGACAAAGAACAATTTGAAGTACTTAGTTTCATATCTAATGGAAAAATTGAACAATTGTCATTGAAAGTACTAGAAGAAAAAGCATTATATTATTTTGAACAACAAAAATATTATTCTTTAATTTTGTTTTATGCACCATTATTTGCAGAACTGTATAAGACTCTTCTTGCGTATAAACAAGCAAGCAATTGTTATGAGAGGACATTTATGGCAAGTAAAGGTTCGATTAATAATGAGCAGTTAATTAACATAAGGGGGGACTATATTGAGAATCCTTCGAAAATATAGTTTGTTAATTGGGGGCTTAGGCTTTTCCAATTTAGGGAATTGGATTTACCTTGTAGCGCTAAATTTATTTATATGGCATTTAACACAATCGCCGGCAGCGATGGCTGGAATCTTTATTGTCGGACCGATAGCAAGAGTTTTAACAAGTTTGGTAGCCGGCTCTTTTATTGATCGTATGAATAAACGCAAGTTGATGATTGCAACTGATATTATACGAGGTTTCATTGTTTTTTGTATGCCGTTTATGGAATCTATTTGGCTCATCTATACGCTGTTATTTTTAGCGAATATAGCGAGTAGTTTCTTTGGACCTAGTAGTACCTATTATATTACTAAGCTTGTTCCTTCAGAAGATAGACAACGATTCAACGCAATACTTGGCACGTTCAATTCAGGTTCGTTTTTAGTAGGTCCAGCACTAGCAGGACTCCTCATCATGCTTTTTAATACAACAATTACGATTTGGTTTAACAGCTTTACATTTTTTGTTTGTGCTATGATCATTTACTTATTTCCTGACGTAGATGATGTGAAGGTGACCTCACGGCAGCGTATTACTTGGCAACTATTAAAAAGTGATTATCTAGCGGTACTAACTTTCATTCAACAAAATTCATTATTTATCAAGATTTATTTACTGTTTCAAAGTGCGTTAATGATTGCATTTGCGCTTGATTCTCAAGAAGCAACATTTATAAAACAAGATTTAGCTTTATCCGATAGTTTATATGGAGCATTTGTCAGCAGTGCAGGAGCAGGAGCTATTTTAGGTGGAGCGGTTGCCGCCAGCTTCGCAAAAAAATGGTCTACTCGATCATATATGGCTATTGGCTTGTTCCTGACAATGTTGTTTTACACAGCCTTTTATGCTTCGACATCAAGTATATTGGCATTTGTAAGTTTAGTTTTTCTAGGCTTTTGTATGGCATTTAGTAATACTGGTTATGAAACATTTTATCAGCAAAATGTACCGCCTGAGATGATGGGGAGATTCGGTAGTATTTCTAGTATTTTTCAAAATATATTACAAATTCTCTTCACCTTACTTTTAGGTCAGTTTGCAGAATTATTTACGCTTCAAATGACTGCAATTATTTTCGGTATTATAAGTATTTTATTGTCGATTTCATTATATTTTGTGCTATATTCCCCAAAAAACTACATCGCGTTAAAGGAGGAAACATTATGATTAGCTATTCGCTTAGTTGTATCTTTTGTAAGAAAATATTTGAAGTTGTTGAAGGGACAAGGAAATATAAACTATATAAAGAAAATATGAACGGGAAGTTTTCCTGTGAAGATTGTGATAGAAAAATTGAATTAGAGGCAAGGAAAGGTCTATTGGGAAAACTATAAATAGGGTGACGAAAAACTGCATAGTTGAGCATCTAATAAGAAGACCAGGTACCCCATAATTTTTAAAAGTAAATGGCCTGTCTTTCTACAGTTTTCTCAGTTAAAATGAAAAAATAAGATGGAAGGTAGGTCAAAGGATGATTACAGTTATAGGTAGCATAAATATGGATTTAGTTGTACAAATGGGGGTTTTTCCAAAGCAAGGAGAAACTATTCTTGGTAAAGAATTTCAAACAATTCCAGGAGGAAAAGGAGCCAATCAGGCAATTGCTGCGGCACGCCTTGGAAGTGAAGTCACAATGATAGGCTGTGTGGGCTCCGATAGTTTTGGAGAAACATTGCACACTGTTTTACAGCAAGAGCATGTTCAAACTGAAGCTATTACAAGCGTATCGGCACCTACTGGGATTGCTAATATTTTAATCTACAATAACGATAATCGTATCATAGTAGTGCCTGGGGCAAATTATGAACTAATGCCTGCGCATATAGAGGCTGCGAAAGAAATCATTCAAAAAAGTCAGATGGTCATTATGCAGCTAGAAATCCCAACGGAAACGACCGCTTATGCAATAAAACTTTGTAAAGAAGCGAATGTACCTGTTTTATTAAATCCAGCACCAGCGGCTAATTTTGATGTGCAATGGATGGAGGATATTACTTATATCACACCAAATGAAACGGAGTGTGCTGAAATTTTTGGAGATGATTTTGTGCAAGTGTTAGAAAAATATCCTAATAAAATGATTATGACGTTAGGTAGTAATGGCGCACGCTATTTTGATGGTGAATATCCTATTCATGTTCCGGGCTATTTATCGAAGGCGGTAGATACAACAGGTGCAGGCGATACGTTTAACGGTGCACTCGCTTATGCTTTGGTAGAAGGGCAATCTTTGGATCAGGCAGTGTATTTTGCAAATATTGCAGCTTCATTATCAGTGGAGAAATTCGGTGCACAAGGTGGAATGCCAACACTTGGAGCGATTTACGCACGTATGGCTGGTGTTGAAGAATAAAGAGAAGACTAACTCTCTTACAAATTTATAATAATAAATATTAATTCTTTTAGTCTGAATGAGTAATAATATCTGAGATAGAAGGTTTTATGGCATGAGATTTATGACCTATTTGTGACGACTGAATTTAAGTACATTGTCCTTTTTTGCCGTTATTTTTTAGTGCTATGTATTAATAAAGGAATATTTTCATTTATAATAACTTTAGATACATAGGAAAAGAGGTTTTGACGATGACAAATATTGATAATGTACCGATCGAATATACAGCCTCAGCGAATAATATTTTGCCACAGCTTGTTGATCATTTACGCCAATTACATGGCATTATTATACAAAATACATATGTAAAAGATACAGCTAAACACTTAAATCGAATCATTCAAGATGCTAACAACGAAACGATGATTCTTATTGTTGGGAAAGAGCGTGTTGGAAAAACAACACTTGTAAATGGATTGCTAGGACGTCAGGTTTTGCCTGTTAATGATCAGCATCCAACAGGGGTAAATACGTTTTTGCGATACGGTGAACATGAAGAAATAAAGGCGTATTTTTTAGATGGTGTTGTAGCAATATTCGATATGAGTAAATTAGAATTATTGACAACTGGCGATACTTTTGCATCTCAAATATTACGAGAACATTTAGATTACCTAGAAGTATATTTGAAAAATGATTTATTAAAATCAGTGACAATTATTGATTCTGTTTCATTGGAAGCTGGGGGAGGAGAAATGGCCTACTTCCCAGAAGCATTGGTGAATCGTGTTGACGAAATCTTTTGGGTATTACGCTCAGGTTCGATGGCTATTTATCCTGAAATATTATTGATGGAAACGTTAAAAAACAAAGGTGTTGAGCCTCTTTGTGTCGTCAATGCCATAGATTCAAATGAAAATACGAAGGCGTTTATCAATGCTGAGAGAGAACGATTGGGACATTTAATCAGTGATTTTGTAGCTATCTCTGCAAGGGAAGCAATTGAGGCTAAACAGACTGATAGTGATGAACTTTGGCAAAAAAGTCAGTACGAGCAATTGATATCAGAAATTCACCGAGTTGCAGAAAATAGTGATAAGAAAACGTATGGCATATTAATTCGCTTCTTGCAATGGCTTGAACGATTCCGCTTCGAATTAGCTGTTATTCCACAAAGAGATCCATTCCAATCTGCTGTTGAGAACATTGAAAAATATGCAGGCGATACACAATACGAATTTTCACGCTATCAACGTGATTTAGCGATTGTGACTGAATATGAGCAAGAATACGAACAGGTTGCCGGTGTATTTAAAAATGTTCAAACATTATATCAACTTTTACAAACCATTTCACAAAACGATTATTTTCAGGATGAAATTGTGGAAAGCTTTTCCGAAAAGGCAGTTTTTTATCAACAAATGTTACGAGAATATCGTAATATGCATAGTGAATATTTGCGTGAATATGATCGATTGGATGCTCAGCATAATAAAATTCACGGAAAAGGCCTTATGAAAGCTATTTTTGGTCAGCATACACAAAATGGATTTTTTAAAGAACGTGTCAATAAGTTAAACGAGCAGCAAGTTGTTTGTATTGCACAATTTGAAAAAGTGCAAGAAGCGGAGGCAATAATGCTTCAGTCCATTCATTCGATACAAAGTTATCTTATGGAGTTAACGAAAAAGCGTTTGGTACGTATTGAGCAAAAAGTCCATGAGCTAAATCAACAGCGTTTAAAAGAAAAGCGCCAATTAAAGTTATACTCAAATAAATTAAACGAATTTTCTTGTTTAGTTGAGGCGCAGGGCTATATTAAAGAAAACATTCAACCATTTTTAATGGACGAACAAATGCCGCTGAAAGAAAAAGATATTGAAATGTTAAAAGAAACGATTACCAGTATCATAAACATTGACCTGACGAATAATGGTCTACTCGCACGTAGTCAGATGAACAATAAAATGGAGAGCACTGAGATTCCTTTCGATGTTCAAAAAAAATATCCATTACATATGTTAGCTTTAGCAGAAGTAGATGTAAAATCAAACGATATACCAGAAATTCCGAAAAAATTAGATATTCAATATGAAGAATAAACGTTAAAAGAAAATGAGGCTGGGACATAACTAAATGGTTCCTTCATAAAGCCGAATAATCTCTAAATTAACAAAACACGATAAATAGAAAAACCGAACTATTCCGAAACACTTCATGAGCGTTTCATTGGATAGTTCGGTATTTTTGTTGGCTGAAACACTTTTGTCCCAGCCTCATTTTTTTAAGTGTTTTATGGATCAATTTGGGTTAAATCCCAAAATCGAAACAAATTAAGGCGTTTTTTCGTATAGATAGTAAATGGAGCGGAGCAGCTAAGCCTTCCGTGCAACGAAAGTAAAAAACTTGTTGATGAACATATCCATGATTTTTGGATATGTTTTATTTTTTATTACAACGTAGAACGTTATTAATTATTAAAGAATAATAAGTACATCGCATTTCTAATTGCTTTAAATTGAAAATAAATCGAACGAAATTGGCAGCTCGACTGTCTAATAAGTAGAAGGGAGTGAATGTGATGGATGAACAAGCATTGGTGAAGCGTGCGATAGCTGGGGACGAAGATGCTTTTTTACATCTAATAAAACAATATGAACAGACGATGTACCGTATGGCATTCGCCTACTTAAAAAATGAGCATGATGCCATTGAAGCGGTACAAGAAGCTACATATCGAAGTCTAAAAAAGATACATACTTTAAAAGAAGCAGGTTATTTTAGTACGTGGCTTGTCCGAATTTTACTCAATATTTGCCATGATATGCGTGAAAGAAGCAGACGTCTTGATTTGCAGGAAGACATAGAAATCAGCGATAACGCCCCCAATCACGAGCGCTTTGAAATGACAGATATCATTACAAAGTTACCAAAAGAGCAACAAGAGCTTATTTTTCTAAAATATTTTCAAGATTATAAAAATCGAGATATTGCTATGCTACAAAATATTCCAGAAGGAACTGTGAAGTCAAGGTTACATGCGGCATTGAAAAAACTTAAACTATATTTTACGGAGAAGGGAGAGCTATAGATGAAACAGGTAGAAAAGCATGACTATGATATTTTTGTCAAAGAACTAGCGAAAATTGACATACCACATGAGCAATTAGAAGAGTCGCGTAGGAACAGTGTCATACGCTTCCAAAAAGAAAAGCGTAATCGACAACGTACATGGAAAAGCATTGTTGTTACTTGTGCATTATTGTTACTTTTTGTAACGTCTATTCGTGTATCTCCAGCTTTTGCTAGTGCCATCGCAAAAATCCCAGGCTTTGCTCCATTAGTTGAGATGATTACGTATGATAAAGGGGTCAAAGATATACTCCATAATAACTATTATGAGGATCTAGGACTGTCACAAACGAAAAATGGTTTATCATTTACACTTCAAGGAGTTATTGCTGATGAAACAGGTATGATTTTGCCTTATACATTTTCAGCGCCGTTCGATGTTCATGATTTAGAGACTAAGAAAATGGAGCTCCGTCTAAATGGTGAGGTATTACCCGCTGGAATAAGTTATAGCTGGTATAGAGAAAAAGAAACATCTTTGATTGAAGATAAATTTGTGTTTTCATTTAAAAATCCTATAAATTATGACAATGCTAATTTTGAATTATATATCCAATTTGCAGATGAAAAACAAACAGAGTTTACGATCCCATTCTCACTTAAAAAGCCAATAGCGAAAACGAAGTCCTATGAATTGAATGAAAAAATGAACTTTGAAGGACAGCAAATCACCATCAAGTCTGTCTCTATTTCACCGCTCCGTACAGGTGTTACAATCGCTCTCGATCCACATAATGATCAGCGTATTTTAGGATTTGATGATATTCGTCTATTGGATGAAAAAGGGGAGGAATGGACGACAATCAATAATGGCTTAACAGCTACAGGTAATCTAATAGATGGCGAAGAAACATTCTTTATGCAAAGTAATTATTTTAGGGAGCCTAAAAAGTTAACATTATCCATTGGAAAAGTAAAAGCATTGCCAAAAGGTCAGGATTTTATCGAGGTAGATTTTAATCAAAAGAAAGTGCTATCCAAACCACCTCTCTCTGGCTTAAAAGTTCAAGTTAATAAGCACATGGTAACAATAAATGTTCCAACTTCTTATGAAAATAAAAATATTAGTTTACTTGGTACAGCAATAGATGCAAATGGTGAAACTGTTTATAGTAATTCAGGAAGTTATCATAGACCTGATGAATATGTAATCGAACAAACAGAAACATATGATATAAAGGGAGTTATCAATCCAGTCCGCATCTATTTCTCACATTATGAAAACTTTTTAGATGGAACTCAAACGGTTGATATTCCATTAAAATAGAGGGGAAATTCAAGAGCCGGAGTTCTTATAAGTAGTAAAAAGAGAAACGTTAGTTTTTTTTATTAAAAGTCAAGAATTAAAGTAATGCACTTAATATTTCTGGATCTATATACAATGTGCAACATTATAATATGCTATTTTTAAGCTGAACTAATTTTGATATTAGTTCAGCTTTTATGTGTGTTTTAAGATATAGTTTGAGTATATTTAATAGAAGTATAGTCTCGGGAACTTTTTCTATCCGTTATTCAACTAACGGGGCAGCATTCCTGTTTGAAAGATGTTCTGGGTCTTGAAAGAAAAAGAGTCCTCTAGTATGATGCTGAGTGTCAACGACCATTGACCCAACATATACAAGGAGGACTCCTAAATGCATTCTAAAATGAATTACAAAATTAATCAAGTGACTGATAATACACTCGTCGTAGGTATAGACATCGCGAAGCGCGTTCATTACGCTTGCTTTGTTGATGAACGAGGACGCGTGATGGAAAAAGCTTTTGCTGTACATCAATCAATAGAAGGTTTTGAAAGTTTGTATGAAAAGATTCGACTAACGATGAAAGAAACTCAGAAAACAGAAGTAATTGTTGGAATTGAACCTACGGTCACTATTGGATGAATTTAGCGTATTTCTTAGACCAATATGGAATCCCACTCGTCATGGTCAACCCAATGCACGTCAAACGTTCGAAAGAGCTGGATGATAATTTACCGACAAAGCACGATAAAAAAGATGCGCTTGTCATTGCTCGTTTACTGAAAGACGGACGTTTTAGTTATCCACATTTATTAAAAGACATAAATGCTGAATTGCGCATTGGTTCTACCCTTCGTTCCAAATTAACGGAGGACTTAGCAAGTATTAAAAATCGAATCATTCGTTGACTGGATCGTTACTTTCAAAGAGTCCCTTGGGCAGCTTAGCAGGCCTCTGCCTTATGAATAGACCGAACGAAGGAATGTAAGCGCACTGACGCTAAGAGACATGGGAGGGTACGTCGTCATAAGCATCGCAGAGATCCATTGTGCATCAAATAGTGGACTAAAAAAGCTAATGATTTTCATTAGCTTTAGCGAAGCGTACGCTCGATTTGATAATAAAAACTATAAATTCAATTATATGTTTAAAAAGTGATGGAAAAATATTTTTACTACATCACAAAGTGATGAAAACCGTTGATACATCAATGTTTATAGAGGGAGGTTAGAAGGAGTAGAAGGTTACTTTGAAAAAGTATAATAAAAAGAACAGCTAACAATTAAGTTAACTGTTCTAATGGTTCTATAAAAATAGATTATTATTAAGAGTTCATACCAACAGATTTTACTTGATAATTTTCTTCAGAAGTATTTACAACAGCAGATATTTTCTTATTCTCATTACCAACAACATGACCTTCTAAATATACTTCATGTGTTGCATATTCACCTGAAGAACTAACTTCATTTATTGTAACATCGATCTTGTTTTCGTTTTTAAAATGCTCAACTGTTGGATCTACGTCAAGATTGTAGACACACTCAAGTTAATTTTTTGTGTTGCGCAACGTCCATTTTTGGAGTGTTCCACATCCCGAGTAGCCCG
>NZ_JBIVRU010000021.1:0-79030 GCF_044755845.1 Lysinibacillus sp. NPDC092081
TTGTTTCTCGACAATTCAAGTATATATAAATCAGTGAATCTGTGCTTTTTTTATGCGCGAAATTGTATGAATACCCCAAGAAATATTATAGAACCGATATATTTAACATAAAAAAGAGCATCACTGTCGATGCCCTGTTACAAATAATTATTATTAAAACAATTCTTTAGCTCTTACCTTTTCCATAAAAGCCGCGTACCCTGTAAAACCTTGAATGGCACGCGCAGTAGGGCTTGGCTTTTCTTTTTCTTCTTGTTTCTGCTCTGCCTTCGCTAGTTGATTTAAAATCTGCTCAAATGAAGTAGGGTTAGGCTTTGGCAATTCGTACGAAGAAATGGCTAGAACTTTACTTCCACTATATTCATGTAAAAATGCATTTGCCATTTGGCGATAGCCTTCAAAATTTGGATGTACATCAGAGATATTGGGTAAAAGGTTTGTAGCGTTTAACTCAAAAGCATCATATACGTCTACATAAGTTGCACCAGCATGCTCTGCCTGTTGCTGTAAAATCGTATTTAGCTTTACAAGTTGTGCATTCGTGCCTTCTTTTTGCGTAGCATGAACATTTGGATAAGCAAAATAATAGCCCATTACATAGACCTTTGCTTTAGATGCCCGCACTTTCAATTCTTCTAAAATCTCCGCCATATTTTTTCTGGCAATATTTAATGCATAATCCGTTTTTAGCTGTGAAAAGGCTAATGTACCAGCAGTTGGATTGACCTGCACTAGACGCAGTAAATCATTGGCACCTGCCGAAACAGTAATAAGTGTGGCATTAGCTAGTAAGTCACTTGCTTCCTCAGATTGTACTCGTTTCAAGACATCAGCTGTTGTATAGCCTGGGAAAGCGAGCTCCTTCGTATAGAAACTCAATTGCCTAGTCATTCCTAATTTCATGGCGATTAAATCACTGTAGCCTGTATCAATCTGTTGATAAGGCGTTTGACCAGCCGCCAAGGAATCTCCAACTGACAGATAGTTTTCAATCTGAGCAAATGCAGATGAAACACCCAATACCATCGTGAATATTGCTGTACCAATTATATTTAGTAATCGTTTCATCTGCCCTACTCCTTTCTTCAAGAGCTTAAAATGCCCAGCTACCTTTGCGGAAAATTGGCTCTACAGTTCCATCTGGTAAAATACCGTCAATGTCCATCTCACCGCTGCCAATCATAAAGTCCTCATGAGTTACTGAAATATTTGCACCTAACGCTTCAAGCTGTCCGTTTTCTAAATCTCTTCCACCCTCTAAGCAAGTTGGATAAGCTTCACCAATCGCTAAATGGTTCGATGCATTTTCATCAAACAATGTATTAAAATATAAAATCTCAGATGCTGAAATTGGTGATTCATGTGGTACAAGTGCTACCTCACCTAAATAGCAAGAGCCTTCATCTACATTAATAAGCTCCTGTAATAAATCATGGCCTACCTGTGCTTCAGCCTTAACAATTTTTCCTTCTTCAAATGTCAGTTTAAAGCCATCGATAATATTCCCTTGATAAACTAATGGTTTTGTATTGCTTACATAGCCATTTACACCTTGTTTCATCGGCAACGTATAAACCTCTTCTGTCGGCATATTAGCAATAAAGATAGTATCATCTGGCGTTTTACTACCTCCAGTAAGCCATTTATGCTGTGGCGCTAAGGCAATTGTTAAATCAGTACCTGACGCTGTATAGTGAAGCTTCGCATATTTTTTATTGTTCAGTAGGGCCGCACGAGATTCTAAATTTACTACGTGTTCATGCCAGTTTTCAACAGCATCGCCTTCACCGATACGAACAGTTTTAAAAATGGCTTCCCATAATGCTGGTACTTGTCCCTCAGCTGCTAAGTTCGGGAATACCTTCGATGCCCACTTTGGTGAAGGGACGGCAACGATCGACCAAGCTATTAAATCTTTCATTACGGCGTTGCGATAATTTTTCAGAGCAGCTCCTGATACTTTTTGATGGGTAGCTAGACGATCTGCTGAAATACCTGCTAATTTATCGGGGTCTGCAGCATCAATCCATAATAGTGCTCCTTTACGTTCGATCACCTCATCACGCATTTTAACTACCCATTCTGGGAAACGATTAAATTCTTCATCTGAGGCATGCTCAAAGTAAGCACGATCCATTTCATCATCTGAAAAATTAACATGAACACGTCCTGCTCCAGCCTTATAAGCCTCTTTCACGACTAAACGGGCAAAATCCAGTGCATCCACTGATGTATTAACTAATAAGTATTGCCCAGGTTGAATATTGACACCGACTTTTACCGCAAGTTCTGCATATGCTTGTAATTTTTCTTCAAACGTCATATTATTTACCTCGCTTTTGTCCGATTGTTTTTGAATTACCCTCCACTAGCTTGCCTTCATGCCATACTTTCTGTACAGGTTTCGCAGAGATTTCTCTTGTCCATTTTTTATACGTTTTTTCATCACGATAAGATAATAGCGTTAATACTTCACCATCTGCTCCAGCACGACCTGTACGACCAGAACGATGCAAATACTGCTCAATTGTTCTTGGGACATCGACATGAATAACATGTGTTAAACCTTCAATATCTAAACCACGTGCTGCAATATCTGTAGCAATTAAAATACGCGCATCACCTTTACGGAATGCATCTAACGCCTTTTTACGTTCTTCCTTCTTCATGTCAGAATGTAATGTCACAATCGGTGCCGAACGATATTGTAATTTCGTTTCCTTCATCAGCAATTGATCGATATTATTGACGAAAGCAAGTGCACGTAACCCTTCTGTATGTGATAGTCGGCGTAGGAAATCAGTTTTATCTCGCTCCTCCACTTTCACGAAGGAGTGTACAACTTTACCAACCTTTAACATATCTTCAGGTTTAATCTTGAAGCGTACTGGCTCGAACATCATACGACTAGCCACTAATTCAATTTCTTCCGTAATTGTTGCTGAAACAACAACTACTTGTCGCCCAAATGCTGAATTTTCGATAAAGGATTTTACGACAACACGATATTCACGACTTAGTAACTGATCGCACTCATCTAAAATAACTGTTTCAATTTCTTTTAGCTTTAATTTTCCAGCGCGTGCTAATTCGTTTAATCGGCCTGGTGTTCCTACAACAATCGTCGGTTTTTTCTTTAACTTTTCGATTTGACGTGCAGAGTTTGCGCCACCAATTAGTTGTTGAACCGTAATATCAGAACCTGCTGTCCATTCACGGATAACCTCTACAATTTGCATTGCTAGTTCCTGTGACGGGGCTACGATAAGTCCTTGTGTTTGTTTTTTTGAACCGTTTACTTTATTTAGTAAAGGAAGTACATACGCTAAAGTCTTCCCCGACCCTGTCGGTGATTCGGCTACAATATCTTTGCCCTCAAGCATTGCTGGAATCATTTCGTCTTGAATTTTCATCGGCTCTTCAAATTTCCATTTTGCTTGTAAATCTTCATTTAATAAATTTATTACTGACATGTAATTTCCCACCTTCTATCTGCTTGACACTAGTTTAACACACTAATCATTTTCCTACTTCATAAGTACGTAAACCATTATATAATCGTTATAATGAGGCTTTCTTAGTTTCACCTATCAAATTTTGAGTATGCGAATAAAAAAATCTGCGCGACTTACGCACGGGATTTGTCAGCCTTCAAGCCTCATAGACACTTGAGTTTCTTTGAAGGTTTACAACTTACCTGCGAAAAGCGAACAGATTTTTATTTAGATCAATTATGCCTCGGCATAATTGCGTCCGGAATCGGCTTTGTGCTTAGGCCTGCATGATGCAGGTCAGTTAGCCGTTATCGCATGGATGCGATGTTCTTAGGCTAACATCCTTTAAGAACTCCTTCCCGATTCCGTGACATCCGCCGGAGGCTTTAACTTCTTTCAGCAGGTGTTTGGACACCTGCTGAAAGAAGTTAATTCAATTGTTAATCTACTATTTCATAGCCACATGCTAATATAGCACGTTCTGCTAAAACGATTAATGAGTCGATATATTTGTCACTTAATTTTAAATCTCGATTGACGATTGATAATTCAGTACATCCTAATACGATACGATCACAATTAAGTGCAAGCATTGCTTCTTCTATCGGCTGCCAGTCCTCCTGAGAGACATCTTTTCCAGCCTTTACATAATCGTAAATAATAGACATGACTTTTTCTTTCATCACATCGTCTGGTACAACTGGTGTTATATCAAATTCCTCTAACGCATCTTGATACATATGTGAGGTTAATGTACCCGTTGTCGCTAAAATACCTACACGCTCTGCCCCTAAATCAGAGGCGCGCTTTGCCGTTTCCCTTATCATATGTAATACAGGAACTGGAGAACCTTCAACAATCTCATCATAAAAGGTATGTGCCGTATTACATGGAATAGCAATCACATTTGCCCCAACAGAAGCAAGCTTTTTTGCATCTGCTACTATCACTGGTACAGGATTTTCCTTTGTACTATCTAAAATAAAGGCAGTACGATCAGGGATATTTGTATCATTATCAATGATTGTATGTAGATGCTCCTGATCCTTCGTTGCCTTCGTACGTCTTACAATCATTTCACCTATAAACATCGTTGCAAGTGGACCAACGCCACCAATTATACCTAAAGTTTGTTTTTTCATTAGTTTGACAGACCTTTGTTGTTAAAATATTTCTTATATTGGCGATAAAAGCTTAAATTATCTAGCGTTATATTTAACCAACGCTTCGCATTCATATCCTTATAATTAAAGATGGAATCCGTAGCCATTCCTTGGCGAATAAGACTTTTCGCTTCAATCACAAGCTGTTCATTTTGTACATATTTAAAGAGGACACCATTTGGCACAATTGTCCAAAGATGCTTGTTCTGAACATATGTTAGCTGTTGCTTACTTCCGCGGATAAAATCATCCGCAACATATTGCATTAAATTATAGCCACTTGCTGTCACATAATAATTTGAAAGTTCATTATGTAATTCAATACTTAATAGCTTATATTGACCGTCACGTTCATCATACTTCATATCAAACGTGGCAAAGCCTTGGAATCGTATTTCCTCAAGAAACAATTTCACGCGATCCATTAAGTCTTTATTGTATGCTGTCATGATGGCTACATAGCGACCAATCCCCTCCGGAGAATGCTCCTCTAAAATTGGGTTACCTACAGAAAGCAGCTTTACCTTACTATCTTGCCCAACATAAGCATTTACGACGCACATATGAGCATCTTCGCCAGGAATATATTGCTGTACCATTAAGTCATTTCGGTACGCCGATTCCTTATAAATGGCATGGAAAATAGCGTTCTTTTCGTCGTTATCTTTTGCTATATATACTCTTTTCTTGCCAGGAAAAATACATGTAGCATACTTTGTCATATTCAAAGGTTTAATGACAACTGGATATTCAAAAGGGATGTCAAATTCCTCATAGTCATTGACAGTGCAAACATGCATTGCCGGATAAGGAAAGCCGAACTTCGCACAAAGTTCATACATGCTCTCACGCGTTAATAGTTCGTTAGCAAGGTTTGCATCCACATAAGGAATTACAAAATACTCTGCTAGCTCCTCTTTATGTTGCACAATTTTTTTTACGTAAAATTCATCGCAGGCTAATAACAGCAATTTTTTACCTGCAAATTCCTCTGCAATTGCCTTTAACGCAACGACAAAACGTTCTTCAATATAGAGTCTTGGAATTTCACGAAATATTAATAAATCACTCTGCTGTATTTTCTCCATATTCGTATGATTTAATGCAAGTGGTTTAACGCCATAGGACTCGTAAAATGCTCTTGCCATGCCGTAAGCATTCATTTCATCTCCTAATAAAACCGGTAAAAAAGCGTGCTCAATGGCCATTCTACTCAACTCACTTTAGCTTTTATTAAGCTCTCTCATAACGTGGGGTCATCCCCTGTGACGAGCCTTTTTTACAAGTGTAACATACTTTCCTTGTACTCCTTATAACTCTTCTTTGAATCATTTATGAACGGCTACAGCTTGTTCATCTAACTCTCTATAGCTTTTAAAAAACTGATCCACATTATAAGTGACAAAGCCTTTTAATGGGTCCATAACAACTACTTTATCGCCTAAATGTCCAGTTAAAACAACAGCATGCAAGTTCATGTACGCTTCATGTGGCATTGTTTCACCTTCATAGATCCAGCCCTTATCTGAACTTTTTTTGGGTGTTGATAAATCCAATGTAACCCACGTCACAACAGGGACTCCCTCCCGAACAAGCTGTAAAATTTCGTCCTGCGAGGCACCACTTTTATTTGTCACTCGTAAGTCTGCCTGTTTATCTGCTATTACTGCCTCTGCTGCTTTGACAATCGGAGCTGCAAAGACATACATACCGCTTGTTTTTTCACGAGGATTACCTGCAAAAGCCTGTGCTGGATTTGGACCAAATCGTTGTCCGTCTACAATACTAATCTTTTGCTTCGGTAAATAGTTATCAGCCATTTCCAGCTTCGTAACATCTAGCCCATAATAATTTAATACAGCCGTTAATGATGTTATTTCACAGCCATGTGGAAGTTCAGGTTTTTGCATAACAACTGGTACATCCAGCTCTTGCTCGTCCCTTGAAAAATGTGTCTCCAATCGATAATATGGCTTTGTCGCATCATATGTAAAATTTTCGATTGTCGTATAACCATCGTTTTTCGTACTATTTTCAAGCGTAGTTGCAGCTACAGCATATTTCCGTCCCTCTAGAAGTTTCGAAAATGTTGCTTCGCCCTCTTCCGAGCCAACCGCATCCTCCACTACCTCACCTGTCTCTACATCTGTAGCAGTTATATAAAGGTTAGGTATGGGTGCACCACTATTAAACTCTACCGTTAATACTGTTAATCCTTTGTTTTGCGTTTCTTGCTGAGAAAACGGATTGCAACTCGAAAGTAGCATGATTATCATAATACCTATTAGTAAAAGGCGTTTATACCTCGTCCACAAGACAAATTCCGCTCCTATCTTGTTTGAAGACAATAACTTCAATTCTATTATTTCTATTTATCGCAAACTCTATTATACGCTAATTTCATAGACGTTCCTATTTTAACTTCTATCAGCGGTTGTCCAAACATCCAGTGAAATAGAGGAACTCGTGTGCGCCCGATCAATGTATTACTATGTTTGCTATTTTCGAGTTTCATCAAACCGTTTTACACGTTATGGCGTGCTTACTCTTGGACGTAATGTATGCTTCAAAACTTTACCAGAAGCATTACGTGGCAATTCAGCTAAAAATTCGATTTCATGTGGCACCTTATACTTTGCAAGTTGAGTCCGACAATAAACCAATATCGCCTCTTCATCGGAAGACTTCCCTTCCTTCAATACGACAAATGCTTTCGGAACTTCGCCATATACTTCATGTGGTAAACCTACAACAGCTGCTTCTAGAATTTCTGGCAGTTGATATAAAACCTCTTCAACCTCGATAGGATAAATATTTTCGCCACCTCGAATGATCATATCTTTTTTACGATCAACAATATAGAGATAGCCTTCTTCATCAAAACGCCCTAAATCTCCTGAATAGAGCCAGCCATCTTTAATTGTTCTAGCTGTTTCTTCAGGATTACGTAAGTAGCCTTTCATTACTTGTGGTCCTTTGACACAAATTTCTCCTACCTCACCCGCTGGCACAGCTTCACCAAAGCTATCAACAACACGGACGTCTGTTTGTGCTAATGGTTTTCCTACGGATCCAATCTTTGTCAATGCATCGGCATCTAAAAGAGAAGTGGTGGCAGGAGAATTTTCAGTTTGTCCATACAGGTTTTGTACTTTCACATTAGGGAATGCCTCCTTCACTTGCTTAACAAGCTCATAAGGCATCGGTGCCGCTCCGTAACATAATAAACGTAAATATTTAAATGTATGTTCCTTAAAGTTAGGTGTATTTAAAATAATTGTATACATTGACGGAACACCAAAGAAAATTGTTGAAGCTGTAGCGACAAACTGTTCTAATGTGTTTGTCGAAGAAAAAGCCTCTTCTATAACCATAGTGCCGCCTTTATAAAACATCGGCATCGCAAATACATGAAGACCTGCACAATGAAATAAAGGCGTACAAATAAACATTCTATCCTCATTGGTCATATCCATTGATGACGACCATATATCCGCAGTTGATACAATATTTTGATGAGTTAGCATTACTCCTTTCGGTTTACCCGTCGTACCAGAAGTATACATAACAACAGCAGTATCATGAGGCTCCAATTTGACAGCTTTTCTTTGACCTGGATAGTTTTTAATAACTTCTTTCATTTCTTTGAGCCCTATAATATGTTGAAATGGATACGCAATAGTTGCGAGTACATCCTCTAACCTTTCATCATAAATAAGTCCTTTAGCTTCTGAATGATTAAAAATAAATTCGACTTCTGGAGCTGCTAGTTTTGTATTAATGGGCATGACAACATAGCCCGCTAACTGAACACCGATATAAGCAATTAAAAATAAATCTGAATTGAGCGTATATAATGCAATTACATCATCTTTTTCAAAGCCTTGCTCTTGTAAGTACGCTGCGAATTTTTCTGCACTTTTATAAAATTCACTATAAGTTAGCTTTGTCCCATCGTATACCGTTGCAATCCCATTTGGTTGCTGCACAGCATAGTTTTGTAGAATATCTGTCATTAACATCGTCATCATAAGACCCCCAAATCTTTAATATTCATTACCCTCACACCCTGATAAAATTCAGAAAATTACAATTATATTTTATCAATCTATGAAAAGGTTGGCAATTTTTCTATACATAAAAAAGTATGAGGCCCAGAGCGCAAGTTGGAACGGAAATCAGCTTACGCTATGGCGATGAACCAAAATATGAACAATAAGTAACCAAATATACTTATACATTTTACTTTTCTATCAATTTCTGTTAGGTGTATGATGTTTGTATAATGTTCTTTAGGAAAGGCCGGATAAAAAATGCTGTACGCACTTTTAGGAGATTTACATTCTAATATAGAAGATACAAAGGCAGTTCTAGCCCATATTCAGCAAACTGCAAAAGATTCAAAAGTATTGGGATTAGGTGATTTATATGAATGTACTGTAAGCAAGAAAAAGGCACAAATATTGTCGGGTATACCGCTACAAAAAGCTGCGATAGTTGAAAATGATTTTGAAAATTTACTAACATTCCCCTCAATTCGTGGCAATCAGGAAGAGCGTATTACACGTGTCACCGGCATCGAACGTTTTACAGAGCTACCTGAAACAATGGAGATTGATGGTGCAACACTTATACATGGACATCAATTTCAATGGAGTGTGACGTGGCAGCCTACATTTCCGGCATTCAAGAAATCACTTCTTTTCTTCGGACATAGTCATGAATCAGGTCTTTATCATCACAATAAAAAATTACCTATTCGCATTCGCTTTGGCCAACCAATCGCACTACAAGAAAAGCAGTACGGTATCAATGTTGGATCAGTTATTGATCACCGTGAGTGGTGTCTTTACGATAGTAATAAACGAACAGTAACATTTATGTGCGCCCCTGCTGTTGAGAATGTTTGATTATTTTTCATCAAGGGCAAACCTCACTATGGCATTTCGCTGATATACATCGTAGTCAAAAAAACGCTAAAGCCGACTTCGACTCTAGCGTTTTTTAAACTAGCAATTTTCGCAATCCTTTAAAGCATCTAATAATTTTTCCATTTCACAAATACGATCGCACATAGTTTGAATCATATTTCGAAGGATTGGTATTAATTCTTGGCAAATACAGAACCTTAAAACGTTTTGCGCTAGTCGAACGCCTGCCTGATGATGAACAATCATTGTTCGAAGAAAGTTTATATTAATATTATTGGAAACTGGTGGTAAGCTCATTGCTTGGAACATAGCCCCGGTAATTTCTTTATACGCACACATATATTCGTACAATTCACATTCCGAATTTTGTACGATACAGCATCTATTTTGTATCGCTTCGAGGCATTCAACAGTCTCCGTACTTGTTTGTATTATTTCTAATGCGAGATTTTGTACAAGTATATTCGTGGTGTATCGCAAAACATTTTCCGACAATTTAATAGCAGCTACTTGATGCGGTAATATTTGCTTAATAAAATTTTCTGAAATACTACATGTAATTGTCACATAGGTCATGCCCTGCATCATTTTATCGAGGATCCTTTGGTTTTCCTCTAAATAAGCCTTTGTTACATTACTGAGTACAACTGATTTAGTCATTAGACACACTCCTTTCAGAGTAATATATGCCCGATAGGTTGTTGTGCGGTAGACAATTGTACCAACTGATTTCTATTGTTTCCTAACAGCATTGAAGTATTTTCAAAGCCGAAATGTTTAATCTTTTTTGTATGTATCCAAGCACTTTTGACAAATACATTGATTTTGAGGTACTTCTTCAAGAATTTCTTTAGGAAAACTTTTTGTCATACACCAGCAATCCTTTTGCCCATTTACTACCCCACAATGATTTTCTTGTCCACATAACGGACAACGTTTTTCCTCCATTCGTACACCTCCTTACACGTACTTTACATTGTAAAATAAAGTGAAATTTTAATCAGTGATTTTTTTATTCCAACCGCGATTTTACGGAATAAAAAAAGAGGAGTATTTAATTTCACACTCCTCTCCAAATAGCTTATTGCTTTTTCCCATGAATCTCTTGCTTTACTTCTTCAACATCTGTATCACTATATATTTCTGTACCGCCCCCGCCTCTTTGGGCTAGCAGCTTTTTCACTTCATTGTAAGACAAACCACCTTCTGCATTTTTTCTTTTTACTTCATTAATATCTGTTCCAGCAGAAGTAAACTGAGCTTCATTATGATCAGTCATATAAATCCCTACCTTCTATAATTCATCAGGCTGCAATTCAATCAATTCATCGCCTTCTCGTTCTACCTTTTTATTGAGCTCCTTAATCGGTATTGCATCAACCGTTTGCATATCTTCGTGTAAATCGAAAATACTAATTGTATCTGATTCAACCATGTCTGGTTTGTTCTTGCTTGCTAAGTTCATAAATACTTTTTTCTCATGTGGTATGTTTTCTATGTCCATCATTGCTCACTCCTTTACCAATACTATGTGCAATGTTGGATAAATCATGAGCCTTTCGTTTTCACATTTTTATCGATACGATGATATTCAGATATTTGAATGATCCGAATTTGTCTTGTATGCAGCTCGTGATAAATCCCTCTACTATCAGTGAAAGATATATATTGATCTCGTTCGCTTCGAACTAATGCCTCAGCTTTTTCCTGTGATTCGATATGGATAAATCTCCTTACATAATGCATTTCATCAAAAAAATAAGTAATTTTAAATTCTTTCATAAATAACTCCTCGATTACTGGATATGGTTTGTTACTGCTTATCATATCCAACTAGCTGCAGTTGCTATCCTCATGAAAATCAATTATGCCTCGGCATAATTGCGTCCGGAACGGCTTTGTGCTAGCACAAAGAACTCCTTTCCGATTCTGTGACATCCGCCGGAGGCTTTAGGCCAACACGATGTTGGTCACTCAGTCGTTGCCACAGGACGTGGCGTTCTTAGACTGAGTTCCTTTATTTCAGCTGGTGTTTAAACACCCTCTGAAAAGCAACTTAAACCTGCATTCATCTCACCAACTATAGAGGCGGGAGACTTCTGTAACTGCCGTTTCACTTTCGTTACATAAAACATTTGTACCTGTCGCTTCGCTTTCGCCACAAAAGACAATTGCTGAAAGAAGTTAAAGGTATTTTCTATATCTACGGCATAACCTGTATTAATGTAATTTTTTTGCACATCACCATAGCGTGAGGTTGATTTCCGTTCCGACTGAGGTCGTCCAAAACGACATACGTTTTAACAAATGTCATCCCTAACTTATGGTGATGAACCTTATTTTATTGGAGGTGAAAAATTTGATTCATACAGTTAAAGCAGGCGAAACATTGGCCCAAATAGCTAGAAATTATCGTACACCGTTATCGTCCATAATGGCTGCTAACCCTGGGTTAGATCCGAATGTACTTTATTTAGGACAACAAATTGTTATACCTGGATTTCCTAATCCAAATACTATCCCTTATAGAATAGATATTTCTACTGAAAATCGATGGTTGCGGTTATATAAGGATAATATTCTTCAAAAGCAATACCCAATTGCGGTTGGAAGGATGCTACATGGTACACCTACTGGCGATTTTATAATCATTAATAAGGCTCCAAATCCCGGTGGTCCTTTTGGAACAATGTGGATGAGTTTATCTAAAGAGCACTATGGTATTCATGGAACTAATGATCCTACCTCTATCGGTCATGCCGTTTCACGTGGCTGTATTCGTATGCATAATAAGGATGTCGAAGAGCTTGCAAGCATTGTCCCAATTGGTACTGAAGTTTTTATTCATCTTTAAAAATCAACAAGGCTATCTCTTAAGATAGCCTGTTGAAAAATGAATTTATGACAGAACATCTAAAGTGAAGTACCAAAAGATACATGCTATGTGATGTGATTGATTGGAGTGGAGGCTGGGCGACTCCTCGGGGATCAGCAATAAAGAAACGAAGGCTAAAATCATCACGTCCTGTGATAACGCCTTCGTGACCAACATCCTGTTGCCCCGACGCCCCCAGGAAAGCGCCCAGCCGGAACGGAAATCAACCCCTCGCTTTGCTGAAGATACCACTTTAGTGCAAATTAACTCTCACCTCTAGATTGTTCAAGCTTCGCTAAATAGTATTGCTCCTCTCTTAGCATATGATCCGCCATTAGAGCTGTAAATGTTCCTAATACTTCTGCACTTAACTCCATCTCCTCTAACTCCCGTAAAAAAGTTTTGAATAATCCCATTTCTATATCCACATCATGATTAAAGCGATTTAATGCGGGGAATGAGTCTATATTTGAACGCAAATATCCTGTAAGCTCTACTGCTTTTAAATAAAATTCTTCAAAATGTTGGGCAAAGGTAGTACTTTTTTGCCTCAATCTTCTTTCTACACCATCCAAATCGTCATGAATGATACCTGCATGTCCTGATGCATCTAACAGCCAGAGTAAGTGATGATGTAGCTCATGAAAGATTGGCGGGACTTCCCCCTTCTTCAGATAGCTAAGTACATTTTGATATTCCTCTAGTTCATTCACCATGTGATTAATAAAGGTAGGTGGTAGATGGATATTAATATTTCCCGTTAATTGCTTTCTAAGCAAATAAAATTTAAATTGCTTTAGTTGTTCTACAGCTTCATCGACTGAAAGTGAGAAGGAAACCGCATTATTGGCATCTATCGAATTAACATAGGCAAGCAGCTGAGAAAATTGAAGAATAAATGAACTCGCTCTTTTTATATCCTCTGTTTCCGATGGATACAAGGAATCATGAATAAATTGAGAATGATCTTTCAGTATCCTTAGCCAAAATTTATGTTCAAACATCGCATGCTGTAAGTAATTCGACAACCAGTCACATCCCCTTTATGCTATACGTTCCTCTATTCTATTCTTCTTGAAAATCTAATATTAATGCTTAATCTAAAATTGTCTTTTCGTATAGGATGAAACGCTTAAAGCTATACTACTAATGCTGAATTTTCATTAAAGGAACATACTGAAAAATTAGGAGGGGATATACTTGTCCACAAAAGACAATACATTATCGATTTTCGCCTTAGGTGGCATTAATGAGATTGGCAAAAATATGTATGTAGTACAGTATGGGAATGATATTTTAATTATCGACTGCGGCGCTAAGTTTCCAGACGAAAGCTTACTAGGTATCGATTTAATAATTCCTGATATTACGTACCTACTGGAAAATAAAGAGAAAATCAAAGCATTAATTGTGACACATGGTCACGAGGATCATATCGGCGGTATCCCTTATCTGTTAAAGAAATTAAATGTCCCTATTTATGCGACACGTTTTACTCTTGGGTTAATCGAGCTAAAGCTGAAAGAACATAAGCTTTTAAGAGAGACAGAATTAATAGAAATTCATTCCGATTCATCATTAAATTTCGGACAAGTTGATGTTAGTTTCTTTAGAACAAACCATAGTATACCTGATTGCTTAGGAATCGTTATGAATACACCTGAAGGAAATGTAGTACACACTGGAGATTTTAAATTTGATTTAACGCCTGTCAATAATCAGTTTGCAGACATTCATAAGATGTCTGCGATAGGATCAGAAGGCGTACTAGTACTTATCTCTGAAAGTACGAACGCCGAACGACCTGGGTTAACTCCTTCAGAGAAGCTTGTCGGTAATCATATTGAAGATGCATTTTTACATGCCGAACGTAAAATCGTTATCTCTACTTTCGCTTCTAATGTTAATCGTATACAGCAAATTGTAGATGCAACGATTAGTACAAATAGAAAGCTTGCATTACTTGGGCGGAGTATGGTGAATGTTGTAGATGTTGCGCTTGAGCGAGGCTATTTAAACGTTCCAGAGGATTTGTTAATTGATGCACGTGAGGTGAAATATCTTCCGCCTGAAGAAGTTGTTGTACTATGTACGGGTAGTCAGGGTGAGCCATTAGCTGCACTCTCTCGCTTAGCAAGTGGAAATCATCGCGAAGTAAAAATTTTACCTGATGATACAGTTATTTTAGCTTCATCACCTATTCCAGGGAATGAGAAGGGTGTTTCACGGATCGTTGATAATTTGTTCCAGCTAAGTGCAAAGGTTATCTATGGTTCCGCTAGTCATACAGGGATGCACGTTTCAGGTCATGGCTATCAGGAAGATTTAAAACTAATGCTTACACTAATGAAGCCTAAGTTTTTCATTCCGATTCATGGTGAATTCCGTATGTTACATCAGCATCGTTTGCTAGCAGAGTCCGTTGGTGTCAAAAAAGGGCATACGTTTATTATGAAAAACGGGGATGTTGTTGATATTGAAAATGCAATGGCTAGGCAAACACGGAAAATCCCTTCAGGTGATACGTATGTCGACGGTATTGGTATCGGTGAAGTCGAAGGAGTTGTCTTACGAGATCGCAAACAGCTTTCAGAAGACGGTATGCTTGTTATCGTTATAACGCTTAATAAGGTAGATGGTGCCTTTATTTCAGAACCAGATACAATTTCGCGAGGTTATGTTTATGCCAAAAACTTTGAGGAGCTTTTAACTAAAGTAAATAGTCTCGTCAAAGAAACAGTAAATGAGCTTCAGGAAGAACGTAAGCAGCAAATACATGTCTTAAGAAGAGAAGTTAAAAGAGCTGTCGGTCAATATCTATTTTCACAAACAAAAAGAAAACCAATGATTTTACCTATAATTATCGAAATTTAACTTCTTTCAGCAGATGTCCCAACATCCGCTGAAAGAAGTTAAAGCCTCCGGCGGATGTCACGGAATCGGAAAGGAGTTCTTTGTGCAAGCACAAAGCCGATTCCAGACGCAATTATGCCGAGGCATAATTGATAAAAGTCGGTGTAAGGGGTTTTTGCCTTTACACCGACTAAATTCATTTTATCCGATTCCAGTGCGGATGAAGAACCGTTTCATTTTATTTAAGCTCACCCTTAAAAATTTTATGTAGCATGATATTGTAAATATACTGAGCCTGATTAAACCCATGATGTAAATTTTTTGAGTGATTCTCTATTTGCATTGAAAAATTGTCAAAATGCTGTGGTAACACTTCTATTGCTGTCATTAAAGACTCTTTATTTTTTAATAAAAGCTGAATCGTATTTAAAATTCGTACCATATTGTGTTGGATAGCTAACATCGGAATATCTATGGGTATTTGGTACAAATGATGCCATTCTGTATTAATTTGATACCATCTGAGAAAGTGTAATAAATAATCACTTAAAATAATTGTTTCATTTGGAATAATAGCGACGATATCATTTGCAATCCATATTTCAGTTTCGCATTGATATATATATTTATTTGTTTCCTTCAAATTAGCTTTAGTAAGAATGATGGTTTTAGCTGGTACTGGTGCATATTTAAAATGTTTTTTAAATGTAATATTAACTTTTGGTAATTGTTCAATATCACCATCTAGCATTAACTTTTTTAAATTTCCTGCTGTAATTAGGGGTACTCCGACGTTCGTAAAATACTTTTTCCTCGGTACTATTTTCCCCTCTTTTATTATAGCAACCTCATCTAATCGATAACGCTTTACCATGCCTGAATCCTCCAATCCTTAACTTAATTAGTTATACCCTAAAACAAGCTACTGAAGAATCATCCACACTATTTTGCATAAGTCTTTTCTCTCAATAAAAACTTTCTACCAATCATTGTACCATTTTATTGTAACATTATCTCTATTATACTACTATAATGGTATAGGCATTTTTAATGTTTTTCACTAGCTTTTTACTTAGAGGTGAATCATATGTCAGACTTTTTAAAGCTAGTAGGCGAACAACTCCGTATTATTCGGGTATCCAAAGGGCTTAGTCAGGAAGAAGTAGCAGAAAAAACGGGGAAACTAGGTTTTAGTAAAGGACGAATCTCAAACATTGAACACGGGCAATCTAATATCACATTAAGCACTTTAGAAACGCTGATGAAAGCATTAGATATTGCCCCTGAGGAGCTTTTTAATTTTCAAAAATTATCGGGTGTTACTGATATTGAAGAAAAGAACCTTGTGCTTGACATACATCGATCAGTATTAAGGGAGCGCAATTTAGACGAGGTAAAATACGTAGTACGCATTACGAAGGATTTTTTAGATACTATTGATTCACAATCAAAGAAAAACAGCTCCAATAGTAAATGACGTTGGAGCTGTTTTGACGGCTAGCTACAAATTATTTTTTGAAAACTCTTGATACACTGCTTTAATGCGACTAATATCCACCTCGTATTTATTTTCATATTTTCTAGCAATATGTTGAATTGGCTCCTTTGGCCCGAAGTAAATAATATTAAAATCATCATTACTATATTGTACAACGAAGACTTCATCAAATTCGTTAAATGTATTTTGATTTAATGTAATAAAACCTGTACTTTGTGCTGTCGTTTTCACACTAATTCTTTTTCCGTTACTGATGACATCAAATCCATGCTGATTCGTCTGTCTAGAAAGACTTCCTTTTGTAACGATTGCACATAAAAACTCTCCAATTCGGCCAATTAAATGGCGTAATTCTGTAGGTTTGCAGCCAAGTAGGCTCATTTCGTACTTTAATATCTCATTATAATCCTCGTATAACTTAACGATTTGATTAGTACTAACAATATTTAATGACTCCG
The DNA here is from genome assembly GCF_044755845.1 of Lysinibacillus sp. NPDC092081. Classification (NCBI taxonomy): domain Bacteria; kingdom Bacillati; phylum Bacillota; class Bacilli; order Caryophanales; family Bacillaceae; genus Lysinibacillus; species Lysinibacillus sp. NPDC092081. Next base: position 17,273 of record NZ_JBIVRU010000021.1, read on the forward strand.
TTGTATTAATAGGTTCTTCATAAAGTACTTTTATACCGTTTCGCCATTCTCCTACGATTTGCTCACCACTCTGTTTTTGTGGCTTATGAAATACAAGTCCCGTATATGCGAAATTTTCCCCTATGTATTTGTAAGTGCTTTTCGTAATGTATTGAAATAAATGTTTTTGGAAAGGTATCCCTTTATTATAGCGATTGTAACAATAGTCCGATAAAATGACACTTCCTGGATTGGTATTAAATTTCCTTTGTAGCTCTTCTTTCACTTCTGCAGGTGTCACCATTTGATTCTGTTTATCCGCCAGTACTTCTTTTATTTGCTCATAGATAGTCATAGTCATAATTACTTATACCTCCCTTTTAGCTTTATCATAAAAGCCACTCGTTCTAGCTTTATTTTATCAAGTAGGTATCCCATATTTTGTCCATGTCCACAAAAAAGTCCATTTAGTCTAAAACCAAATGGATCTGTCTATCCCGCATAAACGGGCAGTAATTTATGTACCGAAAGCGAAGTGTCAGGTACAAGACTCCCACCTCAAAATTCTGCGAAAGTAAAGGAAGTTAGGTGGGCGATTAACTGCCCGTAAATGCCCGATTGGTGAAAACTAATAATCCGTGGAGATAAAAAAACCCCACGGATTATTAGTCTTCACTTTATTCCATTCCAAACTTTTGACGATAGCCGCATTTTCTACATAGCTCTTCGACTGCTTCTCTACGTGAAAATCCGTCGACAATATTATTTGCACGTTCACCTTGAACAATGTCTGTGAAGGATTTCTCGTTCACATTCCCCAAATTAATAACGCCCTCACCATCAAGACAGCACGGCACTACTGTACCATCCACTAAAATAGCGGCTTGGCTTCGTAGTGCATGACAAAAGCCTTTTCCTTCATCCTCAGGCTCCAGTAAGCTTGGCCACTTAAATTCATGATCTTGATTTAAATAAATATTATTAGCGATCTTTACACCTTTACCAGGTTGCACTTTTTCTTCGATGCGAAAATCAAGATTATATTCATTTTCTAGAATTTCGAGCGTTTCACGATTTCTTCGTGCCGCAATATCCGTTACATGATCCCTTTGTAAATTCCATAAACGATATGAAATAATTGTATTATATTCTTTCGAAGCACGCACAAAATCCAAAATATCTCCTAAATATTTCTCACGATTTTCCGATCCCTCATGACCGTCGAAACTATGCAAAGAAAAATTGATTTGGCGTAAGGCTGGTTTCCCTAGTATCTTTTCATGATTCTTTTTAATCAGTGTACCGTTCGTTGTAATATTGACTTTAAAACCTTTCTCATGCGCTGCGTCAAGCAGCTGATCAATACGTGGGTGTAATAGTGGCTCCCCTTTTACATGCAAATAAATATATTTCGTATGAGGACGTATTTCATCCAATATTTTATTAAATTGTTCCACTTTAATAAGTCCCTTTGCACGAGCAGTTGGAGGACAAAAGCTACAAGCTAAATTACAGACACTCGTTATTTCTATATAAACCTTTTTAAATGTTCTCAACGTTGATTCACCGTTCCAGTTCTTCATATATTCAAATCCTATTCATTTTAACAAATTTTACGATAAGGAACAGTTTTTCAGTCTCCTTCCCCTCGTATTATTTATACATCTTAGGGCTACATGAACAAGTAAGCTAGAGAAAGATTAATAACTTAATAGTAATGCTAAAATAAAGGAGGTGAAAATTATGCCTGAAAATGAACATTCAAAGGATCCATCTAAAAATCATATTACCATCAACCTTACTATTAATATTGGCAATAAAGAAATCCACTTTGAACAAAGGGCTGAAGGTGGGGGACAAATAAATAAGGATGTAGGTACTAATGCCAACCAAGGCGGTCAAAATGCAATAAACGGCAGTACTAGAAATGTAAACTCCCAATTCGCCGACGGAAATGGTAGAAGCGGTATTGCTGGAGACAATAATGATGAAGCTGGCGGACAGCAAGGCATAAAAGTGAGAGACAGTTTAGTCATCGACAGCGATATCCATTCATCTTCAAATCATAGTGAAAGTAGTGAAGATGAAAATGAAAATGAATAAAGTTTATTTAGATTCATCCCGCCCAGTCGAAACGGAAATCAACCCCACATTATAGCGATGAGCCTTTATTGAAACAGCAAAAAACTTCTATCTGTAAAAATATTTCATACCAACAGATAGAAGTTTTTTGTTTTGTTATCCACCAAGGAATCACGCCTCACACATTGCGTTTATAATTTTTTGTACCATCATATGAATAAAGCATTGGTTTTCCATCCACATATGTTTCTAAATGAACAGGACGACCCCATAGCTGATAAATATATGGCAAAACGTTTTCTAAATAGCGTGGATCGAGCTCCATTCCCTCATAGCCATGCACTAAATAGAGCTCTCCGTTGCGAAGATAATCCCCATTTTTAACGACGATATATGGGAATCCCCCGTTTACACGCATCGAGATGAGCTGATCTCGTACCATTTCATGATCCTTATCTGTAACACGGTATTCATTGCCCTTTTTCTGGAACAAATAAAGATCCTCTCGCTTTGCTAAATCCTTCGTTAAATAATTGCGGATAAAGGATATATCCGACTCTATCTCTCTAACCTCAAATATTTTCTCCCGCCCAGAGTTCGGTTGTACATCTAGCTTTCTCATCTCTTCCGTTGGATGATTATAGCGCTCTTCAATGTCCTCAAATATTTTCACACCAAGGTAATAAGGATTAATGGATGTCTTTGAAGGCTGCACAACACCTGCATTTAACTTCGCAAATTCAATCGTTTCCGCTGTTGTTAGCTTAAGCTCCCGCATTATACGTTGATGCCAAAAGGAAGCCCAGCCCTCATTCATAATTTTTGTCTCTAATTGCGGCCAAAAATAAAGCATTTCCTCACGCATCATCGTTAATATATCTCGCTGCCAGTCCTCGAGCTCTCGACTATGCTCCTCTAAAAATAGCAATATATCTTTTTCTGGCTTTGGCGGGAAGTGCTTTATTTTTCGCCTTACCGATTTATATTCTTTTTCCTTATCATCTAAACGCCATAGATCATCATACTGTGATTTTGCTTGAGTAATTTCCTCTTCTTCATCTCCCGTATTCCAAGCCAACTTTGGTCGTAAAAGGGATGGATCGATATGCTCCTGAATCGCTAAAACCGCATCTAAAAACTGTTCGACCTCATCCTTTCCATATTCCCTTTCATAACCAGCTATCCGTTCAGCTGTTGCAGTCATGCTCTCCACCATGTCTCTTCTAGTATTGGAGAAGCGTACATTATTTTTAAAGAAATCGCAGTGCGCCAATACATGCGCAACAATTAATTTATTTTGTGTTAACGTATTTGTATCAAGTAAAAATGCATAGCATGGGTTTGAGTTAATCACTAGCTCGTAGATTTGACTTAGCCCTAAATCATATTGAAGCTTCATTTTATGGAACTGTTTACCGAAGCTCCAATGCGAAAATCGAGTAGGCATACCGTATGCGCCAAATGTATAAATAATATCTGCCGGACAAATTTCATAGCGCATTGGAAAGAAATCTAAGCCAAAGCTTGAGGCAATTTCTGTAATTTCATCAATCGCTCGTTCAAGCTCTTTCTTCTCCACTTTTTTAGTCCCCTCCTTTGAACATGATTTAAGATTCACTTTTTTTGAAAAAGCTCTTTAAGGCATCGTACACATCGCCTTTTTTTCTCAAAATATGATATCTAAATTTAGGGTCATCTATTTTTTTGTATGTGTACATAAGTGTTGAAAAACGGTTATGCTGATTGACTTCACCGTATCCAAACATGCTTGATACATCCATTAACTCTCCCACTAGCTTTAAGCACTTTTCATTATCCATTGATATATTTTCACCATCTGAAAAATGTACTGGATAAATATTATATCGAGAAGGATTATACTTTTCCCGAATTAGTTCCAATGCCTTTATATAGGCAGATGAACAAATCGTTCCACCGCTTTCTCCCTTCGTGAAAAACTCCTCTTCTGTCACTACTTTTGCCTCGGTATGGTGTGCAATAAACTCAATTTCCACTGTTTCATACTTGGAGCGCAAAAATTTTGTCATCCAAAAGAAGAAGCTCCTTGCGCAGTATTTTTCGAAGGAGCCCATCGAGCCACTTGTATCCATCATGGCAAGGACCACTGCCTTCGATTCAGGTTTTTCCACTTCATCCCACGTTTTAAAACGCAGATCATCATTATGAATCGGTGTAATTTCTGGTTTTCCTTGCATAGCATTACGCTTTATCGCATTGAGGATTGTGCGCTTTTTATCGACATTTCCCATTAAACCTTTTTTCCGAATATCGTTAAACTCAATTTTTTCCGTTTTAATATCCGCTTTTTCTTTCTGCTGTAGGTTTGGTAGCTCAAGCTCGTTAAATAACACATTTTGAACCTCTTCTATGCTTACTTCAGCTTCATAATAATCCTGGCCTGGCTTGTCACCAGCTTCTTTTCCTTTACCATTAGCCTGATTTCCTCTGCTGGCATCACGCGCAACCACATCACCTACATTACTGTCCCCTTGCCCTTGCCCAACATGCTTGGAGTTATCATAGTTATATCGAATTTTATATTCATCAAGTGAACGTATAGGAATTTTAATAACCTCACGACCATTGGACATGACAATGCTTTCTTCACTAACTAAATCGGGTAAATTATTCTTAATAGCATCTTTTACTTTTTCCATATGCCGTTGCTGGTCCTGGTGCCCTTTACGATGGAGGGACCAATTTTCCTGAGAAATGGCAAAGCGTTTATTTTCGTTTTCAGTCATTTTTATCCTCACCCATCTATCAAATTCGCTTTTTCTATACTATGCTAGTGATTCGCTTTCTTGAACTTTTTTAGAGAAATCAATTACACTTCGTGGTCACTTTACTTACGGTAAAAAATAAGTGAATGAAGATAAAAGGAGTGCCCTAAAATGGGACACTCCTATTCACTCCTATCAATAGTCTTATAGTTTCCACTGAATAGGTCAACGCCACTAACGATTTAACAGACTACCTACATACTGCAATAATTCATTAGCAGATGTTGTATTATAGCCATGCTCATCAACAAGTCTTGCCACAACCTCATTAATCTTCTTCAACTGTGATTCATCCGGCATTTTTGAGGATGTTGTAATTTTTACGACATCCTTAAGATCAGCAAATAGTTTCTTCTGGATGGCTTCTCGTAATCTTTCATGAGAATTATAGTCAAAACGCTTACCTTTTCGAGCATAAGCAGAAATACGAATTAATATTTCCTCACGGAATGCTTTTTTCGCATTTTCCGAAATGCCAATTTGCTCCTCAATAGAGCGCATTAATTTTTCATCTGGATTCATTTCTTCACCAGTCAACGGATCGAAAATTTTATTTTTATTACAAAACGCTTCTACATTATCAAGATAATTATTCATTAATGTTTTTGCAGACTCTTCATACGAATAAACGAAAGCTTTTTGCACTTCATTCTTGGCAATTTCATCATATTCTCTTCGAGCAACTGCAATATAGTTCATATATTTTTCTCGATCTTCCTGAGAAATTGAAGCATGTTGGTCAAGCCCATCCTTTAATGAACGCAGAACATCTAACGCATTAATAGATGGTATCTCTTTTCGAATAATAGCAGAAGAAATACGATTAATAATATACCGTGGATCAATACCGTTCATGCCTTCATTCGGAAACTCTTTTTTCAGCTCCTCTAAGTCAACGGAATTAAATCCCTCCACATTTTCTCCGTCGTACAGTCGCATTTTTTTTATAAGATCCACACCTTGTTTTTTCGGTACTTCCAATCTAGTTAGAACCGAAAAGATTGCTGCGGCCTTTAAAGCATGCGGCGCAATATGAACATGTGCCATATCGCTTTCTTTTATCATTTTTTCGTAAATCAATTCTTCCTGACTAACTTTTAAGTTATACGGAATCGGCATGACAATAATACGCGAATGTAACGCCTCATTCTTTTTATTTGAAATAAATGAACGATACTCCGTTTCGTTAGTATGTGCAACAATTAACTCATCTGCACTAATTAATGCAAATCGACCCGCTTTAAAATTACCTTCCTGCGTTAAGGACAAAAGATTCCATAAGAATTTTTCATCAAGCTTTAACATTTCTTGGAATTCCATCATACCCCTGTTTGCCTTATTTAGCTCACCGTCAAAACGATATGCACGAGGGTCAGATTCTGAACCAAATTCTCCGATTGTTGAGAAATCAATACTACCTGTTAAATCAGCAATATCCTGTGATTTTGGATCTGATGGCGTAAATGTTCCTATGCCCACACGTTTGTCTTCAGAAAAAGAAATACGTTCGATCATCACATTTTCAATACGTCCATCGTACTCCTTTTCAAGACGCATCGTATTTAAAGGCGATAAACTTCCTTCAATTCGTATACCATACTCCTCGTAAAAATCATTACGCAAATGATGTGGAATTAAATGTAGAGGATCCTCATGCATTGGACATCCCTTAATTGCGAAAACTGCGCCTTCATCTGTTCGCGAAAATTGCTCAAGTCCGCGTTTCAACAAGGTCACTATTGTTGATTTACCACCACTTACTGGTCCCATTAATAACAAAATACGTTTTCTAACATCCAATCTTCGTGCTGCCGGATGGAAATATTCCTCCACCAGTCTTTCAATTGCTGTTTCAAGCCCAAAAATTTCATGCCCAAAAAATTCATACATTTTTTGCCCATCGCGTTCCTCTACACCACTACTTTTGATCATATTGTAGACGCGTGAATGGGCTGTTTGAGCAACTTCAGGTCTTTCCTTGATGATGTTTAAGTAATCTGCAAATGTACCTTCCCACTTCAGCCGATTTTCTTCTTCGCGATAGCTTTTCACTTTATCTAAAATGTTGATAGCCTTCCCTCCATTCAGGGCTTGATTTATAACATAGTATGAAGTAAATGGCATTATGATACCCAATACTTTTTCTTTGTCGAAGTTTCTTCTTATTGCCTATAATTTTTTTCCTGCTGAATAACAGGAATTTAAACGCTAAAAAAATAATTATGGCTCTTCGGCAAAACAAGGGGTTGATTTCCGTTCCGGCTGGGCGCTTTGTTGCTGTCGCTACGCTTTCGCACAGAGCAGAGCTTCCTGGGGGCGTCGGGGCAACAGGATGTTGGTCACGAAGGCGTTATCACAGGACGTGATGTATTTAGCCTTCGTTCCCCTAGCCGCTTCGTTTCGCTGCAGGGTCTCGGGCCAACACGATGTTGGTCACGAAGGCGTTATCACAGGATGTGATGGTTTTAGCCTTCGTTCCTTTATTGCTAATCCCCGAGGAGTCGCCCATCCTCCACTCCAATCAACTTACTTTAAAAAAATTCCGATTTTTGAAGATAAGTCGAAACAGTTATTGTTATATCTGATGATTTTTTTCACAAAATTGCTCATTTCTACCGCTTCGTTTTCCCACAAAAAGTGCTGAATGAAGATAAAAAATTCGGTTATTCTAACATTAGAAAGGAGGTCCATTATTGAATCGCCATTTTATATTCCTTTTATCATGGATGTTTTTATTAAGCTTTACTCTCCCCGCTGTTGCTTTAGCAAAAGAAGAACCCACCCAAGAAGAAATTGTTCAGCAACGTATGGCTTATTACGTACAATTTGACGAATTACTCATTCCATGGTATTTCTTAGCAGCCATTGACCAATATGAACGCAATTTGCAATCAGTTCGTAAAGATATTCCGAAACGAGATAGTATCATTGCCATTCAATTTTCTGATGAATATTGGTCAGGTGCTTTAAATCCTGTAAGAGATGATACTCGCCCAGACACAATTAGTTACTTTGGCGGAATGGGGCTAGATGGCAATAGTGATGGAGTTGCTAGTCCTAAGGATGATGTCGATATCATATTCTCCATGGCTACTTTTTTAAGTAAATTTGGAACAACTGATGAGGACTTTAAATTAGCTTTATGGGAATATTACGGAAGTGAACAGGCCGTAAATCAAATCTTCACCATTTCCAAAATGTATAGTCATTTCAAAACAACTGAACTCGATGCCCACACATTCCCAATCCCTACTAATTACGATTACAGCTATCGGAGTACATGGGGTGCCAATAGGGGCTGGGGCGGACGCCGTATTCATGAAGGAACAGATATTTTCGCTAGCTATGGTACTCCAGTGGTTTCTACCTCTTATGGAGTAGTGGAAATAAAGGGCTGGAACCAATTTGGTGGTTGGCGCATAGGAATTCGAGATAATCATAATTCATATCATTATTATGCCCATCTTGGTAGTTATAATAAAAAGATTAAAGTGGGAGACCTTGTCGAACCTGGAACTGTTCTCGGCTATGTTGGTAGCTCTGGCTACGGTAAAGAAGGGACGTCCGGAAAATTCCCGCCTCATCTTCACTACGGTATATATAAGTTCAATGGACGTACAGAATGGGCATTTGATCCATATCCATCATTACTACAATGGGAACGAATTGCTAAAAAAGCGAAACAATAATCAATACATCTCGCTACCTTCCAAGGTGAGAGGTGCTGAATGAAGATACATTTCGGAGCGCTTGGTGCACTTTTGCAGCAAGTGCTTTTTTCATTAAGTAGAAAAAAATACATAAAGCTAATAAAAAAACTCCATAATTGCACTAAAGACACATATTTTTAACTACCTACTTCATTAACATCAAAATGTTATTGTACTAAAAAACTATTTTTCACTTTTCCATTAAAAGGGCTTATTTATATAAAGATTTAGTTTAAAATAAATTTGTACTATAACAATTTATAGTTTAAAGACCATTGAAAATTAGCAAAGGGTGGGGAAAGATGAAAGGTATTTTTCAGTTTAAAACACTTAAAGCTCGAATATTAAGTGCATTTCTTCTTTTGTTAGTATTAGTTGTTTGTTTTACAACCTATACTTACATTTCTAATAATAAAATGGAAAAACAAGCAGAGGGTTTAGTGAAAGAAGATTTAATCGTCTTAACTGCAAGTAAAAATTTAGCAATGTCTATGAGTGTTCGTCTCTCTGCAGCTTTAAGTTATGTTGTATCTGGTGAAGAAAAATACATAGAAACATTTAATGAATATCGTAAAATTGCTGAGGAAAACAATAGTATCGTTGAGAAATACGAAAATACGCCTGAGCGTGAGGCGCTAGTAGAAATGGCACGTACATGGAGCAATCGCGTTAACACCGAAGTATTCGACGTTTATAAAAAAGGTGATAAACAATTAGCCTTAAAAAATTTAACAGCTATCAACAATCTTGTAACCGAAGTTCGTATTGGTTATGAAGAATTAGCCGATAAACGCTCAGATGCCATTACTAAGATAGGAGATGATGTAGTATCAACAAGTTTAAGCAATAAAACAGTTGGGCTGATTGTTAGCATTGTATTGACAATTGCAGGTATCCTAATCGCCATTGTCACTGCTGGCAATATTTCTAAGCCAATTACGATTGTCTCAAAGCGCATGAGCGAATTAGCGGATGGTAATCTGCAACATGAACTACTTCCAATAAATCATCGTGATGAGATTGGTCAATTAATGCTTTCTGCAAATGATCTGAATGAAAAATTAAAGCAAACGATAAGCTCAATTCATGCTGTTTCTGAAACAGTAGCAGCTAGTAGCGAAGAGCTGGCCCAATCTTCTAATGAAATCCAATCAGGTACAGAACAAATTACCGTGACTATGCAGGAGCTAGCCTCCGGCACAGAAACGCAAGCATCTACAGCAGGAGATTTAGCCGAAACTATGGCTTCTTTCCAGCGTAGTATTCATGAAACAACACAGGGAGGCATTGAATTAAAAAAGCATTCAAGTCATGTACAAGAACTAACAACTACAGGTAAAGGCTTAATGATACAATCAACACAACAAATGGCAGCTATTAATAGGATTGTTTTAGATTCAGTGAAAAAAGTTGAAGGCTTAAATGTGCAGTCTGCTGAAATTTCCAAGCTTGTTTCTGTCATTGATGATATTTCAAATCAAACAAATTTACTTGCCTTAAACGCTGCCATCGAAGCGGCTCGTGCAGGAGAGCACGGTAAAGGTTTTGCAGTTGTAGCCGATGAAGTTCGTAAGCTTGCAGAACAAGTGCAATTCTCTGCTACTGATATTTCAACAATCGTCAACCGCATTCAAGGTGAAACTGGCAATGTAACAACTGCTCTACAATCCGGCTATGAGGAAGTAAAAAGAGGAACAACACAACTTAATCAAACAAATGAAACATTTGAACAAATATCGGAAGCAGTTGAGGACATGATTATTAACATAAATACCATTTCAAGCAATCTAAATACAGTTGCTCAAAATTCCGAGTCTATCAATGCCTCCGTTGATGAAATGGCTTCTATTTCTCAAGAGTCTGCGGCTGGCGTAGAACAAACAACGGCAACTGTAGAGGAAACAGCCGCTACTATGGAGGAAATTTCAAGGAGTGCAAATCAGCTCGCTAGTATGGCTGAAGAGCTAAATATCCAATTACAGCAATTTAAAATTTAGGTACGGATTCTTAATACTCTGTAAGTTAGAGAACGTGAACGTAGGTTTCTAGAAGATATTCCTTTGGTACCCTGCGCACTTTTCTGGCTCACCCGATCACTTTTAGACGATACCTGATCATCACTCTAGATTATTCCTAGAAGTTAAAAAAGCTATCTCGACATTACGTTCGAGATAGCTTTCTTTACTACATATTAGTTTATTGCCAATGTCTAATTGGTACCCTTTCAAGCTCATAACGTTTGATAATAACACTGATCTTTTGAAACCATTCCTCACATAACTCAAGCGCTTCTTGATACTCATCCTCTTCTCTTGATATAGGCTCACTGTTATCCATAAAAGCATATTCTAGAATAGGGTCAGATAAGTTATCAGCTACAATTTTTAACGTCAATTGAGATACAGTGTTATACTCAGGGTCTTCTTCATCTAATTCCTCTTCTTCTATATCCAGTTCTTCATTCAGTAATGAACCACTTATGAAGTTATTGCTAGTCCTTGCCATATACATTTCGTCCTCTACTATAGCAACTTCATATATTTTATTGAATGGAATTTCTTTTTTTATCAAATCTTCTTCTAAATCTTCTCTACTTACGAGGAACAGTGTATTTGTAGGTTCATTTAATAGTAAAGCACTTAAACAATCATTTGAGACGATACAATGTGTATGAGGGATAGCCATAAACTCCTCCTCACTTGCCTCTTTCATTTCATTTAATGTATTGATATAGATATATCGTTCTTTAACATATCGAATAATTCCTGTTATTAATAGTCCTAAACCAATTAAAAAATATACGTTACTAAATATAGCCGTTTCGACTGACTTTGCTAGTAATAAATAGATCACTCCTAGAAATATAAGAAAAAAGGTTTTCATCTATATCCCACCCTCAAAAAGATAATCGATAGGATTATTTCATCCATGTTAATAGAAATTTTATTCCAACGATTATCTTTTCATTCTTAATTTCTATGGGAATTATCTGTGTTTCTAACATCTACATCAAACTTTGAAACGGATTTTTCAAGTTCTTCTGCCATTTTATTCAATTTCAAAATAGAATGGAGGATATCTTGATTGTAGCTTTCTTGTTCCATCGTACGGTCTACAACACTTTCTGTTGCCTTTGCAGCCTTATTAGCAAGCATCGTTGTTTCCATAACACCTGCTGTAATCTCCTGAGAAAATGCAGACATTTCTTCTGAGGTTACAGAAACTTGTTTTGTATGAGATACTACACCCTGAATAGATTGGAGAATACTTCCAAATGATTTTCCAGCTTCTTCAACAGCTTGTAAACCGTCTTCTACATTTTCTGTTACAACATTCATCGTTTGCACAGTTAAGCTCGTATCCTCACTTATTTTAGAAATCAAATTTGATATGCTATTCGCCGATTTTTCTGATTGCTCCGCAAGCTTTCTTACTTCTTCAGCTACTACGGCAAAGCCCTTTCCAGATTCGCCAGCTCTAGCCGCTTCAATTGCAGCATTTAAGGCAAGTAGATTAGTTTGTGAAGCGATATCACGAATCATATTGATAATAAGTGATACTTCATTTGATTGACTTTCTAGTTTTTTAATTGCATTTGCGGATAATTGAACGGAATCATTAATAATATTCATTTGATGAATCACTTTTTCAATGTTTCCATTTCCAAGCTCTACGTTTTGTAAGCTAATAGATGATAATTGAGATACATTTGAAGAAGCCTCGGCAATTTGTTGAATGCCCTCCGACATTTGCTCTAATGTAGCTGAGCTTTCCTCTGAGCTTTTATACTGTGCATGAGCCCCAGCCGACACTTCCTGAATAGAAGCAGAAATGTGACTAATTGCTTCAGTTGCCTTTTCACTACTTTTTGCCACTCCGTTAATCGTATCGATTAACTGCTTAGAGCCAGAATTGATTCCAATAATAATATTTTGCAAATCAAGCACCATTTGTTGGAATGTATTTGTCAAAACTCCAATTTCATCTTTTCGATCTGTTTCTATTTTTACGGTTAAATCGCCATTACCAACTTGTTTTACTTGTGATGTTAATTTTCTAATTGGCTTCGTTAAATAATCTGTGAAGAAATAAACAATGCAGAGCCCTACTATTAATACAATTAGCGTAATCAAGATAATTTTCATTTGATTAGCATTCATGTCCACATAAACTTCCGCGGCATCTAAATCTGCCCCTATTAATCCTATAACTTCGCCAGCATCATTTTTTATCGGTGCATAGATGGCAAGCACCGCTCCGTATTGTGAATCATTTGATAGCTGAAATTGTATGTTCCCTGTTTCAAATACTTGCTTCATTTTAGGATAAGATTCTGGTGATTCTTCTTTATTGCCAATCGTTGAATCATCATTCGGTACACTATCTATCATATAGTAGTAGTCATATCCATCACCATTTTTTACTCGAGTCATTGTATACAAACTAGATACCTTATGAAGCTCTTTAACAGAGCTCAATTCTTTTTGTAATTCATAATAATAGTCATCTTTTTTTGCACCAATTTCTAACCTTTGATAGCCTTTAACGTCTATCTTTGAGATTGCCTGATCAATCATATTTACATTTTGCTGACCAACTGTTTCTTTCACTAGCTCCAATGAAGAACGATAAATAAAAAAGCTAATCAGAAAACACGAAATAACGAGTAAAATTGAAAATACCATTAACATTTTAATTTTTAAGCTACTTCTCATCGATAAACTCCTTATAATTTTTAAAATTTCATTTCCACGTTAATATTTACTATAGAATTGTTTGTAACAACAAATTTTACAACATTCTCCTGGTAAAATGTCTCTATTACCAAAGTACTTTATTTTTTTTCCTAAAACAAGCTAAAATTGTCATTTTTAAGTGTTGTTTTCTGCATAAAAAAACACGAGGACATTGAATATCAATGCTCTCGTGTTTCCAATTTTTTTTTATAAATAATTATCAATTTGAATGTTCCATTAATTCCTCTTTACTACCAACATTGTCTAAAGTCTTATCTTTTTCAATTTTATGCATCTCAAGAACATGTTGCGAAGGTGGAATAAGCAAACTTACAATAACAATTGTAATACCTGTAATCACAACGCCTGAGAAAACAGGTGCCTGCCACAGTTCATTTAATAAGCCTAAAAATCCTTCTGATTGGATATGAAGACTCGGTACATAAGTTAAAGATGTAATAATGTAATAGACTAGCCCGACAGATATACTTGTCCACACGGCAGGTGTACTTACTCGCTTCCAAAACGGTCCTAAAACGATTGGCCAGAAAATCGTCACGAAGACAATATCCCATGCCAAATATGCTAAATCAATTACTTTCTGGAAGCTGACCGCTAAAACTAAGCCTAGCAAAGCGCTTAAAATAATAATAAGTCTTGAAAATCTTAATAATTTTTTTGGATCTGGGTTTCGATTAATAAAGTCTAAATAAATGTTTTTTGTGATAATTCCTGAAGTCGCAACATAACACGCGGCTACAGTAGACATCCCCATCGCTGCCATTGCTGTTAAAAAGATGGCTGCTAATAATGGAGGAAAATATCCTTGAGCAAAAGCAAGCATTAACGTCTCTGGATTTGTACTATTAGGATAAATCGTTTTGAACGCTTCTCCTAACATACCCGGAATCCAGCTGATTGCGATAATAATTGCCCCAGCTATAATCATACTGCGCTGTGCTACTTTTGGACTTTTCGCCGCTGCCACCCTTTGTCCTAAATCCACCGCTGGAATATCACCAAGTGCTAACACAAGATAAAGTGTCCAAAACTCTGCTCCAGCCTTATTGAAGAGTTCACTAATATTCCACCACTCTGGGTTAAATGTTACATCAGGATAATAGAATAAGATAAAAATTGTAATCCCTAATATACCCGCTACTGCCAGTGCCCCCTGAACAATTTCCGTATAGGCTACAGCCCATAAGCCACCAATTACAGAATATAGGGCAGTTAATGATACAAAAAGTAATGCTGCCGGAACGAAATCAATTTGCAACAGTTGCTGAATAATATACGTGCCACCAACTGTTAACGCAGCTGCATTAAAGACGCCGAAGGCAATCGCCATTACGATGCCTGTATAAGCACCTAGTTTTTTACTGCCATATCGTAATCCATAGTAGTCTGCTAATGTCCAGCCTTTTAATCTACGTAATGGCTTCGTCCAAATAAGGGCTCCAAGAATCATACAAGTCCCTAAACCGCCCATTGTCGCTGAGCCCTCAAAGCCGCCACTTGTGTAACCTGAGCCTACTGCCGCAAAGAAGAATGGGGCAGCTAATAAGGCCGCCACTAGACTTCCTGTTACAACAGATAAAGGCATACTCCAACCAGCAACAATTAAATCCTCCGCAGTATTAACTCGTTTGTATCCTTTATATCCAATGAAATAAATAAAAATTAAGTATAAGCTAAAGATGATTATATTTAACATAGTATTGCTCCTTAGTTTTCCACATTATCCGTTCATCACGACTCCACCATTAGGCGTTAATACTTGACCCGTATAGAAATCCGCATTTTCTGAAGCTAAAAATAATACACTCTTTGCGATTTCTTCTGGTTGAGCTAATCGTTTTAACGGATATTTAGCAGACTCTTCCTCTACATAATTTTCACCAAATTCCTTTAGGATGTCTGTAAATGTTCCACTAGGAGCTACTGCGTTGACTAATATTGTAGGCGCTAACTCTCGTGCCAAAGCCTTCGTAAATGCATTAATGCCACCCTTCGCAGCAGAATAATGCGTAAATTCCTCACAACCTAAACTACCAATATCAGAAGAAATATTAATAATTTTCCCTTTGTTTCGTTCTTTCATTCTTTTTGCTGCTTCTCGACAATTATAGAAGCAACCGTATAGATGAACTTTAATCATTTTATCCCACTGCTCATCTGTTAAATCCGTAATGCTTGAAGCCTGTGCGAATCCGGCGTTATTGACTAGAATATCAATATCACCTAAATGTTTGTCCATATATTGATACATAGCTTGAACTTGCTGAGAATCCGATACATCTGCATTAAATTTCATAGCCTGTACACCAAACTTTTCTGCTTGTGCACGAACCTCTTCTGCCTCGTTGTCATCACCAATATAATTGATGAATACATTGGCTCCTTGCTCGGCAAAGCCTAAAGCAATGGCTTTGCCAATTCCTTTACTTGAACCTGTAATTAGTACATTTTTTCCTTTAAAATTAATTTCTATCATTGATCATTCTCCAATTTGAATTTTGCTACAAGTACCTGCAATTCTTCTGCTGTTTTTCCTAATGAAGAAGATGCCTCTTTCACCTCTTGCATGGTCGTCAATTGCTCTTGCGTTGCGTTTGACACATTCGACGAGAATTCAGATGACTGTTCCGCAGATTGTTTAATATTATTGACAGATGCTGCTACTTCCTCCGATGAAGCAGAAATTTGTTGAGACGCAGCAGAAATTTCGCGAATCTGACTTGCAACTTCCTCTGATGAAGCGAGAATTTCTTTAAAGATTTCCCCTACTTCGTTTGTAAACTCCATACCAGCCTTTACATCTTCTTTACCTTTTTCCATAACAGTGATGGAAGCGTTTGAATCAGCTTGGATTGTACTAATTAAATTGTATATTTCCGTTGCAGATTGTGATGATTGCTCCGCTAATCGTCTAACCTCGTCAGCAACAACTGCGAAGCCTTTTCCATGCTCTCCTGCTCTAGCAGCTTCGATTGCGGCATTCAATGCTAGTAGGTTCGTTTGATCTGCTATTGCTGTAATAAGGCTTACGATATCGCTAATTTTTTTCGTATTGATATGTAATCCGTTTATTGTTGTCCCTATTTGTTCAACAGAATCATTAATCAACTCCATTTGTGCAATGACTTGCTGAACAACATGATTTCCACGTTCTGAAGCTTGAGAAGAAGAGATAGATGATTCAGCAGCCGTATTAGCAGAGTCAGCAATTTGCTGAATGCCTGTCGCTGTTTCCTCCATAGCAGCAGCTGTTTCCTCAGTCATAACCATTGAAGCCTCAGCGTTTTGTGTAATTTCCCCCATGTCTTGAGCAATATTTGTTGAGCTGTTATATGTCTCTGTTGCATTAACAGTCAGCTGATTAGCAGCAGAAGAAACGTTATCAGATGTATGTCTAATATTTAAAATGATATGTTGTAAATTTGAAACCATCGTATTAATAGATTCAGATAAATTTCCGATTTCGTCCTTCGTTATTTCTAAATCTACATTTATTAATTCCCCATTCGCTACTTGATTTGCAGCATTTACTACTTTCTTAAGTGGTTTTAATAAACGATCAATAATTATGTAAAGTAAAACTAATAAAATTAAAATTCCAATAACAGCAATAACAATTTGTTTTACGATACTTGTTTTAATGATGGTATTTATGTAGTCAGCAGAATAATCAATACCTAATAATGCAATGAGCTTACCATTGTCATCTTTAATAGGGCTAAATACAGTTCGCCATGAACCATAAGGATCTTGGAAAATATCAGTTACCTCAGTGCTTTTATTTTTAATTGCCAATTTAGCTGTTTTTACATGTTCATCTGCTAAATCAGTAAAGATTTCACCCGCTTCATATACGTCGTTCAAATTAGAAGTATAGCCTATCGGGTTAACGCCACCCGCATCCTTCACATCCCAAATATAGCTCCAACTCATAATTCCTTGTTCTTCTTGAATCTTATCGAGTTGTTTTTGAATTTTCTTGAATTTAGCATTAGTTTCTCCCTTTTCAGTCAATAAATCTTTAATGTCATCACTATCAAGATTCATAGCTGTCAATAAACCAACACTTTTCAATTCTTGTTCTAAATCAACAGACATTCGATTGTTTAATTCTCTAATACTTTGCGTAGTAATAATAGCAATTAGAAGTAAAACAATAATAGAAACCGTTAGTAAAAGTTTGTTTTTTAATGAAACATTTTTCAACAACTTCATGATTATTACTTCCTCCTTTATCGTATTTTTGGCAAAAAAAATAACCTATTTCAAAAGAAATAGGCATCAAAGAATATGACTAGCAATATATGTACTTAACTAGTACTCCTTTGCAGCTCAGCCATCATAGTATTTATTACCTTAGACCTGTAGCTTTGCGTCTCTACCTTTCAGTAGATTTGCCCATCTTTTTCCTCCTCAAATTAACACAATGGGTAAAAGCAGTCAATATTACCAGATTAAAATACACATAATTTTTACTATTTTACTATTAGTATGAAATAAATACTATTACATATTTTTCTCGGCTTATCCACAATTCTCTTCAAAACAATTAAAAACAGCTACAACGCAATATTGTAGCTGTTACTATAATTTTAAATAATCAATTACCCCTAAATGATTATTCATATTAAAGATAGTTATTTAGTTAATGTCATGTATAAGACTGACGGTATAAATGATAAAGCAAACATACAGGAATACCACATAGATGTACGGCGTAATGAAAAACGAACTTGTTTCTTTTCTGCATAAAAAATGTCTAACATCACTGAAGCAACAACAAGTGGAATAGTAACACATGCGATAGCAACTAATAAAATGTTTAAACTAAACATAATAGCACCCCTCTGTTCGTGAACATTTATTTTCCCTCTTTGTGACAACTTTATGTCAATTTCAGTGTACACAATTCGGTCACAAATTGTCAACTACATTCGACTAAGAAAAAAGCGCTTTTTGTAGAAAATTTTTATCACGACATAGTTTTTTCATAAAACACCCCATAAACAAAGCAGCTACAAAATCGTAGCTGCTTTGTTTGTCATTATTTTATTGGCTCTTCACTCAATTTTACACTTGACTACTCAGAGAGAACGTTTTCAAGAGCGATGCCTCAGACACCCACGCTTCTTGTTAATCAAGAACAGATTTTAGTATAGATCCATTTTATTCTCTATATTTATCTGTCAGCCCTCTTAAAAAATTTCTCACAAAGCGATCGCCACATTCTTTATAGTTACGATGACTTGGATTTCTTAAAATGGCACCTAATTCGCCTTTCGAAACGCTTACGCCTCCATCATATAAAATATCGAGCATCTCCTCACTCGTTAAGCCTAACGCAATCTTCACTTTCTTTAATAGCATATTATTAGGACTCTCTTTTCCTGAAACAGGTAGTGGTCCTTCCGGCTGACCAGGCTTAGGCTTTTGAGGACCTCGTTTAAATGTAATAAATCCATTTAAAAATGCCTCTACCATTTTATTATTACATTTGATGTATTCTTCTGGTGCTTCTTCCTCATCATTAACTTTAATAAGCATGTTCAATACTTCTTCCTTCGTAAAGTCCATGCCACCTAAGTTAAAAATTTTAACCATATCTTTATTTTTGATATCTAATGCATATCTTAAACGAATTAAAATATCATTGTTCGTCATTTAAAAAACCTCCATTTTAACTGTAAAAGCGCTTCTAACAATCCTATCCTCGAAAATGAAGCATTACTCTATTATAGCAGAGACATTCACAATTTTAGTTAGCTTTCCAAAAGTTACTTTACTATAGTATTTAGAATGTGCATTTTATTTTTTAACATGTATGATTAGCTAACTCTCGACCATTCTAATCACAAGGAGGTGAGATAAATGGCTAATCGTAGTTCAAATAAGCTTCTAGTTCCTGGTGTAAATGAAGCTGTTAATCAATTGAAATATGAAATCGCACAAGAATTTAATGTACAATTAGGGCCAGAAGCCTCTTCTCGTGCAAACGGTTCAGTCGGAGGAGAAATTACAAAACGCCTCGTAGAAATGGCTGAAAAACGTTCAAAAGGTTTATTATAATAATAAATTTAAAAAGAACGAATCCCTTTTTTAAATTGGAATTCGTTCTTTCAATTTTTAACTTCTTTCAGCGGGTGTCACGGAATCGGAAAGGAGTTCTTTGTACCAGCACAAAGCCGATTCCGGACGCAATTATGCCGAGGCATAATTGATTTATTTAATTTCAACTGGTTGTAAAGCCTCGCTTGTCCCTTTTTTAAAAGTCAGCATCACGATAAAGGAAATGCAATATAAGGCTGCTAAATAGATCATTACGACCGTCATATCATAACTTTGAAGAATATAACCTACAAAGATCGGTGAAAATCCTCCAATTGCTCTACCGAAATTAAAAATCGTATTTGTAGCTGTACTTCGAATTTGCACAGGATAGAAGCTACTAATTAAAGCTCCATATCCTGCAAACATGCCGTTTGAGAAGAAGCCGACAATCGCACCACCTAATAAAATTGCGACACTTCCTGTGGCATAGGAGTATAAAAACACAGCACATGCTGAAGCAAGTAAAAAGAAACCAAAAGCACGCTTTGCTCCAAATCGATCCATAAATCGTCCAAATGTTAGCATCCCGATAATCATGCCAACTGCTGTGCTAATTGTCCAAAGTGCCGAGCTTGAAACGGATAGACCTTGAGATTTTTGCAACATAGATGGCAACCAAATCATTAAGCCATTGTAACCAGCAATTTGAACAGTTGCCATAACGATTAACGAGATTGTCGTCATCGAAGTTCGAGGCGTTTCAAATAGTTGCGCCAACTTACCTTTTTCATGTTGTTTGTTGATTTTTTTATTTTTCTGAGAAGCCAACCACTCTGGTGATTCCTCAAGATTCTTTCGCACAATGAATGCGAAAATGACAGGTAACACCCCAACAAAGAATAATGCCCTCCAACCTAAAGTCGGAAGAATAACAGCACTTAGTAACGCTGCTAAAATAACTCCGTATTGAGCACCTACACTAACATATGAAGAGGCTCTTCCTTGCTTATTCTTCGGCCAAGCCTCGGCAACAAGAGCCATACCAATGCCGTATTCGCCCCCTGCACCAAGACCAGCGATAAATCTATAAATATAAATTTGTTCAATATTTGTTGCTAATCCAGTTAAAGCTGTACCAAGCGCAAACAACAAGACGGTATAAGTAAATACTTTTACCCGCCCATACTTATCAGCTAAAACCCCGAAAATAATACCGCCCAACAGCATACCAATATTCGTTACGGAAGAAATCAATCCACCCGTTGCAAAATCAATGTTAAATTCTGAAATAATCATTGTCATCGCAAAGGAAATAAACATAATGTCCATTCCTTCCAACGTTAAACCAGCTACTGACGCTACCACTGTTTTCTTACGATAATCCATTCATACAATCCTCCAGTTTCATTGTTAAAAATCTCTTTTAGCCTATTTGAGGGAATGGATTACACAATTCTTTTTCCATTCTCTTTTGAAGCCTCACAGGACTCCCTTTAAAAGAGGTATAATTGGCAAAATAAAAGCCCTTCTGTCACAGAGGACAAAAGGGCATGCGAAAACAAAGATATTGTTAGCTTAAAAATATCATGTAGCCCTTTTCAGCCTCTCTGGACCGTATTAAAGGAAATTTATTTCGTTCATTTATATCGTTCTACATTTTATAAGATTATTATTGAAAAAGCAATCTATTTTTAAGAAAAGAGATAAAAACCATCGAAGGTAAATTGAGATCACCCCTAAAAGTTAGACAGTAAAGTGGTTTGGGATGAACATCGAATTGTGTTTTGATGCTAATTTTTAATATCACGCTTCCGAAAACCAATAAAGCTGATAATCATTAATCCTACCCCAATTGCACTTAATAGGAATAATGGCATAAAAGTTGCTTCCTCTATAGGTACATGCGGAACATGACCAAATGGAGATAGCTTTCCTAACCAATTAGGAAATTGAATCAAGTTTCCTAAATATAGGACAATAAATGAATACATTAAATAAAACCAAATCAAATGGGTAAGCCTTGGTGAAAATCCATTAAGTACTGCAGTGATACCAATCATGACAAGTATTGCCGGGTAAAATACAAGAGCTGAGCTGTAAACCATGCTGAATTTGAGACCATGTTCTACAACTGCTGTACCAGCTGCCCATAGACCAATTGCGCTAAGGGAAATCATCACAAAACTATTCACAATTGCTAGGATTAAGTATGATCCAATTAGCTTAGTCCTCGATACAGCCCTACCTAATAAATGCTCTAGACGCCCCTTTTTTTCTTCGCCACGAAGTCTATTCATAGCCAAAACAGGGGGGATTGTTGCTATTAGGGAAATAATCATCATTAATGTCGGAATAAATTGTTCAACTAAGGAAGCGCCTTCTGCTTGCTGCAACAATTGTTGATACAATTCATTTCCTTTTAAAAAAGATTCCAAATCACCAAATATAGATCCATAAGAAGCACCAAGTATAAATAAGCCAATTGCCCATGCAATAAAGCCTGTTCGCTGTAATCGAAATGCTAGACCAATTGGGCTTTGTAAAAGGCGAGATGCATTACTTTTCCCTGGTTTGGATGCTATGAATCCTTGTTCTAAATCGCGAATACTATTTAGGTAAATTGCAATTATAAATAATAGGATAGAAAAAACCAGCATTAATAATATTGGCCCCCAATTATTAGATGAATATACTTCTGCTTTTGATACCCATCCTAATGGAGAAAGCCATGATAATTCTGCATTACTTATATCAGTGATAGCTCGAGAAAGATAAGCAAGTAGTAGTACTGCAACCGACCATCCAATCGTACCTCGGGAGCTTTCTGAAAGTTGAGCAAAAATCGCTGTCACTCCTACAAAAATAAACCCCGTTCCGCCTAACGCAGCACCATAAAGTAAGGATCCTTCTAAATCCATACTTTCAATCCCCAGTACATATAATCCAAAGCCTATAAATAATGCTAAAACAATAAATGCACCACTTGCTACAATAAATGATGCATTTAGGTAAGAAAGGCGCCCTGTTGGTAAAGAGCGAATCATTTCAATGAGACCATCTTCTTCATCTGCTCTTGTATGTCGTGTGACAAGTAAAATAGCCATTAAACCAACAATTACCGCAGTTATAATGAGCATTTGATGCGCTGTCATTGCACCAATCGTATAATTTTTTAGATCACCAGTTCCTACCATTGCCGTTATTGCGGGATTAGCCATTGTTTCAGTAACGGTATCTCTATCCTGTTGCGTTTTATATAAACTTTCAAAAGCAGGAGGTACGATTAATGTGAGCAACGTTATTCCAACTATCCATAATGAAACTCTTGTTCTATCTAGACGGAAAATTAATCGAGATAGTTGACCTGTATTCGCAAATCTATTTTGATTCATTAATGGACACCTCCTGTTTCTTTCCCTTCTGCATTATTTTTGCTTTCATAGTGACGCATAAATAAATCTTCCAGAGTAGGTGGTGCACTTTCCAATTTTACAATTCCAAATTGACTAATATGTCTGATGGCACTGTCCAGTTCTTCCGTATCAACTTGAAAGGTCAAACCTTGATTAGTTTCTTTTATATCATGTATTCCTTGTAACTTACTTAATGATGAAATAGGTTTCTTTGTCTCAACAAGGATATGTGTTCTTGTTAAGTGGCGAAGTTCATTTAACGATCCGGTTTCTATTATTTTTCCTTGTCGAATAATTCCCACTCTATCACACAATTTTTCTACTTCAGAAAGGATATGACTTGAAAGAAGCACACTTTTCCCTTTATTTTTAACCTCCATAACACACTCCTGAAAAACTTGTTCCATCAGCGGATCAAGGCCCGAGGTTGGTTCATCTAAAATATACAAATCTGCATCTGATGAAAATGCCGCAATTAATGCAACCTTTTGTCGGTTTCCCTTAGAATACGTTCGGCATTTCTTTGTTGGATCTAAATCAAATTTTTTTATTAATTCTTCTCGTTTGCTTTTATTATTGGTTCCCCGTAATTTAACAAATAAATCAATTACCTCTCCACCTGTTAAATTAGGCCATAAATTGACATCACCTGGTACATAAGCCAACCTCTTATGGATTTCCACTGCTTCATGCCAAGCATCTTTACCAAATAATTCAACTTCTCCATCTGTTGCCTTTAAAATACCAAGTAATACCCGTATCGTCGTTGATTTGCCAGCACCATTAGGACCAATGAATCCAAAAACTTCCCCACTCCGCACCTCAAAATTAACGCCATCTAAAGCTGTAACCTTCCCAAACTTCTTCGTTAAATTTCTAACTTCCAACACGCTCATGATCCATCCCCCTTATTTGTAAAAACTATATTTCAGGATTTTGGAATATTTTTCCCATTCTTCGAGATACTCCTCCCTAACTTCTTCAAAGCTGTTTAATTGATTAATTACTTTTTCCCCAAATCCGAACATTGTCCAATTAAGAATATCAATCGCTTTTTGAATATCGATGTCCTCACGAAATTTAGAGTAGTCTATATTGTCATATATTTTTGTAACTCCCTCTTCGAAAATAGAATTAACTTTTTGTTTAATATCCTCCTTCACTTCATCAGATTCCTCATGGACTGAAGAAAAAAGAAAATCAAATACCTGGGGGAATTTTCTTTGTATATGCAATTTTTTTAATCCTAATTTCTCAATTTTTATAAATATATCTGTTTCATTCAAATCTATATGCTCATAAATTTTCTCAATGACTTGAATAGAGTATTCAATTAAATATAAATAAAGATCTTTTTTACTTTTAAAATAATTAAATAATGAACCTTTTGAGATTCTTGCCTCTTTTACAATTTCATTTGTTGAAGCTTTGTCAAAACCACTTTGCACAAATTCTTTTATGGCGGCATTAATAATACGTTCTTGTTTTTCTGATTTTAGACTGTTAAATAAAGAATTAATGATAATTGTCTCCTTTCTTCAATGACCAAGGTGGTCATATACAATTTAACAAAAATGACCATTATGGTCAAATGAAAATAAAAAGGAAAAAAGGACATGATTTTCTTCCCGTCACTTCATACTGTCTTTTACAAAACTGAATTAGGCAAAAAAAAAGAGGGGTTCTTTGCCCCTCTTTACTATCTACTGTCCATCTCAATCAACATTGTTTGATTCAAAGTTATCAAGCAATGCACGCACTTCATCTGTTGATTTCGTGTTCATCAATTGATTTCTTAATTCACCAGCTCCACGGAATCCTTTAACATAAATTTTGAAAAAGCGGTGAAGCCCTGTGATTGACCGTGGTAATGCTTCCGCATATTGATCTTGAAGATCAAGCTGCAGTCTTAAAAGATCAAGGTACTCTTTACTGCTATGCTCTTTTGGCTCTTTTTCAAAAGCAAAAGGATTTTTAAAAATACCTCGCCCGATCATAACGCCATCAATGCCATATTGTTCAGCAAGCTGTAGCCCTGTTTGACGATCAGGAATGTCTCCATTGATTGTTAGTAGCGTATTTGGTGCGATACGGTCACGTAATTTCTTGATTTCCGGAATTAGCTCCCAATGTGCATCTACTTGGCTCATTTCCTTTCTTGTACGTAAATGAATAGAAAGGTTCGCAATATCCTGTTTTAAAATATACGTTAGCCACTTCTCCCACTCACTTACCTCTTTAAAGCCAAGTCGTGTTTTCACGCTGACAGGTAGTCCTCCTGCTTTTGCTGCTTGAATAAGCTCTGCCGCAACGTCTGGTCGCAGGATAAGGCCACTACCTTTCCCTCTCGATGCCACATTCGGGACAGGACAACCCATATTAATATCGATGCCTTTAAAACCTAGCTCTGCCATGCCAATACTCATTTGACGGAAATATTCGGGATTATCCCCCCAAATATGTGCCACCATTGGCTGTTCATCTTCTGTAAAAATCAAACGACCACGCACACTTTTCATGCCCTCTGGATGACAATAGCTATCTGAGTTTGTAAACTCTGTGAAAAATACGTCCGGTCGACCGGCTTCACTTACTACGTGACGAAAAACAACATCCGTCACATCTTCCATTGGTGCAAGTACAAAAAATGGTCGCGGTAAGTTACGCCAAAAATTATCTATCATTTCAAACTCAAATCCTCTCACTATGGATACAACTTTAAACTCTCGATCATACAATATAAAGCCAAATGTTTCACTTTTTTTACACTTATATCATGCTCAATAACTGATTATCAAACACAAATACATTTGACATTTATAATTTGTAAAAATCAACAATGTTTATTTTAACGAAAATCGGTCCTGAATGGTATGTTTATAAACAAAAAGCAGATGGCATAGATTTTTGAACTGAACCCCGAATAGTGGACACTTTATTCCAAAAACATAAAAAAGCAATTCAAGATAACGGTTAATTTATCATAAAGCAATCGAATTATAAACCCTTTGATATCAAACCCACGTTCTTGAACTGCCTATTATAATGTTCTGATACCAATTATGATGTGTATAATTTTCATCACATATATCAAAAGTAACCTCTTCTATTCAAGTATAAGATTCAACCAAAACCCTTCCGTGCTTACACAAAAAGGATGGAATATTCACTCCATCCTTTCAGAGTTCTATCATTTACTAATCAATCACCCGAGCAACATCCCTACCACAAGTCTTGCATTTCCCCTTCAATACAGGGGCATATTCTCCCTCCTGTATCGTGTATTTCACAATTGTCGTTACACCACAATTGCCACAAAATACGTTTTTCACGAGCATTTCTCTGATATCTTTCGGGATAGAGAGCCATTTTTTTGCTGCGTCCATTATGATCGCTCCTTTAGAGTTAGTTCCGTAACAACCTCCACATGTGTCGAATGCGGGAACATATCCACAGGTTGAATCTCCTGTGTTTGATAGCCCCCATCCTCCAAAATTCGAAGGTCACGCGCTAGTGTAGCTGGATTACAGGACACATACACAACACGCTTTGGACGTTGCTCTAAAATTGTTTTTAGAAGCTCCTCATCGCATCCTTTGCGTGGTGGGTCAACTACTAACACATCCGCTTCTTTGCCTTCCTTATACCAACGTGGAATAACTTCCTCTGCTGGGCCTGCCTCAAAATACGTATTAGTGAAACCATTTAATTCAGCATTACGTTTTGCATCTTTAATTGCTTGTGGGACAATTTCAACACCCATAACAGCCTTTGCTTGTTGTGCAAGGAATAATGAAATTGTGCCGATACCACAGTAAGCATCAATTACTCGTTCATCACCTTCTAAGTTAGCGTAGTCTAATGCTTGTTTGTATAAAACTTCCGTTTGCTCAGGGTTTACTTGATAAAATGAACGGGCTGAAATTTCAAAGCGAACATCGCCAATTGTATCAATAATAACGTCCTTGCCCCACAAGTTCACAGTTTCATCACCAAAAATAACGTTTGTTTTGTCGCTGTTAACGTTTTGCATAATGGATGTGACATTCGGGACAAGCTTCTGGATTGTCGCAACAGCAGCTTCTTTTTGCGGGAATTTTTTCTTTTTCGTTACGAGAACCACCATAGCTTCACCAGTTGCTCGTGCCTTACGAATAACTACGTGGCGGAGCATTCCCTCATGTGATAGCTCGTTGTATGGTCGAATACCGATTGCCGCTAATTCCTTTTTCAAGCCGGTAAGAATAGCGTCCGCTTCCCCAGTCTGAATTAAGCATCGCTCCATATCCACAATGCTATGAGACTTCGTTTTGTAGAAACCAGCAATTGCTTGTCCTGCTTCATTTGAGGAGAAAGGTATTTGCGCTTTATTACGGTAATGCCAAGGCTCTTCCATGCCCTTCACCGGTAGAACAGGCGCATCAATTTTACCAATGCGCTGCATGACATTACGCACCATGTTTTCTTTCCATTTTAACTGTCCTTCATAAGACAGGTGCTGTAATTGGCAGCCGCCACATTGTTTAAAATATTCACAAGGTGCATCTACACGATCTGGTGATGGCTCGAGAATTTCTACGACCTTCGCAAAGCCGTAGTTTTTTAACGTTTTCACAACATGTACTTCCGCCGTTTCACTAGGAAGTGCACCTTGGATAAATAATGGATAGCCATCGACCTTTGCGACGCCATTGCCATCATGTGTTAAATCTTCTATATAAACTGTTAGTCGGTCATTCTTTTTCACGGGTGCTGACATTCGTACATCCTCCATTTCAATCTCTTTATTGTAGCATGTTGTGGCGGATGAAAAAAGAACAAGGCCTAATATTAACTGCTCGTGTAGGCCGAGAATGTGATCAGCTCTGTTCCCAAACTGCTCGGGTAAGCCAAAAATGTGATGTGATCTGCCCTGTCTACCCGAGCACCCGAGCGGATACATCTTCCCCTTTATACGAGTAGAAAAAAGAGCCGCTATTCGCGACTCTTTCCCTCTTTCCTCACGGTGTGGTAATCTCTAGGTGCCCACCAGAAAGCAGCAACTACCCCGAGGATGACGACTATAAATGGCGCATAAAACATTAAAAAACTTGCCATAGTTTTATCCCTCCTATGCGTGATTGTCTTCTTTTCCGGTCACGTATTTTTTGTTGAAGAGGAATAATTTCAACAACAAGAACAGTGATGGAATAAGCAGACATAATCCTAAAATAAACGCAATGACGAGCGCAATCGCCATTTGTGTACTTGTAAAGCTATCGTAAATTGTTAAATACGGATACAGTAAATATGGATATTGCGCAATTCCATATGCGAAGAACGCCACTGCAAATTGGGCAATCAACAATCCAACCGCAAGACCATAATTTTTTCGCATCCATATTAACACTATCGTAATAATAAATAACACAGCTGACATGGCGAACATCCACCATAAATTAACCATATGATTGTAACTTTCAATGTTGATAAATTTCATTTCGTACATAATGCCGAGCGCACTGACCATCAATGGTATCGCCCAAGCAAGTGCGTATCTTCTCATTAAATTCGTGGCTTCTCTATCCTTTGCTTTATGAGCATACCAAGTTAAAAACACGGCTGAAATATAAAGTACGGCTGCAATGCTCAACACGACAATACTCCAAGCAAATGGGCTCGTATACAATGTCCAATAGTTCAAGACAGGTTGCCCATCAACAATATCAACATAGCCACCAGCAGCAATCGCGAATACAACAGAGAGTGAGGCTGGAATGAGTAAGCCTGCTACTCCATAGGTAAGTGTGTAACCGATATGTCCTCGTGCGCCATATGATTCAAACGCATAGTAGGAGCCTCGTATTGCAAGAAGCACTAGCGAAATACTAACCGGAACAAGTAATATCGTTCCATAATAGAAAGCTGTTTGTGGGAAAAATCCAACAATCCCTACAAAGAAGAATACTAAAAAGACATTGGTTACTTCCCAAACAGGTGATAAATAACGCTTAATAATATTCGTTAAAATGTGATTTTTTCCGATGAGTAGGCTGTAGGCATTAAAAAAGCCTGCGCCAAAATCGATTGAAGCTACAATGACATAGCCAAATAGGAAGATCCATAAAACTGAAATACCTAAAATCTCTAATGTCATAAGATGTCACCGCCTTTATCAGCATGGCGATCTTCTATTTCTCGCTCAATTGGATTCTTTTTGAACATACGAATTAAAACCACCATACTTCCTACTGCTAATACGGCATACACACCTGTAAACAATAGCATCATTAAATCGACATGGTCACTCGTTGTGGCCCCTTCTGGTGTTCGCATTAATCCATATAAAATCCAAGGCTGTCGTCCAACTTCAGCAAGCCACCATCCTGCTTCAATCGCAATAATGGAAAGTGGTCCACCTGCAACAACAATCCATCTAAACCAACGTCTATGAATAAACTGCCAATCACGTGCTTTCCCGGTTACATAAAGCAGTGAAACGAATGCCATAAACATGCCAATAAACACCATGAGATCAAAGAGGTAATGAATATACAGTGGTGGTCGATCTTCTTTAGCAAATTGATCTAAGCCAATTACCTCTGCATTTGGATTATTATGTGCTAAAACGCTCAAAGCATAAGGTACTTTAATAGCATATTTTACTTCTTCACCATTTAATACACCTAATAGTATAAGGGAAGCTTTATCCCCCGTTTCAAAATGCCACTCAGCTGCAGCTAGTTTTTCTGGCTGATATTCTGCTAAATATTTTCCTGAAAAGTCTCCAATAATCGCTGATGCAATGGAGAAAATCAGGCCTATCTTCATAAGTAGTAATAAAGATTTTTTATGATATACATGCTTAGAACCTCTAAGCAGACGGTATCCTGCAATGGATGCTAACACAAATGCGGACGTCATATAGGCTGTAACGAGAACATGCGCAACCTTTGTCGGCATTGCTGGATTAAACATGGCTAAAAAAGGTTGAATATTCACAAGCTGTCCGTCCACAATGTCAAATCCTTGTGGCGCATTCATAAACGCATTGACAATTGTTATAAACACAGCTGACATCGATGCACCGATAGCTACTGGAATTAACAGTAGCATATGCTTTTTCTGACTATCGAAGCGATCCCAAGTATATAGGTAGATGCCTAGAAAGATGGCTTCGAAGAAAAATGCAAACGTTTCCATAAAAAGTGGTAATGCAATTGTTTGGCCGGCAAGTTGCATAAAATTCGGCCATAGTAAAGACAACTGTAAGCCAATAGCTGTCCCTGTTACAACGCCGACTGCAA
This sequence comes from Lysinibacillus sp. NPDC092081, assembly GCF_044755845.1. Taxonomy (NCBI): domain Bacteria; kingdom Bacillati; phylum Bacillota; class Bacilli; order Caryophanales; family Bacillaceae; genus Lysinibacillus; species Lysinibacillus sp. NPDC092081. Next base: position 47,352 of record NZ_JBIVRU010000021.1, read on the forward strand.
CCGTAATAACAAAACCTCGTGCCCAACGTCTTGCCATTAAAATATAGTGCTCATCATTCTTTTTATACCCAGTCCATTGTGCAATCATAATCATTAATGGGACACCCACACCAATCGTTGCATAAATAATATGGAACGATAAGGTTAGCTCCGTTAATGCTCTACTCCAAAAGACTGCTGATTCATTCACCATTTCATTGCCCCCCTAACCTCCAAATATTCTTCCAAGTATGGAAAGTAGCATGATAATTGCAACACCAAAGCTTAGCCAAATGAGCTTTCTTTCCTGTGACTTATACAAAGGCAACACTTCCTTTCCCTTATCCATACCCCCATTTTCCACTATTCCAACGAAAAAAACCTTTATAACGGACCGAAATTTCGGCCTATTATAAAGGTTTCAAATTTTGTTCAAGTAATATACGCACATTTGCCAAACATTTTTCTTAATTCATTCACAATACCAATTATTAGAAATTTTAATATCTATATACGGATTTTTTACCAATTTAAACCATGAATAAACTTTCGCCTAAATTAAACAAGGCTCCCTCCTAAATTGAGTAGAGCCCTGTTTTAAATTCATTACATGCGGTCTTCTTCACGAATATCTGCTAGTGGAACAAAAATCTCAATATGGCGCTTTAAGTTTTCAAATGTAGCAGGTGCATCTCCACCATACTCACCATCTAAGTTTAAATGTATTTCATCTTCAGTAGATACTTTTACGACACTTGCCTTTTTATAAATCACACGATCATCATTCAAATGCTCGCCTCTTAATGCCATTGCGGCAAGCTGAATAAATTCAGGCAGGCTTACTTTTTTCAATACTAATAAAGTAAAGTAGCCATCATTAATACTTGCGTCAGGTGCAAGCTTTTCAAAACCACCCACTGAATTTGTTAAGCCGCATAAAAACATCATGGCATCCCCATCAAACACTTCCCCATCATATTCGATACGCATATGGGAAGCTTTGATCGATGGGATCATTTCTACTGCTTTTACGTAATAAGCTAGCTGTCCTAGCATTGTTTTCATTTTACTTGGCACTTCATAAGTTAACTCTGTAATACGTCCGCCAGCGGCAATATTGATGAAATAGCGTTCCCCATTTAATAAACCAACATCTACCGGCAACGTTTCACCTTTAATAATGATGTCAACGGCAGCTTCAATATTTCGGGGAATATGCACGGCACGGGCAAAGTCATTCGTTGTGCCCATCGGAATTAAACCTACTTTCGGGCGATTCTCAAATGAACTCACACCTGAAACAACTTCATTTAATGTGCCATCTCCACCAACTGCAATGATTATATCAAAGCCACGTTCAACTGCATCTTTTGCTGCAATGGTTGCATCGCCTTCACAGGTCGTTGCGTGACAAGATGTCTCATAGCCTGTTACCTCTAATTTTGCCAGTACTTCTGGTAAATGCTTTTTAAACGCTTCACGCCCAGATGTAGGATTATAAATGATTCTTGCTCGTTTCATAACATACCTTCCTGCTTCATAAGATTCTATTTCTTTCAACGAATTATTCATTTAAATGTTGCATTAAGCTTCCAATAATCAACAAAAAGGCTTGTCCTCAAGCTCTGACATGCGGCCTTATGATTTACAATTATTGCAATGCAGCTGTTACTTGCTTTTTAAAATCCTCATAAACAAATGTCCAATATGATCTGTTCGTAATATTTTCTTCACGAATTTCAGCATATAGTGCTTTTTGTGCATCTTCAAATGTAGGATCTTCTTTATCAGGTAAAGTAGCTCGTTTACTCACTACTAGTTCCTGTAATTCTGGTGCACGTGGACCCCATTTTCCAACAACCTGACCAGCATCATCTAATAAAATATAAACCGGAATTGCACGGCCACCGTTTGTTAAATAGCGATCGATTAAATCTGTATCAGCATCCCGTAGTACTGCGCGCATATCTAATCCTGCTGCCTCTGCAACTCGGCGAATAACTGGATTATTTAACATTGCGTCCCCGCACCAATCCTCAGTAATTGTTAAAATTTTTGGTTGCTTGTCCTTCAGTAGTTCGATAAAGCCATCGTTTAGTGGCACTTCGAAGCCATCATAAATACGGAAGCTTTCCTCTTTTAATGTCGTCATATTATCCATATATTGTTGAATCGAAATCGCATCATTGAAATATTGTTGTTCAGTTTTCATTGATTGACCTCCTAAATTTTTATTATGTTCTATTCTATATTTTGCTATGAATACTCTTTGAAGACAACTATAAAGTGTTAATTTGGTATTTTTTAGTATTATTTACAGCAAATATAGTAGTAAGACACCCTTTTGCTATTCAAGGTATTTATCTTGTATAGATACCCCAAAGAGTCTTTTGTATGTATTCATTTTTAAAATAAAAAGCCAAGAAAACGAATTTGCTCTCTTGGCCTTCTATTGCAATTGCAATTAACGTTTTGCAATTTCTTGTTGTAATAATTTATTGACCATTGGTGGGTTCGCTTGACCTTTAGTGGCTTTCATAATTTGGCCAACTAAGAAGCCGATAGCGCGATCCTTACCGTTTTTGAAGTCTTCGATTGATTGTGCATTGTTGTCTAGAACTTCTGTAACGATAGCAAGTAATGCACCTTCATCAGAAATTTGAACTAAACCTTTTGCTTTAACGATTTCTGCTGCAGAACCGCCTTTTTCTACTAATTCAGCAAATACTTTTTTACCGATTTTAGAAGAAATTGTACCGTCAGTGATTAATTTCACCATTTCTGCAAGGTTTTCTGGCGTTAATGCAGTATCTTTAAGGTCTTTTTGTTCTGCATTTAGGTATGCAGAAACATCACCCATAAGCCAGTTTGCTGAAAGCTTTGCATCAGCACCTTTAACTACCATAGCCTCGAAGAAGTCTGAGATTTCTTTTGAAATAACAAGAACTCCTGCATCATATGAAGTTAAGCCTAATTCCTCAACATAGCGTTTTTTACGAGCATCTGGAAGCTCTGGAATTTCTGATTTCACTCGCTCTAACCATTCATCATCGATTGATAGACGGACTAAGTCTGGCTCTGGGAAGTAGCGATAATCGTCTGTTCCTTCTTTCACACGCATAAGAATTGTTTTACCTGTTTTTTCATCGAAACGACGAGTTTCTTGATCAATTACCCCACCTGAAAGAAGAACATCAGCTTGGCGTAATTCCTCGTGCTCTAAACCACGGCGAACGTAGTTGAAAGAATTAAGGTTTTTAAGCTCTGTTTTCGTACCGAATTCTTCTTGACCGTATGGGCGGATTGAGATGTTAGCATCACAACGTAAAGATCCCTCTTCCATTTTACAGTCTGAAACATCTGCATATTGGATGATTGATTTTACTTTTTCAAGATACGCATACGCTTCGTTTGGTGTGCGAATATCTGGCTCAGAAACGATTTCTACAAGTGGTGTACCTTGACGGTTAAAGTCAACTAAAGAGTGGTCACCAGCGTGAGAAAGTTTCCCTGCATCTTCTTCCATATGAAGACGTGTAATACCGATACGTTTTGTGTAACCATCTACTTCGATATCAACCCAGCCGTTTTTACCGATTGGCTTATCAAATTGAGAAATTTGATAAGCTTTCGGATTATCTGGATAAAAGTAGTTTTTACGGTCAAATTTTGTTTCTTGTTCGATTTCCATGTTTAGTGCAAGTGCTGCACGCATTGCGAAATCTACAACATTTTTATTAAGTACAGGTAGAACACCAGGATAGCCTAGGTCGATAACTGTTGTATTTGTATTTGGTTCAGCACCGAAGTGAGCTGGTGCTGGTGAGAAGATTTTTGAGTTTGTTTTTAACTCAACGTGTACTTCTAAACCAATGACTGTTTCAAAGTTCATGTTATTTTCCCTCCCAAATTTGAGGAACTTGTTTATGGAACTCCGTTGCTTGTTCGAAAGCATGAGCTACACGGTAAATTGTTGCTTCATCGAAGTATTTACCGATAATTTGTAAGCCTAGTGGTAGACCATTTTCAATACCACATGGGATTGAGATGGCTGGCACACCAGCTAAGTTCATAGGAATCGTTAAAATATCATTTGCATACATCGTCATTGGATCATCGACGTTTTCACCAATTTTAAATGCTGGTGTTGGAGAAGTTGGTCCAATGATTACGTCAAAGTCTTCAAATACTTTGTCATAGTCTGCTTTGATAAGTGTACGTGCTTGTTGAGCTTTTTTGTAGTAAGCATCATACGTACCTGCGCTTAGTGAGTAAGTACCAAGCATGATACGACGTTTTACTTCATCGCCAAAGCCTTGTGCACGTGTTTCTTTATAAAGGTCCATCAAATTATTAACATTTTCTGCGCGGAAACCATAACGGATACCGTCAAAACGAGAAAGGTTAGAAGACGCTTCTGAAGAAGAAAGAATATAGTATGCTGCAAGTGCATATTTCGAATGAGGAAGCGATACTTCTTCTACTGTAGCACCTAAGCCTTTTAATACTTCTAATGCATCAAGCACTGATTGACGTGCCGCTTCGCCAACACCTTCACCAAGGAATTCTTTTGGTACAGCGATACGTAAGCCTTTTACGTCACCTGTAAGGGCTGCTGCGTAGTTTGGTACTTCTACGTCTGCAGAAGTTGAATCGTTTGCATCTAATCCTGCAATTGCTTCAAGTAAAAGAGCATTGTCTTCTACATTACGAGTAATTGGACCGATTTGATCTAAAGAAGATGCAAAAGCAACTAGACCAAAGCGAGATACACGACCATATGTAGGCTTCATTCCTACAACACCGCAATAAGCAGCTGGTTGACGGATTGAACCACCTGTATCAGAACCAAGTGAAAATGGAACTTCACCTGCTGCAACTGCTGCTGCAGACGCACCTGAAGATCCACCCGGTACATGGTTTAAGTTCCATGGATTTTTTGTTGTTTTATAGTATGAGTTTTCATTTGAAGAACCCATTGCAAACTCGTCCATGTTTAATTTACCGATAGTGACCATACCAGCTTCACGTAGCTTTTTAACTACTGTTGCATCGTAAATTGGCATAAAGCCTTCTAGAATTTTAGAAGCACAAGTTGTTTCTAAACCTTCTGTAACGATGTTGTCTTTAACACCGATAGGAAGACCGAAAAGTGGTCCACGCTCTTCAAATGGCACTTTGTCCATTTCTACTGCTTGTGCAGTTGCTTTTTCTTCGTTTGAAGCAAGGAAAGCTTGTACATCGCCGTCAAGCTTCGCCACACGTTCGTATGCTTCTTTTGTTAAATCAGCGATTGTTAGGTTACCCGCTTTAATGTCAGCTTGTAGCTCCTTTGCTGAACGTTCAAATAACGTCATGAGGAATCCTCCTATGTTTTAGTATTACATGATAGCTGGTACTTTTACTTGACCATCTTCTTGTTCTTTTACGTTTAACATCATTACTTCACGGTCTAAGCCTTTTGTTGCCACATCTTCACGCATTACGTTTACTAGTGGTAAAACATGAGTTGTTGGTTCAACATTCGTTGTATCTAACTCGTTTAATTGCTCTGCGAAGTCCGTAATTTTACCAAGCTGTTCAGCAAATTTCTCTGCTTCCTCTTCCGTAATTGCAAGACGTGCTAAATTTGCAACGTGCTTAACTTCTTCTTTTGTTAATTTTGCCATTTTTCACACCTCCGAATACTCATTCTATTCATTGTTTTTGTCGATAACAATAGGGTTGAATAAAGTTAACCATGCAAATAATCATAACATTTTTCATATTAAAAATCACAACTTTCACCAAAAATAAAGAAACTTTCACTACTATAACGAAGTGTCGTCTTTAGGGACTGTCTTAAGAGTCCTTCTTATAGACTTCGCTTTTCGGGAGTAGGGCATGGTTTGTGTTGCTGTGCTTTCTTCTATCTATCGAGTCGGTGAGGCTATCCGTCGTTTCGATCGCTCTTTCCGTCGATTCGAAGACTTTATCCGTCGCTCAGGGGAATCTTTCCGTCGCTTTTGCTCTTCTATCCGTCACTTCGACGGGGCTATCCGTCGCCCTTTTTCTAACCGTCACTCTAAAGAGTCTATCCATCATTTTAATTAATTCTTCCAACGAATATTTTCAAATCTCTTTTTTCTTCAAAAAAAATATAGTCAGCACGAGGCTGACTATAAATTAATAGATATGGACGTATGGTTCCTTTTCGTTGGCATTTTTTACAATTAACGCCTCAGGACCGTTAATTGAAGTAATATTTACTTCAACATTGATGTTATCAAATTGATTGATAAGAACACCTGTTAAATATTGAGTAAAGCCTATAATTTCGAGCTTGCCGAAGAATTGGATTGGTACTTCAATTGTTAGCTTTTGAATTTTTTTATTTTGATAGAAGCCTGTTCCTATTACACTAGTATAGTTAGAAAAGTATTTATCTACATCTTGTTTAAAATGCTTAAAGTTATTGCTAACATCTCGGTATACATCCTGTGTTTCACTCGTTGGGAACATTACATATTCTTCATCATTAGCTTTCCAATCAGCTACGTCGTTTTGTCCTGCTTTTGCTACGCCATAGCTAAAATACGTTCCTGGAATAATATCATTGCGCGCTTTTTGTTTAAACAAGCCTACTACAATCGGTATATCTTTCAATTCATCACGAGTTCTTAGGCGAGACACAATTTCAGCGGCCATCTTCTTTCCTTGCTCAACAAGTTTTGCCTCCGGAATTGGTTGCTCAAAGTAATCCCCATACTTTTCTTTTTGATAGTAATAAATAGAGTTTAAGGCAAGTCCTATCGATATACCGCCTAATTTCACTTTGTTATCACTAGTTTTTGTTAAATAATTTTGCTCAACAATATGTGATAAATAGATTGGAGCCTTTGTTGCACGTTCTTCTGCCGACATTGAGTCCGTCGTTGGAGGATTTAACCCCTCCTTCGTTTGTGAACTACGTGCAAGCCAATCTATCACTGTGCTTTCCGCTAAATATTGCCCCTCTTGGAAGAAGTAGTTTTCTGTGTCAAACTCATTTTGAGAAAGACGCATTAAACCTGTTTCTACTTCCTTCATATCATATTTCGTAAAGATATTCGAAACTACTAATCCTCTGCTAGCACTTGGTTTATAAGGTGTAAGCGTTCTATAGTATGAATCATCAATCTGTATGCTTGGAATAATCGTTGTTTCCGCTTTTTCCTGTTGCGTATCCTGTGTAAGCTCTGTTCCCTTCTTATCAGAAGGCACACAGCCGACTAGCATTGCAGCAGCGACAATTGCTGGAATGAGTCGAAATGACTTCATTATTTTTGTACTCCTTTACTGAAAATCAAATTTCTGCTCGACGAATTGTTCATACCCTAGCTGTGGAACGTAGAGACATTTATAAAATGCCTCTACGTTCCACCAAGTGGCTAGGACAATTCATCATACTTATCTTCACTATTTTCCATTATTGGACGAGGTTAAGTTGTTCGACCAGGCTGTCTTCATTCCAAACTTCAATACCTAACTGCTCGGCTTTTGTTAGTTTAGAACCAGCATCTGCTCCCGCTATGACAAGGTCAGTTTTTTTGCTGACACTGCCTGTAACAATACCACCTAACTCTTCTATTTTCGCCTTTGCTTCGTTACGTGTCAATTGCTCAAGTTTACCAGTTAATACGATTGTTTTACCTGCAAAAGGATTATCCCCTACAGTTACCTCTACTTTTTTACCTTTATACGTCATATTGACGCCTACTTCAGCAAGGCGCCCAATGACTGCACGTGCATCCTCATTCGAAAAATACTCGACAAGCGATGAAGCCATTTTATCGCCGATTTCATGAATCGCCACTAGTTGCTCCTCTGTTGCTGCCATCACCGCTTCCATCGTTCCAAACTCCTCTGAAACGATTTTTGCTGCCTTTTCACCAACATGTCGTATACCTAATCCAATTAGTAAGCGCTCCATCGAGTTTTCTTTGGAAGCCTGAATAGCATTGATTAAATTCGTCGCTGATTTTTCGCCCATACGCTCAAGCTCGACAAGCTGTTCTACAGTTAAGTGATACAAATCAGAGATATCACGGATTAAATCTGCACGTAATAATTGCTCAACGACCTTATCACCGAGACCGTCAATATTCATAGCATTACGCGATACAAAATATTTAATGCTCTCCGCAATTTGTGCAAAGCATGCAGGATTTACACAGCGTAATGCCACTTCTCCTTCAATACGAATAAGTTCGCTCTCACAAACAGGACAATTTTCAGGCATCACATATGGCACTGAGTCTTCAGGGCGCTGCTCCAGTATTACACCTACAACTTGAGGAATAATGTCTCCGGCTTTTCGGATAATGACTGTATCTCCTAGTCGGATATCTTTATCTCGAATTAAATCCTCATTGTGTAATGATGCACGTTGAACCGTCGTACCTGCCACTTGAACAGGCGATAAAATAGCAGTTGGTGTAACAACACCTGTACGCCCAACCGTTAAATCAATATCAAGTAATGTTGTCACTACTTCCTCAGCAGGGAATTTATAAGCAATTGCCCAACGTGGACTCTTTGCCGTATAACCAAGTTCATCCTGCTGTGCATAGCGATCCACCTTAATAACAATACCGTCAATTTCGTAGGCTAAATTCGGACGGTTTTCAGTCCATTTTTCGATAAAAGCTAGTACATCTTCAATCATTGAACAGCGTTGACGCTCTTTATTTGATGGGAAGCCTAGTCCTTCTAAATAATCGAGCATCTCTGCGTGGCCGTCAATACCATATGCCTCACCATCTCCCCCAATTGCATAAATAAAGGTTGATAGTTGACGACTCGCTGCTATTTTAGGATCTAACTGGCGTAAAGAACCGGCAGCTGCATTTCGTGGATTAGCGAATAATTCCTCTCCATTTTCAGCACGTAGGGTATTTAATTTTTCAAATGATTTTTTAGGCATATACGCCTCACCACGTACTTCAATTGTAAGTGGTTCCTTCAATCGAAGAGGAATTGCTCGAATCGTTTTTAAATTTGCTGTAATATCTTCCCCTACAACACCGTCTCCTCGCGTTGCTCCTTGTACAAAAACGCCATTTTCGTATTTTAATGAAATGGCAAGACCATCAATTTTCAATTCGCAAACATAGGAAAAGTTATCACCGATTGCTTGGCGCACTTTACGGTCAAATTCACGTAAGTCTTCTTCATTAAAAGCGTTTGATAGACTTAGCATCGGGTAATCATGAGTCACCTTCTTAAAGCCTTCTACCACTGCTCCGCCAACACGCTGCGTAGGTGAATCTGGGTAAATAAGTGACGGATTCGTTCCCTCTAATGCAATAAGCTCATGTAATAATTGGTCATAAACACTATCTGCTACGACAGGTTTATCCAACACGTAATAGGCATGACCGTATTCGTGTAATAATTTATTTAACTCCACAACGCGCTGTTCAATTTCGTTCATTTAAGTTCCCCCGCTTACCCTTTTTCAATAGGTGCAAATTGTGCTAGTAATCGCTTAATACCAACAGGTTGTGGAAAGGCAATATCTAGCTCTGTACTATCACCCTCACCTTTTACACTAACAACCATACCTGTTCCCCATTTTTTATGGATCGCTTTGTCTCCAGCCTTCCAGCCAAATTGGTCTCCACCAGTTGTTTGTAAACGAGCTGTTGCAGGCTGTGTTTTCTGAACCGCTCCAAGTGAACGTTTTTGATAGCCGCCTGCTGAACGATTACTAGAGGCAAACGGAACCTCAGGTTTCGTACCACCTTTGGATATCGATTCTGTAATATCCTCTGAAATTTCACCTAAGAAACGTGACACATTGTTATAACTAAAACGACCAAAAATCGTGCGACTTTGTGCACTAGTTAAATATAAACGTTCCTCTGCACGCGTCACGCCGACATACATCAATCGTCTTTCTTCTTCCATTTCATCCATATCATCAAGTGAACGAGAATGCGGGAAGATATTTTCCTCCATTCCAATGATAAAGACGACAGGGAATTCTAAGCCCTTTGCGGCATGCATCGTCATTAAAATAATGTTGCCCTTTGATGTATCATCTTTATCAAGTGCATCAATATCTGCAATTAGAGCTAAATCTGTTAAAAAGGCAATTAAGCTCTTATCATCACTGCGCTCTTCAAAAGCCTTTGTTACTGATAAAAACTCTTCAATGTTTTCTAATCGGCTTTCCGCTTCAATCGTCTTTTCGTTTTGAAGCATTGCACGATAACCAGATTTGTCAATGACCTGCTCTACAATTTCTGTCACCGATAAATACTCTTGCATCTCTGTAAAGCCTTTAATCATTGCATAAAATTGCTCAGCTGAATTAGCAGCCTTCCCTGAAAGACCCATGAACACAAGATCATTCATTGCATCAAAAATAGAGCGTTCTTGTTCAATCGCATAGCGCGCCATTTTTTCAAAGGAAGTTGCACCTATACTACGCTTCGGCTCATTAATAATACGTGCGAGTGATAAATCATCATCATTATTGGCAATAAGGCGCAAGTAGGCAAGTAAATCCTTAATCTCTTTACGATCATAGAACTTAGTACCACCAACTATTTGATAAGCCATATTGGACTTAACAAGCACTTCCTCCATCACACGGGACTGAGCATTTGTACGATATAGTATCGCAAAGTCATCAAACGAACGATTTTCTTTTTGAATAAGCTGTTGGATTGTTTGTACAACGAATTGCGCTTCCTCTTGTTCGTTATACGCTTTGTACAATACGATTTTTTCACCTTCTGCATTTTCTGTACGCAGTTCTTTTGGATAACGTGTTGTATTATTTTGAATGACGTCATTTGCCGCTTGTAGGATGCGACTTGTTGAACGATAATTTTGCTCAAGCATAATGGCCTTAGCATTTGGATAATCCTTTTCGAATGAAAGAATATTGCCAATGTCCGCACCACGCCAACGATAAATCGATTGGTCTGAATCACCTACAACACAAATATTTTTGAATTTCTTGGCAAGCAGCTGAACGAGTAAATATTGAGATTTATTCGTATCTTGATACTCATCCACATGAATATATTGGAATTTATTTTGATAGTATTCCAACACTTCTGGTACACGCTTAAATAATGTAATAGTTGTCATAATTAAATCATCAAAATCGAGTGATTGATTGCGGCGTAGTCTTTTTTCGTAACCTTTATAAACACGGGCAATCGTTTTTTCGTAAGGATTGTTTTCATTGATTTGACCTGCATAATCGTCCGCAGTTATACATTCGTTTTTTGCTGAACTAATCCCATTTAAAATCGCACGAGGTTCAAAACGCTTTGTGTCAATATTTTCATCCTTCATAACATTTTTAATAACGGATAGCTGATCAGTAGAATCTAAAATTGAAAAGTTACGTGATATCCCAAGTTGCTCAATATTGCGTCGTAAAATACGCACACACATCGAGTGGAATGTCGATACCCACATACTATCGCCAGTTCCGTTACCGAGAATGCCATCTATACGCTCTCGCATTTCACGTGCAGCTTTATTTGTAAATGTGATTGCTAAAATCTTTGATGGATAGACTTCTTTTTCAATTACTAAGTATGCAATACGATGTGTTAATACTCGTGTCTTCCCTGACCCAGCACCCGCCATAATTAGAAGCGGTCCTTCAGTTGTTTTGACCGCCTTTTCCTGCTCAGGGTTCATACCTGCTAATAAGTTTTTCGTTAACTGTTCCATTTCGCACCGCCTTACAAACATTTGTTCTTGAATTATATCGTATTTTTAACAGCCTTAACAGTCGCAAGTGCAGCTTTTAAATCTTCATAAATAATATTTCCAACTACTACTGTATCTGCATATTTTGCCATTTCTGTTGCTTGCTTAGCAGATGTAATGCCGCCACCGTAAAACAGTCGTGTATTTTTCAGTTCATTTTTAACAGCACTTACAACCTCAATATCACCATAAGTACCGCTATACTCTATATAAAATACAGGTAGTCTAAAGAAATTTTCAGCCATACGTGCGTAGGCAACAACATCACCTAAGGATAAATCGGTTTTCGCATTCGTTACTTCCGCTACTTTACAAGTCGGGTTTAAAATACAATAACCTTCAGCGACTAATTCTTCCCACACCATAATATCTCCATATTCCTTAATTGCTTCATGGTGTAGATTTTTAATCCACTTTGGATCATCACTATTCAACACGGTTGGAATGAAATAATAGTCATAACCTGGTGTTACTGAATCAATGGCAGAAATTTCAAGCGCTATTGGTACTTCAAAGCGTCTTACACGAACAAGTAAATCTAATACACCATCTAAAGTTACACCGTCTGTTCCACCAACTATAATAACATCTGTACCTGATTCACATATTTTTTCTAGTGACTCATCTGAAATATCTTTAGCTGGGTCTAGCTTGAACACATGTCTCCATTCTAAATAATCCATCTATTTTTACCACCTATCATTTTCTATCTATTCGTTTACAAGTATAGCTTATGACTGTCTACAAAAAAATGAAAAAGACTGGGCAAAAACTCTACCCAGCCTCTTTACCTACTATTCTTTTGGTGCTTGAAACGGCTTTTCATCTGGATACAAACGACCTAACATTTCATCATATGTATCATTCCCATAATCAAAGCAACGACGTACACGTGAAATAGTTGCTGTACTTGCACCTGTTTCCTTTTTAATGGATTCGTAGGTTTTCTTTAAACGTAGTAAATGCGCAACCTCAAAGCGTTGTGCCAGCGATTGAATTTCACTAATCGTACATAAATCATCAAAAAATTTATAACATTCTTCGATGTCTTTCAGCTCTAACACTGCTTTAAATAATTGATCTGTTTGATGCCCTCGAATTTTTTCGATTTGCATGCAATCTTCCTCCCTTTAAGGCTGCGTTTTCACCATTGCTTGTAACCCTGGTGAAGCTGGTATGAAATGAACCCAAGACTTCCCTGGTACTAGCTTCACAAGCTCCCCAGACTCTTCTACAGCCATTGGTATTCCATCAATATTAGCCCATTTGACTTCTCTCATATAGCCATTTTGAAATACATACGCATTTCCACCAGAAGTTAAATCAATATCTTGGCGCCCCTCATTATCAATCGTTCGATGTTTCATTTCAAAAAATAGAACATTTGAAAATGATAATGTGTCGCCTGTTAACATATCCTTTGTGTCAACGCCAGCCGATTGTCGTCCATAACGATTACTTTGCTTATCATATAAATACGAATTATGGAAATACTCACTATTTCCGTAGTAAATGTCAACTCGACTTGTTTCATTGCCTATTTTACCACGTTCATCGGGTTCATAAAAAGCCTCATGTACTTTTTCATGGTAACTCATTGAAGCGCCCACTTTTTTCGCTCCATTTAATATATTTTCAGACGTAATATACGAGTTGTGTGGAGCAACACGGTCTTTTGATCGTTTAAAAAGTGTACCATCATATTCCATGCCATTTATATTGTCGACTACATTATTAGTAAGCATCGATTTTGCCTCTGGGCTATAACCATGTGCTACATAAAATGCATCAAAGCCTTTCGCAAGATCAACAAAATAAGATCGAGCACTACGAACTGGCCCCACATTTTCTGGAAGTTCACTTTGATAAACTGCTAAAAAACGTGTAACATTGCCTTCTGCCAGCATTTCATAAATGATATCTGCCGCTTCTAATCCTGATTGCGGACGTGCTTTTGGATGATTATTAACGGTAACAATAATTGGTCGTTGCGTAATTTCTTCCTTCACAGGTTCACCTGTTAACGGAGCAATATACGCACCTTCTTGAACCGGCTCTTCAATAGCAGTTCCATCGTCAACCTTGCTCGTATCATCTTCCTTCACTTCCGACGAATCTTTTGAACATCCTCCTATCAATAAGATGCTAAAAGCCATTGCGATAAATAGTTTCTTCGATTTGAACACAAGCATTACTCTCCTTTTATCAATTACATCTACCATAGGGAAACTTCTATTAACGCATCACTGCTGGTAATAATAACTTATTCTTCATAACATCAAAAATCCCTTTTGGTGTTATACGGATATATGGTAAATGTGTCGATTGTAAGAATAGTAAAGAATAAATTGCGTCTCCTAAGTGGTAACCACGCTCCGCTAATGCTTGTTTTAAGTTCTTCTCTTTTTCAGTTAGCTCCTTAACATCACCATCATATAAAAGACCGCCAATTGTTAAAGGAACAGCAGCAATTACTTCACCTTTTTCAACAAGTACAATACCACCACGCATTGCCTTCATTTCTTCAAAGGCTTTGATCATATCGTCTTTATTCTTTCCGATCAGCAAAATATCGCCTGTATTCGAATAAGATGAAGCAAAACCTTGAACACTAGTAGCAAAACCTTTAATCATCGTGTTAACATGCCAATTGCCATCTCTATTAATGAGCATTAAATAGCATTCATCATGATCTGCAAGTTGCCCTTCTCTAGTAATTAATGAGTTATATGGTTTCGTAATAACATCATTTACTAACTCAATTCCAAAAGGCATTGAGAATTGAAAATCATGAGATGTTAATGAAAAATCTAAGTCAAATGCAGGTAACGCTGAATAATCAATTGCAGCAAGTCTTTGTACTTGCTCTCCATCGCGTTTTAACCAAACACCCTTCGATAGTACGCTCTCAGGAACTGGATGCCATTCATCTTGTAAAATATTTAGGGAAGCAAATCGACCCGTTGCGATAAAGCCATGTAAGTTGGACATATTATAATAACGTGCCACATTATAGGAAGCCATTTGATAAGCATCTATTGGTGCTACACCTGCATCTAAGGCCACTTGAATACATTTATCCATCACACCATCCTCATGAAAAGAAGGTGGCGAGCCATCTGTTGTCATCATTAAATGGTCAAAAATAGGGAGCTCTTTTTCGACTATTCCCTTTAATAGATGTGGTAAGTCTGGACGTATTGAAGAATGACGCAGCGTTACTGCATATCCTTGCATAATACGTCGCTCTACTTCTTCCACTGTCATAGCTTCATGATCACCATCTGCCCCAAGTAATTTCATACGTGCTAAAGTTCGCTCTGATGCGCCAGGGAAGTGTCCTTCTATTTTTTTTCCGTAGCCCTTAGCCATTTGCATGCGGTAGAGCATTTGGTCATCTCCATGTAACAACTTTGGCCAGCCGGTTAATTCTCCTCCAAGTAAAACATCCTCTCGTTCTAGCCATTCTAAAATGGACGTATTCGAAAAAATCTCTTCCTCCTGTTCCATTTCAGTTTGCGAATCGAAACGAGTCCACCAATAAAATGAAAACGGTAGCTCTTTCAAACTATCTAATATTGAAAACGCTTTCTTATTTTCTAAAGATAAAACGAAGCTTAAATTATCTGAAATAAAAGTTGTAGTTCCTAGCTGTCCACAAAAATCAGCAAAAGATTGCGGATGGTATAGCTGGAACGGATGAACATGTGGCTCAATATATCCTGGTACAATTGTTTTATTCGTACAATCGACCACCTCTGTCCCTTCTAATAACGGAGGCATTCTATCACCAGCATAGACAATACGATCTCCTAAAATCCAAATGTTCCCTACTATCCATTGTTTGAGCATGCTATGTAAATAACGTGCATTTTTTAATACAATATCCGGTGCTTTTTTTCCATCTATAACAGCTAATTGCTGACGTAATTCTGTAATTTTCCATACTGGATCCATTCTATTCGCCCCTTCCTAAATTACGTAAAATTTCATTGTGTAAATCCTACGCGAAATCACATACTACTACTGCATAAACGCTTTTTTTCATAAAATTAGTGCTTTATGCAATCATCTTGTTTCAATCGTAACACAGCACTTTCATAAATCAAAGTGCACCCCGCTTTATTTTTCCCACAATGACTAAAGGAGGAAATATTATGATGCAAGAAACGAATTTAAGCGAAAAAAATGCCTTCTGTCGCTTTGCCATGGGTACAAGTTTAACGGCATTTGGTATCGCTAAGGTCTCAAGAAATCCTAACTGTACGGCAGGTCGATTGATGATTGCTTTTGGTGCCATGAAAATGGCTGAGGGTATCTTTAAGTATTGCCCAACTAAAGCTTTACTAGGCTCTAGCATGCAGGGTGCTATGAACAACGATAATAGCAACGGCAACTCTTCTATGCAAAGTATGTTCAGCGGCCAAAATTCTATGTCATCTGAACAAATCGGTAAACTCATGAAGGATTTCTCCTCCGCTATATCTGGAAATATGTCAGGATCAAACACAACTGCGTCAAAGCAATCTGACTCCAGCACTTCAAATCAAAATTCCTCAGAAAGTAAAAGTTCTACAAATAAAGCACAGAATCCTTCTTAGTCAAAGGAGCCGTCTCAACTGTATTGTTGAGACGGCTCTCACTCTTTTTAATCATACGTTTGAAAACAATAAGAAGTTTCACAGTATGATTAAAATATTTAATTTAAGTGCGTGATTAACCATTTTCATAAACCCATAATCATAGCGTAGGGTTGATTTCCGTTCGAGCGGGCGCTTTCCTGGGGGCGTTTGATGAGCCGCTTTTGTTGTTGCTGTCGCTACGCTTTCGCACAGAAAACATCCGCTTCACTGCAGGGTCTCGGGCCAATACGATGTTGGTCACGAAGGCGTTATCACAGGATGTGATGGTTTTAGCCTTCGTTCCTCTATTGCTAATCCCCGAGGAGTCGCCCAGCCTCCACTCCAATCAACTATTTGCAAAGCATACATTTTAACAAAATGTCATCTCTAAATTACGATGATGGACCAAAATTTATTAGAAACACTTGTATGGCTCATTTAATCAGTCACTACTTAAACGTACGCCAGCCGATATCTTTACGGAAGAAGAAATTGTCCCATTTTTCTGTTGCAATCCCTGCGTATACTTTTTCTTGTGCTTCTTTTAAAGTAGCTGCCTTTGCGCCAACCAATAATACTCGGCCACCATTACCAACAAAGTTCTCATCTACAAACTTTGTACCCGCATGGAATACCGCGTGTGAAGCTGATAGTGCCTCTAAGTTAGGTAATGCATTTCCTTTTTCAACGTCCCTAGGATAGCCTTCAGCGGCAATTACTACGCCTAGCATTGCTTCTTCAGACCATTGCAAATCAAATGGCTTTTCATCCATTAATGCCATCATAAATTCGCCAAAGTCAGATGCCATACGTGGTAAAACTACTTGTGTTTCTGGATCTCCGAAGCGTGCATTAAACTCAATCACTTTTGGACCATTTTTCGTTAAAATCAATCCTACATATAATATCCCTGTAAACGATACACCATCGGCCTCCATACCTTTCACAGTTGGTTCAACAATCGTCTTATAAGCAATATCCACTACTTCTTTAGAAATTTGAGGTACTGGCGAATAGGCTCCCATACCACCTGTGTTTGGTCCTTTATCGCCATCATAGGCACGTTTGTGATCCTGTGCTATGACCATTGGATAAATCTGACCTTTATGGACAAATGACATAAAGGAGAATTCTTCCCCGTCTAGGAATTCCTCGATAACAACACGTGATGATGATTCACCAAAACGTTGGTTACCGATCATATCCTTTACAGCTTCAACGGCTTCTTCTTCAGTCATTGCTACAACTACACCTTTACCAGCTGCTAAACCATCCGCCTTGATAACGATTGGTGCACCTTGCTCTTTAATATAGGCAATAGCCTTATCTGCTTCAGTAAACGTTTCATGGGCTGCTGTTGGGATATGATACTTATTCATAATATCCTTAGCGTATGATTTACTGCTTTCGATTTGTGCTGCTTCCTTTGTTGGACCAAATATTCGTAAGCCACGAGTATTAAAGAAATCCACGATTCCTTCAGCAAGTAGTTGCTCAGGCCCAACAAAAGTCAAATCTACTGCATTTTCTTTAGCAAATTGTGCCAAGCCTGCAAAATCCATTGCATCAATCGCCACAACTTCTGCATCGCCTCGCATGCCATCATTACCAGGTGCTACAAATACTTTATTAACAGATGGGGAAATACTAAATTGTTTGGCGATAGCATGCTCACGACCGCCGCTTCCAATTACTAATACGTTCATTTTAGAGAATCCTCCTATTTGTAAGTAAGACCGAGATGAACCAACATCTCGGTCTAGTGTTTGGATATTTTTCTTAGTGCTTGAAATGACGTACGCCAGTGAATACCATTGCAATGCCGTATTCATTTGCTTTATCGATTGAATCCTGATCTTTTATAGAGCCGCCTGGTTGAATAATGGCTGTAATACCAGCCGCTGCAGCTGCTTCTACAGTATCGCTCATTGGGAAGAATGCATCTGATGCTAGCGCTGCACCTTTTGCTTTTTCTCCAGCCTGCTCAAATGCGATTTTAGCTGCTCCAACACGGTTCATTTGACCAGCACCAACACCAAGTGTCATTTGAGAATCTGTCACAACGATAGCATTAGATTTAACGTGCTTCACAACTGCCCAGCCAAGTTGTAATGCTTCCCATTCTTGTGCTGTCGGTTCACGGTCTGTGACAACTTTAACATCTGCATTAGAAAAGCCGTAGCGATCTGGTTCTTGTACAAGAAGACCACCTTCAATCGATACAACATTGAATTTGTCTTGTTTTGCTTGCCCGAAAGGAATTGTTAATAAACGAATATTTTTCTTCTTCGTTAAAATATCAAGAGCTTCTTGGGAGAAAGCTGGTGCAATAATTATTTCTAAAAATATATGGCTTAATTTTTCAGCAGTTGCTGCATCAACTTCCATATTTAAAGCAATAATGCCACCAAAAATAGACGTTGAATCTGCTTCATATGCTTTATCAAACGCTTCTTCTAATGTTGTGCCAGTTCCAACACCACAAGGGTTCATGTGCTTAACAGCTACTGCTGCAGGCATTTCAAACTCCTTGACAATTTGCAATGCTGCATTCCCGTCCTGAATATTGTTGTATGATAATTCTTTACCATGCAATTGTGTAGCATAAGCTAGTGAAAAATCAGAGCCTAGACGTTTTTGATAGAATGCCGCTTTTTGATGAGGATTTTCACCATAGCGTAAGTTTTGCTTTAATTCATATGTCATTGTTAAGCTCTCTGGGAACTCTTCTTCTGTTAAGTGGTTTGATATATATGAATCATAAGCGGCTGTGTGACGGAAAACTTTTGCAGCTAACTTACGACGTGTTTCAATAGTCGTTGCACCATTAGCTTTCAGTTCCTCTAATACGTTCGCATAGTCATTGCTATCCACAATTACTGTTACATATTGATGGTTTTTTGCTGCAGAACGTAACATTGTTGGACCACCGATATCGATATTTTCGATCGCATCATCCCATGTTACATTAGGCTTTGAAATTGTTTCAACAAACGGGTAAAGATTGACACAAACAATCTCAATTGGTTCAATTCCATGCTCATTCATTTGTGCTTGATGAGAAGCATCGTCAAACTTTCCTAATAGTCCCCCGTGAATCATTGGATTTAACGTTTTTACACGGCCATCTAAAATTTCAGGGAATTTAGTTACTTCATCTACTGCTGTTACGGCAACATTATTGTCTTGTAACATTTTTTTCGTACCACCAGTTGATAAAATTTCATAACCTAATGCTACTAGTTCTTTTGCAAATTCTAAAATACCATCTTTATTGGAAACACTGATTAATGCACGTTTTGTCACAACGAAATCCTCCTAATTTTTATCGTGTTTGCCACGAATATGTCTTGCTATTGATAGAGTAGAGTTAGGCTGTATTGTTCCAGAAGACCTAACTCCTCACCACTGAATTACTTTAATAATTGCTGTAAAGCTTTTGTATACAGTACATGCTCTTCCTTATGAATGGCCGTTTCTGTTGCCTCACGGTCACCATCAACAACTTGAATTGCCGCTTGTGCAATAATAGGCCCTGTATCCATACCTTCATCTACAAAATGGACTGTTACCCCAGTTATCTTGACTCCGTGTTCCATTGCTTGACCAATGGCATCTTTACCAGGGAAAGCCGGTAATAATGAAGGATGAATATTCACAATGCGATGTGGGTATGCAGTTAGTATTACTTCACTAATTAAGCGCATATAACCTGCAAGCACAATCCATTCTACATGACATTTATGTAGAGCCTCGATAATAGCAGTCTCGTAATCTGCTTTTGATGAAAATTCTTTCGGACTTAAAGCTAGCACTGGAATACTATAGTTCTCAGCACGTGTAACTACAAATGCGCTAGGCTTGTCTGTGACAACAAGTTCGATCTTTGCATGTAGTTCACCACGTTCAATGGCCTCTTGAATAGCTTGAAAGTTACTGCCGCTACCTGAAGCAAAAACGGCAATTTTAGTTGGTGCCGTCATTACACTAAACTCCCATCATGTGAGCCATTGAATACAACACCTTCGCCTTTCACTACGCGACCGATTTTGTATGCATTTTCACCATTTGCTTCTACTGTAGCAAGGACTTTATCTACTTCATTTTCAGGTACAGCTAAAACGAATCCAATTCCCATGTTAAAGACGTTATATAAATCCTTGTCCTCTAACTGTCCTTTTTCTTTTAAAAACTCAAAAATACGTAAGACTGGCCAAGAACCTAAGTCAATTTCAGTTGCTAAACCTTCTGGCATCATGCGTGGTAGGTTTTCATAAAAGCCACCGCCAGTTACATGTGCACAACCATGAACGTCTGCTGCTTTTAAAGCTGCAAGCACAGGTTTCGCATATAATTTTGTTGGCACTAACAAGGCTTCCCCGATAGGACCAAGATCCTCGTAGCCTTCCACAATCGAATCAACTGCGTATTGATTATCTGCAAAGACAATTTTTCGCACTAATGAGTAACCGTTTGAATGTACCCCACTTGAAGCAATACCAACAAGCACATCACCCTCTACGATGTTCTCCCCTGTTACGATGGCTGATTTTTCACACGCTCCTACTGCAAAACCAGCTAAATCATACTCATCTTCTTCGTAAAGACCTGGCATCTCTGCAGTTTCTCCACCGATTAATGCCGCACCAGATTGCACACAGCCATCTGCAACGCCCTTTACAATTTGCTCAATTTTCGCTGGTTCTGCCTTGCCAAGGGCTACATAATCTAAAAAGTACAATGGTTCAGCACCTTGCGCTACGATATCATTGACACACATCGCTACACAGTCCACACCAATCGTGTCGTGCTTGTCCACCATAAACGCTAGCTTTAGCTTTGTCCCAACACCATCTGTACCTGAAATAAGAACAGGTTCCTTAAGATTTAGTTCTGACAAGTCAAACATACCACCAAAACCACCGAACGTGCCCATCACACCTAGACGGTTTGTACGTTCAACGTGAGACTTCATTCGTTTTACGGCTTCGTAGCCTGCTTCAATATTTACACCTGCTTGTTCATATGCTTTTGACACGCAGAGTTCCTCCTTATCATCCAAATCGCCTTGGTACATCTGAATCTAGATTTGTCATCATTGCTAGACGTCTTTAGATGTTTTTCTTAACGTAATAGTTCTTTTTCATGCGGTAAGATTGTATCTGGGAAAATTTCTGTTGGATATTTACCTGTAAAGCATGCTAGGCATAATCCACGGTTTTCATCTTCATATGGTCTTGCAATCGTCTCCACCATACCTTCAACAGAAAGGAATGTTAGGGAATCGGCTCCTATAGCTTCACGGATTGCATCTACATTGTGGCTAGATGCAATCAATTCTTCATGTGTTGAAGTATCGATGCCATAATAGCAAGGATCCGTCATCGGTGGCGAAGAAATGACAACATGTACTTCTGCCGCCCCTGCATCTTTTAACATTTTTACAATACGTCGTGAAGTTGTACCGCGAACGATTGAATCGTCCACCATCACTACTCGTTTACCTTTTACGACTTGAACAACTGGAGAAAGCTTCATTTTTACACCGCGTTCACGTAATTCCTGTGTCGGTTGGATAAATGTACGACCTACATAACGATTCTTAATAAGACCTAGCTCATACGGAATACCGCTTTCCTCTGCAAAGCCAATTGCAGCTGAAATACTTGAATCAGGTACACCTGTTACAACATCAGCTTCAATATGGGCACATTCACGAGCAAGCTGTTTGCCCATACGTTTACGCGCCATGTGGACGTTAATCCCATCAATATCAGAATCAGGACGTGCTAAATAAACGTACTCCATCGCACACATTGCACGTTTATCCATATCTACAAAACGATCAGATTTTACACCCTCATCGTTAATAATTAATAACTCACCAGGTTCAACAGATCGAACAAATTCTGCACCTATTAAATCAAATGCACAAGTTTCAGAGGCCACAACCCAGCCATCTCCTAGTTTTCCAAGAGATAATGGACGTAAACCATGTGGATCACGTGCGACAAGCATTTCATCTTTAGTCATAATTAAGCACGAATACGCACCCTTTAATAATGAGAGGGCATTTTTCACCTTTGCACGGAATGGTGAATGCGAGCTTTTCTTAATAAGATGTGCTAGCACTTCTGTATCGGAGCTGGAATGGAAAATACTCCCTTGACGCTCTAAGTACTGTTTTAAGTGCGTTGCATTGACTAAATTACCGTTATGAGCAATTGAAAGGCTACCAGTTGACGAGTGGAATAATAACGGCTGTACATTTTCAATACCGCCTCCTCCAGCAGTCGTATAACGGACATGGGCAATTGCAGCTTTTCCGTCCACTGCCTTTAATTTCTCTTCGTTGAAAACATCATTAACTAGTCCTTCGCCTTTCACCGCGCGAAGATGCTGACCGTCAGAAACCACGATCCCAGCGCCTTCTTGGCCACGGTGTTGAAGAGCATGAAGCCCGTAATAACTAAGGTGTGCGGGATTCGGGTTGCCCCAAATACCAAACACCCCACATTCTTCGTTTAAGCCTCTGAGTTCAGCAAGCATGGGATTGCTCCTTTCCAATTAGAACGGAATTCCTCCACTGTACCTTCTACAAGCACACCGTTGTCACCGTCGATTTTAACAAGCGCATCGTTTGTTACGACACCGATTTTCATTGCGTCTTTTACAATTTCTACAAATGCAGCTGCATTTTCTTCTTTCACTGTTACAACGAAGCGAGATTGTGTTTCACTAAATAATGCTGTTGTAGCAGAGCCTGTTAATGTCACATCAAGACCTAAGCCATTTGCGCCAAATGTTGTTTCAGCAAGTGCAACTGCAAGACCGCCTTCTGCTACATCATGTGCAGATTGTACGATTCCTGCTTTAATCGCTTTAAGCAATGCTTGTTGACGTGCAGTTTCAATCTGTAGGTCAATAGCTGGTGCTTTCCCTGAAATAACCCCATTATTTAATAATTTTTGAAGCTCCGAACCACCGAACTCAGTTTTTGTATCACCGATCACAAATACTACATCTCCAGCAGCTTTTACATCTTGAGTTGTGACATGAGCCAAATCTTCAATTAGTCCAACCATACCGATTGTTGGTGTTGGGTAAACCGCTTCACCAGAACGCTCGTTATAAAGAGAGACGTTACCGCCGATTACTGGTGAATTCAGTGCTGTACAAGCGGCTGAAATACCATCAGCTGATTTTTCAATTTGCCAGAAGATTTCTGGTTTCTCGGGATTGCCGAAGTTTAAGCAGTCAGTAATCGCTAATGGTGTACCACCAGATGCTACGATATTACGAGCCGCCTCTGCTACAGCAATGGCACCGCCTACTTCTGGATCTAGGAAAATATAACGAGAGTTACAGTCTGTAGTCATCGCTAATCCTTTGTTCGTACCACGCACGCGGATAACGGCTGCATCCGAACCTGGAGCAACAACTGTTGATGTACGAACTTGATAATCATATTGATCGTAAACCCACTCTTTTGAAGCAACTGTTGGTGCTTTTAAAAGTGCATTTAATGTATCTTTGTAATCTGTTATTACTGGTTCTGTGTTTTCCATCGCCTGGAACTCAGCATAGTAAGCAGGCTCTGCAGATGGTTTATGATAAACTGGTGCATCTTCTGCAAGTGCATCAGCAGGTACTTCAGCTACAACTTCGCCATTATGTAATAGGCGTAGCATTTTATCATCCGTCACGCGACCAATTGCCACAGCATCTAAATCATATTTATCGAAAATCGCTTTAATTTCATCTTCGCGACCTTTTTTCACAACAAGTAGCATACGCTCCTGAGATTCAGATAGCATCATTTCATATGCTGTCATGCCTGTCTCACGTTGAGGTACTAAGTCTAAGTTCATTTCTACACCAGAGCCAGCCTTAGAAGCCATTTCTGCTGATGAAGAAGTAAGACCAGCAGCACCCATATCTTGAATACCTACTAGCGCGTCAGACTTTACAACTTCTAAACATGCTTCAAGTAAAAGTTTCTCCATAAATGGATCTCCTACTTGTACTGCTGGACGTTGGTTCTCAGATTCTTCTGTTAACTCTTCAGATGCAAATGTTGCACCATGGATACCGTCACGACCTGTTTTAGCGCCAACATACATGACTGTATTCCCTACACCAGCTGCAATTCCACGTTGAATATCTTTGTGGTCAATTAAACCTACACACATTGCATTCACTAGTGGGTTGCCTTCATAGCAAGGATCGAATTGAATCTCCCCACCTACTGTAGGAATCCCGATGCAGTTACCGTAACCTGCGATACCAGCAACTACTTCTTCAAATAAATATTTACCACGCGCTGATTTTAATTCGCCAAAGCGTAGAGAATTCAGCATCGCAATTGGACGTGCACCCATTGAGAAAACGTCACGGATAATACCACCAACACCTGTAGCAGCACCTTGATAAGGCTCAATTGCTGATGGGTGGTTATGTGATTCCATTTTAAATACAACTGCTTGTTCGTCACCAATATCAACGATACCAGCACCTTCACCTGGACCTTGTAAAACTTGTGGACCCTTTGTAGGGAATTTACTTAACACTGGTTTTGAATTTTTGTATGAGCAGTGCTCAGACCACATTACGGAGAAAAGACCTGTCTCTGTCCAGTTTGGTAGTCGTCCTAAAATACCTTCTACCATTGCAAATTCTTCGTCTGACATCCCCATACCAGCGTATAATTTTTGATCTTTAATTTGCTGTGCTGTTGGCTCAAACTTAGTTGTTGACATGATTTTCCCTCCACTGCTTTACAATTGATTTAAATACTGCTAGACCATCTGCTCCGCCCACCAGTGCATCAACAGCTCGCTCTGGGTGAGGCATCATACCTAGTACATTGCCGCGCTCGTTTATAATCCCTGCGATATCTTCTAAAGAACCGTTTGGATTTTCGCCTGAGTATGTGAACACGATTTGATTGTTATCTTTTAATTGTTGCAAAGTTTCCTCGTCACAGTAGTAGTTACCTTCACCATGTGCGATTGGAATATTGATCATTTGACCTTGCTCATATTGGTTTGTGAATAATGTATTATTGTTTTCAACTTTAAGCTGGATTGTACGGCACATAAATTTCAAATTTTTGTTACGAAGTAATGCACCTGGTAATAAACCTGCTTCAGTTAAGATTTGGAATCCATTACATACTCCCAATACCGGCTTACCAGCATCTGCTGCCTTCTTGACCTCTGCCATAATATTAGATTGGTTTGCCATCGCACCACAGCGAAGATAATCCCCGTATGAGAAGCCTCCTGGTACTAAAATGCCATCAAAGCCACTTAAATCTGTTGCTGTATGCCATACATATTCTACTTCTTCACCTAGCTCGTCTTTAATCGCATGATACATATCGATATCACAGTTTGACCCAGGGAAAACGAGTACTGCGAATTTCATGATTAGTTAGCCTCCTCGACTTCGTAACGGTAGTCTTCGATTACAACGTTAGTTAAAACCTTTTCACACATTTCTTTTACTAGAGTATCAATATCACGTTCTGTATCTTTAATTGCTAATTCAAGATATTTACCGATACGTAAATCTTCTACTTCAGCGTAACCCATCTTCACTAAAGAACCTTGTACAGCTGAACCTTGTGGATCAAGAATGCTCTCACGTAATGTTACGTAAATTTTAACTTTTTTCATTGTTATTTGCCTCCGAGTCTAGAAAGTATAATAGTATAAACTTCAGTTAAATTACCAAGGTCTCTACGAAAGACATCTTTGTCTAACTTTTGCTTTGTAGTTGCATCCCAAAGTCTGCATGTATCTGGTGATATTTCATCTGCCAGCAGTACATTTCCATCATTGTCACGTCCGAACTCTAATTTAAAGTCAATTAGTGTAACGTTGACATCTGCAAATAGTGGTTGCAAAACTTTGTTCACTACAAGTGCGCCATCATAAATGGCTGTCACTTCCTCAGGTGTTGCAAGATCAAGTACGTCGATATGCTCCGTTGTAATGAGCGGATCGCCTAGCTCATCGTCTTTATAATAAAACTCAACGATTGGGCGTTTTAATGGTGTACCTTCCTCAAGGCCAAGACGTTTCGCTAAGCTACCTGCCGCTATATTACGAACTACGACCTCAATTGGAATAATATCTACCTTTTTTACAAGCTGCTGCGTATCAGATAATTGTTTTACGAAATGTGACGCAATTCCGTTTGCTTGTAATTTTTCGAAAATTAAAGAGGTAATGCGATTATTTAATACGCCTTTGCCTTCAATTTCTTCTTTTTTCTCACCATTAAACGCTGTTGCACTATCCTTGTATTCAACGAGTAACACATTTGGCTCCTCTGTTGTATACAATTTTTTTGCTTTACCTTCATACAAAAGTTGACCTTTAGTCATTTCGTTACTCCCCCTGATATTATGAAATACACACGTATTGTTCAGAATTGAATCGTACGTATACGATTCAATTCTGTAACATCCGCTAGTGACTCTACTCAATCAATTTCGCCTTGGCGTAATTGCGTCCGGATTTTGAATTGTGCTAGCACAATTCAAAATCCGTGACATCCGCCGGAGGCATTATCTTCATTCAGTTTCTGAATGAAGATAAATATTAGTTAAGTCCAAGACGCTCAAAAATCATATCTACATGCTGTAAATGGTAGTTGTAGTCAAAGCAATCATCTAGCTCTTCCTTCGTTAAATACGATGTAATTTTTTCACTTGCATCGACTAACGTACGGAATTGAACTTGCTCGTCCCACGCCTGCATCGCTAAAGGTTGTACTGTATCATACGCTTCCTCACGCACTAACCCTTTATCGATAAGTGCTAATAAGATACGTTGAGAGTAAATTAAACCAAAAGTACGACCCATATTACGTTTCATGTTTTCAGGGAATACTGTTAAGTTTTTCACAATGTTACCGAAGCGATTTAACATATAGTTAAGTGTAATCGTTGCATCCGGTAAAATAACGCGCTCTGCAGATGAATGTGAAATATCACGCTCATGCCATAAAGCTACGTTTTCATAAGCCGTTACCATATAGCCACGCATTAAACGTGACATACCAACCATGTTTTCAGACCCGATTGGATTACGTTTATGAGGCATCGCTGACGAACCTTTTTGACCTTTTGCAAATGCTTCTTCAACTTCTCGCGTTTCAGATTTTTGCAAACCGCGAATCTCTGTTGCAAATTTCTCTATTGATGTTGCGATTAATGCCAACGCACCTAAATATTGAGCATGGCGATCACGTTGTAATGTTTGAGTTGAAATAGTTGATGCTGCTAGTCCTAATTTATCGCATACATATTGCTCAACTTGAGGATCGATATTGGCATATGTTCCAACTGCTCCAGACATTTTTCCTGTTTCAATTACTTTTGCCGCTGCTTCAAAGCGTTCTAGGTTACGCTTCATCTCTTCATACCATAAACCTAGTTTTAAACCGAAAGTTGTTGGCTCAGCATGAACACCATGTGTACGTCCCATCATAACCGTATGCTTATGCTCTTTCGCTTTTGCTGCAATAATATCAATGAAGTTCACGATGTCTTTGCGTAAAATATCATTCGCTTGTTTAATTATATAAGAAAGGGCTGTATCAACTACGTCAGTAGAAGTTAAACCATAGTGCACCCATTTTCGCTCTTCACCAAGTGTTTCAGAAACAGCACGAGTAAACGCTACAACATCATGACGTGTTTCTTTCTCAATCTCTAAAATACGATTAACATCAAATGAAGCATTTTCACGAATTTTAACTACATCCTCTTTCGGAATGTCGCCAATTTCTACCCAAGCCTCACATGCTAAAATTTCAACTTCTAGCCAAGCTTGATATTTATTTTGTTCTGTCCAAATTGCGCCCATTTCGGGTCTTGTGTAACGTTCGATCATTGCGTTTCTCCTTCTATTCTGACCAAATGCCAGAACTCTCGATTTGTTGTAGTGTTTCTTCTAAGTTTTTTGTCATAATCGTTACGTGGCCCATCTTACGGTTCACCTTAGCTTCAGCTTTCCCATAAAGATGTATAGACCATTCAGGATATTTAGCAATTGAGTTACTAAGTGGCATGACATGCTGCCCTAAAACATTTACCATAATAGATGGTGCCCAAAGTTGTGGTTTACGTAATGGCCAACCACAAACAGCGCGTATATGCTGATGGAACTGTGAAACATTACATGCTTCTAATGAATAGTGACCTGAATTATGAGGTCTTGGTGCTAATTCATTAATAACAATTCCACCATCTTCTAATACAAACATTTCTACTGCTAATGTCCCTACTAAATTTAAATAATCAGCAATTTTCAAGGCTTCTCGCTCTGCAGCCTGTGCTGTTTCTTCTTTTATACGAGCTGGTACAATCGTTTCATGTAAAATATGATGAACATGAATATTTTCTCCAACTGGCTGACAATATGATTCACCATTACCGTTTCTTTGTACAATGACAGACACCTCTTTAACAAAAGGTACAAATCCCTCAGCAATACATTGTGAATGAGAGAAAAGCTCCTTTGCTAACGGTAGATCTTCGGCAGATTTTAAAAGTTGCTGCCCCTTGCCATCGTAACCACCTCTTGCTGTTTTGACTATACAAGGATAACCAATCCTATCGATATTGGCTAGTAATTCTTCATATGTATTTACAACCAAATAAGGGGCTACCGGACAACCTGCGTTCACAATCGCTTCTTTCTCAGTCACACGGTTTTGTGTGATGCGTACAAGCTCTGCTCCTTGTGGAACGTAGGCCATTTGTGTTAAACGTTTTAAGCCATCATAATCGATATTTTCAAATTCATACGTTATAACGTCACTTACCTCGGCAAGCTCTTCTAAAGCTGCCTCATCATCATATGGGGCTACAATACGTACATCCGCAACCTGTCCACCTGGTGAATCCATTGATGGTTCAAGAACGGCGATTTTAAAGCCTGCTTCTTTAGCAGCAAGTGCCATCATACGGCCAAGCTGCCCTCCTCCGATAACGCCTATCGTCTGCCCTGGATAAATTATCTTCGTCACACTAAGTCACCTGTGCTTTCCAGTACTTGTTGCTTCGTAGCTTCACGTCTAGCATCTAGTTTATTAGCAAGCTCTGCATCTGTTGTCGATAAAATTTGCGCTGCAAGCAAGCCCGCATTCGTCGCTCCCGCTTTGCCAATCGCTACTGTTGCTACAGGTACACCGCCAGGCATTTGAACGATTGATAATAAAGAATCAAGACCGTTAAGAGCACGAGATTGTACAGGTACACCGATTACCGGTAGCGTTGTTTTAGCTGCTACCATTCCAGGTAAATGCGCAGCTCCACCTGCACCAGCAATAATTACTTGAATACCTCGCTCACGTGCTGATTCTGCATACTCAAACATTAAATCAGGAGTACGATGTGCAGATACAACCTTTTTCTCGTACGGTACTTGTAATTCATCTAAAATATCACATGCATGTTTCATTGTTTCCCAGTCACTTGAACTCCCCATAATGACACCGATTTTCGGATTCATGATTGTCGCTCCTTTTTAACGTTAGAAAAATGATCAAATATTGTGCAAGCCTCTATTTCTCATATAGCTATTGCAATCTTTACTTTTTATAACAAAGAAAGTCCCCAAATAAACTACTCCCTACCATACACGTGAAAGCAGTTTACTTGAGGACTTATTATGAAAAGAATATGCAAATGTACATTTCTGCACACAAACCTTCCCGTAACATGCCAAAAGTGCTTTCCCGCATAGTCCAGCATTTACGGTGCCGGGTAGAGACACTAGAGCCAATCCTCTAGCATATATGTGGGATTTATTTGTTTTTCCTTCTCATATTTTAACAAGTCATTCCTTTATAGTCAACCCAAAATGCGAACATTTTATTTTAGTCATTTGTAAATGTTCGGATTTCGGTAAAATTCAATCGAAATCTTGCCATAACATCGCTTTAAATTGTATTTTTTGACGTAAATACGTTGGTTCTCCATTGACTAAGTGAAAAATCGGTTCTTCTTTTCTTCCCACTGCCATATATCCATCTCGACGCATTCTTGCCAAACAATCTTCAATTGACTCGTTTTCTTCTACTTCATACCAAATTTGTTTTTTTCCCAAATCTTTCTTCCTCTCAACCTTGTTTCCAATTATTTTCCCTCGTATGAATTTCCATTATACCTTGAGATTCTTCATTTAGTATGTATGATTTATTAATGAAATGCTCTTCACCATAACGTAGGGTTGATTTCTATTTCGACTGGTGCTTTTCTGGGGGTGTCAGATTTCTGCTAAGAGCAACAACTGTTTTTGTCTGTGCGAAAGCGAAGCGGCAGCGACAACAACTGGTTGTGGCCGCGAATGCGTTATCACAAAACGTGATGCTCTTACCTTCATTTCTACTGACTCGCTCCAAGGGTCTCGGGCCAACACGATGTTGGTCACGAAGGCGTTATCACAGGATGTGATGATTTTAGCCTTCGTTCCTCTATTGCTGATCCACAATGAGTCTCCTAGCTTCCTCTTCATTCAACTTTATACATAATTGGAGACAAATTAAAAGAACTGCAGAAAAATAAACGCTGCAGCTCTTTATTAAGGATTTTGAAATCCGTAGATTCCCATTAAATATGCATCTAGGAAAAGGAACATTAAAAAAGCATTGAGTACAATCAAAACCATACGGATATCGCCTTTAATGCCAAAAATTGCGCTGATTATCCCAAGTACCCCTAATACAAATGGCGTAAATATACTTAGATCGTAAAAAAAGTTCAAAAAACTACCATACTATTTTGATGAATCATAGCCAAACATAAAGAATGAAATCATTAAAGATAAGATAGATATAGCAGAAAAAATGTTACGTCTCATTTTTACTTCCTCCAATATCAATCAATGATATGTGTGATAGACCTAATTCATTTTTTACTTGAAATTTAAGTTCGTTCTACTTTATTCATTAAGCAATAATTTATGGTTCTATATCAAACATTGAGGTAAGGTATAACCTGTCCGTCAATTTGATAGCTCTATCCGTCTGTTCGTTCTATCTCTCACTTTGCCCCTTCTACCGTGTGAAGAGTGTCGGGCTATTCACATCCATCTTAAATAGAACCCAATTAATTAAGTGAATTTTAATATTTAAATAACTATATCATTTTTTTATTATGCTATAAAACAAAAAAAGCCGAGGAATAAATCCTCGACTTTTTTAAGTGCCTAGCGACGTCCTACTCTCACAGGGGGAAGCCCCCAACTACCATCGGCGCTAAAGAGCTTAACTTCCGTGTTCGGTATGGGAACGGGTGTG
>NZ_JBIVRU010000022.1:0-75402 GCF_044755845.1 Lysinibacillus sp. NPDC092081
GGCAAAATTAAAAATGAGTCCGGTGCAATACCGAACTCATTTTACCCGAGCTGCCTAATGAAATAACCGTGTCTAACTTTTAGGGGTCACTTCATCTGCCCTTCAGCAGTCACAAGGTTTCATCCACGTTTAAGAGAGTATACGTCGAGTTTACAACGTACACAAACAGTGAGGGAAATTGGACAAACTGAATGGCAAGAACTTGTTTACACGTTTGTTTGTCATTATCCATCACCCTCTTCCTTCATTTTTTTCTAATATATAGGAGAAATACAAAAAAAGTCAATTGACCAAATATTTTTTAAGCTCCTAAATTTAGCAGATGGAATATTAAATCTATGCGTTGTAGCCATTGTACCTTCTAGTAAATCTTTTATTTGCGAGTCCTGAATAATTCTTTTCTTGTATTCACTTTTTTAATGTTTGAGCTCTTCGACCATACTCGAAAGCTTCATGAGCGTTTTCCAATTACGGACAGTTGCTGGAATTTCAAGCTTTTTTAGATTATTACCGAGTTTGGAGTTTCGAATGCTGTCATAAAATAAAAGATACACATCTCTGCCATTTATGACACTAAGTTCTCTTTCATTTGTAAAAGATAAAAACAGGTTACTATTAACCTTCGAAGGTGCTGTCGGCAACAAAGCCACATGCAAACATTCCCCTT
Source organism: Lysinibacillus sp. NPDC092081 (assembly GCF_044755845.1). Lineage (NCBI taxonomy): Bacteria > Bacillati > Bacillota > Bacilli > Caryophanales > Bacillaceae > Lysinibacillus > Lysinibacillus sp. NPDC092081. The sequence goes on from NZ_JBIVRU010000022.1 coordinate 668, forward strand.
TACATGAGTTGTCCGCTTCTGAAATCTCCTGATCTGAAAAAGGAGGTTGACTAACAATCAGTTGTATTTCTTCTGCTGTCCTTATGACAACAACACTAGAGATCCCAAAATCCTCTTTAATTTTATTGTGAATTTTCGTTTGCAAAAGCTCCTCAGTTTCATCTGATTCAAAAAGGATGTTGCCACTTTGGATATACGTCTTTACATTATGTAATCCTAATTGCTCAAGAGAACCTCTTAATTCTGCCATGATGATTTTATTATGCCCGCCTACATTAATTCCTCTAAGTAATGCAATATATATGGTCATACAATCCCGCCTTTCCATTTACATTTTATTTACTAATAATAGTTACATCCTTATATTGCTGCAAAGGCTTATCCTCTAGAAAATCGATTATCATTTCATTAAAAATATCTCTGCGCATCGTACTTAATGGATCGAATGCATTTTTGAATAATGCTAGTTTTGCATTTTGAATATGGTTGAAAATAGTTCGGGATCCTTTCCCTTCATCAACACCTGTTATCACTTTTCCTTCGCCACCCATTACAAGCGTTGGTGACTTTATCCTATGCAATTGATCTGTATGAGTTGGAAATGGTGATTTTTTCATTGCAAGTAGCATCTTCTTATCAATCGAAAATGACTCTCTTAATATCCGTTGTGTATATAGATCCTCCTTATAAAATTTCATCATGATATTTATAATTACTCGGTACGGAAGCAGACTAAATATAAAATTTGATACCGACAATACCCAGCTTGCCGCAATTGTGGGCATCTCACTATAACTATTGGAGATCACGAGCTTATCTACGTAAGTTGGGTATTTTATTACAAGTAGAGTAGCCAATTGGCCTCCTTGCGAAACACCGACAACATGAATTTTGCTAATTCCAAGTACATCTAAAAAACTTTTTATATCCTCCACAATGATATGATGATCATATTTATTATTAGGGAATTCCTTTGTCGTATCACCATGTCCTCTATAATCAGGCATAATCATTTGATAGCTTGAAGAAAATGCTTCAAATTGAGGCTCCCACATTTTCCATGATGCTCCGCTGCCGTGTAAAAATAATATGGGCGTCCCTTGACCTTTAATTTCGTAATGGATTGTGATACTGTTCGCATTAACTTTTGGCATAAAGTCTCCTCCTACTTTGTATTACTATCCTTTCTCTCTTCCCACTGAACTAAAATTTGCTTTGTCTGTTGGATAACAAATTCAAAAAACTCGATACTCTCATCGATCGTTGATACAGCTCGTTCCTCAAGAACTAAATTTTTTGCTCTACGCAAATATTGTGCCATCATTGCCCCTTGTGCAATGCTCGTATGCAAAGTCGATGTCCATGCGTCTGAATGCAGTTGGTAGAAATTTCGCTTGCTACCGGTAATCCCTACTTTACGAAATAAAGAAATTTGAACACCTTGTCGAACGGACAATGATGCCATACCTTTGCTAATTTGCAAGTCGTTCACCATGTCATCGAGTGACTTTGGAGTACCTGATATCAACAAATATCCCCATATCTTTCCAAGTGTCCTTGCACCACCTGAGGATTCTATGTAAGTTCCAAAATCCTCTATTAATTCCTTCTGCTGATCGTTTAACAAAGTGTTTTCCATATAGTACACCTCTTTACATTTAATGCGTTTAATATATATTAAACTTAATGAACGCAATTTGCAATATTTGGTATAACACACAATAATCCCCGACCTAATTTTCCGTATCTCTGCACTCGGATTAATGAAGTAAAACCTACAACTTAACAACAAATGTCAGTGTTTAATGAACTGGTTATTGCGTTTAACTAAAAAGGAAAGACTATGGCAGCGATTAAGCTTACCAAAAACGTGCATACTTTTTCTTATAATCAAATTTTGTACATATATTAGACCCCTTAGTAGCTTTAGTTGCGCAAAATCTATTCTATTTAAGGTTTTCTTATGATTGAAGATAATGTTAAATGACAAAAAAGAAAAGCACCCATCAATGAGTGCCTTTACATACTTTTTCTTATCTATACGAATCATGTGTAGGTTGAAACAAGTCTTCTTCTGTATTTCTAACAATAGAAAAATGTTCGACATTGTAATGACCATGCAGTGTATGATTATGATGCTTGATAATATGTTCTGCACTTAAAACATCACTATCCGCTGTTGAATGCCCATCACCTACTAACGTGACATCCAAACCACTAATAGTCGCAGTTCTTACTGCACTATCGATACAGTACTGCGTCGAGCAGCCCATCACAACAACATGTTTAATATCTTGAGATTGTAAATGATTTAGCAGTTCAGTCCCATGGAAACAATTCGATGCTTTTTTATCGAAAATCTTCGCTTCATTCGGTACATTAATGCCATTATGAATATCGAATCCTTCCCCTTTACCTTCAGCTACATCGAGATCCCTTACAAACACGACTGGAACATTGGATTTTATTGCTTTGTCAATAACTAAATTGATATTTCTAATAAGCTGTTCTCTATTAAAAACAGCTCTTTCTATCTCGTTGCCATCGATTAAATCTTGCTGAGCATCAATAATAAGTAATGCTTGATTCAAATAATTTTCCCCTTTCAATATGAGGAAACACTATATAATATTTTAGTTAGACGGTTTCCCCTTTTTGTTTATCACGCTAACATAATTTTTACTCATAATATCTACACCCTAAATGAAATTGTCATTTAAGATTAATTAATTCTATCATATTTTCCCATAAACGGTAGCAGATGAAATGAAACAATTCACTAATTTTTCACACTATTACAATCTTTAAGTATATAATCCATACATTGAATAGTGTCATCGATGCGTTGTTTTTTCGAATTACAATAGCGTATATTGGAACCTTCTCGTATACTTATGGCTTCGTTAATAATATTGTGAAACTCTTCTGGCAAATGAAGTATTGCATATTTACAAGCATCTACTTTTGAAACAATCTCGTATTCTTTAAGTGTATAAAATTGTCGTAACATCCCTGTAATTGACCACTCTACTTCTGAATCAACTAAGTTATTTGGTATTAAAAATGCTTTATATTTTTTTATTTTTTTCAATCTGTTCGACCAATAACTGTTCATATTTTCTAATACATAATCACCAAGCACTCTTTCATCTACAAAGAAGCTATATGTAGCTACATCCCTGCCTAAAATGGTAATCCCTTTGTTTTTTAAAATCCACCAAGTAATTGGGTTGATACTATCATTCCCCCAATTTGTTTTGCCTTCGTTGACGTTTAAACAACCTTTTACCTCACTCTGTTTCTTGCCAATATCCTCAACAAGTAAATAACATCCATCCATCCCTGTATCCTTGTATTTTCGATTTAATTCTTTGTGAAGAGCGGATATTACTTTCACATCTTCATCGGTTAAGGATCTATTGATAACTGCAATAAAGTCGATATCACTAGAACCGTTTATGTAAGCGTTAAGAGCAATTGAACCATGTAAATAGAACCCTTCAAGCGTATTCGGTAGTTTATTTTGAAATAGGGTTATATAGTCATTTAAAATTTTTTGAACCGGAATAGGAACTCTAGAATCCATAAAATCTCTCCTTTTAATCAAATCAATATAATATTAACAAAATAAGCACTATATTTTCCATTATTGATAAAAAAAGTTCATTATCGAAAATAAAGGATACAATTTGTTAAAACGTATGTGAGCTTTAAAATAAGGTTTGATCAAAAATACCTCGCAACCCGATATTTTACGTTAAATAAAAAAACGTTTTGAAAAAAGATTGATCAAAACGGATTCATTCCATTTGAAGGTTTAACGCTCTTCCAATGAATTATTACTAGTCAGCTTTTTTATCCAGTTTTATTTATACAAGGGAATATTTAAAAGTAACTAATAATATTGTTTCGATATCTTGCTGTTATATTCAATTCTTGGCTTTTTTAGAAAATAATCAGTTATAGTGAGGTTGTCAAATAGTAAGGGTAACAAAATCAACCAAATAGGAGAGCTCGAATGGAAAATATAATTAGAAAACAAATCTTTGAACTCATCGATACAGACTATCAGAAGTTTTCGGCCGCACTTATACCTACTATTAACAATGTATTAGGTGTTCGGCTGCCAGAGCTTCGTAAAATAGCTAAAAAAATTGTAAAGGGTGACTGGCACGCTTACCTTGAAACTGCGAAAGATGAATATTTTGAGGAAATCATGCTGCAAGGTATGGTCATTGGCTATGTTAAGACGGATATTGAAGAACTCCTGTTTTATGTGGCTTCGTTCGTGCCAAAAATTGATAATTGGTCGGTATGTGACAGCTTTTGTACAGGTCTTAAATCTACAAAGGAAAATAAAGAGCGTGTATGGGAGTTTTTACAGCCCTACCTGTCTTCTAAGAAAGAATATGAGATACGATTTGGAGTGGTTATGCTCCTGAACTATTATATCGAGACCGAATATATCGAAAGGGTGCTCAACCTCCTTGATCGTGTAAAGCATGAAGGGTTTTATGCCAAAATGACGGTTGCGTGGGCTGTCTCTATCTGTTATGTGAAACTTCCCGATTCAACAATGGAATATTTAAGAAACAACACGCTCGATGATTTTACATATAATAAAGCCTTGCAAAAAATTACGGAATCTAATCGTGTGGATAAAGAAACAAAAAGTCTTATCCGCAGTATGAAACGGAGATAGGGAGAAGTAAAGAGGTTAATGAAATTGAAGCAACATGAAAAATAAGTTTGCATGATTTTGTCATGCGTTTTATACATTTTCATTGTCCCTCTTATCTTTTCTTTTTCTTCCATCGTGCATATTTTTCAGGCATGCAAACTGCACATGGCCTAAAACTTGCTGATATAGCCATCTGTTCATCGGCAAAAAACACGCGATGTTTAACGTATCCACCTTTTGCTATAGCTCTAAGCGCTGAGGGACAATCTAATCTTCCGTATAATTTACTCGGTCGATATCCACCAAAAATACCAGGTGTATCACTTTGATACGGATGCATATCGGCACCTAACAGGGTAAATGTCTTTTTTCTATTTTCAGCACTTTTCTCATTATCTTTACACATGCAATCACTTCCTATTTTTTTACGGCTCAAACCCAGCCTGGCTCACATAAACGTGATTTTCCGGAAAGATTTCAATAAATCGGTTATATACTTTTTTAATTACATGTGGTCCATACCATTCTTCTAAACCAAGTTGGGCATATTTTTTCTCAATACCAAGTTTTCTTGTGCGTTTTCCACCGCTGCCATCGCCCATGAAGTAGTCATCAATACATATCCGATCGACGAATGGCTTCAATTTCACAGGAAAATATTCCCCACTCGGTAAGATAGGGGCTATAGCAGCTTGGGTCGGTATCCCAGCAGCTGCTAATTTTTCCAATGTCTTAAAGCGCGCCTGGATTGGGGGTGCCATTGGAGTAAAATGTTTACGTATCGTTTCCGAATCTGTCTCAATAGTCATACTTACTCGAACTTTATCTTTAAATTGTTGCAGCAAATCGATATCTCGACTTACAAGTGGGCTTCTAGTCTGTACTAATAGGAAGTCTGGGGGATCTTCTACCATAACTTCTAGTAAAGATCGCGTCACTTTTTCCTCATGCTCTATTGGTTGATACGGGTCTGTACTTGATGACATAAAAATGGTTACATTCCCTTTGGCTTTGGCGCGATGGAGCTCCTTTTTTAATAAATTCGCAGCTCCGTTTTTCACATCGACCCAATTTCCCCATTCCCCTTCTCGAAAAAGAGATACAGGCATTTCGCGTACATAACAATAGGAACACCCAAACGAACAGCCTGTATATGGATTTAGTGAATGAGTATAGCCAGAAAGAAAGCCAGTCCCTTTATTCAGAATGGTTTTCGGATTTTTATAGAATAATTCATTTTTCATGACGAAACCCCCATTCATTGTACGGCAATAATTACTCATTGCTAGATGAAGCTCGCTTTTCTAGATCCAGGAGTAGTGTCTTCATTTCTAATCCGCCCCGATAGCCAGTTAATGAGCCATTCTTTCCTATTACACGATGGCACGGTACAGTAATTAATACCGGATTAGCCCCAATAGCCGCGCCTATAGCACGAACAGCTGCTGGTTTATTGATATCATTTGCAATGTCGGAATAGGATTTCGTCTGTCCATATGGAATTTCACAAAGTGCATTCCAGACTGCTAGCTGAAATTGCGTACCTACGTACTCAAAAGGAACAGTAAAGGTTTTCCGCTTTCCTTCTAGATACTGAGTGATTTCAACGACATAGGGTTCAAGCTTTTCATCAGCTTCAACAAGCGGACTTCCTGGAAAACGTTTCTTAGCCCATTCGAACAATTCCTCGAATGGATTGTTCTGTGAACCTACAAACACAAGCCCCTTTGAAGTTGAAGCAATATAAAAATGCCAATCCTTAAACTTTAGTAAAGACCAATAAAGGGTTGGTTTATTCTTTGTTTCCATTGTACTTTTCCTCCATTTTTCTCATTTGACGAAATTGTGCTGGTGTTTGACCAGTTTTCTTTTTAAATAAAGTAATAAAATAAGGCACGTTAGCCATACCCACACATATGGCGATATCTCCAATCGCTTTATTCGTCTGAATCAAATACTTTTTAGCCTCGTGTACTCTAACTTGTTGTATATACTCAACCGGCGTAATGCCTTTAATCTTTTTAAATGTTCGATGCATATGATACGGACTCCCATGACAAATATTTGCTAATGATTCTAGCGTTAATTTTTCTGTGAAATTTTTATCAATGTATTCAGTAATTAAATCAACCCACTCGCTATCAGGCAGATTTTCATTAGTGGGTTTGCAACGTTTACAAGGGCGAAAATTTGCGCGGAGAGCTTGTTCTGCGTTTGAAAAAATGCATACATTTTCTTTTTTCGGAACGCGAGATTTACAGGATGGTTTACAAAATATCCCTGTCGACTTTACAGCGTAGAAAAATTGATTATTGTACGCTGTGTCATTATTTAGTATTGCTTGCCACTTTTCATCTGTTATCATCTCTACATCATTCGAAATTCTATGATTATGGCTCTCTTTATGTCCGTTATTGATACTATCCGGCATTTATCTCACCTCTTTTTACAATATACTACCTCTAAATTCAGAATGTATAGTTCTGGGAATGGAATAGCAAGATATTGAAGTTTAATTTTTATCCCGCATTAACGGGCTGTATGACTCCCACCTCAAAACTTAGAGAAATCGGAGAAGTTTAGGTGGGAGATGAACAGCCCGTTAATGCCCAATTGGTTTAACTAATGATCAGTGGGGGATGAAGAGACCCCCCACTGATCAAAGTTTCACTTTATTTAGAATCGTGAAAAATGATTCCAAGACCGTATCGTTCTCCAGAAGTAATCGTGCTTACTCCGTGACGAACCGTATTTTTATAATATCCTTTTTTCCCTAGAACAGGTCTATGGTTCGTAGGAAAAATCAGCGCACTGCCTTGTTCTAAAGTAATGACATGTCCCCTACTCTGAGCACGAGGAATTTGTTCCATTAATAGAGATTCTCCACCGCAAAAGTCTTTATCTCGTTGATTTAATACAAATACTACTTGAACCGGGAAAAATATGTCTCCATATAAATCTTGATGCAAACAATTAAACCCGCCTGTTTCATATTTTAATAGTAAAGGTGTCGGTCTAGTTTGTTCATATTCTTCACAGGTGTTCAAAAAATCTGGAAGATGAGCTGGAAACTGTTCTGTTTTCTTTAAATAACCCAACCATCGATTGGCTGTTTTGGCCAATTCTAGATAGAAGGACTCTCTTAAGCTTTGGATGATTTCAGGTAATGGATAGGAAAAATATTTGTACTCCCCATTCCCAAAGCGATATCTCGTCATATTGATTGTCGTTCTGTATGACTCTTCCTCACAATACGATTCTATGAAGAATTCACATTCCTCTTTTGTTAAAATCGCTGGAAGCTTTGCAAATCCTTGCTCATCTAATTCATTTTGAATGGAATCCCAATTTAAGTTTTCGACACGTGTTTTTATATCTTGGACCATTTTTATCCACTCCTATTTAGCATTCGATAACTAACACTATAACCTCATAATTAGAAAAAAATAAGGTGTTTAGAATGTAATAGCAAGATAACAAAATTAGGTAAGATTATTATGTGATAAAGTAAAATTACAATAGAAAATCGTAATAAGTGAGGAGAATGAAAAAGTGACATGGCATGAAATCAATGATGATATTGTCATTACATTACCTGATAATTTCGACATGAATGCAAACCTAGGCTATCTAACAAGGAAAAAAAATGAATGCATGTATGAAATAGAGAACGATATCATTACAAAAGTTATAGCCATTGGGGAAATTCGGTCCTTAGTTCAGGTAAGCGTAATCAATAATAAACAAATGGTTGTTCAATTCCTAAATGATTCTAGACCTATTGAAAAGTGGCAACGAGAAGAGATTGTAAAATATATTTATGAATGGTTTGATCTTGATAACGATTTAACGCCATTTTATGAAATGGCAAAAGCAGACCCATTACTTAAAATGCCTGCCCAAAAATTTTATGGATTGCGAGTTGTCGGCATTCCCGATTTATTTGAAGCTTTATGTTGGGGAGTTTTAGGGCAACAAATTAACTTAGCATTCGCATACTCCTTAAAGAGGCAATTTGTAGAAGGATTTGGCGATTCTATCGAATGGAATGGTAAAAAGTATTGGGTGTTCCCATCGTACGAACGAATTGCACGATTAACACCTAACGACCTAGCAGATATTAAAATGACGGTAAAAAAAAGTGAATATATCATTGGAATTGCCAAATTAATGGCAAGTGGAGAATTATCGAGGGAAAAATTAATGAAAATGAACTTTAAAGATGCTGAAAAAAACTTAATTAAAATACGAGGAATCGGTCCTTGGACAGCCAATTATGTTCTAATGCGCTGCCTCAGGTTCCAAACAGCTTTCCCAATCGATGATGTGGGTCTAATTAATTCGATAAAAATATTACGTAATATGGACCGAAAGCCTAGGAAAGATGAAATCTTAGAAATATCGTCTCCATGGAAAAACTGGGAATCATACGCTACCTTTTATTTATGGCGTGTCCTTTACTGAATAATTACAACTTAAATCGGTATGTACTCAATAAAAAGAGAATGAACTTTAAAACCTAATCCCTGTAGTTTTGTAATAATGTTTGATTATTAATGATATTAACCTTGATATGCACAAAAAACATCTGTTACCCCGACGCCCCCTGGAAAGCGCTAAGTCGGAACGGAAATCAACCCTACGTTATGATGAAGACCTAATAATGAACTGACAGTTGGATTTCCCAGCGCTGTTGTTGTATTGGAGTATTTTTTAAAATTCATTGGGTATTCTAGGGGTTAGATAAGGAGTGGGAGAATTTGTACACAGGTTATATACAAGTAGTTATTCAAACGATTATTTCTTTTTTTGTTCTTCTGACACTTACGAGGTTTTTAGGTAAAAAACAACTAAGTCACTTAACCTTCTTTAACTACGTAACTGGTATTACAATTGGTTCAATGGCAGCTAATATGGTAGTTTTAAAAACATTGGTATACACAAAATTTTTAGTAAGCTTAATTGTTTGGTGTTCGCTTACTACTTTAATTAGTTACATCGCTCTAAAATCCGGAAAAGCAAGAACATTACTTGATGGACAACCGACAATCGTTATTAAAAAAGGAAAAATAGATAGAAAAGCTTTAGCAAACACTAAAATTAATATTGATGATCTAACAATGATGATTAGACAGTATCAAGTTTTTTCAATTACAGAAATTGACTATGCTATTTTAGAACCGAATGGCATGCTTAGTATTCTGAAAAAGCCTGAATTTCAAAGCACCCAAAAGATTGATTTCAACATCTATCCTTCGTCTCCGGCTTTTATCCCTATTGAAATCATCACTGATGGGAAGCTATTGAAACGAAATTTATTGGAAGTTGGAAAAAGTAAAGAATGGTTGGATAGCGAATTAAAAAAAGCAAATATACAATCAATCGAAGAAGTTTTCTATGCAGAAATTCAACCGAACGGTAAAATATTTATCCAAAAATTTGATTAAGGAGATTCCTTTATCTAGTTGCTTCTCAGCACTAAAAACTTGACAAAAAAAGTTATTTATGCAATAATTTACTTTTATAATATTTATCTGTAAAATAGGATTCTCCTGGCCAGGGGAATCCTATTTTTTTTGAAGGAGTGTATTTGTATGAATAAAGGTGAATCCAGTTTAACTTCATTAATCTCGGCTTTTAGTAGAGCTTATCATAGTCAATTTGATACCCCTAAAATTTTTGATGACTACTTAGCAAAAGAGTTAATCACAAAAAAAGAATTCCATGACATTCAAACAAATATGGTTCAAGGTATCCATTTTTTTAACAAAGAAATCGCAGAACAATTAAATGGACAAACTGAAGAGCTATTAAAATGGATTGCGCAAACTCAACTCTCCCCTACACCCTTGGCACGTGCAGCATATTGTGAAAAAGTTTTACTGAATGAAGTCATGCTAGGGTTACAGCAATATGTCATAATCGGAGCAGGGTTAGATACGTTTAGCTTAAGACATCCGGAATTTGAAAACATTTTAGAAATCTTTGAAATTGATCACCCTGCAACACAGGAATTTAAAAAGAAAAGATTGTCTGAAGTTAATTTAAAGCTTCCGAGTAATGTACATTTCGTTTCGATGGATTTTACAAAGAAGTTTTCATCACAAAATTTATTGGATAGCGGCTTTGACAATAAAAAAACTTTCTTTAGTCTATTAGGTGTTTCCTATTATTTAACGAAAGAGGAAACTTCAAGCTTACTTGATCATTTGTTTGCCAATGTACCATTAGGAAGTTCCATCGTATTAGATTATGCAGATGAAAAACTATTTAAAGAAAAAGGAATTTCAAATCGAGTAGATAACATGGTGAAAATGGCTGCAGCAAGTGGTGAACCGATGAAATCGTGTTTTACTTATGAAGAAATGGAAAAAATGTTAGAAAACTCAGGCCTGCTTATTTATGAACATCTATCGCCAGATACAATTAATGAGCTTTATTTTGACAATCGAAATGATTATTTAACAGCCTTTGAAACGATTCACTACGTTCATGCTGTGAAAAAATAATTAATATTTGGAGGATCAAATGAAATTTTACCAATTGTCTAAAGAAAATGGCAAAAACATAACACAGTTTAAGTCAAATTTTATTATGTCTCCCATTATTAACACGGAAGCATCGGCTAGTATCGGGTGCATGTATTTAGAAGAAAACGGGGTTATTGGCTATCATCAAGCTGTAGTTCCCCAACTGCTCTTAATTTTAGAAGGCGAAGGATATGTAAGAAATGAACAGGAGCAATATTTTCAAGTCCTCCCTGGAGATGCAGTTTTTTGGGAAAAGGGCGAATGGCATGAAACAAAAACGGATAAAGGATTAACAGGGATCGTGATAGAATCTGAACAATTAAATCCTGCAGCTTTTATGCCTATAAAATGACTTATTAATATTTTTAAACTATTTCTCAGGCAATTAACTATGCAAGAATAACATCGTATCATATTTTAGTAATGTAAGATGGTTTAGTCTTACACCTCCGAGGCTTGTTACTAAGGGTCACTTATAATATTAAGTGACCCTCTATAAATATACTATTAAGAAAATAGTGTTTCTATATAGTTTATTGACAAAATCTTAGTGTATTTCCGTCTGGATCACACAAAATGAAAGAATTTTCCGACGCCAAAATAATTGTCTGGGAAATTTAGTGGAATCGGAATAAATATGGCTTCTACTCCTTTCAATACTTATTTTCCATCCTCGTATTTTTCTTTAAAAGCAGGACTCAGCTCACTCCACACATCAAATTTATTTCCGTCTAAATCATAAAAAACAAAATTTCTTCCCGCATGTCCCCTATTTTCAACTTCTCCAACTCTAATTCCTTTACCGATAAAAATTTTATGAATAGTCTTTAATGCACTTAATCCATCAACCTCAAAGGTTATCGAAAAATGTTCTTTCCCATAGCAATCAATGAAATTTGAGCTTTGATTGTTTATCGATCTAACAAGAAAAATACTTTGATTGGCAACATTAAGAATAGCCTTATCACTATCTTGATAACTGCATTCTGCTCCCAACTTACTTACATACCATTCACATGACCGTTCTACATTGCTAACTGGAATATAAATAGTTCCTATTCTTATTAACGTTTCACTCATCCAATCGCCACCTAATTTCGAGCTCTGGTCATTTGATTTTTACTTTTATCATTATTGGTCACTATACTTGAATGTTTTCAAGGAAATGACAAGTGTCAAAGCTAGACATCCCAATAAAAGGAGTAAAGATTCTCCCCATGTACTAAAATTATTTAGAAATGCGGCTTTAATTCCATTTAAAAACCATTCAAATGGATTTACTAGACTAATCATTTGTATAAGGTTTGGTGCCTTTTCCATTGTAAAAAATGCATTACTACAAAGTAGCATTGGTATCATCAGTATATTTGCAGTCATACTTAGATGTCCCTCGTTTTTCACGAGACTTGAAATAAAAAAGCTTAAAAAGACAAAACTTAATGAAGCTATAAGAATAATCGGTGTCATATATAAGAGAATATTAAAAGAAAAATATAGTTGATTGATCACGATAGCGAATAAAAGCACGATATAAGATAAAATAATCGCTACTATAGCCCATGCACTAGCAATACTGACGATATATTTCCATAAAGGCAGTGGTGTAGCGTGAAGCAAATTATAAACGCCTCTTTTTCTTTGCGATAACGCTATAAAAGCAGTGGTCATAAATGAATAGAAAAATACACTAACGGCAATGATTCCTTCTACATAACTTCCTGCATAGCTCGGTAAAAATATCCTTAACGCAATAATCGCAGCAAATGGCATTATTATTGACCAAAAGAGTAAATACATATCCTTTATGCTAGATTTCAAATTCAATACGAATATAGCCTTCATTTTCTCGCTCCTTACTTCGTTAATTCAAAAAATAATTCTTCTAAATTTTGAGTTTGATAGTGCTCCATTAAACCATCAGGCGAGCCACTTGCCATTATTTTCCCACAATGCATAATCAACACTCTGTCAGCTACATTCATTACCTCCAACATATCGTGGGAAGAAAATAAAACTGTAACGCCGGTATCTTTTAAACGTTTCATGATCTGTTGAATTTCTCTTTGGCCTCTAGGATCCAATCCAGCAGAAGGTTCATCCAAAATTACTAATTTAGGATGATGCAAAGTTGTCACGATAATTGCTAGCCGTTTTTGCTGTCCTAATGACAATTTGATAGCAGGCGTTTTTTTGACCTGCAATAAATCAAAAGCGGCAAGTTTTTCATCAATTTCATTTTTAGTTAGCGAAATTCCATAGAATGCCCCGAATAATTTCACATTATCCTCTACAGAATAACCTTCGAAAAAAGGGGTTGATTGAAGCTGCGTACCTATTTCCTTTTTGTAATCAGATGTCCAGTACTCAATCGTTCCACTGTCCTGCGGAATGATGCCAAGAAGTATACCAATAGTTGTTGTTTTCCCAGCACCATTTGAACCCACTAAAGCTACAATCTCACCTTCTTGAATGTCAACATTTATATGATCAACGACACACCTAGCTTTATAACTTTTCGTTAATTGACTAGCACTAATGAGCTTTTTCATATTTTCTCTCCTTACTCAATTTTGTATATTCAATGTTGAATATATAGTTATTTTTTAACTCCCTCATTCGAGAGAGTTACTTTTTTTCATAATTTCAATAGCTTGAAGGACAAATTTTGATTGTACTTTTACAATTTCTAGCATATTATCAAATGCTAGTTGTGTTAATGCTGGTAGTTCTCCTTGCATAGCAATTAATTTCGCCTCAAAGCCAGCGTTGATAGCCTTTTCTTCTTGTTCCAAAATTATTTTCTGCTTTTCTAGTGCTTCCACAGCTTTAGATTTTGGCAGTTTAAATGCAAAGGATACACCAGAATACAAAGTTGTAGGATACACTACAGAGGATTTTTCAAGCGCCTCGATAATTAATTCTTGCTCATGCGCCCTGCCCTTTTCAGTTATTTGGTAAATTGCTTTTTGTCTATGACCCGTGGATTCAATACTAGCCACCTCTATATAGCCATCTTTTTCAAGTTTCTTTAAAGCATTATAGATAGAGCCGATTAGTACTCCACCCCATCGTTCTGCGTCACTTAATTCAAGCATTACTTTAATATCATAGCCAGTCATTGGTTTTAGTCCCAACATAGCAAGAACTAATAGCCTTGTCATAATAATCACCTTTTTATATTCAACGTTGAATAAATCGACTATAACAATTCTGCATTTTTTTGTCAATAGGCTCTTAAATTATTATTGGAATGTTGTAAAAAAATAAAATATACTACAATAAAGTATTTTATGATAAAATATATGATATTGCGCCATCAAAGGGGCATGAACCAATTTAGGCTGTAGCAAATTTATTTGCTACAGTTTTTTTTCTTTTAAATAATAAATCCGACATTAGAAAATTAGAATGGGTATGCACTCTTGCATTCCCCATTTTCTAATTATTTTTTTTGCAATTTAATTTAATGATTCACTAAGATTGTTACTAACTGGCCAGGTGTTTTGTATAAATTCATTAAACGTTAGAATATTCGGTTCATCTGAGCGAACTTTTAAATTAATGGCTGATGTAATGATAGATTCTGAAACATGTTGGAGAATGCTGATCGAACCGTCTTGTATTTCATTCTCAATAGCATTTTGACCTAAAATCGCATAGCCTGTTCCGTTCAACACGGCACGCTTGATCATCTCATCGCTCCCACCAACCATAATAGTGGACTGAGGTTGAAAATCGGCTTTTTTGAAGTATTGTTCTATGATATTACTGAAACTACAATGATAGTCATAGGAGATAAAGGTATCTTCTCTTAGAATTTCATGAAAACTTCTTTCTTTACTAATTCCAGAAGAAGCAACTAAAAAAGCCTTTTCCTCTTCTAAAAAAGTTTTACTAATATCGACATCATTACACTCATTCGCAATAATAGCAATATCTGCTACTTGGTCTCTTACACTTTTAATAGCATGTACACTATTTAGTGGTAGAAGACTTATTTTCACAGTCGGGTATATTTCCAAATAATCTTTTATAATCGATGAAAGATGTTGAGTACAATAATATTCTGAAGCAGCAATAGTCAGAATGCCAGAAGGTCCATGTAGTTCTTCCATGTCTTTTTCTATCTTATCAATAAAGATAAATAAGCTATCGACATGGTCTTTTAGCTTTTTTCCAGCAGCTGTTAGAAGAGTCTTTTTACCAACTCTTGTTAATAGAGTGTGATTCAGTCCTTTTTCTAAAGACTGTATTTGCAGCGTTATAGTAGGCTGTGTATACCCTAATCTTTTGGCAGCCTTTGTGATATTTAATTCTTCTGCGACCACTTGAAAGGTTTTCAAATTCCTTAGTTCCATTTAATCACCGTCTACTTTCCCCTTATTCCCACATAATAACCAAAGATATATTTCCATTATAAAGTAATAATTACCCTTCTTCCATTTAAGAAATTTTGAGTGTTATGCAAGGTCGAATTAGATGTTTTTTATTTCTATCCTGCTTTATCAACTATTTTTTAACTATTAAAATTTCTTATGGTATGCATTTGACGTTTTTTCTGAATTAAGGGAAAATTCTTTCAACACCAATGAAATGGGGATGAATTTATGATTGATTGGAAAAACATTAATGAAGAAGGTTTACTAGCACCCACAATGGCGAAGGATTTTCCGAATCTGCAGGTAGTAAAATCGGAGGGATTATTTTATATAGGAGTCGACGGTAGAAAGTATCTAGACTTTACTTCTGGTATTGCTACAGAGAATACAGGTCATAGACATCCAAAGGTCATTACAGCTATTAAAAATCAAGTTGATCATTTAGTTCATGGTCCTATCGGTATTATAAATTACGATTCAATTATTCTATTAGCTAAGAAATTGAGAGAGATTTTACCAGACCCATTAGATTGTTTTTTCTTTGGAAATAGCGGAGCAGAAGCAATTGAAGGTGCAGTAAAATTAGCAAGACATGTAACTAGGAGACCTTACGTTGTTTCTTTCCTTGGAGGATTCCATGGAAGAACGATGGGAGCGTTAAGTCTTACTACATCAAAAAGTAAATATAGAAGGAATTTACCGGTTGGAGCAAACATGACCTATCAATTACCATATGCTCAATTAACGGAAACACCTGAGGGTTTAAATCATGATGAATATTGGTCAGAACATGTTGAAAAAGATTTTGAACGTTTATTTAATCATCAAGTATCTCCAGATGAAGTGGCAGCTGTTATTTTAGAACCTGTTCTAGGAGAAGGCGGTTATGTGATCCCTCCAACAGCATGGTTACAAAAAATAAGAGAAATCTGTGACCGATACGGAATTTTATTAATCTTTGATGAAGTTCAGACTGGTTTTGGTCGAACTGGTGGCTGGTTTGCGGCAAATCGATTTGGTGTGACACCAGATATTATGGCAATTGCAAAGGGAATTGCAAGTGGCTTGCCTCTTAGCGCAACAGTAGCCTCACGGGAGTTAATGGAACAATGGACCATTGGTAGTCATAGTACTACATTCGGCGGAAACCCTGTTGCATGTGCAGCCGCATGCGCTACAATCGACGTTTTAGAAGATGAAGGTTTAGTGGAAAATGCTAGAATATTAGGTGACTATGCATTAAATAAATTAATACACTTAAAAGAAAAACATCACACGATCGGAAATGTTCGTGGAATTGGTTTGATGCTAGGAATTGAAATTATTCATCCTGAAACCCGAGAACCAAATGGTAAAGGGTTAATGACCATCCTGGAGAAGTGTCTGCACAAAGGGGTTATTTACTATTTGAGCGGTAATAAGGGAGAGGTAATTCGAATGATGCCTCCATTAAATATAGATAAAGAACATTTAGACTTAGGAATTTCCTTGCTTGACGAAGCGATTACCGAATACGAATTAGAATTAAGTTTCGGGGGTGTATAAATGAATATACTGGATACTTTTGTTCTTCTTCTATATTTCGGTGTCTTAATGATTATCGGAATAATAGGCGTTAAAAAAGCGAAATCTGAAAAAGATTTTGTCCTCGCAGGAAGTCGTCTAGGGTACTACAGTCATGTCGGTTGTTTAGCAGCTGTTATTATTGGTGGTGCGGCTACTATGGGTTCCACGACATTAGGTTATAATTTCGGGGTTTCTGGTCTTTGGTTTGTTTCGATGATGGGCTTTGGTATAGCTGCCTTGGGTCTTTTCGTCGTTAATAAAATTGGCGGTTATGAGGTATTTACTATTAGTCAGTTACTCGGAAAGCGCTTTGGAGAAGGAACTCAACTTATTAGTGCGATTGTTACAGCCATTTATACCCTTATGGTCGTGGTAACACAAGTAATTGGTATGGGAAATGTTATTCACGTGTTACTGGGCTGGTCCCTTATTCCTTCTATGATTATTGGCGGAGGGATCGTGCTCTTTTATACAATCTTAGGAGGAATGTGGAGTATTACCTTAACCGATATTATACAATTTATAGTAATGACTATCGGTGTATTTTTTATTATGTTCCCCTTTAGCGTAAGCAGCGTCGGAGGTTTAACAGCCCTATTTAGTAGTGTGCCAGAAACGCATCTTAGCCTTACAAATATCGGCTGGGGTCGTATCTTCCAATACTTTTTATTGTACTTCTTTGGTTTAATGGTTTCTCAAGACATCTGGCAGCGTGTATTTACAGCAAGAAATCAAAAAGTAGCGAAAAGCAGTGCCATATCGGCCGGTCTATACAGTGTTTTTTATGGTTTAGTACTAAGTATTGTGGGGATGTGCGCACTTGTGTTATTGCCAAATCTAGGGGACTCTCAATCAGCGTTTACTAGTCTTGCATTAGAAATTCTCCCACCAGGCTTGTTAGGGCTTGTTCTTGCTAGTGTTTGTTCTGCACTTATGTCAAATGCTTCAGGAGCTATCTTTGCCTCTGCAACCCTAATCACTAACGATATTATTAAGGTATATGTAAAAAAAGATATGACTGATAAAGATATCATCAATACATCGCGAATTGTTATTCTTGGCTTAGGTGTGTTAGCAATCATTTTCTCAGTATGGATTCAAAACATACTAGTAGCATTAGATATGGCCTATGCAATTTTATCAGGTGCTATCTTCGTACCTCTCATTATCGGTCTTTATTGGAAGCGTGTAACAAGTAAAGCTGCTTTCTATTCTATTATTGCTAGTTCACTAGTTATCTTTATTTCATTTATAATTTTTGGAATTACTTCTACACTACCGATTATTTATGGTTTAATTACTGGACTCGTCGTTATTGTTGGTTTCACACTTATTATTCCCGAAAATAACATTGAAGTGAACAAGGAAAATACGACAATTTAATCAATAATTTAGTATGAGCTGCACTCCTATTGTTAGACACAACTAACAATTGGAGATGCAGTTTTTATCTTATCTAGAACGTATATCTTCATTTTGTTTCTTCGTCCTATCGAGACCTTTTAATATGTTAATTCATGAATTTGCTGTGATTAGGTAAAGCAATCTGCTCAAATTCAGTCGCTAATTTATGCAAATTTCTTGTAAGTTCTTCCCCCTTCATTGGTAGTCCATGGCCTGTAATAGCAACTGAAGGTTGTAGTGCTTCTAATTTTTTTACGGAATCCCATGCAGCTTGCCAATCTGTCGTGAAATATCGTGGCGGCCCACTAATTTCCTTCTTTTGCAGCAACACTTTGTAAAGCGACTCTTGTTTAACCGTAACAAATGCATCTCCAACAATTAACGCTCGATCCTCTTCGCGAAATAAAGATATATGCCCTGGCGTATGACCCGGCGTATGAATCCAACGAAAACCTTGCATAAATGGAATACTGCCATCGGACGGGAGCGCCTCAACGTTGTTTCCTAAGTTCATAGCTTCATTCGGGAAAATTGCTGAAAATTTTGCTATTAAGCCCCCATTTACAACAGGATCAGGTTCAGGATAATTTTTTTTACCGGTTAAATAAGGTAATTCTAAAGGATGAGCATAAACCGGCATACCCCAATGTTCAATTAGATCAATTATCGCCCCAACATGATCAAAGTGACCATTCGTCAAAATTAATGCTTTAGGTCGACTATTTGATCCAAACCTCTTCTCGGCTATTGAAATAATTTCCTTTGCACTTTTTGGCATACCTGCATCAACTAATACAAACTCTCTCTTATGAGGTTCACCGTAGAGTACGATATTAACAATTTGAATTGTATGTTGGTATAAATCAGGCAATACTTCTACACCATCTCCACTCCAAATTGATGTTGCTGGAATATATTTAAAATCGCTACCATAATTCATATCTTTATGCATGGAAAACCCTTCTTCCTTCATTGAATTGTAGACAATCATATTTTTCCTATATACAGTAAAAATAAAGCAGGTAAAAAATGGATTTTAATTAAAACAAAAAACCTGCTAGATATTAGCTACTGTCTTAGCTAATATCTAGCAGGCATATTTATTGACGAACAGCTTCAAATGTAATTAATGAATGCTCTTTTGAAGGCTTCTTGTTATAAACATATTCAGCGGAGCAAGTAATATCAGAAAAACCTATGTTTGTTAATATAAGCTTGAATTCTTCTATTCCGTACCATCTTAACGGAAATCTTTGTAACTCTGTATCAATTAATTTACCATTTCGCCATTTTTCATATTTTAAAACGGTTAGCGTATATTGTTCGATCCAGTTCATTTCAACGGCTTTTCTTTCTATTGCAATTCCCTCCTCCTGCGAAATTTCATAGTAGGATGAAGTAATTTCCCCTGTTCGCCAGTCTGTAGGTAAAAGCATGTCTACAATTAGGCGGCCTCCAGGGATCAAATGATTATACATACATGTTAATGCATCCATCGCATCTTTTGAATTCTCGATTAAACAGAACGAACCTGTCGGCATAACAATCGCTTCATATTTTGAGTCTAATGAAAAATTGCTCAAGTTACCTTCATATAGATTTGGCTTGAATCCTCTTTCTTTACAATGTTTTCGGCATGAATCTAACATTTCAGGTGAGTAGTCGATCCCCTCAACATCATATCCATTTTCAAGTAAAGGGATTAAGAAGCGTCCAGAGCCAACTCCTGCTTCAAGTACTCTTCCCTTAGTTCCTTTTAATCGTTCAAGATAATATTCAATATCTCCACCAATAGAATATCCAACTGGTTTTGTCAAATCATAAAGTTCTGTACATAAAGGTCCGTAATTACTATACATGTCAATTCCTCCGATTTCGTGCAGAAGTATCTATTATTCTTATTTCTTCCACACCTTATATTTGTTTGTTGGAAAAATAGAGCTGACTATCATCATAAATCACTCGCTTTCTGTATAATATAGTAAAATTATACATATTAAAGGGATATAGTGCAATTTATATTTCAATCTTCAATATAGCGTGTGCTTGAATTCCGTTCCGACTGGGCGTTTTCCTGGAGTCACCCCGTCTTCACTCCAATCAACTTTTACATATAGCATATTTTATTATCCCAACTCTTAATGATAAGTCCATTTTTATATGCTTAGAGTAATTTATTTAAAGATCCCCATTCTATAAATGGATTTGTTTTTAATCAACTCTACAATATAATGTAATAAATTACCAAAAATATTTTATTCTATCTTTAATAGAGAGGAATTATGGTAAGGATTCAAAACTCAATTGAATATTGCCTCTTCAACTTAAAGGGGAAAAAATAAGGAGAGATTACGATGAATATCGAAAAAGTGTTTGCAGAGTTCCCATTATTAAGCTCCGGAAATTTAGTGCTTAAAAAAATTGAAGATGTACATTTACAGGAAGTATTTACGATCTATGATAATGAAAAAGTCTTTGAATATTGTGGGTTAATCCCAAAACATAATATCCAAACAGTAGGTAAAATGATTGGTCATTTTGACAGGGATTATCGGAAGAAAAACAGAGTTAAATGGGGCATTTTTCAAAAGTCGCATAGCGATCAATTAGTAGGCATTATAGAAGCAATGGATTTTAACCAAAAAGTGAATATGGTGACGATTGGTTACTTTTTAGCAGAAGACTATTGGGGAAAGGGCCTTGCATCCGATGCGGTTAACCTACTTGTCAAATTTTTATTTGATGAAGTTAATATAAATCGCATACAAACCGAAGTAATGCCATTAAATGAGGCATCTAAAAAAGTTCTCCTGAAAAATGGTTTTTTAAAAGAAGGGCTATTAAGACAAGCTACGTTCTGGTCTGGTAAAGGTGTTGTAGATTTAGAAATATATGGCTTGCTTAAAGATGAGTACAAGGTGAACTAAATAATTAGGTATTCTTTCGTCAATGGTGCATACACACATAATTCTTTCGGACATCATTTATGAGATAATGAATTAATATCAACAACCGAAAGAGTGATTCTATTGACTAATGAGCATAAATCTATCAACTTACAATACCGCAACATGCGAATAGCTTATTTGATAGCTATTGTTATTACGATTTTATTAGGACTATCCTCCAGAAAATGGAGTGCCCTACTCCCATCATTTATAGCGCAGAACGCAGGGGACATGCTATGGGCTATGATGGTCTATATCGGATTTCGATTGTTGCTAGTACGTAAGAGTACCCTCACAGCTATTTGGCTCAGTTTTTTGTTTAGCTTTGGCATTGAATTTAGTCAATTGTATCAGGAAGACTGGATTAATCAGATTCGTGGGACAACGCTCGGAGCTTTGATACTTGGCAAAGGTTTTTTAGTAGAGGATTTGGTTCGATATACAGTAGGGATCATAATCGCTACTGTATTAGATAAGATGGCACTTAAGTTCACTTCTCGAAGTTAGATCAATAATTATCAATCAGTTTCTTTGACATAAGTTCCGCTCATATTCATTATAAAAAAATCACCCTATAAGAGGGACTTTTTTAGTGACTATCTTATAGGGTTCATTATATTTAATATAGGATTTTGATCAAACTTTATTTGAAATTAGCCACATGAGTAACTGGTCATTTATTCTTTTCTATTCATTAATCCAATCGATTAATTCATTATCAAAAGTATCTGGTTCTTCAAACATCGGGTTATGGCCGCTTTTTTCAAAAATGACCTTCTTCACATTTTCAGATGAATTATCAATTACATCCCAGAGCGAAACAGGAGCGACTAAATAATCATACCTTCCTAACCCTACAAAAATAGGTTTATCTAAGTGAGCCAATGATTGGATTAAATTTCGTTCAGCAAAAGCTACACCCCAAAGGTAATCAATGACCTCCATATTTGTATATACGCCACCCCACATATAAGCTGCATCGAACGTATAATCATAAAAGCTATGCGCTCCCATACGAATACACATATGCACAAATCGTCTTTCAGGATCATTGTGAATATCATTCTCTAACAATGCAATATCATGCTCAAATTGCTTTGCACGCTCAGCACTGGCAGTTTCATTAAAAAATGAAAAGCTTTGCTGTTGTCTTTCTTCACTGTTTGTCGGTGCTGAATTTAATAAAATAACCTTCTGAACATACTGAGGATATTTTTCGGCATATGCCAAAGCCATAAATGCATGCCCAGAATGTCCTAAGATGATGAAATCCTCAAGCTTTAGCCACTGTCTTGCTGTTTCGATATCCTCTACAATTTTATCCAAAGTATAATCTTCTTTCTTTAAAGAACGAGGAGGATTCACAAAACCTCTATGATCTAAGAAGATAAATTGAAAATGTTTATATAAATTTTCCGAGAACAAGCGTGGATAATAAACACTGCTACCCACTACCAATATCGGCTTACCTTGTCCCTTCACACAATATTTTAAATCAAATCCTTCATTATAAATGCTTTGATAATTATTCATCATAATAGTCCTCTTTTCTTTTTATATAGAAGAGCTATCAACATGTTGCTCTTCTTTCTATCACTCCCTTTCTTTTCTACGTTCCCGTGTTTTCTCCATAGAACGCTCAAGCATTCTGATTCACCCCATTATTATTTTATTAAAATGAAAAACGAGCGTTGAACCGCTTCGATGTTGTCGATTTCGTACTGATAATAACCCTATATTTTCCTTATCAATAAGACTGATAATATAGAAAAGTAAAATTTTTAAAACTAGAAACAAGTATACAATATTAATGTAAAAGTTTAAAATTGTTAAATATTAAGAAAAAATAGAAAGTAAGAGGATACAAGAAGATGGATGAACGATTACAACATATTATTACATTAAGAGAGGCAGGTCAATTGGAAGAAGCAAATCAATTAATGGTCGCACTAGTTAAAGAAGATCCTGAAAACGGATACTACCAATTTCAATGTGCATGGACCTATGATTCATTAGGAAAAGAAAATGATGCTGTCCCCCACTATGAAAAAGCAATTCAATTAGGGCTCAAACCAGAATTTTTAGTTGATGCTTATGTAGGTTTAGGCAGCACCTATCGTACATTAGGACAATATGAACAGGCGAAACGTATTTTTGAACAAGCTATAAGGGAGTTTCCTGAAGCCGAACATGTAAAGGTTTTTTATGCGATGACACTTTATAATCTTGGGGAACATTCAAAGGCTATGGAAATTTTATTACGCACAGTAATTCACACTACTACACATGAAGGCATAAAAGATTATAGTAAAGCCATTAAATTTTACAGTGATAAACTTGATCAAACGTGGGAATAGCACAAAAAACGCATAAAAGATCAGGCTCCTATTTGTGAACCTGATCTTTTCATTTTACTTAACTATATTTGTCTTTTTAACGGTAGAAAAAATTGCAACAAATAATAATGAAATTATACCGCTAAAGAAAAATAAATAACTTAAAGGAATTAAAAAGAAGTTTCTTTCTATGAGTGTTCCATCAGGCAATAATTCATCACCAATAATTCCCTTCATAAATAAACATATAACTCCTATTACGATCGGTAAAGTTGCAAGAATATATTTTTTCATCATTTTTCCCCCATTATTCATTATTTTCATTTTTTCTGTATTCCAAAATGTCACCTGGTTGACAGTCTAAAACTTCGCATATTTTTTCTAAAGTAGAAAATTTAACGGCTTTTGCTTTTCCGTTTTTCAAGATAGAAACATTCGCCATTGTAATGCCTAGTTTTTCAGATAATTCTGTAACACTCATTTTTCTTTTAGCCAGCATGACATCAAGATTTACAATGATAACCATCGTTTACACACCTCAAATCGTTAAATCGTTATCCTGTTTTATCTCACTTGCTTTTCTTACTAAATAAGAAAGCATTGAAGTAAAGACAGAGATCACGATTGCAAAGAATAAAATAAGTAACATAATTACTAGGACATCCGTGTGGTAGCTACCAATCGCAAAAATATAAAGTAACGCAGCTACATATAAAACACCTTCAATCATGGCTAACACACTAATTATTTTTAATCGATCTGCATTCTCGACCGTAAAATCTTGATTGGAGCCAATATCCGTACATATCTTCCAGCCTAAAGCTAATGCTATAAAAAATGGAATCCCTGTTATCCAAATAAATGCAATAAATGGCTTATACAAAAATAGTAGTTCTTCTGAATCCAGTAAGACTTCCTTCCCTGTTTGTGGTCCTACATAAACACAGAACAATAAACCAAATAAAGCACAAAATATAATTATCAATTTTAACCATCTTGATAATTCTCTTTGTTTCATAAAGCACCTCTTTCATAACTTGCTATTGACATATTATCTTGTCGTTCATTCCAAGTCAATAATTATTTATCGTAAAACAATAATTATTTATCGTAAAACAATAAATAATTATTGTTATTAAAGATATCACCCCCTCGTCCTCTTTAAAATGCTTGTTAAATATGAGCAATATGATAAAATAAGAACATGCATTCTCCCTCTCTTAATTTTTTCACGGGAATATTTTTTCATTAAAATAAATTGGGTGCGAGAATATGTTTTAGAATAATATAAAATATAATGTCGGATAATCTGTTGTTTTTATCAGTTCGACTTTGTTTTAAATCAAAGTTTGGTTAAATTGATAATATAAACCTTTATATGAGAACAAATCTAAAGAGCATGTTTTGAAAAAAGATTGATCAAAACATGCTCTTATTTGAAAGTCGTAGATTAACTTTTTAAAATTTGATTATTTTTGAAATCATTATTGCACTAAAGCACCTCGTTCGTATAACAAAAACATAATGACACTCTTATTTAAAACGTTTAACAATTTCTTCTCGTGAGTATTCATCAATCCAATCGCTGTATTTTTTATATAAAGGATATATGGTTTCTTTATTAGTTGAGATGACCTCGCATCCTCTATCATCATAAATAAAAAAGATCACATTTTTAGTCATATTTATAAAAAACACATCTGGATAGTTTGAACCTCCCCCCCATTTTTTATCTAATCTAGGTTTCAAGGGGAAATCCTTATTACACGCTGCTTTAATAAGTAATGGATATTTAAAATCTTGTTTGCGGCACTTTAAGGAAAATCGAGAAGTATAATAATCGTCAGCTTCTTCATCATCGAATACATATGGCAAAGTTTCTTGTCTTAAATGGAATTTTAAATCTTTATTTTTTATATAGCGATCATAAACCTTTATTCGCTTCTTCTTTATTTCATCAGACCTATGCTGATAAACATTCGTAACAAGAAAAATTTCATCCAAATCGGAGAAAAGTTCGTTGAAAATAGACAATGCTTGACTGTATACGCAGTCAAACATTTCGTGATTCAGACTGTCATCATCTTTTAATTGATAAATCCCAGCCCCTAATTCAAAGTGTATACCTATATCCCATTGATGATAAAGACTAGGTGCCAAAGTAAGTCCTGGAAAAGCATTATGTAAATATTGACCTATATCTATTGTCTTTCACTCCATTTTTTCTATTGTTTTTTATTCATATCATTCTTGCACTAACCTGCACATTTAGCTCACTAAGAAAAGCTACCTTTGACTTTGGTATCTTGACTTATACTCTTGCCCCTGTTAGGTGAGGATACGAAACTCAATAACTTTCTTTTTTCCAACGTTTATATTCTACTAACTCTAAAAAACCATACGTTGTTATCATTGATAAAATAGGGACAACATAGTACTTAGGAGGTCCAAATATATAGATAACAACAATGAAACCTGCAATAAAAAGTGCAGTATTTAAAAGATATGATTTTTTTCGATATTTTAAATAGAGTTTTACCTTATTCATTACTTTTCCTTTCACAACAAACATATTCACTAATATTTTTTGTTCTCTTTCTTGAACTATTCTGCCCCTTCAGCACAAAAAGTGATTGCGTTAATTAAATAATCGCACCCTCTAGTTGAATAGAGGTCTTTTTTTAGATTGTTTCCAAAATCTCTTTTGCGATATCATCAAGTTCTTCTGCGAGTTCATTGTGTGTAGGTGTTTCAGCCACTCTTGTTAAATACTCTCTAAACTGAACTCTTAACTTAACTGGTAATTCAATAACTAAAAAGTGTAAAATGAACCACTTCCAGTTATCATCATCTGAAGATAAAACATCTTGCACATATGGGACAATTTCTTCTGGAAAAGTTAAAAGTAATTCTAATACGCTTGGTGCCACTGGCCAATTCATATCTTGAATCCATTCGAGAAGGTTAGGCAGTAAAGGCAATATTTTATCTCTATCCATTTTTTTAATCATTTCTACTCTATCATGATCATGCTTATGTCTTGGTAAAAGTTCTTCAAAGCTTTCCATATGCGTCTCTCCCTTAAAATTTTATACACGGCCATCTATTTTACGATAATTGTAATCTAACCCATTCCAACTAAACTGCTCCATTCGTGAAAAAGCGACTACTCTATTGAACAATCGCACCTTGTTAGCTAAATTAAAATTATCCATTAGTTTTATAGAGGAAAACTTTTAAGATGTTACTGCTTTGTTTTCCTTCTAATCCTTCATCTTCGTCACTAACCTCTTCAAATGGAAAGCCATCGTGATAAGGAAAACATAGAAATTCTTCAATGATTCGTTCGAGGTTATCAACAATTTCAATTTCACAACCGAACGGTAGCTTACAATCATAATCTGATATTAAATTAAATCTTAATTGTGCAGCCTTCCTATCGAACCATACATAAAAAAGCATACCCAGGTGATTATTAGAGAATATTTTAATTTGTTTACTTCTGTTGGAAATAACCTTACCAAAAAAATCTATAAAATCCTTAACACTCAACTGAGTACCTAATTCATTACCAATAGAAATTTTCCACATGTTGTTTGCTATTTCTTGATCTATATCATCTTCACAATCTCCAATAAATAAAGGATCAACCACAATCTCTTCAAGGTCTTGGAAAAATTCAATTTTATCCATAATGTCTCCTTATCTAAACAGCTTTAATTAACTCTATTTAATCATTTCTTCTTCAAGCAACCTGCCCCTTTAAAGAACTCGTTATTTTTAGTGTAAAGCTTCAGATTCTTAGATTGTAGACATTTATTTCTTCCATCCTACTGCTATATCGTTGGATGGGAATTCACTAACCAATTTAATTTGAGGTGAATAAATATATCTGTCCCATTTTCTAACTTCTTCAACTCTGTGTATAATTCTAATCAGTTTTGTTTTAATGACATGTTGATAGTTAAGGTCAATAATATAGCATATTTCATTATTTACTTTATGATTTTTAATTACTAGCTCTTCTAATGCACCTTCATAGTCAACAAAGTTAGAAAATATAGTTTTGTAAAACATAAATGTCCATTCAATTCCGCTACTGCAAAATGGAAATTCTTCAAATAATTCATCAGTAATTTTTTTTGAATCTTCTTTTGATAATATTTCTACTTCCTCTTCAGAATCAGTATTCGGAAATAACTCATTAACTTCCTCTAAAACAGTTTCGTATTCTCTTTTTTCCTCTTCTTTTATTCCTTTTTGTTTTTGCTTGTCTAGCAACTCTTTTAAACGTTCCTTTTTATCCTCCATCATATTCACCCTGACTATTTTCTTGAGTACTATATCAATTCCAACTTTCACTACCCAACCTCGTTCGTTCAATAAAGAAAAAAAGAGCTGCATACGCAACTCAATGATCTTTAATTTACGCTAGCCGTTCGTTGAATAACAGGCTTACATTTAATAATTCATTTTGTTGGTCTAATTCGAAAAAAGCTCTATTTACTATTTCGTACGAAAAATCCTTAACAATAATTTAATTTTCTATAAGAAGAACATTCCCATCCATATTCCGTTCCACATAATCCTTTAGACCTTGTTTAGTGCAAATCGAACACCATCGCTAAAGGTAAAAGTCACTTCAATATGTTCTAAAGAATTTTCACTTGAATCAATTATTTCATCATCAAATTTCCATCTATAAGGACCAAAGATGCTGCCACTGCAACACCTCGTTTAACCCTCGCACCCTTAGTTCAACAATACTTTTTCTTTATTACTTCTATTGAAGTTTCATCAATACCAGTAATATTGGATATTGATTTTAATTCAATTCCCTCTTTTAATGCTTTTCGTACAGTCGTTATGTTTTGTTTTATTTCAGATATAATATTATTTATACAAAAATGGTCAACAACTAAATAATCATCTGATACTTCCCCATCCAAGTTGAATTCAATGGAGTATGTTCCAATTTCTGTATCAAAGTAAAAAAAAATTCACAGTAAAGAACACAAATGCTTCAACCCTTGAGAAGCTATATTTTAATTCAATGGATTTTTCTTCAACACTAATGAATTCATCGTACAACTTTCCGTTAAACGTGTCTAAATAGTCATATTTATCTTCCTCACGCCATTTCCTAAAACTTTCCCAAAATCCATTTATTGTTCGATTTTTTGCATCGTGTTTTCGTTCCCATTCAAGCAAGATTTTAGTGTTCAAATTAACCACCTCTTTTTATTATCAAGTATATTCGATACTCTGCACTTCTTCTTTGGTTAGTAACAAAACGTCTCCACTTGTTGGAGAAAAGCCCCGCTCTAATTTCTTTCCATAGAATACTTTGCCTATCAAATCTTAACAATGTATTGCCTTATTTTATATATGTAATTTTTTCCTCTCAACTAAACTGTCCCGTTTGTGAAAAAGCGACTGCTCTTTTGAACAATCACACCCAGTTACTTTAAGTGAAGAAGTTCACAAAACTTAATTAGGGTTACTAAAAACCCAGATTTTGAACTCGTCACTCTGTTCTTGTAAATTCCAACCTGTTTTATAATAATATTCATTAAAATCGGAATCAGTCGGACATAGTGCAACAATAGGTAAATCATTTATCGTTTTAAACATCTTTTTTAACAACCCTTGACCACGATAAACCTCGCTTATCGCAAATTGATACAAAGAAATTTTGTTTTGTGTTCTTTTTCGGTAAAACCGAAATGCCCCCACTACTTGACCTTCTACTGTTGCCACTATCATTTGCTTTCTTCTTATGGCTGCTTTAACTCCAAGAGGACATAAAAACTCTTCAGAATAGACAGCACTGTTATTACGTTCTAAATTTTCATTGAAGAACGATACAACTTCAGATATATGAGCTGGATTTGCTAAGGCTATCTGCATATTTCTCCTCCCTTAACACTTTTTAAGATAAAAGAGATTTATATATTTCTCCTATAATACCTTCCATTTGATGAACACCTAATTCTGCATTCGTCATTATGACCGCACCTTTCTCTAAATACGGAAACGCCACCATCATACATTGAAAACCCACTCCCCAACCAAGTGATGTAATTTCTATTTCTTTTTCTGAGCCTTCAAGAAACACACCTAATCCAGTCCAACTTTTACCTCTTTGTGAGGTTATCATTTCTTTTGCTAAACTTTCCGAAATACCAACCTTGCTTTCTCCCTTTACAGCATTCATTAGCTCAAGAACTAATTCAGCTAAATTAAGAGAAGTTGTCCATAATCCAGAAGCCGCTGGATAAGGATATATAGGATATTTCCCATCTGCTAATTCACCATTTTTGTTGTGACCACAAGAAAAATTTTGTCTATCCACTTCCAACATTGTTGTATTGAAATGGCTATTTGCCATTCCTAATGGTTCAAATATTTGCTCATTCATAACTTTATGAAACGGTTTTTCAGTAACATCTTCTATCAGTTGCTGAATGATACAAAAACCCGCATCCGAATAATGGAATTCACTTTCTGGTTCACACTTGACGTCAATAGGAGTTTTACAATATGGAGTTTGCCCCTCTAATAATTCAACCATCGAAGGAATCCCTATTTTCGAATTCAGTTCATAATAACTACCTTCAGGGTCTTTAATTCCAGATTGATGACTTAGTAAGTTTCTTAATGTCACTTTTTTATTTTTAGTAAAATCATTTTCTGGTACTTTCCACGATACAAGACTTTCATTCACATCATCATCTAAATCAAAAAGTCCTTCCTCTACTAGCTTCATAGCAAGTATTCCTGTTAAGAACTTGCTAATTGAACACGCACTAAAAATAGAATTTTCATTCACTTTTCTATCGCTTTCCACTTCTAATAAGCCGTAATTTTCTGTTCCACTAATTTCACCACCCTCAAGCAATGTGATACTTAGACCTTGTACATTATAATGTTTCATTCGTTCTTCAATGTGGATGTTCTCTAATTTCACAATTATCCCCCCTTGTCAGTATAATCAGATAAATTATAACACGAACGTACGGTCCCTTATATCTATTTGTAAAATAAATTTATATTCAACTAACCTGCCCGCTAGTTTAATAAGAAAAAAGAGCTGTCTAAGCAGCTCAATGGTCTTCAAGTAAAGCACTCCGTTAGTTTAAGTACATTTCTTCACAAACCACAAAAAGAATAGTTTCCACTCCAACTTAAGTTGAGTGTCTAAATTTTTCCATTCAGAAAGATTTTTACTTCTTCCTTAAATCGGTCAGCCTCCTCTAAAAAAGGATAATGATTACTCTTATTAAATATATGTAAAGTAGAATGAGGAATAAGGGCATTCATTTCTATTGAGTAATTAATAGGGCATTGTACATCATATTTACCACAAATGATTAATGTTGGTGCTTTTATTAATTTTAGCTTTCTAGTTACATCAAAAATTTGAATTTCTCTGCTAAAGTAATTTATTCTAATAGATGACATTTTTTTAAGTACATTGGATGAAAAAATATCATCATAACTTTCAGGATCAAATAAGGATAATTTTGTCCTCTCCTTAGTAAGTTCTTTTCTTGCTTCTAAGGGTAAATCAGGATTCTTTAGCCCGTCAATCAATTTCTGCATTTTATTAAAATCAGGATTTTCTTCATTGTAAATACAATCTAAAAGAGGCTGGGACATAACTAAATGGTTCCTTCATAAAGCCGAATAATCTCTAAATTAACAAAACACGATAAATAGAAAAACCGAACTATTCCGAAACACTTCATGAGCGTTTCATTGGATAGTTCGGTATTTTTGTTGGCTGAAACACTTTTGTCCCAGCCTCTTAATTGCGGGTTAATTAATAGCATTAACTGTCAAAAACTCATTAATACTTTCTTTATTCTCGGCAATGTAATTATTTTTTTCAGACGTTTTAAATTCATTCCATACGCTTTCTTTTTCTTCATCATTATACCCTTCTGTTACCTTGTTATATAAATTATCAATAGATATAGACGTTATATAGTTATCAACTAAAAAATCATTATAATACTCATCTTCGGTGATACCTAATCCTTTAATGACGTCGTTTACATTATTAATGACTTCTTTGTTTTCTTCAGGTTCGCTTACTAAAAGATTTCTAACTTCATCAGACAATTTTTTCGCTTCAACTTCGGAAGCTAATAAGTTTTCGCTTTTTGCTTTTTCAAATAAAGCCTTTTCTTCGATTACTTTTTCAAAAGCAAGCTTTTTTGCTTCTGTATCTGACACTCTCACATCCGTTAAATACTTTTTGAAAAAGTATTGTTCAGCATATTTTTTTTCATCAATAACACTAGGAGATTTTTTGAAGGATTGAATGGACTCTGACTCATAAT
The DNA here is from genome assembly GCF_044755845.1 of Lysinibacillus sp. NPDC092081. NCBI lineage: Bacteria > Bacillati > Bacillota > Bacilli > Caryophanales > Bacillaceae > Lysinibacillus > Lysinibacillus sp. NPDC092081. The sequence continues at coordinate 32,860 of NZ_JBIVRU010000022.1, forward strand.
TCTTTACATATTGAGCTTAAGACTCATAGTTCACTGAATCAGCAGATGCATTTTCTTTTAGATTTACTTTAAAAAACACTAGTCCAGAGATAAGCGAAAATGTAAGAATAGCGATGATATATTTTTTCTTCTTCATAGTTATCCTACTCCTTTTCATTTTAGTATGATAAAGTTACACTAATTGGGAATGTGCAAGGGGCGTAGTCAGAACAGCTAATAACAACACCACTCGTATTTGTTGACTTACCTGTATTTTTCCTTACACTTATGCTTTCGTAATTGCGATAATTGAATGTCTGAGAGCCAGTAGGAGTCACTTGGTCAGGATAATATCTAGAAAATAGACTCGTTTGCGAAATGAATGTAGAGCCATCATAAACTTTTGTGTTTGAGGATGCAGAACTAACAGAAGGTGAAGATCTATCGACATTTATATAAGATTGTCTATACGTAACATTATTAGTTGTGCCAGCTGTATATTCTTCATCATAACGTACCGTTAATTTAAAAGAATATAGCACCATACCACTCATAGTAACTTTATTCTCAGTATTTGAATCGTTTTTCCAAGTAGCACTTGCAGAATCTAATGAAAATGCACTAAAGAACAGAAGAACCGACAAAAAAGCAAGAATTTTCTTCATATTATACACACCCTTCTATTTTATTGAATATTTTGAAGATGTTAGCACTAGTATTAACAAAGGAGGTTTTTAAAATGGATACTTTGAATATCGTCGTTGTTGTAATCGGAATAATCTTCATTGGATTAATAATTTTAGGGGTATACAATATTGTTGTAAGAAAAAAGAAAATCACGAATATGTATACACCATTTGACGATTTCACTAGAGGAACTGACAATACTAACAGAAGTAGAGATTTACAAGAAAAGACAAAATATATAGAACCTGATGATAAAGATGAAATTAAATAATTCGCATAGAGCATCAACATCCTTTCCTATATTTAATAAAATTATGAAATAATTGGAACATTAATTGAATATACATTTGGTAATATTTTGTATTTTAGGTATTTAGATGTGTTTACTCTACTTACTAATGAATAATGTAGATATAAGGTTATTCAAAAGAATGGGTATTTACCCATCCTTTTGTGTAGAGACAAAATGCGTTATTAGCAGTAGGGAACTACTGCTTTTTTATTTAGGCTGTTTCTAAAGGATTGTTTTAGTATTTCTCAAACTTCGCCTTCAATAACTCTGCCTTCATAGCTCTCGTACTCCAATCCCTTTTCGATAAAGCTCTCTACATATTCCACAAATGAAGTTGCAGCCTTTCTCAGATCCATTTCCACCCTATCATAATCCACCGTTATATTTTCAAGGTACCAATTTCCAACCACTTCCTTCATCTCTTGGATGTCTAAATTATAGGCTCTTTTTCTATCTTTTCGGGAATTCCCCGTTTCATTTAAGGCTATCTCCATTTCGGTAATCACATCTATTGTTAGCTCTATATCTTTCTGGGACCTTGTGATCCAATCGAAGTCTAAATAATCCATTTCGTGTCGCCAAACTTGCTCTTCATCTTTGAATACATTTAAACGGAAGTAGAGTTCTGTTTGCTCGAGCATTTTGATCCACAAATCAATTTCAAGTGATTGGATCAGTTCTCGTAATCCATTTTCGTTTTCTTTCGTATCGGCTCCCCAGAAAAAATAAGTTACACCGCTTTGCCCTATTTGCGTCATCTCTTCCACAGCTTGTCTTACAGTTTTCTTTTTATCGCTTAATATTTGGTTAACGGAAGACTTATGTTTAATTTCCGAATTAGGCAGACCCCTCACAAAGCACTACAGCATTTAGAGAAAACCATACAGACGATAAAAGATTTAGGTATACGTTGCGTACTACACCATCCAATTAAATATAATAATCAGCATCTTGATATCATTCATCGAGATCCTACAATGCGGAGCTATTATGACCTATCAACTCGAATAATTGCTGAGATATGTATTAAGCACGACATTAACTGTGTCATACACCCTCACTATACGAATCCGGCTGGCTCGGATCCGAATGACATCAACAAGGTAAATGAAATGAAAGGGGAAATTTCGAAAGTCTTAGCTTACAGCAAAGAGGTCTTCTTATGGGAGAATTCCATTGAGGGATTATTTACAGCAGCTAACTCTAGATGGGTTGAGGATTTTGTAGAACCCTTACAATTACAAATTGTGTACGATGTTAGCCACGCCTTTATCTCGTACAAAGGAGACAATGCGAAATTAATAGACAATATGGAGAAGTTAGCACCTTATATAAAATATCTACACGTTGTAGATAGCTGTGGATTTCAACACGATAGCTTAAGATTAGGCGATAGTTATATCGATTGGAAGCATAATCGAATACATTCACGACAAGCCATATATCTATGAGGTTGGATTAGACAATTTCGAAGATTACACTCCAATGATCGAGAGTCATCATTATTTAAATTCTGTAGTCTTTTTCGTTTTGGGAGAGATCACTTCGATGAAAAAAACTCGAAATAGGACTGCACTACAGCTTTAATCCCCATTTATTAAATCCTAGTGATTCACGAATAGCTTCTAAGTCAAAAACAGATTCTAACAAGCTTAATTCGTATGGCTGGGTTGCTTTTTCTGAATTTCCTGCTTCTCTGAGATTAACTAAAATCACCTTATTTGTACTTACAAAAGTTTCTGCAAAATAATCACCTGTCTCATTAAATTCAGAATAGAAATGTGTTACACATAATGGCTCACCTATACCTTTAGTGAAGATTTCAAACCTTCCCCTAGATGTTTCTACAAACTCTTGTTTCCACATATAATATCCTCACCTTTATTTTTAAAATATATATTAACTTCTATAGAATTTAGTGAATTTCCTTCTTCCACTAACCTGCACCGTTAGTGGAAGAGCAGCAATCATTACGAAAACAGCCTTGCTTATGGTTTGGCTATATTCTTCAACTAAAACAGCTAATAGTTTGTCTATTAACAATCACTCTTCAACTAACGGGTGTTTTAATCGAAATCCCTTCCTTGGTTGAGAATAAAATTAAAAAATAAACGACAAACCTAACATTAACCTAACGAAAAGTTTCCGCGTCTTAAAAAGCGATTAGCTTAAAATAACCTTAAAATAAATGAATAATATTAATGTATACTTGAATTTTGTTTAACTATTATGTAATATTATTGAAAAGGGAGTGGGGAATGTGAACCGTGATGAAGTACCAGCTTGGATTTTGTCTTTAGATAAAGAATCTGTTGAATTTATAAGAAAATTTATTATTAATTCTGGGTCTTTAAAGAATATATCTAAAATTTATGGTGTATCATATCCGACAGTAAGGACTAAATTAGATACATTAATTAAAAAAATTGAATTGAATAGCAAAACAGAAGACGTCGAGTTTGTAAATATGATTAAAAATTTGGTAATTGATGAACGGTTGAGTTTAGAGACGGCAAAATTGATTATTGATAAATATAAAGACGAAAGGAATGAAGGATAATGGATCCAATGTATAAATGGTTAATAGCCATTTTAATAGCCATAGTAATATTAGGAGCTCAATTTTGTTTATCTAGAAGAACTAACGTTTACTGGGGAGCAATTGTACCAGTTCTGTATTTAGTTATTATTTTCGGATGGTGGTACAACAGAATGGATAATTTCAATACTTATACACTTTTTAAGGTTGCAGTTGTTGGTCCAGCAGTTTTATTAGGAATCTGGGCTAGAGGAAGAGAATCTCTAAAAAATAAAAGAAAAAAAGAATTAGAAAAAATGAGGTTATATGATATAAATTGAGGAATATAGAAATTTAGAGTATATTTGAAGATTGTTGCTATTAAAACATAAAAACAGAGTTAATCTACAAAATGTGTAGAATCAACGCTGTTTTTATGTTTGATATTTCGTAAATCGAATATTTAACTAAAGCACCCCGTTAGTTACACATCCTCATAATTTATTTCAACAAGATACCTTGTCTTTAAGATTAAAGAATGTTTACTATTTATCGAATATATTTTAATCTCGTTTTGAAGTTCCAGCATTTATCAGCACCTCTACCCTAAAACTTTCCCAAAATCCCTTAATTGATTGATTTTCTGCATCGTGTTTTCGTCCCTATTCAAGTAAGGTTTTAGCGTTCAAATCAACCACCTCTTTTTATTATCAAGTTATTTTTTTCATAGAATATTTGACCTATCAAATCTTAACATTAAACTTCCTAATTTTACGTACGTAATTTTTTCCTTTTTCAACTAAACTGCCCCGTTAGTTTAAGTGTGATTCTTCACAAATACTTAGATATTCATTCACAATGGAAAGAGGATTACACCATATTTATTAATTTCCTCATATTATGCAGCACCTACCTTGTTTGTAAATTTATTTAAAGCTGTACTTTTATTTTTTAAATCTATTTCACAGGCAATTCACTATACAAACTTAGCTACCACATCATAATAATAGTAAGGTAAAGCTAATTTAGCCTTACACCTCCTAATCGTTTTACTAAGGGTCACTCCATCCCAAGTGGCCCTTTTTTTATGGTCTTATCTCAAAAAAATATATTTTTTAATGCCTATAGCTGAATGGTTTAACAACCATACTCCTTCTCTGCATCCAACATATTATATATTGTAGAAAGGAGGTGTTTTATATGGGATACTATGGTGGAAATGTTGGTGGCATTAATGAAGGCTGCTATTACGGTGGCAATCGTAATGGATCCGCATTTGCCTTAATTGTTGTTCTATTTATACTTCTAATTATTGTCGGCGCTACTTTCTTGAATACAGGGTATTAACATTTCCGATGTAAGGGTCGCCCTCCCAGCCTGGTGACCCTTTACTAATTTCTTACATCAGAATGCCCTTACCTTACTGAACATTTTCTTTCAGATATTCACTCATATATCTGTTTGAAGTAACCTACTACTTCTTCTTGTTCAACTAATCTGCCCCGTTAGTACAATAAAAAAGAGCTGCCTATGCAACTCAATGATCTTCAAGTAAAGCCCCCGTTAGTTGAAAAACAATTTTTATTCCAGGTAACCGAAAGACTTTAGCTGCTTATATCTATTAACAGCAAGAATCCCTTTCCAATATACCCTTGCTACTTCGAAGTTTTCTGGGTAGCTTCCCCAACTCCAAGAAATATCCCAAAGTCCATCATTAGTTATTTGTCCCAAGCCATAATTCTTTAACTATCCATACAAAGTAAAATATGAGTAGAAACCCTATCATTGTTTTTTTATCATTATTTTTCACGTTACTTTCTACACTCAATTTTGATTCCATTTCAGCCTCCTAAAATCTGATTATTTCTTTTTTTAGTAGTTTTGAGGAAGGGTCCTACCGTATATAATATGACACCTTAAATTCATTGACAGAAAAGTTTTTAACAACATGAAATAACGGCTGCTTTAAAAGTAGCCGTCATTTATACCATACTTTATAGTGCTTTGGAAGCCTGTTGAATTAGTGCAGCTACCATTTTATCCATTTGTGCAAAACGATCATCTTTTGTTTGACCATTGACGTATCGATAATAGATTTGCTGACAAATTACAGCTAATTTAAAGTAGGCAAATGTAATATAGTAATCGATGGCTGATACATCACGCCCGCTTTTTTCTGCATAGCGGTTAATGAATTCCTGACGTGTGTAAAACCCTGGTAAAGTCGTTATTGGCGGTTCTCCAAATGCGTATAACAGCATTTTTGGGTCATCTGCATGCATCCAGTAGCTCATGGCCACGCCTAAATCTGCTAATGGGTCCCCTACAGTTGTCATCTCCAAATCAAAAAGACCAATCATCTCAGAGTAATCGCTTGAAAACATAGCGTTATTAAGCTTGAAATCATAATGAATAATGGTTGCTTCTTGATTGGAAGGTACATGATCCTTTAACCACTTTGTCAATGCTGCTACTTCAGCATACTCTGCCGTTTTCGCTTTGTCATAGCGCTCAATCCATCCATGTACTTGTCGATCCATAAATCCTTCTGGCTTCACCATATCCTTTAGCTTCGTTTCCTTATATGGTATTGCATGGAGGGCTACAAGGGAATCAACCATCTTTTCTGATATGAGCCGTCCTAAATCCTCCGTATGTTCAGTACCAGGTGGAAAATGAGTGTCAAGTACGATACCCTTTTTGCGTTCCATTAGGAAGAAATCACTGCCGATAATATCTCGATCTTCAACGTACGCATAAGGTTTGGGTACAGCAGCTAAAAATGGATGTAATGCAGATAAAATCGTAAACTCACGTTGCATGTCATGCGCTTTTTTGGCAACTGGCCCATGTGGAGATCGACGAAGAACGACTTCAAATTCACCTACTTTTAGGCAATAAGTCAAATTTGAATGTCCGGCACTAAACTGTGAAATTTCTAGCTTCCCTTCTGGTAACTCCGGAAATTGATTCTTTAAAAATGAATGTAATTTCACTTCATCAATACGTTCACTTGCCCTTACTTGTATCGTATCCATTGTATCCCTCCCTTAAATGATAGAGCTCATACCGCCATCTACAACTATGACATCTCCCGTAATATAATCAGAGGCAGCCGCGGCTAAAAATAATGCAACGCCTTTTAGATCATTTTCAGTTCCTAAACGTTTTAACGGCGTCACTCCCATTAAATAATCTTGTCCGCGCTCAATTAAGACTTTTGACATTTTTGTTGGGAAAAATCCTGGGGCAATCGCATTCACGTTGACGCCATATGGTCCCCATTTTACAGCTAAATCTTTTGTTAGCGTAATGACTGCACCTTTACTTGCATTATAGCCAATTGTATCCATGAATTCAGGTAATGTACCACCAAGCCCTGCAACCGAAGCGATATTGATAATTTTCCCACTCTTTTGTTCTAGCATTATTTTGCCAACAGCTTGCGTCATTAAAAATGTGCCATTGACGTTAACATCGAAGACTTTTTGCCAAGCCTCATACGGCATTTCAACAGCGGGAGTACCCCAAGACGCCCCACTGTTGTTTACTAAAATATCAATTTGGCCGAATGATTCAAGCGTTTTTGACACTACGTTCGCTATATCCTCTGGCTTTGTCACATCACAGGCAAGAGCTAATGTTTGTACACCTAATTTAGCTAATTCTGCAGCTACCTCTTCGCATGCCTCGACCTTTCTTGAGCACAGTACAATGTTAGCACCTGCTTCAGCAAAGCCTTGCGCAATTTGAGCGCCAAGACCGCGGCCTCCCCCTGTTACGATGGCCGTTTTCCCTTTTAAGCTAAATAAATCTAGTACCGTCATTTCACCAGCTCCTCTTGTTTTTTAGCATGCTTTTTCAGCTCCAATTTGGCAACCGTGTTACGATGCACTTCATCCGGTCCATCTGCTAATCGTAATGTTCGAGAATTTGCCCATTGTGCCGCAAGCGTCGTATCAGGTCCTATTCCAGCAGCACCGAATGCTTGAATTGCTCGGTCAATCACTCTTAATGCCATATTCGGCGCCACTACTTTAATCATCGCAATTTCTGCCTTCGCCTCTTTATTCCCTACTGTGTCCATCATGTACGCTGCCTTTAGCGTTAATAGTCTTGCCTGCTCAATATCGATACGGGACTCCGCAATACGCTCACGCATTACACCTTGGTCTGCGAGTGGTCGATGGAAAGCATGTCGCTCCTGAACACGCACACACATTTCCTCTAATGCACGTTCAGCGGCTCCAATAAGACGCATACAATGATGGATACGACCTGGTCCTAAGCGACCTTGCGCAATCGCAAAGCCCTTTCCTTCTCCCCACAATATATTTTCAACAGGTACTCGAACATTCGTAAACGTCACCTCACCGTGTCCTTCTGGTGCGTGATCATAGCCAAATGCAGTAAGCATACGCTCTATTTTCACTCCAGGTGTATCCATCGGCACTAGTATCATCGACTGTTGCTCATGAATAGGTGCTGTAGAATCTTTATGTTTCCCCATAAAAATAGCGATTTTACAGCGAGGATCACCAGCTCCTGTCGTCCACCACTTATGTCCATTTAAAATATAATAATCGCCATCACGTTCAATACTTGCCTCGATATTTGTTGCATCACTAGACGCGACTGCAGGCTCAGTCATTGCAAAGCAAGAACGTATTTCTCCACGTAATAATGGCTCCAGCCACTGTTTTTTCTGCTGTTCTGAGCCGTAACGCACAAGCACTTCCATATTTCCTGTATCTGGCGCATTGCAATTAAACACTTCAGGAGCAAGTAAAGATCGTCCCATAATTTCACATAAAGGTGCATATTCTAAATTCGTCAAACCTGCACCGTATTCACTATCTGGCAAAAACAAATTCCACAAGCCCGCTTCTTTTGCCTTATGCTTTAATTCCTCCATAATTGGCGGGATCGCTCCCCAACGATCTTCCATTGCCTCTACCTGTGCAGCAAACACTGCCTCATTTGGATAAATGTATTGCTCCATAAAATTTGTCAGCTTCTCTTGTAGTTCGACTACTTTTTCACTATAAGAAAAATTCATAAAAAAGCCCCCCTTTGTTTGAACATCAAAATGCTAAATGAATGAATATTCATTTTTATTCTTACATTAAATGTTACCGCTATATTTCTTGTAAATCAATGTCTATTAAACAAAAATTTGAATTATAGGGAAAATTCATACTTAAGATAATGTTTTGACGGATAGAAAATCTCATTACGATAAAAAAATACAAGTCAAAACACTATTTTGCCATAATATGTATCTTCAAATCAGAATAGCGTCTTTTGAGTTTATTATGGCTACGTGCACTTCATCAAAAAAAGTAACTTCTAATTCAAAGAAGTTACTCTACTCAATCAAATTAATCTTGAATTTTATTTTTGTGTCCATTAGCTAACTTCATAGCGAAGAACTGAGGAATTAATTTAAAACACTCACAATTACTAATAGTTGAGAAGCTGACTACTCCCACAGCTAAAGCAGTGGGGTTCTTATATACTTAAAAGAAGCGTTACAAAGCTCTCCACAGTTGGTGTTGCCATGTCCTGTGTACAACATCTTTGATTTATCTTCTGTTCCATAAGACTTTCTTATTTACACAACCGATGTTGTGTTGGCAATAAGTTTTAACGAAGGCAGGTAGCTCTACCTACGGAGGAATACCCCTCACTTGATTTGTTTGATACCCATGCTAAGAGGGAATGATTTCTTTACTTGTTTCAAGTCTTCTATATGTTGATTGTGTAACTCTAAAAAGGTAGTAAACGTTTTATTGCATAAGTCTTGATTAGGTTGTTGTAAATTTGTATCACTATTCATCAGTAAAAACGCACTATATAAATCTCGTTGTACGAGATGACTTCCAATTTGACTCCAACGTTGACGGAGTTTTTTCTTTTCATAACTATCCGTCACATGGTTATACTGACTGGCTCGAAAGGTTATCGTATTTACTTTCTGTATAGTTTGCTTTGTGTAACCTAATTTTTGATTGATGATTTCCACTAGCAGGTGGCAGCTTGTATACTTCTTTAAATGCTCTAGTAAATGATTCTTGTGATTCAAATTGATAATATAAAGCAATGTCAAGAATGCGTTCACTTGTGTGTAGCAAGGCAACTGAAGCATTGGCCAATCTTCTATTCCGAATGTACTCGGTTACCGTCATGCCAACCGAGGATTGGAATATTCGATGAAAGTGGTATTTCGAAAAATTTGATTGTCGTGCAATGTTTTCTAGGTAAGTGGCTCATGTATGTTTTCTCCCACATACATAATAGTTTTTTTAATTACAATTTCGTAGTTATACAACTCAAACTTTATTTATAGAGTATCAAGATTTCCCATTCATTTTTTGATATATCTTGCGGAGTAATTGTTCCTTTCTCATGTTGTATATCAGTAGCTTTAGAAGTAAAAATTTTATATGGAAGGAGACATAAAATCGTATTATATAGCAAGTAATAAAAAGTAATATAAAATAGAGGTTGATACTAATTAATATGTATCAACCTCTTAACTGCTTCTCTAAATAATCGCGCCTGTTAACGGAACAATCTCTTTGTATGACAAGCATTAATAGTTTGTTTAACTTCCTCTGATGTTAGGTTTCTTATCTGCTTCTTTTTAGCCTTTAACTTTAAACTTACTTAGAAAACTTGTACAGCCGAAGACTATGATAAGTTAGTTTTTTTCGGAAACAAGCATTTCTACAATCATCTTTCTTCTTGTTCCATTTTTTAACATAACCCAAGAATACGATTACTTTTTTCAAGCGTTGTCGTTTAAGCTTTCTATAGTCTAAAGTGTTTTGCCTACCTTCATAATATCAGTAAGCAATTCGTGAATAGCCAAAGGTAAATGACGATTTTTTAAGTACACCAAATAAACATTTCGTCGTAAATTGGGGCAATCTATTTCTTTTTGTACAATAGTTTTAGCTGTAGGACCTTTTAAATAATTTTCAGGTAGAATGGTAACCCCTAAATTTTCACGAACGAGAGACACAGCCGTTTCAAAACGTTCAATTTCAAATTGGATATTAATGTTTTTTTCTGCCTTTTCAAATGCATCTAAAATGTCATGTCTCGTTTGAAAGCCCTCTGTACTTATAATAAAAGGCTCTTCACTTAAATCTGAGATTGTCAGCTTCTCCTTCTCTTCTAACGGATGGTGTAATGGTAAAACAGCTACAAGTCGCTCTTCATATAAGCAGTGAACTTCGAGATCTTCATCATCCATGATCTGATTTGTAATAATTAAATGTGTTTTATAGCTTTTAAGCGATTTTTCAACACGCTTACTCCCTAAAATATCTACTAGATGAATCATCATTTGTGGATATTCTTTTTTATACTCTGTAATCACTTTTGGCAGCCAATGCTTAATCGATTCCATAACGCCTATCGTTATTTCGCTTGTGCCACGAACAATTACCTCATCCATTTCTATTTTTAAAACTTCCATGTTTTTCAATATAGCTTTTGCTCGTTCATATAAAAGCTCACCTGCCTCTGTTAATTGAAGATTTCTCGTATTCCTTTCAAGTAATGGTGAGCCAATTTCTTGCTCTAATTTTTTAATAGCATTACTTAGAGAAGGCTGAGAAATATGCAATTTTTCAGCTGCCTTCGAGAAATTCATTTGCTCCACAACTGCTAAAAAATATTGTAATTGTTTAAAATCCACAACAACATCCTCCTCATTTATAGTTTTAAGCTATAGATTAATATTAATTATATATTAGCAATAATAATTATGTGAATATATAATTTATTCATAACAATATTTTCACTAGAATAATATTGGAAATGGAGTCGATGAAGATATGTATACAATGACAGATCAAAAACAATGGAAAGGCCGTATAGATTCAACTACTAATACGGATAGTTTCCGTTTACATCAAAAAGTGAAAAGAATTCCTATTAATGATGTAAGCGCTTCAGATAATCAGCATGCCGGAATTGTGGGCTTTATATGTGATGAAGGTGTACGTCGTAATCAGGGGCGTGTAGGAGCAGCAAGTGCACCTAATGCTCTGCGTGAATCATTATCTAGCTTACCTTGGACATTTAATGATGAACAGCAAATTATAGATGTTGGTAACGTCCTTTGTCTTAACCACGCTTTAGAAGAAGCACAGCGTGAGCTCGGTGAAATTGTCAAAACATTGCTAAATAAAAAAATACAATGTGTCGTGCTTGGCGGTGGACACGAAACACTTTACGGACATTATTTAGGCGTTCGTGGAGCGTTACCTAAAGATGCGAAAATCGGGATCGTCAATATCGACGCTCATTTCGATTTACGACCATATGATGAGCAACCATCGTCTGGCACAATGTTCCGTCAGATTTTAGAACAGGATCCACATGCCGATTACTTTGTTTTAGGCATACAACGTTTCGGCAATACAAAAGAACTGTTTGATAAAGCCGATGAGTTGCATGTGAATTATGTGTTAGAAGAAAATATGACGTCAGAAAATAAAGCGCAAATCATACATGATCTTCAGCAATTTATGGATAATCATGATTATATTCTCTTAACGCTCTGTATGGATGTACTAAACGCTGCATGTGCACCGGGTGTTAGTGCTCCATCACCGTTTGGACTAGATCCAAAAACTGTACGCATGATACTTCAACAAGTCACTTCACATCCAAATACACATTCTTTTGATATTTGTGAGGTAAATCCTTCACTGGATGAGAATGGGCGCACAGTTAAACTAGGTGCTTATTTTGTTTATGAAGCACTAAATCACTTACTTAGGAGACAAGGTACATGATCGAAATTAATCAAATTACAACCGTATTTCTAGCAGTTGCACTATTCGCATTGGGAGGCTGGCTTATCAATAAAGTCGGTTTTTTAAAACGTTTTTGTATACCAGCACCTGTTGTTGGTGGCTTACTATTCGCCGCATTGGCAACTATTCTAAAGACAACTGGCGTATTAGAAATTTCGCTGGATACGTCTTTACAAAGCTTATTTATGATTACTTTCTTCACAACAATTGGTTTAGGCGCAAGCTTTAAACTTGTGAAGCTTGGTGGAAAATTATTAATTATTTATTGGTTGGCTTGTGGTTTCCTAGCATTAATGCAAAATGTTATTGGTGTATCTCTTGCATCGCTAATGGGTATTCATCCATTAATCGGTATGATGGCTGGTGCTGTTTCTATGGAAGGTGGCCATGGTGCCGCTGCAGCATTTGGACAAACTTTAGAAGACTTAGGTATTTCATCAGCCATGACAATCGGTGCGGCTGCGGCTACATGTGGTTTAGTTGCTGGTGGCTTAATCGGTGGTCCTATTGTAAAGTACTTAGTTGGTAAATATAATTTAACACCAGATGAACAAGAAGCTGAAGAAGTTGATTTTGAAAATAAAAATGAACAAATTACATCCGATTCATTCTTTACACAAGTATTATTAATTACGTTCTGTATGGCTGTAGGTACATATGTTGGAACATTATTCTCAGAAGCTACTGGTTTTGTACTACCTGGCTATGTTGGTTCAATGTTTGTAGCTGTACTAGTGCGCAATATTTTGGATAAAGTAAAACCTGAAGCGATTAACATGAAGAGCATTTCTTTAATCGGCGATGTGACATTAGGTGTCTTCCTTTCAATGGCGCTCATGAGTATTAAATTATGGGAAATTGCTGATTTAGCACTTCCACTATTCATCATTGTTTTCGTACAAGTATTCTTCATTGTCGTATTTAGTATTTTTGTATTGTTTAAGTTACTTGGAAAAAATTACGATGCTGCGGTTATGGTTGCCGGTTTTGCCGGACACGGTTTAGGGGCAACACCAAATGCGATGGCCAATATGTCAGCAGTCGTCCATCGTTTCGGTCCATCTCAAAAAGCATTTCTTGTTGTACCCATTGTAGGAGCGTTTTTAATCGACGTCTTCGGTATTCCAATTATTATTACGACGATCAATTTATTTAAATAATAAAATAGCCAAGCAATTGTCTTAATTAGACAGTTGCTCGGCTTATTTTTTTGGTTTATTGATTATTGTAATATTTCACTAACAGTTACAAATTCGTAGCCTTGTTTTTGCAAGTATAGAATGACATTTTCCAAACCATTTGCTGTCGATTGATGAATATCATGCATTAAAATAATGCTGCCATCTTTCGCTGACGCTTTCACATACGTTAATATTTTATCAGCATTGCGATGCTTCCAATCTAGCGTATCGATTGACCATAGAATAGAAGGCATCGTCATAACAGAACGAACTTTGTCATTCGTTGCACCATATGGTGGACGGAAAACCGTTGGATACTGACCGATTGCAGCATAAATTGCATTGCTAGTTCGATCAACCTCTTGTTTAACATTTGCTGTTGTTAAGGCTGTTAACTTTGCATGGTCCCATGTATGATTGCCTATTTCATGGCCAGCCTCATAAATTTGCTTTACGACTGCTGGATTTTTAGAGACATTTTGCCCAACCATAAAAAATGTAGCCTTCGCATCATATTTCTTTAAAATCGCTAAAACTTGTGGGGTAACTTTTGCATCTGGCCCATCATCAAATGTTAAAGCCACACGCTTTTTTTCCCCTTTCGCTACTGGTACACCTTTATTGTATACTTTGTTATCAGCTATTTGGATATTTGCCAGCTCTGAAGCTTTCACATAGCCCTTTTGTTCACCTACTTCTACATAGGCCCAGCCTGCTAGCGTTGTATATTGCTGGACAACTGTTTTATTGGCAAGTGTACCAAGAACCTCACCATTTGCGCTAGCAGTTAAACGAAGGACAGCGCCATTAGCAGCATTTACTCGTTTTTTTGTCGCAACAGGTTCTTTTAAAGAATTCGTTGCAACATAACCTGTTTGATGACCATATTGGACAAATGACCAACCTCCAGGTGCTGATCCATATACAAAGATCATACTATTTTCGTAAATCTGTCCGGCTTTTTGTGCGCTTGGACTAGGATATGTAAATAAAGTTGTTCCATCTTTTTTCGTCACTACATATTTTTCAGATGTAAGGCTCACTAATGCTGCCGTTTCTACATATCCCTCTAGCTGTTGCACTTTAATTCGAGTCCATTCCTCACTTACTGGTGTAGCTGTTACATAACTACCCTTCGCTATTTGACCGATGACGGCACTTTCTACGGAAGGTTCTACATAAACTGTTGTGTCATTAGCTACTGATTGAATAGCTGGTGTTCCCTCAGCATTTGCAGAAGTATTACCTACAAACACAAAACTGATTAAAAAAGTCAAAATAATAGCATAGGGTAAAAGTTTTTTCATTGTTCTACACCGCCCTTTTCATCACAGATGTCTTTTCTCATATGTTTTTTTCATAAAAGTATAGGATTCGACTCTAATTATAGAATAATAAATTCTACCAGGAAATAGTAGGAATCAACTAGTTTTTGTGAATAAAAAATTCATTATTAACGTTTTTGGGTAGCTAGAATTAACGGCATATTGTTAATGTTTTTCTAAAAAGTCTTTCACCTTTTCTTCATAAAATTCCACTGTGATCGCGTTGGCAATAGATGATGAAAACCCATTATTTTATTGGCACGTAACATCTCCCCACTTAAATGAAAATGATTGATTGTATCCCAAACATGAATACCGTGTTAGCAATTTTGCCAACTTTCATTTGTCAAAGGCTCCCAAGACGCCTTTTTCGGGTGCTTGCGCAGCATACCCTATTCATAAGACGATTGAAACGATTGAAAAGTTATTATTTTTTTCATATTTTTCCCTCTTATAGCGCATCGTACACTGTAAGAGCATCCTCAATATGGAACGGTGGTGTCCAAGCCTGCCCATTTGCATTAGTCGTCACAAAAATATATTGTTTACCTTCTTTTTCGATAATAGAGGCTAAGCAAAGACCAGCTTCAGGTGTGTAGCCTGTTTTTCCTCCCAATATTGCACCTTCTCCACCTGGTACTTTCGCTAAAAGTGAGCTTGTTATCGTTAATTCATTTGGGACATGAGTCATATAACTTTTCGAAGTCAAAATTTGATAAAAGGTAGGATTTTTAATGGCATAACGAAATAGCTTACTTATATCACGGACACTGGAGACATGAGCGGGATCATGTAATCCGCTGACATTGACAAAATGGGTATCGTTTAACCCTAATTCATGCGCTTTATTATTCATTAATGTCACAAATGCTTCTTCACTACCTGCCATCGCATCCGCAAGTGTTCCTGTAGCATCCGCCCCAGAAGCAAGCAGTGTGCCATATAATAAATCCTCTATCGTTACAAAATCTCCTGCCTTAAAGCCCGCCATGGAAGCATTTTGAGCAGTAAATTTAGAAATCGTTTGTGGTTTAACGATTGTTTGCTTCTGCAAATCAGTAGTCATTTCAATGGCAACAATCGCTGTCATAATTTTCGTTAATGATGCAGGATAAATAATGTCATCTGCATTTTTTTCGTATAATACATCTCCTTTTTCATTCAGCAGCAAAGCATTTTTACTATGCAATGAAGGTAGCTCTATTTGCGCCTGTTCCGTTGTTGTGTCATTTGTATAATAAAAAAAGAATGCAGCCGCACATATAAAACAAAATAAGACAAATTTTTTCATAAAAAAACGCCCCCCACTCATTATAATAGGAGGCATTTATGAATATTCCTGTTGGAAATTTATGAAGAAATTCTTAAAGTTGATTTTTGATTAATAAAAATCATCGAAATCTGAACAAATTCTCGTTATCGTTTTATTCGCTAATTTAAAAAATACATCCTGAGATACTTCTAGCTTCAGTGCATCTTCCTTTTTTAAATCCGCATATACTCCTCGTAAAATACGACCTGTTAGACCATGTGAAACAACAATAACTTTCGGTATATGTTGAATGTCTTCTAGCCATGCACTTAGTCTGTTCACTACCGCGTCATAAGCTTCTCCATTAGGCGCATTAAAATACCAATTATACACGTCTGTGTTATGAAAAAGATTTGGCCAAGAACTTTCAATTTCTTTCGTTGTTAACCCAGCCCATTGTCCCACTGCAACCTCGGTTAATCGTTCATCTTTTTCAACATTCTTCAAATCATATCCAATTGTTTCACAAATTATTTCAGTGCTTTGCATGGCTCTTCCTAATGGGCTAGAAAAAACTTTCCATTCATTAGAATTTCCAATTAAGCTTTTCAGCATTTGTGCATTTTGCTGTACTTGATTTACACCCATTTCTGTTAATGGCGAATCGAGCTCTCCTTGGTACCGTCCTAGTGTATTAAATTCAGTTTCACCATGACGAAGTAAGTATATCGTTTGATTCAATATTGTTTCCCCCTATAATTTCTCCCCCACTGTCACTCATTTTAAAACAATAGAATGATATAAACAAATCCAAAGAACAAACATAATGGACTGTAGATCCAAGTATCGTATTTAGCAAACAGTGAATGTTTTATTTTTTTAAAAAACCCAACATAATTAAAATCACCAATCGCCCGAACAATAAAAACTATAGCACAGACAATACTTCCGATTTTTGATAAACTATTTGCTTGAAAACTCTGCAAATAATCACATTGAACAACGATAATGATACTAGCAAATAGAATAAGAATGGCTACGAATAATGTTCCCCATTTTCTCGGAGTAAATGCAGGTTTATGCTCTCCCTCTTTTACTGGGAGAACAGCTGTAGAACCCCATCGACCTCCAAATGCCCAATACATATGCAAAAAACTGATAAACCACAGAGACCCTACAGCTAATATTGATAAAATTGATTTCATCTATTTATTTACCTCCAATGTCGCTTCCCTAAAACATACACCACCGTATGTTATGAGAATAATTTTGTCCCTTCAGGTTGTATAACCATATTAGGGACATTTATTATCGTGTATTAAAAGCTCGACTATTTTATCAATATTAAAATTAGGATTTTCTTCATACCTTGTCATCCATCCTACATACGTTAAATAGGCAAGTCTCGCTCTATCAATCGATTCAGCATTGTCTATGCCCTTTTTTTGATACAATTTCGCAACACAAGAAATTCTTTGTTCTTCAATATCCACTAAACGTGCTGCAACAACAGAGTCGTATTTAGCCCAAGTATGAATACCAATCTCCATCTTTTTATTTCGATTAAAACTAATCTGTAATAGCTGTTCTAATGAGGCATCCTGTTGCTCCATACTTTGAACAATCAGCTTTGTTGCATGTATTTCCCAATAGTCGACCATAGAATCTAACAACTCTTGATGGTCACGAAAATAGTGATAAAAGCTTCCTTTACTTATTTTTAGTAATCGAGCGAGTGCTTCGATGCGAACTTTATGGATTCCTTCATCAGCTAATTGTTGTAATCCTGCTTTTATCCAATCTTCTCTCGTTAATTGCATGTCATCTCTCCAGTAAGATACGGTAGCGTATGTTTTGTGTTAGGTTACTACTAATTTCATTTTTTGTCAATTATTCAAATTCAATTTATTTATTTTTATGAACTTTAATGTTATTGTCAATCGTAATATTTATAGTCATTACCCTTGGTAAAATACAAGCGCCTACCAATATAATAGCTAAAAGTTTTTTCATCTTTCTCTCCTTTTTTCATTTTATTGATCATATTTATTCTTTTGTCCACAGCTAAGGTCAAGTTTTATTAATTCCTTGACCTCAATGACAACTTATCAATTATGCCTCGGCACAATGCGTCCGGAATCGGCTTTGTGCTTAGGCCTGCAGATGTTTTTTGTGCGAAAGCGCAGTGCTAACGCAGCGGCAGCAACAGATGTTGGTCACTCAGTCATGTGTTGTTGCTTCCGCTGCGCTTTCGCACAGATAAATTGCCACGGGACTTGGCGTTCTTAGACTGAGTTCCTCTATTTCAGCGGGTGTTTGGACACCCGCTGAAAGAAGTTAAAATGTATTATCAAATAGACGTTCAGCAATGCCTAGTAAAATATCTTTCTCTGTAAACTCCATTAATTCTTCTTTCGTAATATTTTTCTGTTGAATTAGGCGGTTAGATTGAATGGTCACGAGCTTTTCAAATAAGTTTCGGATATAACGACCGTTCGAAAAGTTTGGAATTGATTCGACTGGAATTTGATGCAATTGCTCCTTCATATGGTGTGCAAATACTTCACCATACTGATAATCATTATTTTTACATAGCATGGCAAAAATATCATAAAGCTCATCTGTGCTAAAATTATCAAACTGCACAAAATGATTGAAGCGCGATTTAAAACCTGGATTGGCTAGCAGAAATTCCTCCATAAGCTCTGTATAACCAGCAACGATCACAACTAAATCATCGCGTAAATCCTCCATCGACTTTAATAGGCTATCAATCGCTTCTTTACCAAATGCGTCCTGTTTATCATTGATGAGTGAATAAGCTTCATCTATAAAAAGCACGCCGCCCCTTGCTTTATTCACAACTTCCTGAACCTTCAAAGCTGTCTGGCCAACATATCCTGCCACTAACCCTGCACGATCTGTTTCCACAAAATGCCCGCTTGAAAGTACACCAAGATGCTTATATATTTGGCCTATTATACGCGCCACCGTTGTTTTTCCTGTACCTGGATTTCCAGAGAATACTAGATGATATGTTATTGGGAAGCTTGTTAAACCATGGTCGACACGCAAGCTTTGAATTTTAATGAAATTAATAAGATTATGTAATTCCTTTTTGGCATTTGGAAGTCCTACAAGTCCATCAAGTTGCTTTTGTAATTTTTCAATCTCTCGCTCTATTTCTGGTGTGATTCGTAAACGTTCACCGTTAATAAATTCACCGCTATAAATAATTTTTCCCTCTTCATTAAAATAATCTCCTCGACCGTGCTTTTCTCCATTTACAAGTTCACCGATATAGGAAGCCTGTCCATTAGCATAATAAAGCGTACCGTGTCCTGTCATAGCATCCTCTTTAAATTGCCCTTTCGATACTAGCACACCTTGACTAGTATAGTTCTTACCTTTTCCATGCTTCATATCCTCAAAGAAATAACCCTCATACTGAAGGGATGTTACACCAATTGCAAGCTCCTCAGCACTTGGCGATTCTGGTGCATAGTAAAGCTTTCCTGCACCTTGCATATGATTCCATATAAAATCACCTTCATATTGTAAAAAACCACTTGGATAGTATTGTTTTCCCTTGCCTTTCTTCATGCCATGGACAAAATCACCCTCATATTGTGGCTGATTTAATTGCGGATACTGTACACGAAGCTCTTTAAATGGGACAATAACATCTTCTTCATAATACAAAATACCGTAACCTTCCATTAAATCATTACGAAAATGTCCCTCGTAATATATCTGATTTTCCTTATATAAAATACCATCACCTTGTTTTTTATTTTGAATAAATTCGCCCTGATAAATCATTTGTCCTTTTAAATACATAATGCCGTTACCTTGCTTCATATGATTGACGAATTCTCCCTCGAATAACAGTTCACCTTCTTGGTCAAATAGCGTCCCCTCTCCATCATAAATGTCATGACCAAAGTCATTTTTCTTCACACCGCCACGATACATTAATGTACCATCTGGATACAATATCTCTTTTTCTTCGTGATTATATATCATTTAATTCCACCCTTTATCCATTCAGTATATGCTCAATTATAACGTGGAAAAGAATGTATATGTGCGAATTTTTAGAATTTAATGGGTTTAACATTATTAAATATTACTCGGTATCCTAAATATTTTTAACCGGCGATTCAACGACTTGATAGTAAGTAAATTAATGAAATTGAATTGATTCGTTCCTCTGATAACAAAACAATCATAATTACAGATGTAGCAATTTGAATATCAGCCGCGCTTTGAAAAGTCTATTTTTCCAATTCTGATAATGATGGGGCTTATTAGTTATCGTTACGTATTAATGATAAACGTGAAAATGGCATACGATTAGATGACTCAAAACATTTATTTATATGAGGAAAGCATATGAAAGATTACAAGATTTAGATGATATTAATTTGGCCCGGCCTTTTCGAGGATGTTTTTTAAGATATAAATCATTCTTAAACGGTAAAAATCCGCTTCGATTCTACGCGGATTTTTACTTTAAACTTTAGGATAGCTTTTTATATGTAGCGATAATTTTGCTGCATCGATTGAATCGTTTCAATGATCTCTTCTCTAAGCTCAATTGGCTCTAGCACTTCAATGTTTGCTCCTTGGCTCAGCAGCCACATTTTAATACCATGTCCAAAAACTTCTGCTTCAAATAAATATTGCCCATCTTTTTTGGATACTATTTTTGCTGTTGGTAAACGATCTAACACAGCTTGCGGGGATGCTCCTTTAAAGATAAATTTCATACTCATTAGCTCGCCAGCATGCATAAACTGAATACGTTTGCGAAATTCTCCTTCTTGAAAACGTTCGGCATATGGTATTTGAAATTTTTTATCAAGCTCAAGAAAATGTTGTATTCGGTCGACTCTATAGACAATAGGCAAATCCTTTTCGTGCTTATTATCATAAGCAATTAAATAAAAGTAGTATTCTGCGAAAATGACGGCGAGTGGTTTTAAAATCTTTTCTGTAGGAATTGTTTCGCCTTCACGTAAATAATCAATTTTAATGATTTTCTTTTTTTGAACCGCCTCTGAAAGAACCCAAATTAAATGCAATAGAGACTTTTTATGATTTAAATCTACGTACAAATGCTTTTCGTTTAAAATAATATTATGAATAAACTCCTGCTTATCGGCCGCAACAATTGAAATAAGCTTATCTATAATATCGCTCATTTCTGATTTTAGCAGTGCTCTTGATTCAATGAGAATTTTAACAATCGCTAAAACTTGCTCCTTCGATAAAATACTTTCCCCTTTATTTGTCAGCCTGTACACATTTTCTGTCCGCACATATTCTAAATGGCAATCTAATTTAGCTTTTTCCAGATACCCCCGAATTTCATTCAAATCCCGTTGTATGGTTTTTTCACCAACATTATGTGTAAATGCTTCTTGTTTTTTGTTAATCCCTTGACCATCCATCAGTCTGTCAAACATCGAAATGACGCGATAGCCTTTATTTTGTTGTGAATCTACCATATATCCCACTCTCTCTTCAAAGTTACTTCTCTATTATACAAAAAGAGTTGGACACTATTAGTCCTTTTAACTACTAAATTTCTATATTATTGGTATTATTGGCACTACATACTATACTTTTGTTATAATTCACTTGATTTTTACAGTTAATCCCTCATTTGCAGATAAAAAGGACTTCAACCTTGGTGATTGAAGTCCTTCACTATTATGTCAATGAAATAAGGTGTCACATTGAATAAAGTCTGACCCTTAGGCAAAGCTAGGGGTTGATTTCCGTTCCGGCTGGGCGCTTTCCTGGGGGCGTTCGATGAGCCGCTTCGCTTCGCTGCAGGGTCTCGGTCCAACACGATGTTGGTCACGAAGGAGTCGCCCAGCCTCCACTCCAATCAACCACTTCACATAGAATTAATTGTGATAAAACGAAATTTCAACATTATATCTGTGCCAAAGTGAGTAGTCTGAAACGGAGATTACTCTCATTTTAAGGGCAACATTCACAAAATCCCATTGACCATTTTGTTTTTAAACATAAGTAAAAATCTTGATTAAAATCTTTAGCGGATTATTCCTTTACTCTTACTGCAGTTCCGTATGCTAGTACTTCTGATGTGCCGTCCATGACAGATGATGTTGAAAATCTTACCGCAACAATTGCATTTGCTCCTAGTTGTCTGGCTTCTTCTTCCATAGCTTGTGTGGCAATCTCTCGAGAACGAGTGAGCATTTCTGCATACTCCTTCATCTCTCCTCCGACAATATTGCGAAGTCCAGCCATCATATCACGACCAATATTTCTCGATTGTACCGAATTACCTTTTACTAAACCTATAGTTTCTACAATTTCTTTTCCCGCTACAATATCTGTTGTTGATAGTAACATACAAAACTCCTCCTATTTTTTATATTTTTCAATGGCTTTAACTGCTTCAGCAATAGAAGTTGTAATAACTCCATTGCGCTTAATTAAGCCAATAACAAATAAATTACGATACACAAACTGATTTTCAATTCCGTCGCGTACAAGTGCCTCTATTTTCATCATATTATCCCGACCTTGTTGACGAACATCTGTAAATACACCTACGATTGGTTGATTCAGCATCGCAAATGCACCAATCTCTGCTGCCACACCAGAATCAATTTCAACACCATCTAAAACGGCTACTAATACATCACTATTTTGCAGCATCTCTAAATCTGCTTGCGCAATTGCCAAACTATCTGCATAAGACGTTTTATCATTTATTGCATCATTCTCCTGTGGCACATATAATTCAATACCTGGTACTGCCTCTCTAATTGCCGCAGCGAGCTGCTCGTTGACTAAACGATCTCCTAAAGAAAATAATCCATTTGCTAAGTATGCCTTCATCATAAAACTCCTATTCCAATGTTTTTTCAAATACTATCTTATGTCGATCTTTTTTATCTACAAAAGTTGAGACAATATCAAATCCGTGTTTAAGATTTGTGATAAGCATTGCTTTTCGCTCATTTCTACCATATGTACGAACTTTATTAAAGCCAAGTGCCTGTAGATATTCATGCTGTCGCCTCATTAATTGACTGGCGATTCCTTGACCACGTTTCTTTTCATGGACACCACCTAACCAGCTATAAAAAACGCCATCCGGATGTGTGTAGCCTAGTTTAAAGCCTATGATATCTTCATTTTCTACTGCTAATAAACAAATGAGTCCTTCTTTACTTTCAAGTTTTTCTAGTGGTAGATTTGCCCCATCAAATACATGTGCATGAATCTCCTGTAATTGCTTCAACCAATCATATGGCACGCCTTCCATTGTAACGATATGCATTTTTATCACCCCAATCTCTACAATCATTAATTATAGCAGAAAAGGTTTAACTATAAGGTTGAACATTGCCGTATAGTTAGTTTTCTAAGAAAAGTTTCAAATGAGGATTCCGTATGGATTGAAATCAGATTTCTTTTTGTTATTCTCTTAAAAGAAGCTTGCGGTATTTAATCTGATTCA
Source organism: Lysinibacillus sp. NPDC092081 (assembly GCF_044755845.1). Lineage (NCBI taxonomy): Bacteria > Bacillati > Bacillota > Bacilli > Caryophanales > Bacillaceae > Lysinibacillus > Lysinibacillus sp. NPDC092081. Next base: position 56,438 of record NZ_JBIVRU010000022.1, read on the forward strand.
AACGGTTCTGGTTAATAATAAAATCTCCCACTTTTATACGAACCCAAAGTCACATCATTTGGATATACTGTTCGTTTTAGCGGGAGAGATATATTCAATCATCCGATTGTTTCCACAACATTTCCTTGCTGATCTTTAATATACGTTTTTTCAATTAGGAGTGAAAGCCCCGGTATAGAAGATAATTCAAATTCTTTTTCTTGTGGCATCAAATTTTGATTGAGTTCCATAACTGCCTTTTCATTTAAAGCTATGGTAACATCCGCTTCCTCCACGCTATACCCACATTTTTCTCCTGGCTCAAATACAATTCGGATTTCTCGACCAACTAAGGCTAACCTTTTCCCTTTTAAAATTCGCCCGCGTAATAGTTTACCGATTATTCCTGCTTGCTTTGCCCCCAGCGTTAACTTATTAGGCTGTTTGCTGAACACTCCCTTTTTCCCCTGCTCCCAAGCTAGTTGGTCCACAAATAAATAGCCGGTATTTGAGCCTTCTTCCGCCATTCCTTTTTCTACCGCTTCGGCAATGGATGAAATCTGTAAAAGAGATGCACGAGATAAGTCCGTAACATAGCTCGGGATATATTCTAGACCTGCATTTAGTACACCAATAGTAGTCCAAGTTTGCATCGCCTCAAGCTCATCGCCTGTAATACCTACCATTTGAATAAACTCCACTTGTCCATTTGGTGTATCAATAGCAGGCAACTCGGGATCTAACTTATATGCAAGCGCCGTTAAAAGCGTATCAACGCCTTCGCAGATTGGACCATTAGCATCCAAATAATCGCCTGCTCTGAAAACATTGCCACTGTCAAAAACATATCTTCCCATGTTTTGCAGCAAATTTAACGCCCACGCTGGTGGCTCCTCCTCATCTTCATTTCGAGCAAGACGAAATGTTAACTCAAACCCATATCCGCTGTATTCAGCATCCTCTGATTCTTTTTCATACAACTCGGAAAATCCATAAGTTACAAAATGCCAGTGTGGAACTGGTGTCTCACTCTTATAGACACTAATTCCTTCAAGCGGATCTTCGCCCCCTAATAAATATGGAATAACAGTGCCATAATGCTTCGGCTCCTGTGCTCCATAAACTTTTAATAATTCCTGATCAATCGCATCCCAACCAAATGCATTTACTTCTTCGCTCATCAATAACGCCTCCTATGTATTTTTCGGTTTTCGAACGTTTAAGGTAATCTACGGACTCGTTTCTTTGGTCTTTCAGGCTGCCAGGTCACCAAGATGCTCGTCCTTCTCCTCCCATACCTAGCATTTCTACAAAACTATTTATTTTTCGTTATGTATTTTTTTACTTTATAATCATCCTTTAGAATTCTACTATAAAGTATATAATATACTCTAAAGAGAATAATACCCAACTTGACTACCTTTAATTTTATAACAGAATAGATATATTTTCATTAATCGGTGGTGGACTTCGAGTAAATTTGTGGAACTTAAGCTACCACGCCTTTTGACAATCTGTAGTGACAGTGGCCTAGAACGACCATAAGGTATGAAGCCTCGGTGGATATCTAGATACGCCGAGGCGTTATGATAGCATGGATAAAAATTAATTAGAATAATTCGAGGTTTCGCCTTAACCGTATAACATTGCTGGTGAACGTACGCTTTGTAAATAATCTGCAAGCTTCCCAGCATATACTTTTTCTAAATAAGGTAATTGTGCGACACAGTGAGGTGTCATTAATGCTGGGTTTTGATAAACTTTCAGCCCACCAACCTTTAAAAGAGTCGCTACAAATTGTGAGCAAAAATAAGCACGCTCTCTTCGTACCTCCTTTTGCATCATAACGCCAAAGAGCCCGATAAAATTATATTTATAGCGATCACGATTCCAATACATATAACGTACGATTTTCATCATCTCTAAGTATTGATAGTGGGATATTCTACAGCGATAAATGACACAATCAGCTGTTTCAAATAGCCCTCTTTCTGCATCTTCTTGCAAAAAACCCCCACTTAAAGGATTGTTTAATTGTCTACGTCCAAAGCTATACATTTCAAAAAGTTCCTCATCAAAAGCAATGGACGCATGATTCATCTCTTTTCCAGTATACATGCCTATAGCTTTAGATAATAATGTACCTGTTTTTGTTAATACTATGTAAATGGTGTATGCCATTCCTTCACCTACTTCAATATTCTTCCCTACTAGAAATACGTTTTAAATATTCAAATAGTTTCATTAATTCCCCTTTTTTATACGTATATCTAAAGAAGTTAAGTTTTTTCTTAGTAAAAACTTAACTTCTTTAAATTTATAAATCCATTGATTGTAGGAATCTATTTTTTCGCTATCTTTATTTATATGAAGCTATTTCTATTCTTATGTGGAGAAATTTGCAGTCCAGATGATTTTATCGCCCGGTATTTATAAAAGACTGTTCGTGTGCTCACAAATGCAGTAGAACAATGAGCTGCATTTATTGACCAATCGGTTTGAATTGGATGCAGGCACAAATCACGACGGGGAGATTGAACTATTTTTCAAATGGATGACGCAGCATTTGAACATCAAAAATATAAGCAATATAAGCAGGCTGTGCACAATCAAGTATACATAGCCATGATTGTGTACTGCTTGAACATGTTGGCGCAGCTAGCTATCAACAGTTCACAAACGACCTTACAAATTAGCCGTTTCCTAAAAGCGTCCTTGTGAAAATATGGATATATTCATACGACGATAGTGATGGGAGAAAGATAAAAAATTATTAAAAGTTACAGTGAGGATTTTTTAGAATATATTAGTGCATTACTTTTTGATGAAAATTTAAAAAGGGTCGTTTTCGTATTCTATCTTCTAAGCCTAATAAGGTATATTGCTCAACAAAGAAAAGAGTAGCTTTTCCCACTCTCCCCTTTGTATATAAACACATACAAATAACACATCAACTTTAACGTTAAATAGTACGTAATGAAGATGATATGTTATTTTAATCTATATTTCCCTTCGCGATTCGCAATGCGAAAGCTATCCCCTTCTTGAATAGCAATCACTTCAGAAGTACTTACTTCCTTAATTTTATAATATTTTGTTCCTTCTCTATAATGATTTGAAAAGTTTCCATCATATATTGCTTCTTGATCAGAATATTTAGTTACTTCACCTAACACATTCCCAACATTTTCAGTATATTCGTCACTGACTACATACATATAGTCATCCCAAACAACAAAGTTATATACCCAATCTGGCGATGAAGAAGACGAACAGCCGATCAGCATTAATACAGAAATCGAAAGAATCCCCATTAACCCCTTTACATTACGCATGACTTATTTCCTCCTTTTGGGTATATGAAATATATTAACAACTATAGTTCTAAGTCATCAAATTCATTTATTATTTCTAACTCTCTGGCATTGTTTGGAGGTGTGATTTTTTTGTGTTTAAATACTTCATCAATTCTGCTGTTGTTATTTTTAGTTTGCCCTATTGTATGATATAATCGCTTTACTGACTAACCTAAGCAAGTCAAATTGAGCTGTAGCGATACCGTACGCTACAGCTTTTTTTGTATTCTCCTCCTCAAGGATTATTGCTTTCCAAATACTCCTCGGCTAGTTGCGGATTTTTGTAAATGGCCATACCCGTTTTCAACTTTTTAAAGCCAATCTTTTCGTAAAAAGGTTCATTTCCTGTTGTTGCAATCAGCTGAATACAAGAAACATCTTCTAATTGGTGAATGATGTCCTCTAAAAGAGTTCTAGCTATCCCTCTTCCTTGATAATCTTTATGTACTACAACATCATAAATAGCAGCATTAAATATGCCATCTGAAAGAGCTCTCGCAAAACCTACAATTTGATGATCTTTTACTGCGAAAACTTGGTGTGTACTTGCATTGAAAACTTTTTTTATTATACGTTCGTCATGTTTCATCCATCCAACTGATTGATAAACTTCTTTTAACATTGTTAGCTCGTTTTCCTCTACTTCATATTTAAGTAACACCATTTTTCATCCCCCAATTTGTCATTTCTTTAAATATAGACGTGTTGATTAACTATATTTAACCATCAAATTAAAGATGAATACATATTATTCATAAACTAAGTCTCTTGACGAACGTTTGTTCCGGTATTAAAATATTAAGCAAAGGAGGTTATTTTATGCAAAAAACGAACGCCATTGAATTAGTACACTTCTCAAAAAAATATGTAGATATATTGAATGACTTTGAACTTCCGGAAGAACAAAGTCAATTTACTGCCCTTCCAAAAGAGATTTCTATAGAAATGGTTGGACAATATCCGATTGTGATTCTGAGTGACAGTGTGCCTGTAGGATTTTTTGTCCTGCACGCAACAGAAAGAGTAAGAGAGTATTCTAATAATCCAAAGGCTATGCTGCTTACTGCACTATCTATTGATCATAGACAACAAGGAAATGGGTATGCCAAAAAAGGGATGCTGGCACTGTCTGAATTTGTTAAAAGAGAGTTTAAAGATTGTAATGAGGTTGTTTTAGTCGTTAATCATAAAAATATTCCGGCTCAAAATTTATATTTAAAAGTTGGCTTTGTCGATAACGGGGAAAGAAGAATGGGACGTATTGGCGAGCAAATTGTTATGAATCTAAACATTTAATAATTGTAAAAATGGATTTTCAAAAATCACTCGTCATGACATGAGTGATTTTTTTCTGTTTCATTTAATCAATTTAAAAAAGCTTTCAAATGAATGAGAGCGAATAAAGATTCGATAAATTATTTTGGGTTATGTCTGAGCGCGCCTGGAACGCCCGGTACCAGCGTTGTTGTAACCAGGGTAATATGTGTCGGAAACGGCATTTTATAGTCTATTATATTTTCCAAAATAATACTTAACAATATAAAAAACCCTGGATTTTATTTACAATAAATTCCTGTGTATGATAGACTAACGATTATACTTATATATTATTCCAAGGGAGAAACATGAAGAACTTTACAAAATTTCTATCTATTTTATTCGCCGCAGTGATTATATTATCTGGATGCTCAAGTATTAATGCCGCAGATTCGGAGAAACAAGCTGGGGATTCAGAGAAACGAGCTGCGGATGAGAAGCTAGCATTATCCTATGTCACGGACTACTACAACAATGGAAAGAAAGAGGAAAGATTGAAGTTTGTTGAGGAGAGTGTGCACCCTGATATGCAAGGTAAATTCCGCGTCAATGCTAAGTCAGGGGTTTCGGAGGAACAGAAGCTGAAAGATCCCAAGGTTGCAGAAGCTGTGCCATATGAGGACGAAGATTCAAAAGGATCATTAGTACTCATTCAATCGGCAAATGATAAAGAAATGATTGTGCTGATTACCGATAATAAAGTTACCTTAAGTATTACTCCATCACCGAACGCCGGGTCTCAGGATGCGTTCCAAGATATGCGCAGTGAATTTAAAACAGCTAAATAATTAAATGGCAAAGAATCACCTGATCTGAGCTGTCCTCATAGACATTAGAATAAAATAAAATGATTAAGCTCCTTAGCCCGAATAAACTGGTACCCCTAGATTGGACACTTTAGAAAAAAGGTGTTCAAGCTGTGGGTATCTTTTCGTAAACTGGAAGTAAGCATGGAGGGGATGGTATGAGTAAGAAAATTTTTAGCGAAGCAAATCGTGAACTTTTGTCTACAAACAAATATTAATAAGTAAAATCAGTGAAAAATCAATCACCTTTACCGACGAATTCAAGTGGTTATTCATCAAACAGTATCTGGAGGGGCAGACCCTGAAGAGATCTTTTTTAAAGGTGCAAAAAACTCGCAGCACATAAAATTAAAATACTCTTGGCCATTTTTCCTGTTGCTAATTTAGTTTTTGTAATACATCTACACCTTTGGCAAAGAATCCTATTCCATTCCTCTTTCTTTATTATTTTTTTGTCATTCATTTTATAGATAATTTTATCTATAGTTTTCTTTATATAGTTAACATAATATTTTTATTTTATTTTAACTTCTAATTCTTTTTTGCAAGTTCACATGGTCGCTCTCTTGCTTTTACTTCTTAACGCCACTGCCCCATAGCCAGTACCTTCGCTTCATCAGATAAAAACACAAAAGAGACTGGGACATGAGTATACTTTTAAAGAGAAAATCAAAAGAATTAGAACCAGTCATCAAAGTTGCAGGAGCTGCTACCATTACCATACGAGGTATTTTAACTATCTAAACATAGCAGCTTGAATTTGAGACTTTTTTATAGATATGATTTTCAAAAATCACTCGTCATGTTATGGGTGATTTTTTTCTGTTCTCCCCTTTACTGATGGAGCCTACACATATGTTTGTCAGTGCGGATAGACTGTTTTGACAATCTGCTATTTATAGAATTCCGATAATAGGAATTCTTTCTAATCAATTTTTATACTAACTGTAGAAACGTCACCGCTTCACATTGTGCTGAGTGTAGGTGGCAACACAAGGGTGCTGGTAGGTTTAATTATATATGCTCGGTTCCTATTTTAGTGGAATTCTTATACATATTTAACTATGACTTCTTCAATTAATACACTCTATAGTTGAAAAAAGAGACGCTTATTATAGTGATAGGTAAGCCTTTGACGTTATCTCCGGCTTTCCCCCCACCTCAGCCTCTTCTTTTACATGTACGGAGTGTATGAACAACACATGAGATGTTTATGGGTATATCTACTTCTCAAATGCCTATGTATGCATGATATTTGATAACCCGAAAATTCTCGCAGAATTTTCGGGTTATCTATCCACTTGTTACAATTATATCATCTAACCACAGAACACCTTCATTGTTATGATGGATAGTGGTTTTAACTTTTTATTATGATATGAATTGAGCTACTACCAAAGCCGCGGCACAATAAATATCTACTGGTATCCATAAGAGCCAACCTATCATCCAGTTTAATTTTAGATATACATTAGGTGGTATTATTTTCAATGCTATTTTGGTATTTCCTACGAGTTCATTATTTTTCCGTACCCCTTCAGAAATATTCTCAACCTTCAGTTCTGCTTGAGTTAAATTAGGATTATGAAAATCAACCTCTAAAAATGCGTATTGAGGATTTGAAACCGACAATTTTACACTCCTTCGTTTCATCCTAATTCCTTAATAAATCAATTAAAAGCTTACATTGCACGTGACATTTGTTCTATTATATTCACAAGATAGTAACAACATGCACTATTAATTTACAAAGTTTTGCAATGAGTACATCAACATGTCGATTATTGACGTAAAATTTTAAACAGTGTTTTTTGTTCTTTTATAATTCAATATTCAACCTTTATCATCAAAATGCCTTTAAGCTTTCAACAAAAAAATTAATATCCCTTCTTTAGAAGAAAGCCCAGAATAGTTACTTCAATGATCCTCAAAATATCCTGTTTACCGTATTAAATGCCCCGTTAGCACAAGAAGCGAGTGTACTAATAAAGGGTGAATTCCCATATTCGGCATGTGTTAAAGATGCAATGGAAGAGGATATCATTCCCCACGACTTCACTAGAAATACGGTGTTAAATTTTACAGTAAAAATTCTCTTTTTTCCGTCTTCACGGTAATTCAGGAGCGAGCGGTATAGGATACTTCACCTCTGAAAAGTTTTTGATTAGCAATTCCTCTTTTAACATTTGTCCAGTTACTTTATCGATCGTCTTTCGCCAAATTTCATTTTGACGATAGTTTTTCCCGTCTCTTTTTAAAAATTGATGGTCTCTTTCCTCAATATGGTAAGAGTAAGGCATTTCTTCATTAGCAAAAATAGCCCCTTTTAAATGTTTATCTGTTACCCAAACCTTTATTTGAAAAGATTTGGATGTCGGATTATAAAATCGTAGATCTATATAGTTGTAAAAAACACTTGCACCACTCCCAAATGGAAGTGTTCGCCCCGAATCAGGAAATGGGTCGAAACTATGATGATGTCTTTCCGTAACAATAAGAGGTGTGTGTAGCGCCATCCAATACAGTAGATTAGCGAGCTGACAAATTCCACCGCCAATGCCCGTCTTTACTTCTCCCATTGCGAGCTGCATGCCTTCAATATAGCCTTTTGCCTCCGTTGTTTTCCCTACTAGTTGCCAAAAAGGGAAAGTTTCACCAGGCTTAATGATTACGTCATCGATTTCACTTGTTGCAATTTTTAAATTGATTATTTTATTTTCTTGTAATTTAGGATCACTATTTCCTAACTTTCTTTTCAGTAATGATTGATGTTTTTTACAAGTATAGGGAAATGTAGTTGATAACTCTTTATGTGTGGCAAACCGTTTTCTTTCTTTTAAATTTGCTAAAAACCGAAAAAGTCTTTTTTGTTTGATTCGTGTGTAATAGAAGATTGGATGAAGTTCAGATAGTCTCAATACTATTTTCCTCCCTATTTTAGAAAATAATAAACTTTCTATTTATTACTATGCTTTTTTAGTTAAATTCAAGAACGAATTCTTTTTTGTGAGAATTCGTTCTTAAGAATTTTCAAACTAACTTCAACCACGCCACCGCTTCACAAATCAAGGTTCTTTCATGTGTGAAATTTGTGTAAAATAAATTCAATTCTTATCGTTTTCTATCGTGTCCATTAAAATAGAAAAAAACCACAAACGTTTGTATGTCAACGTTTGTGGACCTTCGAAAATTTCTTAACTTAACTAAAAAACATCTAAAGGTACCGGTGACAGGACAAAGAATATAGTGAAAAGCCTTATATATATAGGTTGATTTGTTTTCTTTACAGCTATTAAGCGGAGAAATCAAAGACATTTCTCGATTTCTATCACAGCTCAATCATGGCTTTAGCGAACAGGAACTTCAGCAACTCATCGAATTGTTTGTCGATAAAATTCGTGTATATGAAACTCACGTTCATATCGATTAGTATTTTGCAGCATTTACTAAGGAATCGAATGCATCATGATAAATAGACAAAAATTCGATTTACAGAAAACTATGAAAGCAGCTGCTTATCTGCGTTACTCGGATAAAAAACAAAATAACTGAACTAAGTAAAAGGTAGTGTAGCAATAAAAATCTCAAACTTAGTTAGAAAAATTAACTCCATTTTGATCAATCTTTTTTCAAAATGGGGTTTTGGCATTTGAAAAAGGTTGAAGGAAATTTTTTAACCAATCTTTATTCTAAAAACATATCATTGGAAGAATTTTATATTTTAAGATACTCATTGTTATTTTCTCTCTCTGCTCACAGGTGCAACTTATAATATTCTTCTAATGTTAACCCTTTATTATATAACTCAGTGGATAAATTTACCCCAACATAACGAATATGCCATGGTTCATATTGGTAGCCAGTAATATTTTCTCTGTCTTTTGGAAAGCGAATGATATATCCATATTTATGGGCGTTATCTTCAAGCCATGCTGCCTCTTCTGTATTCGCGAAACAGTCATCTGCTGCACAAGAACCATCGGATCCACTAACGTCAATTGCTAATCCTGATTGATGTTCGCTTGTTCCAGGAACAGCACTATATGTTTTTGCTTTTTCGATTCCATCTTTTTCAACATAATTATTAAATAGTGTTGTTTGAGTTTGAGAAGAACGATAGGCTGAAACACCTGCTAGATGAATATTCTGTTTATTCGCCGCCTGGAACATTTTTTCGAGATACTTTGCTGCTTCTTCTCTCATCATTCTTTTTTCTATTTTTTCATTAAATATAAATGGAACATTTGGATAAACGAGATCTTTCGGTTCATAGCCTTCCGGAAAAGCATATTTTTTGTTGACAAGAACGGTGATACTTTCAGGATCAGCGACAGTGAGTACTCCCTGTTGGATTTGTTGTTGGTTTTGTTGTTGGTTTTGTTGTTGGTTTTGTTGTTGGTTTTGTTGATTGTTTTGTTCATTTCCGGAACAGCCAGAAACAATTAGAATCATCATGAGTAGTGCAATTGGGACTATTTTTTTTATCATATTTATATGACTCCTCGTATATTAATAGTAAGAGCTCTTTCCGATAGAATTTTCAGTTGATCCGGACAACTGGGGGAACTGTTGGATTTCCTATAGGAGATAGTCGCCTTTTGGCTCTCCCTCACTCTTTTTATGTTGTACCTGTATTTGGTGTCTCTTTAAGTAGTGTTTCAGTATGATTTATAATACCGTTCATCGCACCCTCACCTGAGTTTCTACACGTTATCAGGAAATACTGTCACAATCACACCATCCGTATTATTGCCCGATACCTCATAACGAAGATTGGCTGGCACATTAATAGTGGTATTTTCAGTAACTGGATGATAAAAGACCTCATATTTTTGACCTTTTACAGTAGCAGAAATATGTTTTTCTTCTTTTAGATAGTCTAAATATTCCTCTAAAACAAAATTCTTTTCTTTCATAATCGCACTATGTGGTAAACCGACATAGCGGATATGCCATGGTTCATTCATAATTCCCGTTATGTCCGTTTTATCCTCTGGATAACGTAGAGTAAACCCGTATTTCCAAGCGTTCTCTGCAATCCACTCGCCCTCAGGTGCTACCTCCATCTTCCCTTGGGTACTTCCCACATCAAGCGATAAACCTAAATTGTGTTCGCTGTAACCTGCTGGCAAGGCACGATTGGAACCCATTTCTTTATAAAGTTTAGTTTGCTCATCAAATCCTCGAAAACCACTCGTAATTAAAAAACTAGAAACTTCATCTTCTTCCGCATCAAGAACCATATCCGAAAATTTACTTGCTATATCTTCTGATAAATATGTTTCGCTATTAAACACTCTGTATCCTTTTACCAATTCTTTGCGAGCATATAAATTGATGACATCTGACTTTATACTTTCATTGTGAACTGGGTGCTTACTGTTCACCAAAAGTAAATTTCCTTGATAAATTTGTTCTACTGGAATTTCTACTTTTTTTATATTTCCAGAAGACAACTTACCCTCCACTACACCATTCTCAATATAGGCATTTACTATTACACCTTTTTCACCTTGAAAGAACGGTATTATCTTAAAGGCTGTCACACCCAAACATATTGCAATAATTAATAAAAAGCCCCACTTTTTCATTTTTAACTTCTCCCTTATTCTTCTTACTTAAAAGATTATAAGTAAAACTAATTAAGAAGATAGTAGGGTAAATCTTAAGTTTTTCTTAAATTGCTTACTTAAAATATGAATCTATCTTAACTATTTTGTTTACTTACCTCTTGTTGAAATAAAACCATCAAATCCACTATTTTGAAAACAATTTCTATTTTAAGATTAACTTCAATATGCACCTAAAAATACTCTTTTCAACTTCAACTAAACTGCTCCGTTAGTTCAATAAAGAAAAAAAGAGCTGCATATGCAACTCAATGTTATTCAAGTAAAGTCCCCGTTAGTTTAAGTACATTTATTCACAAACATTAAGCCCATCGAATATAACTAACGTCCTTATGTAGAAATTACACATTATTTAGAATTGCATCAACAGTATAACGACGTTTTCATTTATTTTTTTATTAATGCTATTATAATTAATTAATGCCTTCCATAATGCTCAACCTTTAGCGCAATTCCAGGTACCTTTATCTAAATTCATACTTTTAATAAATACTCCTCGACAAAAGCCTCTAGTAGAACCTTCACAACCTACATTACAAGTAAGCTCTCCCACTTGGCAGCTGAACTCCTTTGAACTCATCTCTTAAGAGGAAACATCTTTAGTATGCAATGATTGTTCTTCGTTAAATATGCCACTGCTTTTATAAATAAGTAAAGAAACGATATAAAGTATAGCAGTAAAGAGAGAAACCCCTTTAAACCCTGATATATGACTAAAAAGAACACCACCAATGACTCCACCAAGTGTTGTACCACCATACATAGTAGCGTTGGCCAAGGCGGAGACCGTACCACGAGCTGTTGTTGTTAAGCTCTGCAAGGTACTCATAAAAACAGGAAATATAAACCCACCGATCAAAAATATAAAAAAGAAACTTATTTCAGCTACATATAGATTTGGAGAGAAAGGAAGGCCTATGTAAAAAAGGATTAAGATTACTAATGATAATAATAAGGACTTAGGTTCTCCTAACCTTTTTACAATTCTACTTCCAAAAAAGGAGCCAATAACATTTCCGAGCCCTAAACTTATCATTGCTATTCCAATTGCAGAAACACTTAATGAAAAACTCTCCGAAAACCAAGAACCAATAAAAGAAAATGCAGCAAAATTACCTATTTGAAAAATAAAATAAGCTAAGAAATATTTAATTGCTCTTGGTGTTTTAAATATGTGCTGGTATTTTCCCAATATTGATTGCTTCTCAATATTTTTTGTTGCTTCAATAGAGGGAAAAAACATTGTAATAACAAATACCAAGAAAATCGATAATATTGAAATTATATAAAAGGGTGTATGCCAAGTGAAAGCCGCTAATAAACTTCCAATGGGTATTCCTATCAATTGAGAAACAGCCAAACCACCCGTTGCATATCCCATTATTTTTATTATATCATTGGGCTTTACTAATATTGGAATAGAGGCCCAAACTTGTGGTGTTACAAAAGCAGCACTTACACCAGCTAGTAGTCTAAATACAATCATTTCCCAAAAGTTTGAAGCAATTCCACATAAAAAAGTTGAGATTGCAAATCCCACTAAACCTAAAATCATTATCTTCTTACGATTCATTCCATCAGAAATAGGTCCAGCAATTAAAACAAATAAAGCATATCCCAAAGCATAAGTGCTAACCATCCACCCAGACCATTCCGTTGGTATATTATAAGCCGCCTGTAAAGTTGGTAGTAATGGGGATATTAAAAAGGTATCTGTCCCAATAACAAACATTATTAAGAAAAAAATAATTGAAACTTTTCTATTCAATGCTAACACTCCAATTGTTTAATAGTTTAAAAACTATCGAACTAAAAATTAAAATTTTTCCTAGATTCACAAAGAATCTAGGAAACCTGGCAAATATTTCTCAAATGTATCCAGTCTTAATTTAACGTATTTGTTGCGAGTTTCTTTACGAGTGGATGTTAATCCTGCCTCCCTCAAAGTTTTAAAATGGTAAGAAGCTGTTGATTTTGAAATATTAATATGTTCACCTACCTCCCCACAGCTTAATTCTCCCTTTTGATCTCTAAGAATTCGAATAATTTCTAACCGGGATTCATCAGCTAATGCCTTAAAAATTTGTACTTTAATTTGGTCTTCATTTCGTTGTTCGATAATCATAAAACTATAATACATCATTCTTTAAAAAATAACAATTATATTACTGCTTCTTTCATTAATCTGCCCCGTTAGTTGAACAAGAAAAAAGATGGGATTCCACAGAAATCCCATCTTGAAGTAAAGCTCCCCGTTAGTTTAAGTGTAATATTTCACAATTCCCTTCAGAGTGGACCCCTGCTACTTAATCAAGAACCTCTCCCCTTTTTCATCAAATGTATGCTTAAAATCAAATGCAAAAGGAGTTGGACCATGCTGAATATAATAGTTGTATCTCTTAAATGCTTCCTCCCATGAGACATCCTCCACCTTTTCTGTCCACCAAACTACATAAGATAGGTGTTTCTCTGGATATTGCTCCATCCATCTGCTTCTATCTCGTAATGCTTGTATATGCTGTCCCGAATAGGTAAAGCGATATAAGGATTGAAGATTTCTCCATACTGTAAGAGTAAGAATAGGAGAACCCTTTCCCTTTACGGTTTCTTCAGGGAAAGGGACTCCTTCAGGTGAGAATGCCTCTATAAGTCCTGATTTAGTTGCCTGACTATATACTTCATTTCCAACTTGATAAAATTCACGAGAGGTAGGGTGGTCATAGGGATGGTTTAGCCTACCAACAGTATAGATTGAAATTAATGCCATAAACAGCCCTCCATCTATAGTCTTTTTATAGATATATTCAAGTAAAAATACAGAAATACCTTCTTCAACTATCCTGCAACGTTAGTTCAATAAGAAAAGTAATTCTATATGAGAGTGTTCATTTTTTTACATTTAAACTCGATACCTTTTAGCTATTTGTAATAAGAAGTTAATAATTATTTTTAATCCTCAAGTTTTTCATACATCTATATTCTTTTATTTAGTAAATCTTTACCCCAAACTTGCATTGCTTCTAATACAGGTATAAACTTTTGCCCCTGCTTTGTTAATGAATATTCTACTTTTGGTGGAACAACTTTATAAACTTCTCTGTGTACTAATCTGTCCTCCTCAAGCTCTCTTAATTGTCTAGTTAAAATTCCTTTCGAGATACCAGGTAGCAGCCTCAATAATTCATTAAACCTAATAATTTCATTTTGTCTTAAATGCCACAAAATCACGATTTTCCATCTGCCTGCAATTGCATTTTGAGCAACTGTTAATGGACAAATTTCTTGCAGCGTTTCTTCAGAGACCGTTTCATCTTGATAACTAAAACGTGCCAAAATAAAACCTCCTTTTCTTTAGGTACTATTTTTATGACTATGTTATTAAATTGTGCCTACTTACATAAATCTTTCTTTGATAATAGTATATTTATTAGGTACAAAAATCAAAAATAACACCGTAGTGGAGGAGATTGTATGAAAGTTTTAGTAACGGGTGCAAATGGAAATTTAGGTTCTAAAATTGTTGAGTATTTACTTACCAAATTATCAGTTGAAGAAATAATTGTTGGTGTACGGGACGACAAGTCTGAAAAAGTGCTTAGCTATAAGGAACACGGCCTAGAAGTTCGTGTAACAGATTTTGAAAATCCAGAAGCATTACTTACAGCATTCAAAGGTATAGATCGTTTATTCATTATGTCAACATTTGGTGATTTGGAAACAGTTATGCGTCAGCATACAAACGCAGTAGAAGTTGCTAATGCAACAGATGTAAAACAAATTATTTATCCAAGTGTTACGAGGGCAGAAGGAAATGACTTTTTCCTAGCTGGCCTGCATAGAGCACGTGAAGTAGCAATTATTGAATCAGGTATTCCTTATGTGATTCTACGTAACAATTGGTATGTAGAAAATGAACTTGGCACAATTCAAGGCTGTCTGGCTGGTGCCCCTTGGGTAACTTCTGCTGGTGAAGGAAAAATCGGTTGGGTATATCGCCCAGATCTAGCTGAGGCAGCAGCGAATGTTTTAGTAGCTGATGGTCACGAAAATAAAATCTATGAACTTTCTGGAGAAAATTTAACACAACAGCAATTTGTTGATACTCTAAATGAAGTATTAGGCAAAGATGTTCCTTTATTAGCAGTTGACGAGGCTTCTTATGAAGAGATGTTAAAAGGTGCCGGAATACCTGAAGCCTACCTTCCAATGTTAGTAATGACTCAAAAAGGTATTCGTGAAGGAGGATTAGAATCAACACATACCGATTTAGATTTCTTATTAGATCGTCAGCCTACATCACTAAAACAAGCACTGACGCATTTATTATTAAATACAAAGTAGATAAAGCAAATTGCTCAGCTAGAACCACATAATGAATATTGTATCTTACAAAGTGCCAGCCCAATTAGGACTGGTACTTCTTTATTTCTTCCGAAAAAACGTTTTTACTTATGATACGGTATTTTTCGAAACTAATGGTAAACTGTATTACTACTTTTTCTTCCTCCATCTATTACTTGATTAAATGATAAAACAGGCATCGTATTGAACTAATCTGCACCGTTAGTCTAAGAAGAAAATGGCTCTACCCCTTATTGAAGTAAAGCACCCCGTAGTTGAATATGAATGGCTACGCTAATTCCAAAATCGCGCCCTATTTTGGAAAATATTTCATAGTAGTCTCACTAAAGATTCACGACCACCGAGAAAATACCTCAATTTCATAGTGCTCTAAATCATCTTTAGACAATTTGGCTTTTAAATACTTTTCAACTTCAGGTATATCATTTTTATCATATACATCTATCGATATAACCGGATCAGTAACACCTATTTGAGTGCTTTGTACGTCATATTTATCCCACAATGAATCTATAACTTGCTCTGTATTATATGGCTTTTGTTGCGCGTACAAAAATACCACAGACATTACAATAACACTCGTTAAAATTAGTACTCCGAATTTTCTTTTAACACCCATTTTTTTCTCCTCCATCTTTTGTTTATCACAATCTTGCGTAGTAAATAACTTTTCATCTCAATATAGATTACGGTGTTTCTAATAAAATTATTGCTATCTTTCATAAACCTGCGACGTTAGCAAAATAAGAAAAAGAGCCGCCTATGTAGCTCTATTCAAGTAAAGCCTATGTTAGAAAAAACTAATTTATTTAGTTGTAGGTCACTCTCTTTTTATTCTACATTAACATCAAAAACAAAAGTTTGTTTTCCTTCAGACCATATTGTTTTAAGTTGATAAATATAATATCCACTTTCCGATGGCATCGTAATTTCATTATCTTTCATTTCAACAAGATCAGTTGTACCATCTTCATTCAGTTTAGATACCGTAATTGAAGAAGAGTTTTTATCAATTTCAAATTTAAATGTAGCGCCTTTTTCAACATCTAGTGTATCGAAAATTTTAGCTATTTCATTTATATCGGTAGAATTCATCATACTAAATTCCATTTTTTCTTCTTTCCACTCATAATCACTTTGTATCATTGTATATTGTTCCCCATTCACAATCACTTTGCCTTCTGGTTGACTAAGAGGATCGGTTGGTCCATTGCATCCAGTCAAAATAATAACAATCAATATGGATAAAATTAATTTATTCATTTTATTACTTTCCTTTATTAGATTTTTACTATCGCCCGTCTTTTCATTTAAGTAGATTATTTCGTGATTCCCTTTTTATTTTAGCATATATATCCAATGAATTTATTGGATGTTGTTAAAGTAAACTGCTCCGTTAGTTCAATAAAGAAAAAAAGAGCTGCAGATGCAACTCAATGCTCTTCAAGTAAAGCACCCCGTTAGCCATCCATGAAGCGCAAAAATCTGCACTTCACCACAGAAAATGAAAGATGATTAAGTTCTTTCATGGGAGTTTAAGAAGAACACAGTGGCAGTCTAGGATAGGAAAAAGTCTTAGATTGCCACTAGCTTATTGAACTACTCCACTGAACTACGGGACTCTATATCAAAATCCACATCCTGAATAAATTCGATAACCTCTCCATTAGGACTATGGATTAGAGCGTTTCTGATAATAAGAGGAGGCTCTCCGAGAGTTAGATTGTCTGCTTCCACACAAGGTTTTGCCCCATGGGCAAGTGCCGTTTGAAACGCTTTGTCGACATCTTCCACATAAAACGCTAGGTGAAGCATAGCTCCGTAAGCAACTTCCTCTTCCGACCGTGCTTTCTTCCCTTGTGCTGGAATGACAGCATCGTCATCAAAAACCTCGAGACATGTTCGGCCGTCGGGAGAGATCAGCATCGAAGCTTCCTTGATTTGAAACGAAGGAAGGCTCCAATGATGTCCACGCTTAAATCCCAATGCTTCAATGTAAAACCGGATTGTTGCCGGATAATCTTTTGCCTGAATTGCAATATGAGCAAGACCTTTGATATTCAAATATCATTTCCCCTTTCTGATGAATTTAGTATAGAATAGTGTTGTAAGGAAATACATACAATAAAAAAGAAGATTATCGCATTACACTTTCCAAAAATAACGAAAATCAATTAATTTCATTCATTTTTGAAAATGCATTAGGAGGAATTATATATGGAACATTGGATGGATGAAACTGATTACCGTATCTTGGGTCTTCTTCAGCAGAATGCACGTATCTCCATTTCACAAATAAGTAAAGATGTGTCCATGTCCCAGCCCTCGGTAAGGGAACGAATAAAAAGGCTTGAGGAGAAAGACATCATCTCGGGTTATACGGCAACCTTTCGCCATCAGGCGCTAGGCCGAGGGACCACGGCATTCTTTCTTATTAAAACAGAGCAATGTCAAGCACTGGTGGATTTTTGCGAACGAAATCCCATTGTAACCGATATGTTTCGAATTAGTGGTGAATACAATTACATGATCAAGATTCAGACTGCCTCCATAGAGGATATTGGTCAATTTCAAGATTCTATTATAAAGTTCGGACCATCCAAGTCCCTTATCAGCTTGAAAAACCTGATTGAGAATCGGATTCTACTACAAGCACCATTCTCAAAATAACAAAAGAATCCTACTTATGCTAAACTGCAACATTAGTTGAAGAAGAAAAAGATGGGATCTCTGTGAAATCCCATCTTGAAGTAAAGCACTCCGTTAGTTGAATAAGAACAGAGACGTTTATTCAACAATCGCGCCCGATTGTTGAATTATTATTAAACTCTTTTTTTTCAGTTCTCAGACAAAGGACCTTAGACAATTTCGGCACAGTACTTTATTTTTGAACATTACAGGGAATATGTGTACCATCCATATTCTCCAATTCTACGCTTTGTCTTTTGGTTTATTATTGTTTTTTTCATTTCATTTAATAAAAATAAAACTAAAGTTAGAACAGAAATGCCCAAGAATGGTACAAGATATTTAGTATGTCCTGACGTAAATAAGTATAAGGTGGATAGCGTTCATGTGCCTATAGAAAAAAGCATAATTTTTTTCATTTTATAATCCATTTTTTCACCTTTCCTTTTTCTAAAAGAGATTATGGTCCTTGGCAATTTGCAGGGTGACCTCTAGCTGCTTCACGACAAAATTCAACGTCATCTCCTTAGGTGGGTTTCGTCATTTGAAATCCATTTTATTTAATGTCCATACCTATATATTTCAGCGAATGTGTGAATATCCCCTGCTCATCTTCAACAATTTGGCCCGATTGTTGAACAAAAGTTAAAGCAGCAAAGAGTTTTTCTAGTCATTAACACAATCAGGAAAACTTAGTAAAAGATGTTTACAAACAACTTAAAGTTAGATATACTTACAAAGCAAACAAAAAATTCTTAAGGAGGTCGAATGAAATGATCGTTATCGTTAAATTGATGTCATTGGTAGTTACAACTTCAGTAAAAATG